>CAVVHQ010000016.1:0-56938 GCA_963748075.1 uncultured Solirubrobacterales bacterium | reverse complement strand
ACGAAGAGGATGTTGGTCGTGTCGATCGTGAGGAACTCCTGGTGGGGGTGCTTGCGCCCGCCCTGCGGCGGCACCGAGGCGGTCGTCCCCTCGAGGATCTTCAGCAGCGCCTGCTGCACGCCTTCGCCGGAGACGTCGCGGGTGATCGACGGGTTGTCGGCTTTGCGCGCGATCTTGTCGATCTCGTCGATGTAGATGATCCCCGTTTCGGCCTTCTTGACGTCGTAGTCGGCGGCCTGGATCAGCTTCAGGAGGATGTTCTCGACGTCCTCGCCGACGTAGCCGGCCTCGGTCAGCGCGGTCGCGTCGGCGATCGCGAAGGGGACGTTGAGGATGCGGGCCAGGGTCTGGGCGAGCAGCGTCTTGCCGCAGCCGGTCGGCCCGAGCAGGAGGATGTTCGACTTCTGCAGCTCGACCTCGGTCCTCGTCGGCTGCGCCATCTGGACCCGCTTGTAGTGGTTGTAGACGGCGACCGAGAGGGCGCGCTTGGCCGCCTCCTGGCCGACCACGTACTCCTGCAGGACCTCGTGGATCTCCCGCGGCTTCGGCAGGTTCTCCAGCTCGACGCCGCCGGAGCGGCGCGGTCAGCTCCTCGTCGATGATCTCGTTGCAGAGGTCGATGCACTCGTCGCAGATGTAGACGCCGGGGCCGGCGATCAGCTTCTTGACCTGGCGCTGCGACTTGCCGCAGAAGCTGCAGAGGAGTTGCTCGTTCGAGTCTGTGGGACGTGCCAGCGGAATCCCCTCCTTGCGGGGCGGTAGTCGCCTACCGGCGTCGCGCCCCAAAGCTTAGAGGGGACGGCAACCCGGCCTTGTCGGTTCGCTCGTTTACTCCGTGGCCGGCGCCGTCCCTTCCTCCGGGCGGTCGCTTGCGTGCGCTAGGCGGCGTCGGCGGGCGGCAGGCGATCGATCATGGCCAAGAGCGCCTGACGCTGAGCCTTCGACTCTTGCCGCAAGTCCCTCAGCTCAACCAGGATCTCGTCGGTCTTGCGATCCGCCTTCTCCCGGTCGCGCTCGGCCTTCTCCCGGTCGCGCTCGGCCTTCTCGTCTCGCACGTTCAGCGCCTTCATGAACTCCTGGTGGTCGCGGACGATCTGCTGCGTCACAACCTCGTTCCTGCGGTTGATGTCGCGAATAAAGATCTGCTGTTCCTCAGACGTCTGCTCAAAGCGGTCCAGCGCCGCCATCACTCGCTCGAAGGCCTGGGTATTGCGGTCGAACGCGGCCAGGTTGCGGTCGAAGGCGACACGGTTGAGCTCCATCAGCTCCTCGCCGCGCTCCATGTGGCGCTCCAGCCGCTCAGACGATTCCCTTCGTCGCATAGGCGGGATTCTGACAGAACAATCCGCGCGAGTGGCGCGCAGTCTGGACGAATTCGGAGCCCACATCGTCACGACCTTGCGCAAGCAAGGCGGTTCCGCAGGACCGATGCCGCTAGCAGCCGTCGAGCGGACTCCGCTAACTCGACGACAGCAAGCCCCCAGCCAGACGATCCCCAGGGGGCGCTTCAGCGAGGCCAGGAGAGCTGCTTTTCGGGCGGAGCGGGAGCGCGGAGATGCCGCTGTGCTCCGGAAGGGGGGCCACGGGTAGCGTGTGGCCCGGTGGACCTTCCGGAGACTCGTTACGCGCGCAGCGGTGATCTGCAGATCGCCTACCAGGTCATCGGCGAGGCATCGCTCGACGTAGTGCTGGTCCCGGCGTATCTGTCGAACATCGAGATGTCCTGGGAGCTGGAGCCCTTCTCGCGCCTGTACTTGGGGCTCTCGTCGTTTTCCCGGCTGACCCTGATCGAGAGGCGGGGGAGCGGGATGTCCGACGGGATCATCGGGAAGACGCCGCTGGAGGCTGAGATCGATGACGTCAAGGCGGTGATCGAGGCGGTCGGCTCCGAGCAGCCGGTGCTGATCTCCTACGCCGAGGGCTGCGGCTTGACGGCGCTGTTCGCGGCCTCCCATCCGGACCTGGTGCGGGCGCTCGTCCTGATCTCGCCGCAGCCCCGCCTGGTTGAGGGACCGGGGTACGAGTGGGCGCCGAGCGTCGACGAGCGCGCCGAGTTCGTTCAGACCATCGTCGAGACCTGGGGTACCGACTCGCCCGACAACCCATTGGCCGCCCTGATCGCCGGTCCGGACGAACGGCAGCGACGCGCGATGGCGCGCCTGCAGCGCCTGGCGATGAGTCCCGGCGCCGCGGCCGCCGCGCTAGAAATGATCGGCGAGACGGATGTGCGCGACGTGCTCCCCAGCGTGCAGTGCCCGACGCTGGTGCTGCGCCTTGACAAGGACCCCTACCTTGATGAGCGCCACTCGCGCTACATCGCCGAGCACATCCCGCACGCCCGCTACGTCGAGCTTCCCGGGGAGGAGGCTTTCTGGATCGGCCACGAGGACGAGGTCGCCGATGAGATCCAGCACTTCCTCACCGGCGCGCGGCGACCGGTCGTCAGTGATCGCGTGCTGGCCACGGTGCTCTTCACCGACATCGTCGGCTCGACCGAGCGTGCCGCAGAGCTTGGCGATGGTGCCTGGCGGTCGCTGCTCGAGCGCCATGACAGCCTGGTGTGCGAGGAGGTCGAACGCCACCGCGGGCGCTTCGTGAAGTCGCTCGGCGACGGGGCGCTCGCAATATTCGATGGCCCGAGCCGCGCGATCAGCAGCGCGACCGCGATCCGCGACCGGGTCCATGACCTGGACCTGGAGATTCGCGCTGGTCTGCACACCGGCGAGTGCGAGCTGCTCCCCGATGACGACGTTGGCGGATTGGCGGTCCACATCGGCTCCCGCGTCAGCGGCCTCGCCGGACCCGGAGAGGTGCTCGTCAGCAGCACCGTCCGCGACCTCGTCGTCGGCTCAGGCCAGAGACTGACCGACCGCGGAGAGCACGAGCTCAAGGGCGTTCCCGGACCGTGGCGGATCTTCGCCGCTGAGACCTAGACAGCCCCACTCCCGCTTTGGACGAGAAGGAGGCGTCGTGCCTCGATCGCATCGTGCTCCCGTGTGGCGTGCGGCGGCATCGGTCGACGCCTTGCCGGCCCCCACTCGACGGGGTAGTTGCTCCGAAGGGCCGCGCAGCCCTCTGAGCCGGACGGTAGTTTTGGTGTGCAAGCGAGAAGCCTGCCTAGGCGATTCGAGCTGTAGAGCCAAGTTCGGAACGGCTTTAGAACCACCGTCGAGATTTTGGCTCTACAGAGCGGTGAAAGAAGCGGACGACGGGTCTCGAACCCGCGACCTCGAGCTTGGGAAGCTCGCGCTCTACCAGCTGAGCTACGTCCGCGTGGCTGGGATTCCTGACTCCCAAGCCATTCTAGGGACAAGCAACGCGGCAGATCGCGCCGGCCTTTCTCTCACGGACAAGAGGCGAAGGCCTCGCTCAGGGTCAGCTTCCTGGTTTTCGCCCCACCGTGGCCGCTTGCCACGCTCAGCGCCAGCTTCGCCACCAGCCTGTGTCGGCCCCCGCGCGCCGTCCGGGGGAACGAGAAGGACGCCGCGGGCGGTCTCCCGCCGGCTTCCCGCCGCTTGCCGCCGTCGAGCCGCAGCGCGACCCTGCGCAGCCTCGCCCTCACCTTCGAGCCGCGCCGCGGCGCGATCCCGACCTTCGCCTCCGCCTTCAGCTTCTTCGGCGCGCAGCTCGCGACCCGCACCCGGAGTTCGAACCTCTTGTTCCCGCTTGCACGCGCTGGCCTGCCACCGAGGATGAGACAGTTCGGCAGCCGACAGGCGCCGTGCGGGCCGGGCGGTTCCAGCTGCGCCGCGCGGAGGTCGAAGCCTTCGCCTCGATGCCGACTTTCGCCGGCCGTCCAGACTGCGTAGCCAAGGCCGTCCGGGGCTGCGGCGAGGTCGAGCCGTGGAAACAGCGGCTGCGCGATCGAGGCGATCGCCTTGCCGGAGGCGATCGTGAGCGGCTTCCCCCAGACGGCGCCGCCGGCCGTCGAAGCCGCCGCGCGGAGGCGGTTGGAGCGGTAGTCGATCCAGACCGCGTGCAGGCGCCCCGAGCGCGTCCTCGGCGAGGTCGGCGGGAACCGGGTCGGCCGCCGGAGCGAATCGGTTCGCCGATCGGGGTGGCCGGACCGAATCCCCCGCCGGTGAAGCGCCGCACGACGAGGCGCTGCGCACCCCGCGCCGGAGCCGCGCTGGTACATCACGAACAGCCCCCCGGGGCCGCTCGCAATCGCGTCGTTTTCGATCACCTGGACACCGCTCTCGATCGGCTGCGGAGGCGTCCAGCCCGCCGCTTCGTCGAGGCCGGCCGGGCCGCGGTAGGCCTGCCAGTAGAGCGTCTGCGGTTCGCCGGTATCGGCGAACGCGACGACCGGCGTCGTCCCGGTCAGGCCGAGGACGGCGCCGGTCCCGCCGGGCTCGGGGTTCGGCGAGCTGCGCGAAGCGATGCTCGATCCCGCCCGTCAGCGGCGCGTTGGTGAAGAAGACGGCGCTCGTCGCGCTCGCGTAGGAGATCGATTCTCCGGGCCCGTACACGGCGTCGCCGAAGGAGTTCGGGCCGACTCAGCGGTTCGGCGGCCCTTCCGGCGCGGCGATCGCCTGCGGCGGATCGAAGCTCACGCCGTCATTGGGCGAGCGGCGCACGTAGGTGCAGTAGCCGAGGCCCGGCGCGATTCCGCGCACGGTCCGTCGCCGAGGCTGACGACCAGCCGGCCACGCCCGGCCACCAGGACGTGCGGGCGCCCCGCTCGTCAGCCCACGCCCGTAAAGGGCGCCGGGGTTTCCCGCAGGCTTCCCCGCCGCGAATGATGCCGCAGTAGAGCACCCCCGATTCGCCGGCCCAGACGAGATGCGCGGTCCCGCCGCGGTCGAGCGCCAGGTCGGGCACGTCGCCGGTCCCGAAGCTGAACGACCGCGCGGTCGCCGTCGGGAGCGGCGCCAGCCAGACGGCCGCCGCCGCCAGCGCCAGCGCAAGCGCCGCCGCGATCGCCAGGCGAGAGACCCGCCGGCCCGCAACGGGCTCAGGATGGGATGAGAGGAAGAACATGAGCCGATGTGCCGAATCTCACCGTACAGCAGGCGGACCCGACGGCCGGGCCGGGCGTTGGCGAGGGCTAACCTTCGCGGGGCTGTGAGCGCCCGCGCCTTCGCCGCCACCCTCGCCGTGCTCGCCGTGATCGGCCTGCTCGGCTTCGGCCTGCTGAGCAAGGGCGAGGCCAGCCTCGCGGTCGGCGACCCGGTGCCCGACCGGGCCCTGCCGGTGCTCGGCGACACGGGGCAGGGGGAAATCGCCGATTACCGCGGACACTGGGTGCTGGTCAACCTCTGGGCCTCCTGGTGCACGCCCTGCCGCCGCGAGGCGCCGCTGCTGGACCGCTTCGCGCGGCGCCACCGGGGCCGCAACCTGCGGGTGCTCGGCATCGACGTGCAGGACAACAGCGAGGACGCGCTCGCCTTCCTGCGCGAGTTCAGGGTCAGCTACCCGCAGCTGCGCTCGGTAGGCGACGAGCGGAGCGCCGCCTTCGGCTCCACCGGCGTCCCCGAGAACTTCCTCGTCGACCCGCAGGGCAAGCTGGCCTTCATCTGGCGCGGCCCGGTTGACGAGCAGATCCTCGACCACCAGGTCGTTCCGATCGTCGAAGGCGCGCAATGAGCCCGCTTGGCGACTTTCTTTCGCTATGCGCCACAAAGTCGCCAGGGCTGCGGCTCGCCTCGCTCGTGGCGCTGGGGATAGCGCTCCTGCTCGCCGCCCCGGCGCTCGCGGCGACGCCGCGGACCAGCCTGCCGGACATCGAAGACGAGGTGATGTGCCCGATCTGCGGCACCCTGCTGCAGCTCGCCGAATCGCCGCAAGCGCAGCGCGAGCGGGCCTTCGTCGAGCGCCAGATCGCCGCCGGCAAGAGCAAGGCGGAGATCAAGGACGCCCTGGTTGCCCAGTACGGCTCCGCCGTGCTGGCCCTGCCCGGCGGCTCGGGCTTCGACCTCTCCGCCTACCTGGTCCCGGCGATCGCCTTCGTCGCCGCGGCGCTCGGCCTGGCGTTCGGCCTGCGGCGCTGGCGCCGGGCTGCGCGCCCGGCGGAATCGGCGCCGCCGGCTGCGCCTGGCCCACAGGGGGAGGACGCGGAGCGCCTCGACGCCGACCTCGCCCGCTACGACCTCTGAGCCGGCTCGGCCTGGACCACCAGGCCGGTGACCGGCACCGGCAGGTTCGACGGCGACCCGGCACGGTCGAGCCAGGCGAGGACCGTATCGGCCTCGGCCGCGGCGGCGGCGAGCGGGCCCGGGTCGTCGGGTGTCGGCGAGGGCGCGACGATCACCAGCAGCTCGTACGCGTCGCGCAGGCTCGCGGCGGCGTGGCGAAAGCGCTCCGAGCCGAGCAGCACGGCGGCCTCGGAAGTGGGACGGCCGCCGACCACACAGACCAGCGGCTCGCTCGCCCCGGCCGAGCCGGGACCGGCGAGGGCGACCGGCTTGAGGATCCGCTCCGGGTCGGCGGTCCCGCGCAGGTACTCGTGCAGTCCCGGCGCGATCGCCAGCCCCAGCGCCTCGGCCAGCGCCGGCCGGGCCAGCTCGCACTCGAGCAGCGCGGTGCGGGTTCCCGCCGCAGCGGCCGCGGCGGCCAGCCCGACCGCGCCGTCCCACCTGCCCGCGCCGTGCCCGGCCACCAGCACGGCACGGGCGCCGCCGAGCCCGTCCAGCAGGTCGCCGTAGGCCTCGAGATCGCAGCGGCGCAGAGTCCCCGCCCGCAGGTCGGGAGAGGTGCGGGCCGGGATCTCCGCCAGGACCCTCACATCCGCTCGGGGGCGGCGATGCCGAGCAGTCCCAGCGCCTCCGCGATCGTCCGCTTGACCAGCAGGCAGAGGCCGAGCCGCGACCGCTCCACCCCCTCGCCCTCGGCGCCGACCACCTGGCAGTCGCGGTAGAAGGCGTGGAAGTCGGCGGCGACCGCGGTCGAGTAGGCGCAGATGCGGTGCGGAGCGCGCCGCGCCGCCGCCTCGCGGACCTCGTCGGGGAACTCCAGCAGCCGCTTGACCAGGTTCCGCTCGGCGGGCACCAGCGCCGTGCCGGGGGTCGGCGCCCCGGCCTCCCCCGCCTCCCCCCCGGCCTTGCGCAGGATGCTGGCGATCCGCGCGTGCGCGTACTGGACGTAGTAGACGGGGTTGTCAGCCGACGCACGCCGCGCCAGCTCCAGGTCGAGGTCGACCGGGGTGTCGTGGCTGCGCCAGAGCATGAACCAGCGGCTCGCGTCGACGCCGATGTCGTCGACCAGGTCGTCGAGCGAGACGAAATCGCCGCTGCGCTTCGACATCTGCGCCCGCTCGCCCGCTTCGACGATATGGACCAGGTTCATGATCAGCGCCTCCAGTCTGTCCGGGTCGGCGCCGAGGGCGGCGACCGCCGATCGGATGCGCGGCGCGTAGCCGTGGTGGTCGGCGCCCAGCACGTCGACCAGGCGGCCGAAGCCCCGATCCAGCTTGTCGCGGTGGTAGGCGACGTCGGCCGCCAGGTAGGTCGGCTCGCCGCCGGCGCGGATCAGCACCCGGTCCTTGTCGTCGCCGAACTCGGTGCTGCGCAGCCACAGCGCCCCTTCGCTCTTGTACGTGTGGCCGCGCTGCTCGAGGCGGGCGAGCGCCTCCTCGACCTCTCCGCGCGCGTAGAGGTCGCGCTCGGAGAACCAGTTGTCGAAGCGGGCGCCGAACCGGTCGAGGGTCGAGCGCACCCCCTCGAGGACCAGCTCGACGGCGCGCCGGCCGATCGCCTCGAGGTCGGCCGGATCGACTCCCTCCGCGGCCAGCCGCTCGGCGAGACCGTCGACGTAGGGCCCTTCGTAGCCGTCCTCGGGAGGCTCGCCGCCGCTGATCCGCGCCGCCAGCGAGGCGGCGAAGCGCTCGCACCTGGCCGCCGGCGTCGTTGACGTAGAACTCGCGCTCAACCTCGTGCCCGACCGCCTCCAGCAGGCGGACGAGCGAGTCGCCGTAGGCGGCGTGGCGGCCGCCGCCGACGTGCAGCGGCCCGGTCGGGTTGGCGGAGACGAACTCCACCAGGATGCGCTGCGGCGAGCTCGGTCGGCGCCGGCCCGAGGCTCTCGCCGGCCGCGCCGAGGCGGGCCATCGCGCGCCGGTACCAGTCGTCCGACATGAACAGGTTGACGAACCCGGGGCCAGCCACCTCGACCCGCGCAAGGCTGCCCGCGGCACCCAGCTCGCCCTCCAGCTCGGCGCAGAGCCGCGCCGCCACCTCGCGCGGCGCTTCGCCCAGCGGAGCGGCCAGCAGCATCGCGGCGTTGGAGCTGTAGTCGCCCAGCTCGGGCTTCGGCGGCCGGTCGAGGGTCGGCTCCGGGCCGGTCGGCTCGCCGTCGCGCACGGCGCGCGCCGCCCGCTCGACGGCGGCGCGCAGCTCGGCGATCGAGTCTGCCGTGGTCACGGTCCCATCGTATGGACCGCAACCGCGCCAGGGTACGCTGGCAGCCTTGCGAGTCGCCGTGATCAGCGACATCCACGCCAACCTGCCCGCCCTCGAGGCCGTCCTCGCGGCGATCGACGCGGCCGGCGTCGAGGAGATCTGGTGCCTCGGCGACGTGGTCGGCTACGGGGCCGAGCCCGACGCCTGCGCCGACCTGGTGCGGGAACGCTGCTCCCTCTGCCTGGTCGGCAACCACGACCTCGCGGTGCTGGGCGTGCTCGACGCCTCCGCCTTCTCCGAGGCCGCCGCCGAGGCGGTCGCCTGGACGCGCGACAACGTCGCCGACCGCACCTGGAGATGCTGCGCGAGCTGGAGCCGGCCGGACGGCGCGACGGCATCGCCCTCTTCCACGCCTCGCCGCGCGACCCGGTCTGGGAGTACGTCCTCTCGGCCGAGCAGGCGGACGCCTGCCTCGACGTCCAGCCCGAGCGGGTCGCGCTGATCGGCCACTCGCACGTCTCCCTCTTCTTCGCCCGCCCGCCGCGAGCGACGCCGGCGGACGGTCCGCGGCGCCCAGGCCGGCGACGGCGCGCTGCTCGACCTCGGCGCGCGGCAGCTGGCTGGTCAACCCGGGCAGCGTCGGCCAGCCCCGCGACGGCGACCCGCGGGCGGCCTGGCTCGAGCTCGACACCGACGAGGGGACGGCCCCCTTTCACCGCGTCCGCTACGACATCGAGCGGGCCGCCGCGTCGATCGACGCCGCCGGCCTGCCGGAGCGCCTCGCCAGCCGCCTCCACGTCGGCCAATGACGCCATTGCAGGGTAAATCTCGCCCCCGAGGCCGTTCTCTAGACTCGGCCGGATGCCTCGTCTGCCCCGTACCGTTGCTTGCCCTCGCGCTCGCCGTCGCCGCGGCTCGGCGCTCGGCTCCTGCGGCGGCGAAGCGCCAAGCTGCTGCCCGGCGAGACGGCGCGCGAGATCACCGCCAACCTCGACACGGTCAAGCAGCTCGCCGACGAAGGCGACTGCGTCGGCGCCGAAGCGCGCCGAGCAGGTGAGCGATCAGATCGAAGCGCTGGACGGAGTCGACCCGAAGCTGAAGCGGGCGCTGCGAGCAAGGGGCCGGCGCAGCTGAACGAAGTGATCGCGAGCTGCGAAGAATCGACCAGCGAAGCGATCGACCCGGCCGAAGCCCGACCGAAGGCGAAGAAGAAGACCGCGAAGAAGAAGAAGAAGCGACGAAGAAGAAGGAACCGAAGCCAAGCAGGAAGAACCCGACAGCCCGAACCGGAAACGGCGCCGCCCGACGACCACCACCCGCCGCCACGGCGAAGGCAAGGCGGCGAGGCAGCGGCCGGCGGCGAGCGAAGAAGCGCGACGAAGCCCCGTCCGGCGGCGTCGGCCCGGGCGCGCCCCGGCGGAAAGCGAATGAGGGAGCGCGGCGGACCCTCTCCGGCCGCTACGAGCTCGGCGACCGGCTCGGCAGGGGCGGGATGTCGACGGTCTACCGGGCGACCGACCGGGTCCTCGAGCGCACCGTCGCCGTCAAGGTCCTCGCCGAGCACCTCTCCGACGACGAGAAGTTCGTCGCCCGCTTCCGCCGCGAGGCGCTCGCGGTCGCCAAGCTCGTCCACCCGAACATCGTCCAGGTCTACGACACCGGGCGTCGACGCCGGCCGCCACTTCATCGTCATGGAGTTCGTCGAGGGGCGCTCCGGCGCCCAGCTCCTGCAGCGCGACGGCGCGCTCGACCCGGCGACCGCGGTGGAGATCGCCGCCCAGGCCTGCGCCGGCCTCGACTACGCGCACCGGCGCGGGATCATCCACCGCGACGTCAAGCCCGGCAACCTGATGGTGATCGGCGGCCCCGCCGGCGGCCCGCCGATGACGGTCAAGCTCACCGACTTCGGGATCGCCCGCGCCGCCGAGCAGACCCGGCTGACCCAGGTCGGCTCGGTCGTCGGCACCGCCGCCTACCTGTCGCCGGAGCAGTCGCGCGGCGAGGAGGCGACCCCGACCACCGACGTCTACTCGCTCGGCGTCGTCATCTACCAGTTGCTCACCGGCCGCCTGCCGTACGAGGGCAACAGCCTCGCCGAGCTGGCGATCCGCCAGCAGAACGAGCGGCCGCTGCCGCCGACCAGCTACGACACCGAGATCCCCGAGGCCCTCGGCGGCGCCGTCCTGCGGGCGCTGGAGGGCGACCCGAGCGCCGCTACGTCAGCGCCGACGAGCTGGCCGGCGGCCTGCGCTGGGCCTGCGGGCGAGGACGGACGCCGCCGCTCGAGGAGGGCGAGACGCCGACCCAGGTGCTCGGCGGCGAGCACCGCACGCGCCGCCTCGACCAGCCGGCGCACCGAGCGCGCCCCGCCTCGCCGAGCCGCGCGCCGGCCGCGCGCGCGCCCGCACCGCGCCGGTCCGCCGCCGCCGGCGCCGATCGCGCCACCGCGCCGGCGCAGCGCAGCGCCTTCTCCCGCTTCGCCCGCTTCGTGATGGCGGCCGTCGCGCTCCTGCTGATCGCCGCCGCGGCCGACGCCGCCGTGATCGTCGCCACCGACAAGACCGGCTCAAGAACACCGACGTCGGCGGGTTCACGGTCGACAAGGTCGTCGAAGAACTCAAGGAACTGGTCAAGGAGAACACCGAATAGGGCGGTCGGCGCGAGGGTCCGGCGAGCGGCCGCCCGCAGGTGCAGGCGTCTCCGCGGTCAGCGGCACGGTCGAGCGAGCGACGCTGCGCCGGAGGCGCCAGCGGCCTCTGCAGCTGGCCTCCCAGGGTGCGGCGCCGGCCATGATCGCGCGGGTAGGGCGAAGCGCCGGCGACGATCGCCTCGCGGGCGGGGCGACCAGCTCCTGCGTGTAGACGAGGTTGTGGAGGCAGAGCAGCCGCACGCCGGTCAGCTCCTCGGCCCGCGAGAGGTAGTGGACGTAGGCGCGGTCGTGGTGGCGGCAGGCGGGGCAGGGGCAGCCGCGGCGATCGGCGCGCGGTCGCCCTCGTTGCCGCCTTGCGGACGTCGTAGCGGAAGCGGCGCTCGGGGCGGGGACGAGGGCCATGCCGTGGCGGGCGAGGCGGGTCGGGACCGCGCAGTCGAAGCTGTCGAGCCCGAGGGCGATGCCGTCGAGCAGGTCGTCGACCTCGCCGATGCCGAGCAGGTGCTTGGGCGCGTCGCGCGGGCAGCATCGCGCGGTCATCGCGACCACCTCGCGCATCTGCTCCTTGTCCCGGCCGAGGGTGCCGCCGATCGCGATCCCGTCGACGCCGGCCGCCGCGACCGCCTCCGCCGACTCGCGCCGCAGGTCCTCGTGGGTGCCGCCCTGGACGATCCCGAACACGGCCTGCCGGCGGGCCCGTGCTCGGCGTGCCAGTCGAGGCAGCGCTCCAGCCAGCGGTGGGTCCGCTCGGTCGAGCGGGCGGTGTAGTCGCGGTCGGCGCGGAACGGCGTGCACTCGTCGAAGACGAGCGCGATGTCGGAGCCGAGCTGCGCCTGGACCTCCATCGAGCGCTCGGGCGAGAGGAACTGCTCGGACCCGTCGATGTAGGAGCGGAATCGCACGCCCTCCTCGCCGATCGAGACGACCGACCCGTGGTCGCCGCCGGGCCGCCCCGTCCCCTTGACCTCGTCGGCGACGCCGCCGTGGGCGAGCGAGAAGACCTGGAAACCGCCGGAATCGGTGATGATCGCCCGATCCCAGCCCATGAACTCGTGCAGGCCGCCGAGCCCGGCGATCCGCTCGGCCGCCGGCGAGACGAACAGGTGGTAGGTGTTGCCGAGGACCATCTCGTAGCCGGCTCCGGCGACCTCGCGCGGCAGCAGCCCTTGACCGAGCCTCGGGTCGCGAGCGGGACGAAGCAGGCGTCTCGACCGGCCCGTGCGGCGTCCGCAGCACCCCGGCCCGCGCCGCCCGTCGCGGGCCACGATCTCGAAGCTCAGCCTCTCCGGCTCGGTCTCAGCCGAGTCGACATTGACCCCGCAGGGAGGTCAACCGTCATGGCGACAGCGACTGCCGGTCATCGCCTCGGGCTGCGCGATGCCGAGCAGGTCGAGGGCCGTCGGGGCGACGTCGGCGAGGATGCCGCCGTCGCGCAGCTCGATCCCCGCGCGGTGGTGATCAGCGGCACCGGGTTGGTCGTGTGGGCGGTGTTCGGCGAGCCGTCGGGCTCGAGCATGTGCTCGCAGTTGCCGTGGTCGGCGGTGATGATGCAGGCGCCGCCGCTCGCCTCGACCGCGGCGACCACGTCGCCGAGGCAGCCGTCGACCGCCTCGACCGCGCGTGACCGCGGCCGGGATCGACCCCGGTGTGGCCGACCATGTCGGGGTTGGCGAAGTTGATGATCCCGAAGCGGTAGCCGCCCTCCGACCAGTGCGAGACGAAGGCGTCGGCGGCGGCGCGGGCGCTCATCTCGGGCTTGTGGTCGTAGGTCGGGACGTCGCGGGGCGAGTCGACCAGGCGCCGCTCCTCCCCCTCCCACTCCGCCTCGCGGCCGCCGTTGAAGAAGTAGGTGACGTGGGCGTACTTCTCGGTCTCGGCGACGTGCAGCTGGCGGCCGCCGGCCTCGGTGATCACCTCGGCCAGCGTCGTGCTCGGGCGCGCCTCGGGGAAGGCGACCGGGTAGGGCCAGCCCTTGCGGTACTGCGGTCATCGTCGTCAGGTCGAGCACCGGGCCGCCGCCGCGCGCGAACTCGTCGAAGCCGGGGTCGGCGAGGGCGCGGGTCATCTGCCGCATCCGGTCGGGGCGGAAGTTGAAGAAGATGACGACGTCGCCCGCGGCGGCGCCGTCGTAGTCGCCGATCACGGTCGGCTTGATGAACTCGTCGGTCTCCTCGCGCTCGTAGGAGTCGGCGATCGCCTCGGCGGCGCTCGCCGCCTGCAGGCCGCGCGCGTGGACGATCGCGTCGTAGGCGAGCTTGGTCCGCTCCCAGCGGTGTCGCGATCCATCGCGTAGTAGCGGCCGCCGACCGTGCCGATCCGGCCGGCCTGGCGCAGCCAGCGCTCGAGCTCGGCGAGGTAGCTCGCGGCCGCCGTGGGGCAGCGTGTCGCGGCCGTCGGTGAAGGCGTGGAAGACGACGTCGGGGACGCCCTCCTGCGAGGCCAGCTCGATCGTCGCCTCGATGTGCTCCCAGCCGGAGTGGACGCCGCCGTCGGAGACGAGCCCGAGCAGGTGCAGGCGGCCGCGCGGGCTGCGCCGGGCGCGGTCGCAGGCGGCGAGCAGCGCCTCGTTGTCGAAGAAGCTGCCGTCGGCGATCGCGTCGTCGATCCGCGCCAGGTCCTGCTTGACGATCGCGCCGGCGCCGAGGTTGAGGTGGCCGACCTCGGAGTTGCCCATCTGCCCCTCGGGAAGGCCGACGTCGCGGCCCTGGGCGGAGAGCTCGGTGTGCGGGTAGCTGCTCCCAGAGCCGATCGAAGACCGGCGTCTCGGCCAGCGAGATCGCGTTGCCGGGCCCGGGCTCGGCCAGGCCCCAGCCGTCGAGGATGACCAGCGCCAGCGAGGGAACCGGTCAGGTCGGCTCACCCGGCAGCCTCGACGATCGCGGCGAATTCGTCCGGGTCGAGGCTCGGCGCCGCCGACCAGGGCGCCGTCGATGTCGGGCTGGCCAGCAGCTCGGCGGCGTTGGCGGGCTTGACCGAGCCGCCGTAGAGGATCCGCACCGCGTCGGCCGGCCGCGCCGCGCTCGCGCAGCACGTCGCGGATGAAGGCGCAGGCCTCCTGGGCCTGCTCGGGGGTCGCCGTGCGGCCGGTGCCGATCGCCCAGATCGGCTCGTAGGCGATGACGACCTCGGCGAGTCCGGCCGGCCTCGACCGCGGCCAGGTCGGCCTGGAGCTGGCGCTCCAGCACCCCCTCGGTCTGGCCGGCGTCGCGCGCCTCCTCGCTCTCGCCGACGCAGAGGATCGGCTCCAGCCCGGCCGCCAGCGCCGCCGGCACCTTGCGCGCCAGCGCCTCGTCGGTCTCGCCGAAGTACTGGCGGCGCTCGGAGTGGCCGAGGACGACCGCCTCGACGTCGGCTCGAGCAGCATCGGCGCCGAGACCTCGCCGGTGAAGGCGCCGGACTCCTCGAAGTACATGTTCTGCGCGGCGACCTGCACCGCGCGTGCCGTAGCGCGCGCTCGACCACGGCGGTCAGCGCCGTGAACGGCGGGCAGATGACGACGTCGTGCTGGGTCGCGGCGATCCGCGGCAGCAGCGCGTCGAAGAACTCGGCCGCCTCGGCGACCGTCTTGTGCATCTTCCAGTTGGCCGCGATCTAGCGGGGTGCGCTCAGGCATCGCTGCAAGGCCTCGACCCCGGGCAGCTTCCTTCCCTCGATCAGCTCCAGGGACGCTCCGCCTCCGGTCGACAGCCAGTCCACCTGCTCAGCCAAGCCCGAACTGTGCAGCGCGGCGACCGAGTCGCCGCCGCCGACGACGGTCGTCCCCGGCGCCGCGGCGACCGCCTCGGCGACGGCGCGGGTGCCGGCCGCGAACGGCGCCAGCTCGAAGGCGCCCATCGGCCCGTTCCAGAACACGGTGCCGGCGGCGCCGATCGCCTCCGCGTAGGCGGCGGCGGTCCGCGGGCCGATGTCGAGGCCCATCAACCCGTCGGGCACGTCGACGCCGTCGATCTCGCGCCGCTCGGTCGTCGGCGGAGAAGCTCGCGCCCGAGGACGAGGTCGGTCGGCAGCGTCAGCTCGCAGTCCGAGCCCTCGGCCCGCTCGAGCGCCTCGGCGGCGAGCTCCATCCCCTCCTCCTCGACCAGCGAGTCGCCGGTCGCGATACCCTGCGCGCGGAAGAAGCTGAAGCACATCGCGCCGCCGATCAGGATCCGGTCGGCGATCTCGAGGAAGCGCTCGATCACGCCGACCTTGTCGGTGACCTTGGCGCCGCCGAGGACGACGACCAGCGGCCGCTGCGGCGCTCGAGCACCGCGGTCAGCTCGCGCACCTCGCGCTCGAGCAGCAGCCCCGCGTAGGCGGGCAGGCGGTGGGCGACGCCCTCGGTGCTGGCGTGGGCCCGGTGGGCGGCGCCGAAGGCGTCGTTGACGTAGAGGTCGGCGAGACGCGGCCAGCGCCTCGGCGAGCTCCGGGTCGTTCTCCGTCTCCCCCGGCTCGAAGCGGGTGTTCTCGAGCAGCAGCACGTCGCCCGGGCTCGAGCTCCGCGGCCACCGCCTCGACCTCGTCGCCGACCACGCCGGCGCCAGCCGACCTCGGCGCCGAGCAGCTCGGCGAGCCGCTCGCCGACCGGAGCCATCGAGAGCTCCGGATCGACCTCGCCCTCCGGCCGGCCCAGGTGGGAGACGAGGACACCGCGGCGCCCCGCTCGCGGAGCAGCTCGATCGTCGGCAGCGCCGCCCGGATCCGCGTGTCGTCGGCGACCCGCCCGCCGTCGAGCGGCACGTTGAAGTCGACCCGCACCAGCACCCGCTTGCCCGCGACCTCGGCGTCGCGGACGCTTGCCTTGGCGAAGCTCACGCGCCCCGCGCTCGGCTAGAGGACCTTGCCGGCCAGCTCGACGCAGCGGTTCGAGTAGCCCCACTCGTTGTCGTACCAGGCGACGACCTTGACCATCTTGCCCTCGCCGATCACCATCGTCTGGCCGGCGTCGAAGATCGAGGAGTGCGGGTCGCCGACGATGTCGGTGGAGACGATCGGGTCCTCGGTGTAGGCGAGGATCCCCTTCAGCGGGCCCTCGGCGGCCGCCTTCGACCGCGGCGTTGATCTCCTCGGGCGTCGGTCGGCTCGGCGAGGGTGCAGACGAGGTCGACGACCGAGCCGGTCGCGACCGGCGCCCGCATCGCGAACCCGTTCAGCTTGCCGTTCAGCTCCGGCAGGACCAGGCCGACGGCCTTGGCGGCGCCGGTCGTGGTCGGGATCAGGTTGAGCGCCGCGGCGCGCGCCCGGCGCAGGTCCTTGTGCGGCATGTCCTGCAGCCGCTGGTCGGCGGTGTAGGCGTGGATCGTCGTCATCAGGCCCTGCTCGATCCCGAACGCCTCGTGCAGCACCTTCGCCACCGGCGCCAGGCAGTTGGTCGTGCAGGAGGCGTTGGAGATGATGTTGTGGCTCGTCGGGGTCGTAGTCGTGTCGAAGTTGACGCCGAGCGCGACGGTGATGTCGGGCTCCTTGGCCGGGGCCGAGATGATCACCTTCTTGGCGCCCGCCTCGAGGTGCTTGGCGGCGTCGTCGCGGGCGGTGAAGAGGCCGGTCGACTCGATCACGACGTCGACGCCGAGGTCGCCCCAGGGCAGCGCCGCCGGGTCGCGCTCGGAGAGCACCTTGATCTCGCTTGCCGTCGACCGAGATCGAGCCCTCGCCGGCCTCGACCTCGCCCGGGAAGCGGCCGAGGATCGAGTCGTACTTGAGCAGGTGGGCGAGCGTGCCGGCGTCGGTGAGGTCGTTGACGGCGACGAACTCGAGGTCGGCGCCCGCCGCGTGGGCGGCGCGGAAGAGGTTGCGCCCGATCCGGCCGAAGCCGTTGATGCCGACCTTCACTGCCATGAAGTCATTTCCTCCTGAGTCGTTTTGGCTGATTGTAGTGGCTAGTCGCTGCCGACCGTGACCTCGATTTCGTACCCGTCCGGGTCCTGCAGGAACGCCGAGTAGGAGCCGGAGCCGTAGGAGCTGCGCTCGCCCGGCTCGCCGACGCCGTTGCCGCCCGCCCGCACGCCCTGCCTCCCAGGCCGCCTTGACGGCGACGATCCCGAGCCCGGAGAAGCTGAGCAGGCCGAAGCCGGGCTTGGGCTCGTGGTGGGCGGAGATGAAGAAGACCGGCTTGGCGATGCCCCAGCCGATCGTCTCGTCCTGCTCGAAGTGGCGCCGCCAGCCAAGCGGCGCGAGCAGCGCGTCGTAGAACGACGCGCTCCGCTCGAGGTCGGAGACCTCCAAGAGGACTGGTGCAGCATCGGGGCCGGGGAGGCTATACGGGCCGCGTGGCCTCAGCCGCCGCGCGGGGTCCAGCGGAAGTAGCGCACCGCGAGCAGCAGGCCCGCGACGCCCCAGAGCGGCGACCGACCGCGAGGTTGCCCCAGTCGAGGCCGGCGCCGCCGCCGGGCACGTAGGCGTCGAAGAAGGCCTGGAAGAAGTGCCGGATCGGGAAGACGTCGGCGAAGTGGATCACGCCGCTCGGGGAGCTCGTCGTCGGGGATGAAGACCCCGGAGAGGAAGTAGAGCGGCAGCAGCAGGGCGTTGACGATCGGCGCCGCCGCGTCCTGGCTCGGGATCGCCGCGGTCAGCGCGATGCCGAGGCAGCAGAACGCGGCGGCGCCGACGACGAGCGTGACGAGCGATCGCCGGCAGCGCGCTCCCAGGGGATCGCGACGCCGTAGAGCGAGGCGGCCGAGCGCCGCGATCAGCACCAGCATCAGCAGCGCGACGACGATCGAGTTGCCGACCCGGCCGGCGATGAAGACCCAGGTCGGCATCGGCGTGCCGCGGCCGCGCTTCAGCCGGCCGTCCTCGCGGGCGATCACCAGCGACATCGCCAGCGACTGCATCGTCGCCGAGACGACCGCGAGGGTGATGATCGCCGGCACGTAGTAGGTCGGTCGTCTTGATCCCGCCGGCACGTCGACCGTCTGGTCGCCGAAGACGGTGGCGAAGATCAGCAGCAAGATGACCGGGAACATCACCGTGAAGAAGACCGAGGCCGGGTTGCGCCAGAAGACCTTCTGGTCGAAGCGGAACTGGTGCAGGACGAGGCCCAGCTGCTCATCGCGTGCTCCGGTCAGCTCCAGGTAGACGTCCTCGAGGCTCGGCCGGCTCACCTCGAGGCCCTCGAGGTCGAGGCCCCGCGCGAGCGCCCAGCCGGTCAGCTCGTTGAGCGTCGCCACCGGGGTCGTGCGTCTCCAGCGTCGACCTCGCGCGCCGTCGCTCGCGGTAGCGTGATCCGTCGCCGGGCTGGCTCTCGCGGTCGGCCGAGGTCCTCGGGGGTGCCGCGGGCGACGATCTCGCCGCGCGGCGATCATCGCCACCCGGTCGGCGAGCGCCTGCGCCTCGTCCATGTAGTGGGTGGTGAGGAAGACCGTCTTGCCGAGCTCGCGCAGGCCGGCGATCACCTCCCAGGCCTGGCGCCGCGCCGAGGGGTCGAAGCCGGTCGTCGGCTCGTCGAGGAAGAGCAGCTCGGGGTCGCCGACCAGCGCCAGGCCGACGTCGAGGCGGCGCTGCTGGCCGCCGGAGAGCGCTGCCGGCGCGGGCGTCGGCCTTCTCGGCCAGCCCGACCAGCTCGATCGTCTCCTCGATCGGACGCGGCGCGCTGGTAGTAGCCGGCGTAGAGCGCGAGCGACTCGCGCACGGTCAGGTAGGGGTCCAGCCGGCAGCTCTGCAGGACGATGCCGATCCGCTCGCGCCAGCGCGCGGCCGGCCGCTCGCGGGTCCTCGCCCAGCACCGCGACCTCGCCGCCGTCGCGCTCGCGGTAGCCCTCGAGGATCTCGACCGTCGTCGTCTTGCCGGCGCCGTTGGGCCCGAGGAAGGCGAAGACCTCGCCGCGCTCGCACCTCGAGGTCGATGCCGCGCACCGCCTCGAGGTCGCCGTAGCTCTTGCGCAGGCCGCGGATGGAGATGACGGGCTCGGCAAAGCGCGATTCTAGTCGACAAAGCCGAGAGAGTCTACGAGTCCCGTCGGCCGTCGGCTGCGGTCAGGCTCGACGTCGCGGTGCTTGACCCGGACGACCACGTCGTCGCGGCCCTCCAGCGCCCGGCGGATCCGGTCGGCGACGGTCACCGAGCGGTGGCGGCCGCCGGTGCAGCCGATCGCGATCGTCAGGTGGCTCTTGCCCTCGGCGACGTAGGCCGGGACGAGGAACTCGAGCAGCGGCAGCAGGCGGCCGTAGAACTCGCCCGCCTGGGTCCCCGACTCGACGTACTCGCGCACCTCCTCGTCGAGCCCGGTCAGCGGCCGCAGCTCGTCGACGTAGTGGGGATTGGGCAGGAAGCGGACGTCGAGGGTGAGGTCGGCGTCGCGCGGCGGGCCGTTCTTGAAGCCGAAGGTGAGCAGGGTCAGCGCCAGCTTGCCGCTGCCGTCGCCGCCGAGCATCTCCTCGGCGATCCGCCGCCGCAGCTGCGCCCCGGTCAGGTCGCTGGTGTCCATCACCACGTCGGCGCGGGCGCGCAGCGGGCCGAGCAGCTCGCGCTCGGCGCGGATCCCCTCGACGATCCTGCCCTTCCGGGGCCAGCGGGTGGCGGCGGCGGGTCTCCTTGTAGCGGTCGAGCAGCGTCTCCTCGTCGGCCTCGAGGAAGAGCAGCTTCGGCTTCAGCCCGTCCGCCTCGAGCTCGTCGAGCACCTGGACCAGCTCGTCGAAGTACTCGCCGCCGCGCACGTCGGAGACGACCGCGGCGCGCTCGACGCCGCTGCCCTCGTGGCGGAACAGCTCGCCGAGGCTGCCGATCATCCGCGGCGGCAGGTTGTCGACGCAGAAGTAGCCGCCGTCCTCGAAGGCGGCGATCGCTTCCGACTTGCCCGCGCCGGAGTGGCCGGTGATCACGACCAGGTCGACGCCCTTCCACAGCTAGCCGATCCTGTGCAGCTGCTCGTGGATCTCGCGGGCCAGCTTGCCGGGCACGCCGGGCACCGCCTCGAGCTCCTCGCGGGTGGCGGCCAGGAAGCGCTCCGGCGAGCCGAAGTGGCTGCAGCAAGGCGCGCTTGCGGGCCGGGCCGACCCCCTTCAGGCTCGTCGAGCACCGAGCCGGTCATCGCCCGGTCGCGGCGCCCGCGGTGGTGCTCGATCGCGAAGCGGTGCGCCTCGTCGCGGACCCGCTGCAGCAGCTTCGAGGCCTCCGAGTCGGCGGGCGAGGTCGATCGGCGCCGAGCGGCCCGGGACGTAGACCTCCTCCAGGCGCTTGGCGAGCGAGACGACGGTCGCGCCGCGCTCGACGAAGGGCCGCAGGGCGCGCATCCCGGCGGCGAGCTGGCCCTTGCCGCCGTCGATCACGACCAGCGCCGGCAGCGAGGCGAAGCTCTCGTCGCGCTTGCCGTCGTGGGGCGAGAGGTCGGCCTGCTCGAGGTAGCGGCTCATCCGCCGGCTCGAGCACCTCCTCCATCGAGGCGAAGTCGTCGGACCCGTCGCCGCGCGCGCCGCGCACCCTGAAGCGCCGGTAGTCGGACTTCTTCGTCGCGCCGCCCTCGAAGACGACCATCGAGGCGACGGTGTGCTCGCCGCCGAGGTTGGAGATGTCGAAGCCCTCGATCCGGACCGGCAGCTCCTCCATCCCCAGCGCCTCGCGCAGGTCGGCGAGCGAGTCGACCCGGCGCTGGCGGCGGTGCTCGCGCCGCAGCCGGTCCTGGTCGAGCGCGAGGCGGGCGTTGCGCTCGGCCAGCTCGCGCAGGCGGCGCTTGTCGCCGCGCTCCGCGACCCGCACCTCGACCGGCGCGCCGCGCCGCTCGCCCAGCGCCGCCGCGAGCAGCTCGGCGCGCTCGCGCAGGTAGGGGCCGACGACGATCGTCCGCGGCATCGCCGGCGAGGCCGAGTAGTACTGGCCGATGAACTCCTCGGCCACCTCGGCCGGCTCGCGCTCGGCCTGGTTGTCGAGGTAGAAGCTCTGGCGCTCGGCGAGGATGCCGTCGCGCACCTGGAAGACCTGGGCGTTGGCGTCGGCGCCCTCGGCGGCGACGCCGATCAGGTCGGCGGTGCCGACCGAGCCGCCGGCGACCCGCTGGCGCTCGAACAGCGAGCTGGATCGCCGCCAGCCGGTCGCGGTGCAGGGCGGCGCGCTCGAACTCGTGCGCCGCCGCGGCCTCCTCCATCTTCGCCTGCTCGTCGTCCTCGACCTGGCGGTAGCGGCCGGAGAGGAAGTCGACGATCGCGTCGATGTTGCGCCGGTACTCCTCGCGGCTGACGTAGCCGACGCAGGGCGCCCCGCAGCGCTTGATGTAGTAGTCGAGGCAGGGGCTGCCGGAGCGCCGGCCGGGCTCGGCCCCCTCGCAGGTGCGGAACTGGAACAGCTTGCCGAGCAGGTCGAGCGTCTCGCGCACCCGCTTGGCGCTGGAGAAGGGGCCGAAGTAGGCGCGGCCGGCGCGGTGCTTCTCGCGGGTGAAGTAGACGCGCGGGTACTCCTCGTCGAGGCTGACGCAGACGTAGGGGTAGGACTTGTCGTCGCGCAGGCGGATGTTGAAGCGCGGCCGGTGGCGCTTGATGAAGCTCTGCTCGGCGAGCAGCGCCTCGGCCTCGTTGGCGGTGACGAGGAAGTCGATCCGGTCGACCCGCGAGGTGAGCCGCGTCTCGCCGCCGGAGAAGTGGGAGGCGACGCGCTTGCGGATCGAGCGCGCCTTGCCGACGTAGAGCAGCTCGCCCTCGGCGTCGTAGAAGAGGTAGACGCCGGCCGCGTCGGGCAGCTCGCGGCGCTGCGCATCCGCTCGCGCGTGTCCGATCGCTTCGCCATTCAAGGGTAGGCTCTGGCCACGGCCAGCCCGAACGGAGAGATGAGCACCGACGCCCCCCCGAGCTGAACACGCTGCGGATCGAGATCGACGGCGAGATCGGCACCCTGACCCTCGACCGGCCCGACACCTTCAACGCGATGAGCCCGGAGATGATCCTGCGAGCTGGGCACCGCCTTCGCCTGGCTCGCCGACCAGGCGCCGCTGCGGGCGCTGATCGTCACCGGCGCCGGCCAGGCGTTCTGCTCCGGCGGCGACGTCAACGGCTTCAAGCCGGGGTCGAAGACGACTCGATCGACCTGCCCTCGCAGGTGCGCCGCGGCGCCGAGGCCCTGCACACGGCGATCGTCGACCTGCGCCGCATCCCCTACCCGGTGATCGCCGCGGTCAACGGCCCGGCGGCCGGCGCCGGCTTCTCGCTGGCGCTCGCCTGCGACATCCGGATCGCCTCCGAGAAGGCCTTCCTCGCCTGCGCCTACGGCCGGATCGGCGCCTCGCCCGACGGCGGCATGACCTACTTCCTGCCGCGGGTGGTCGGGCCGAGCCGGGCGCTGGAGATCCTGCTCGAGGACCCGAACATGGAGCCGAGCGAGGCGCTCGCGGAGGGCCTGGTCAGCCGAGGTCGTCGCGCCGGACGAGCTGACTCGGCCGGGCCGCGCCAAGGCGGAGAAGCTGGCCGCAAAGGCGCCCCACTACGTGAAGATGGCGAAACGGCTCTGCGGAGTCAGCATCGAGAACAGCCTCACCGAGCACCTGCAGCTGGAGCGCCACGGGATCGCCGACAGCATGGCGACCGAGGACCTGGCGACCGGCGCGGTCGCCTTCTTCGGCGGCGAGACGCCCGAGTTCAAGGGTCGCTGAACCGCGAAGCCGCCCGCGCGCGTATCCGAGCTACAGTCTCCTGAGCCTCGCTTTTCAACGAAAGGATTCGCCGATGAAGAAGCTCGCCGCCCTGCTCGCCCTGGCGCTCGCGTCCGTCGCCCTCGTCGCCTGCGGCGGCAGCGACTCGAACACCACGACGACTACGCGGAAGGCGGCGAAGCGGGCGGCGGAGCCGCCGCGGAAGGCGGCGAAAAGCCGGGCGGCGGCGGATCGACCGTCGAACTCGAAGCCGACCCGAACGGCGGGCTCGCCTACACGACCGACGAAGCGACGGCCAAGGCCGGCAAGGTGACGATCGACTTCACCAACCCGCAGGGCCTCACCCACGACGTCGCGATCGAAGACGAAAGCGGCGAAACGGTCGGCAAGACCGAACTGATCGCCGACAGCTAGACCTCGACCACGGTCGACCTGAAACCGGGCACCTACACCTTCTACTGCACGGTCCCCGGCCACCGCGAAGCGGGGATGGAAGGGACGCTGGTCGTCAAATAGCAGGCGATCGGCCATGTCGAAGCGCCGCTTGCTGCTGCTCAATGCCGGCTTTCGAATCGCCTACGGGATCGGCGGCCTGCTCTCGCCGCGGCGATGGGGAAGCTGCAGCTGGCAGCGGGCACGCCCGAGCGCCCCGATGCTCGGCTCTTCGTGCGTGCCTTCAGCGCGCACCAGATCGGGTGTGGCGGCGCTCGGCCTCGCCAGCCTCCGCTGGCGGCGGCTGCAGCGACCCGCCGCTCTGGCCGCAGTGGCGATCGATCTCGCCGACATGGCCTCGGCAGCCGTCGAGGCAGGTCAGCTGCGAGCTGAGCTCGTGAGCCGACCTGACCGGCGGCCTCGCCGTTCTTCAGCGGCCGGCGCCGCGACGCGCCTCCGCGGCAGCGATCGACGCCGGGTGAGCTCGCGACGGCGGGCGCGTCAGCCGGCCGGCGCCATCACCCGGGTGACGCTGTCGCCGACGAAGCAGGGCTTCTCGGAGCCCTCGACCTCGAGGGTGAAGCGGGTGACGACCTGCCACCAGCCGCCGCCGACCTCGTCGACCGAGACGACCTCGGCGCGGGCGCGGACGCGGCCGCCGGCCGGGACCGGGGCCGGGAAGCGGATCTTGTTCCAGCCGTAGTTGACGCCGAGCGCGAAGCCGCTGGAGGAGATCATCCTTTGCGGAAGCCGTCGACCAGCGAGAGGGTGAGGTTGCCGTGGGCGATCGTCGTGCCGAACGGGCTCTCCCTCTTCGCCCGCTCGACGTCGACGTGGATCCACTGGTCGTCGCCGGAGAGCTCGGCGAAGGTGTCGATGTCCTCCTGGGTGACGGTGCGCCACTCGCTCGGGCCCGATCTCCTTGCCGAGCAGCGCCTGCATCCCCTCGACGCCCTGTACCTCGACGGTTGCCATCGAGGGGCAGTCTAGACAGGTTGCCGCCGCAATCGCTTCGGCGAAAAGACTTGCGCGAAGGCTGCGAAGGAGGAACCTGCAGATACCCGACACAGCACCGAAGGAGGTGCGCGATGAAATTCCTAGTCACCGCCACGCCGGGACCGATGCCGCCGCCGCTCGACGTGGTGCGCGCCGCGCGGGACTGGCTAGATGCGAAGCTCGCCGACGGCACGTTCGAGTGCGTCTACGCCTTCCCGCAGGGAGGCGGCTGCAGCATCGGCGAGAACGATTCCCTGGAGCAGCTCATGGAGCAGCTCCTGGACTACCCGCTCTCGCCGTTCGTCGAGTTCGACGTTCAGCCGCTGCTGGAGATGGATGCGGCGTTCGACCGCTTGATCCCGTATATCGAGAAAGCGACCGCCCAGCTCACGGGCTGAACCAGCGGTGCAGCCGGCGCCCGCGCCGGCCTCAGGGGCGTGGCGCGGGCGTCGCGGTCGCCTCTCGGCAAGCAGAGCCGGAATCCGAGTCAAAGCAGCTCATCCGGGCACCGCTCCGCCGGCCAAGTCGCCCACGCCTCCTCGCGCGTCCGCTCCCACTCCTCGACGTCGCTCGCGCTCCAGGCGCCCTCGGCTTCCGGCAGGAAGGAGGCCAGCTCGTCGCCATCAGGCGCCTCGAAGTCGTCAGGAGTCGTGTGCATCGACCATGCATGTTGGCATCGATCGCTTGCCTGGAACTACCCGGCGACGATCCGTAATGGCACGTGGCGGGCAATCGTGAGGAAGTCGGAGTCTTCGCAGAGCAGCTCGGCTTCGTTGCGGATCGCGACGGCGGCGATCAGGCAGTCGGTCAGCTTGCGCGGAGCCTCGCCCCTGCTGCGGCAGAGCCGGTACAGCTCGGCAGCGCGCTCGTAGTCGGCGGGGCCGTCGACGGCGAGGAACTCCTGGCTGTAGAGCAGGCGCCGCAGCCGGTCGCGCTCGGCTGCGTCGCGGGCGCCGGCCAGCATCTCCATCACGATCACGTCGGTCGTCCCGAGCTCGACCCCCTCCTGCAGGGCGGATCGGAGGCGCAGGTGAGACTGACTGCCGGTCGCGCGCAGGAACTCGACCCAGGCGGAACTGTCGACAAGGATCACAGCTCGGGAATCTCTTCGCGCGCACGGATCTCGTCGAGATCGCCGCCCCAGCCACTTCCCTCCCCCGCCAGCATTTCCTCGCGGCTCATCGGCTCGCCGACGAGCCGACGCAGCGCGAGGTCGACCGCCTCGCGCTTGCTGCGCAGGCGGTAGAGGCGGATCGCGCGCTCGATCAGCACGTCGTCGATCTCGATGTTCGTTCGCGTCATTACACCATCATACACTTGAAGTGTATGAAGCTCTGGGCGGCCCCGGAGACTGCGACGGCGTCACGGCGATCACGCCACCAGCCGCACTTCGAAGCTCGGGCGGCGAGCGCGCCGGCGCCGCCGAGCAGGGCGAGGATGCGGCTCACGTAGGCGGTCGTCTCGGGGATCGCCGGGACGCAGTGGCAGGCTTCGACCGGCGCCGGGCCGGCGTTGTAGGCGGCGAGGGCGAGCTCGGGGAGCCGAAGCGGCGCGATCAGGTCCGACATCAGGTGGGCCTGGGCGTCGATCGCTTCGACCGGGTCGAAGGGATCGCGGAGCCCGTAGGAGGCGGCCGTCGAGGGCATGAACTGGGCGATGCCCTGGGCGCCGGCCGGCGAGACGGCGAACGGGTTGAAGTTCGACTCGGCCATCAGCTGCGCGGCGAGCAGCGCCGCGGAGACGTTCCAGCGCGCGGCGGCGCGCAGCAGCGGCGCGCGGAAGCGCGCCGGGACGAAGGACGGCAGCCCGGCGCTCGCCGGCGAGGGCCGCCGTCTCCCCCGCCCGCGCGCCGACGCGGTCGCCGGCCGGCGAGCAGGGCGCCGGGCCGGCCGTGAAGCCGTAGTGCCAGGCCTCCCACGAGTAGCGCTGGACGAAGCCGAAGCGGGACGCGTTGGCCGCCAGCCAGCCGTAGGCGGATTCCGGCCCGAGGTCGAGCTCGGTCGCGCAGCGGTGCAGCGAGTGGCCCGGCGGCGCCACCCAGCGTCGGGTCGGGGTGGGCGGCGAAGAGCGCCGCCTGTTCGGCGTCGGAGCGGAAGGCGGAGTTGACGACCAGCGAGACGCCCGCCGCGCGAGCGGCGGCCGCCATGCGGTCGAAGGCGGCGGCGACGTCGGGCCGCATCGGCTTCGCCCTGCCGGTAGACGAGCGGGCCGCTGTAGCCGCCGCCGCTCGCGATCGACGGGCTCGACCGCCGCGCCGGCTCGCGCGGCGCGGCAGCTTCGGCGACGGCCGAGGCCTCGACCCGCGCGCCGCGCTCGACGCTGCCGCGGACCGCGGCCCTCGACCCGCACGCGGCGCGAACGAGGCCGCGGTCGGGGAACGAGACCCGCAGCCGCGCTCGCGCGACCTCGTTGCCCCGCCGCCTCGTCGATCGCCGCCGCCCGCGCCCGCGTCAGATAGGCGGCCTTGCTCGATGTGGGCCGGGTTCGGCACCCCGTTCGGCAGCGCCGGCGGCGCAAGCAGGCGCGGCAGGTCGTCGCGCATCGAGCGCGCCGCCGAGATCGCCGCCAGGTCGGCCGCCCGCTGCGCCCGCCCCTTGCCGGTCGACCGCCCCGGCGATCGCGACCAGCGCCAGCGCCGCGACGATCAGCGCCAGCGCCGCCCAGCGCCAGCAGCAGCGCCTGCCCCTGCTCCCTGCGATCTCCCATGCCCGCGACCCTGCCGGGCACCGGCGCGCGTGTGGTGCGCTCAAACGAACAATTCGGGTGGACCGAGGCGGCCAACTTCCCGCACACGGTCTCGCTGGAGGCGCTGCGCGAGGGAATCGAGGCGACGGCGCAGAGCGGGAGAGAGCACTCCGAAGACTACGACCTTGGGATCCACGCCACGTCCGGACGCGACAGCGACGACAAGGCGCTCGGGTCGATCGCGGTCGTCCTCAGCCCGAGCGGGCGAAAGCGGGACGTCTGGCGCTTCGAAGACGATCGGGAGGACGCGATCGAGCTCGAATCGGCCCGCCGCTTCGACTGATCAGATCTCCTCCGGCACCATCTCGATCGCGCCGCAGGGGCACTCGGCGACGCAGAGGCCGCAGCCCTTGCAGAAGTCGAGGTCGATCTCGTAGAGCTCGCCGGGCTCGCCGAGCTTGATCACCGCGTTGTCGGGGCAGACGCCGTAGCAGTTGTCGCAGGAGAAGCAGTTGCCGCAGGAGAGGCAGCGGCGCGCCTCGAACAGCGCGTTCTCCTCGTCGAGGCCGGCGACCACCTCGGCGAAGTTGGAGGCCCGCCGCGCCGCCTCCAGCTGTGGTTGCTCGGTGCGAGGCGCGTCCGAGTAGTACCAGGTGTTGAGGGTGTCGAAGCCGGCCAGATCGTGCTTCGGGGGCCGCTCGAAGTCGACGCCGCGCAGCCAGGCGTCGATGTTGCGGGCCGCCCGCTTGCCGTGGCCGACGCCGACCGTGACGGTGCGCTCGGCCGGGACCATGTCGCCGCCGGCGAAGATCCCCTCGTGGCCGGTCATCATGTTCGGGCCGACCCCGACGACGCCGTCGGCCACCTCGATCCCCGGCACGCCCTCCAGCAGCCTCAGGTCGGCTTCCTGACCCAGCGCCAGGACCAGCGAGTCGGCCTCCAGCTCGTCGAACTCGCCGGTCGGCTGCGGAAAGCCGGAGTCGTCCAGCTCCATCCGCTCGAGCTGCAGCTTGCCGTCCTCGAAGTGGTTGACGGTCGAGAGCCAGCGCATCTCCACGCCCTCCTCCGCCGCCTCCTCGACCTCGAAGTCGTGGGCCGGCATCCGCTCGCGGGTGCGGCGGTAGACGACCACCGCGTCGGTCGCCCCCAGCCGCTTCGCCGTCCGCGCCGCGTCCATCGCCGTGTCGCCGCCGCCGTAGACGGCAACCCGCCGCCCCAGCTGGGGCCGCTCCTCGCCCTCCATGCTCTCCAGCAGCGAGACCGCGTCGACGATCCGCTCCGCCTCGCCCGCCGGCACGAAGGCGCGACGGCCGATGTGGGCGCCGACCGCGAGGAAGGCGGCGTCGAAGCCGCCCTCGCGCATCGAGTCGAGCACGTTCTCGACCGTCGTGTTCAGCTCGAGGCGGACGCCGAGGTCGAAGATGCGGCCCACCTCGGCCTCCAGCACGTCGCGGGGCAGGCGGTAGCTGGGGATGCCGAAGCGCATCATCCCGCCCGGCAGCGAGCCAGCCTCGTAGATGGTCACCTCGTGACCGAGCCTGGTCAGGTGGTAGGCGGCGGAGAGCCCGGAGGGCCCGGCGCCGACCACCAGGACCCGCTTGCCGCTCGGCTCGGCGTCGACCTCGACCTGCCAGCCGGCGCGGATCGCCTCGTCGCCGAGGAAGCGCTCGACCGAGTGGATGCCCACCGCCTCGTCGAGCTGCGCCCGGTTGCAGGCGGTCTCGCAGGGGTGGTAGCAGACCCTGCCCATGATCGCCGGCAGCGGGTTGTCCTCGATCAGCTTGCGCCAGGCGCGCTCGTAGCCGCCGTCCCCCTCCTCGGCCTCGTACAGCCAGGCCTGGATGTTCTCGCCGGCCGGGCAGGCGTCGTTGCAGGGCGGCAGCCGGTCGACGTAGACCGCCCGCTCGGTGCGCCAGCTGCCGGTCTTGTTGGCGAGGCTGGAGCCGACGTCGAGCGTGATCGCGAAGGGCTTCTCCATCACGGGTCCCCTCCCGCATCGGACATTTTCCCCCCTCCAGTGGGGTCAATGTCGGCTGCGCTCTCGGGCAGCAGGCCGTAGCGGCGGATGTTGGCGTCGGCGATCCCCTGCAGGCGCTCGAGCACATCGGTGCGGGGCGGGTCGCCGAACAGGTGGGCATAGCGGCGCTGCGGGCGCAGGTACTCCTCGACCGGGACCTGGCGGCGGATCTTCGAGACGCCGACCACCTCGCCGCGCTCGGCCTCGAAGACCGGGAAGAGGCCGCTCTCGGTGACCAGGCGGGCCAGCTTCACCGTGTCGGCCGAGTCGGCCCCCCAGCCGAGCGGGCAGGGGACGAAGACGTGCAGGTAGCGGGCGCCGTGGAACTCCATCGCCCGCTCCACCTTGCGCTCGAGGTCGTGCAGGTCCGCGACCGTCGCGGTGGCGACGTAGGGGATCCCGTGCGCCATCGCGATCCGCGGCACGTCCTTGCCCTGGCCGAAGTCGTTGCCGGGGTGGTCGGGGCCGATCGGCTTCGTGTTGGCGGTGCGGGCGGCGGGCGGCGTCGCCCCGGAGCGCTGCACGCCGGTGTTCATGTAGGCCTCGTTGTCGTAGCAGATGTAGAGCACGTCGTCGCCCCGCTCGAACATGCCGGAGAGGCAGCCGAAGCCGATGTCGACGGTGCCGCCGTCGCCGCCCTGGCCGACCACCCGCACGTCCTCGCGCCCCTTCGCCTTCAGCGCCGCGGCGACCCCGCTGGCCACCGCCGGCGCGTTGCCGAACAGCGAGTGGATCCAGGGCATCTGCCACGAGGACTCCGGGAACGGGGTCGAGAAGACCTCAAGGCAGCCGGTCGCGTTGGCGGCGACCAGCCTGCCTTCGGTGGCCCGCATCGCCGCGTCGAGCGCGTAGCGGGCGCCGAGCGCCTCGCCGCAGCCCTGGCAGGCGCGGTGGCCCGAGGTAAGGGTGTTGGAGCGGTCCATCCGCGCCTGCACGGTGCGCTGCTCGGGGTCGAGCAGGCGGTTGCCGGCCGCGAAGCTGCCGACCTGGTAGAAGCGGACGCGCTGCTCGGCCATCAGTGCGGCCTTGCGGCGACGACGCCGGCTTCTCGCAGGATGTTCTCGGCGTGGGGACCGCTGCGCCCGCCCGCCGCCATCCTCTCCAGCTCGGCCTCGACCCGCTCGCGGTCGAGGTCGAGGAAGGTGAGCGGACCGAGTTTGTCGGCGACGGCCTCGGCGAACAGGGCGCGCAGCGAGTTCTTCGTGATCGAGCGGCCGCCGAGGCCGGCGATGACCGTGTAGCCGTGCAGCTGGATGCCGGAGAGCGCCATGCGGACGTTGGCGGAGACGATCCCGCCGATCCCCACCGCCAGCGCCTTCTCCAGCACGACGACCCGCTTGGCGTCGCCCAGCGCAGCGCGGACCTCCTCCAGCGGGAAGGGGCGGAACGACTTGATCGCCAGCGCCCCGATGCTCTCCCCCTCCTCGCGCAGTTCGTCGATCGTGTCCTCGATCGTCCCCAGGACCGAGCCGAGCGCGACGACGATCGTCTCCGCGTCCTCCGCCCGGTAGCCGCGAACCAGCCCGCCCGAGGGGCGGCCGAAGGCCCGCTCGAAGTCCGCCGCCACCTCGGGGATCACGTCGAGCGCCTGCATCTGCTTGGCGTGGGCGAGGTACTTGACCTCGGCGAAGGCCTCCGGCCCGACCATCGCCCCGATCGTCACCGGATCGGCCGGGTCGAGCACCTGGCGCGGCTCGAAGGGCGGCAGGAAGGCGTCGACCTGCTCGGCGGTGGGCACGTCGACCCGCTCGTAGGCGTGGGTGAGGATGAAGCCGTCCATGCAGACCATCACCGGCAGCGAGAGTCGCTCGGCGATCTGGAACGCCTGCGCGTGCAGGTCGGCGGCCTCCTGATTGGTCTCCGCGTAGAGCTGGATCCAGCCGCAGTCGCGCTGCGACATCGCGTCGCTGTGGTCGTTCCAGATGTTGATCGGAGCGCCGAGCGCCCGGTTGGCGACCGTCATCACGATCGGCAGGCCGAGGCCGGAGGCGTTGAAGAGGGCCTCGGCCATGTAGAGCAGGCCCTGGCTGGCGGTCGCGGTGTAGGCGCGCGCCCCGGCGGCGGAGGCGCCGATGCAGACCGAGAGCGCCGCGAACTCCGACTCGACCGTGACGTACTCGCAGTTGGTCAGCTCGCCGGCGCGGACCAGATCGGAGAGGCCCTCGACGATGTGCGTCTGGGGCGAGATCGGGTAGGCGCAGACGACCTCGGGGCGGCAGCGGGCCACCGTCTCGGCGACCGCCGCCGAGCCCTCCAGCTGCCTAAGCACTCGCCACCTCGAGCATCTCGCGCTCGACGTGCTCGAAGCAGGCCTCGGCCGCGGCGACGTTGCGCTCGCCGCCCTTGCCCGGGAAGCGCTCGCGGATCGCCGCGCTCACCGAGTCGAGCCGCAGGGCCCGGGCCTGAGCGGCGAAGCCGCCGAGCAGCGCCGCGTTGGGCAGCGGACGGCCGAGATGGCGCCGCGCCAGCTCGGTCGCCGGGGCCGTGAGCAGCCGCTCGGGACGGAACCGCTCGCCGAGCTCCTCGAGGCCCAGCTCGGCGAAGCTGCGGCCGCTGTTGATCAGCACGTAGCCGTCCGGTCGCAGCCCCCTGAAGAGGTCGACCTGGTGCAGCAGGGTCGGGTCCTGGACGATCAGCGCATCGGGCTCGGCGACCGGTTCCCGGGTGCGGATCGGGGTGTCGCCGAAGCGGCAGAAGGAGACCACCGGCGCGCCGGTGCGCTCCGAGCCGAAGCTGGGGAAGGCCTGCGCGTGGCGGCCCTCGTCGAAGGCGGCGACCGAGAGCAGCTCGGCAGCGGTCACCACGCCCTGGCCCCCGCGGCCATGGATTCGCACCTCGAACGTCGGCCTCGATCCCTCCATGCATCCAACCTAGCAACGTGGAGGTCGCGGGACTGCGCTTCAGGCGCTTCGGAGCAGACGCTCGCATAACCGGTCGGAAAGCCCGCCGCCGGCCGCCGCCGGCGCCCCCAGCAGGACGCGGCGGGCGGCGAGCCAGCCGAGCGGGCGCTTGAGAATGGCGACCCGCATGCCTCGATCGATCAGGTCGCGGGCGGCGAGGGCCGCCAGCGCGCGGTCCTCGGCGAGATCGGCGCGGAGCAACGCGGCGGTCGGCCGGATTCGCGCGGCCGCAAGCGCCGGCTGCAGCAGGCGCGGCGGCAGGTGGATCACCGCGGCAGACCCGCGGACGATAGGCAGCGCCGCGGCGATCCGCTCGATTCCCTCCGGACCGGGCGGCAGCTTCAACTGACAGAGCTGCCCGCGCGAGGCGACGCCCGCCTCCGGCAAGTGGACGGCAAGCCGCTCCTCCAACTCACGGGCGGCGGCCGTGGCGACCAGAGAGGGGCGCGGGGTGCGACCGGCGGCGAGTTCGATCATCAGGCCAGCCCGGTCGGGTTCAGAGCCGGCGCAGGCGAGCGCGGCGGCGGCGGCCCGCGTGCCGCTCGCATCGCCGACGGCGGTCACCAGAACCATCGGGAAGGCTTCCGGCGTCTCCAGTACCCCGAATCCTTCATCTCCTCGGGCCGCCACTATTTCGGCCTTGCCGCCGCCGAGGAGGTGACCGCGAGCCGCTCGGCGAGCGCCGGCAGGGGCGAGGGCGGCGGCAGGCGCACGGTCACCTTGCCGCCGCTGACCGTGACCTCGACGTCGTCTTCGGCCCACCCCGGAAGAGCGTCGCGGGCGGCGGCGGCCGCCGGGCGGCCCGCGGCCAGCGCCAGCGCCCCGGCCTCGGCGGCGCCGTCGGCCAGGGTCAGCGCGTAGCCGGCGGCGAGGAGCTGGAGGGCGAGCAGTCCGGCGAGCAGCAGCGCCGGCAGAGCGGCCACCAACTCGACCGTAGCCTGTCCGGTCTCTCTACCCATCGCCGGTCTCCAGGTCGGTCTTCGCGCCCAGCGTCAGTCGCGGCATGCCGGGCAGGAGACGGGGAACGACCACTCGGACGGAAACCGCGTCCCCCGCGCTCACGTCCGCTCCGGAGCGCATCGCCGACGGCAGCGCTCGACGGGCGGCGGGGCCGGCGTCCTTCCCGACCAGCGCCGCCCGCGCTCCGGCCCGCGCCGCGACTCCCGCCGACCACAGCGCCACCCCGGCCGCCCCGATCTGCGCCGCCACCAGGACCGCCAGCAGCAGGAAGGGGACCACGGCGACCAGCTCGACCGACGCGGTCCCCCCCTCCCTGCGAGAGCTGCTGGCGGCCTGGCGCGACACGTCCCGACCGTTCCATGGAGTGACGCAACGGTGGCGCGCAAAATCAAAGGTCTTTGAAAATCTTCCCGCGCGTCAGTAGGTGTTCGCTTCGATCCAGATCCGCCAGATCGCGGCGATCGAGGCGCCGAGCAGGAGGATCCAGGCGAGGGTGCCGCCGCCGCTGGAGAACAGCTTGTCGCTGCCGGCGACCAGCAGGGCGATCAAGCCCAGCGCCGCGTAGAGGATCGCCCGGCGGCCGTCGCTGAGCGCCGCCAGGGTCAGCTGGTTCTGCCTGCTCAGCGTGAACACCGCCCAGGCGATCGCCGCCAGGAAGCCCATCGTCAGCGCGGCGATGATCACGTCGGCGGCGTTGCCGCCGGCTGGGGCGAACGCCACTACGAGAGCGAGCAGCATGACGATCGCGATATTGCGCAGGGTTCGCACCAGGAAAATTGTACGGCTACTTGCTCGTCATCACGACGATTCCTACCGCCACAGCCGCCAGCGTCGTGGTCAGCGCCAGCGCTCCCAGCGCCGCAGCGGCGCCCGCTGCCAGCGGCCTGCCCTCGCGGCTGAGGTCCGCGAAGCGGGCAGCGCCCCAGATCGCGACCGAGAAGATCGCGGTCACCCCCACCCCGGCGATCAGCGAGGCGATCACCGTCTTCACCAGGTCGCCGGTCTGGACGATCGTCGCCATCCGGATCACCCCGCCGGCACCGGGGCGCCCTGCTGGGAGCGCCGCGCGAACACGGCGACGATCAGGGCCAGCGCCATCAGGGTGACCAGGACGGGCCCCAGAGCGCCGGTCCCGAAGATCCGCGTGAAACCGTAAGCGGCGGCGCCGATCGCCGCCGCCGCCGGCAGGGTGAGCAGCCATGCGACGACGATGTTGCCGGCGATCCCCCAACGGACCGCGGAAACCCGTTTGCCGGCGCCGGCGCCCATCACGCCGCCGTTGATCACGTGGGTGGTCGAGAGCGGGAAGCCGAAGTGGGTCGAGGCGAGGATCACCGCGGCGCCCGCCCCCTGTGCCGAGAACCCCTGCGCGGTGTCCATCTTGATGATCCGACTGCCGGTGGTGCGGATGATCCGCCAGCCGCCGCTGTAGGTGCCGAGCGCGATCGCCGTCGCCGCCGAGACGATCACCCAGAGCGGCGGGTCGGCGTCGGCGCCCAGCGTGCCGTTGGCGACCAGCGCCAGGGTGATCACCCCCATCGTCTTCTGCGCGTCGTTGGTCCCGTGGGCGAGCGCCAGCAGGCCGCCGGAGACGACCTGGCCGTAGCGGAAGCCACGCGTCACCGGCCCCGGGCGTTGCCGGCCGACGACCTGGTAGACCAGCCCGATACTGAGGCCGGCGACCAGGAAGGCGACCAGCGGGGCGACCACGGCCGGGATCAACACCTTGCCGACCAGACCTTCGGCGAGGATTGCATCGAATCCGGCGGCCGCGACCGCCGAGCCGACCACGCCCCCGATCAGCGCGTGGGAGGAGCTGGACGGCAGCCCGAACCACCAGGTGGCCAGGTTCCAGGCAATGGCCCCGATCAGCCCGGCGAAAACGACCGTCGGCGTCACCACGCCGGAGTTGACGACATCGTTGGCGACGGTCGCCGCCACCGAGATCGAGATAAAGGCGCCGGCGAAGTTGAGCAGCGAGGCCACCCCGATCGCGATCTGCGGCGGCGCCGCTCCGGTCGAGATCGTCGTCGCGACGACGTTGGCCGTGTCGTGGAAACCGTTGGTGAAGTCGAACGCGAGCGCCGTCCCGACGACGATCACGAGGATGACGTCAGAGCTCACGCGTTCTTGATGACGATGCCCTCGAGGATCTGGGCCGCCGTCTCGGTTGAATCGATCGCGTTCTCCAGCACCGCGAACATGTCCTTCCAGCGGATCACCACCATCGGGTCGATCCCGTTCGAGAACAGCGAGGCGACCGCGTCGCGCGAGATCCGGTCGCCCTCGTTCTCCAGCCGGTGGATCTCGATCCAGTAGCGCTCCAGGCCCTTCATCTCACGCAGTTTCTCCAGCCCGCCGGCGAGCTGCTGGCAAGCGCCGACCAGGACCCTGGTAAGGGCCTGGGCCTGGGCCATCGGCGCTTCGATCTGGTAGAGGCCGAGCAGGTCGGCCGCTTCCTCGGTGTAGTCCACGATGTCGTCCATCTGGGTCGCCAGCCCGTATATGTCCTCGCGATCGAGCGGCGTGACGAATGTGGTGTTGAGCCGCTGGACGATGTCGTGGGTGATCCGATCGCCCTCCTGCTCAGCCTTGAGGACCTCCCGCGAGAGGCCACTTTCGTCGGGCCAGCTCCCCATCATCTCGTCGAGCAGGCGCGCGGCATGCAGGGTGTTCTCCCCCGCCGCGATGAACAGGTCGAAGAAGGTGCTGTCGCGCGGCAGGAAGGAGAGGCGAGCCACGCGGCAATCCTAGAGGTAGCCGCGGCCACCTACGGTCTCAGCTCGCCGCGGCGGCAAGCTGCTCCGTGCCCCGCGCGGCGTGACGCTCGCAGAGCTCCTCCTGCACGCTGCGCCGCTCGCCGGGAGGCGCGACGCGCCGGGTCCAGACCCCGTCGGCGCCCAGCTCCCAGGCGTTGGCGTTGTCGGCGAAGCAGCGCTGCAGCACGTCGAGCAGCTCCGCCCGCAGCCCCTCGGCCTCGATCGGCGTCACCAGCTCGACCCGGCTGTCGAGGTTGCGCGGCATCAGGTCGGCGGAGCCGGTCAACACCCGCGTCTGCTCGCCGCGGTGGAAGGCGTAGATCCGCGAGTGCTCGAGGAAGCGGCCGACCACCGAGACGACGCGGATGCTCTCGGAGACGCCCGGCACGCCGGGGCGCAGGCAGCAGATCCCGCGCACGTTGAGGTCGACCCGCACGCCGGCCCGCGAGGCCTCGTACAGCGCCTGGATGCAGCGCGCGTCGACCAGCGCGTTCATCTTCAGCGCGATCCACGCCTCCTCGCCGCGGCGGTGCGCCTCGACCGTCGCCTCGACCTCGCCGAGGATGCGGTCGCGCATCGTGGTCGGCGAGACCAGCATCTTGCGGTAAGCGGCGGGGCGCCCGTATCCGGTCAGGAAGTTGAACATCTCGGCGACGTCGGCGCCGATCTCCGGGTCGGCGGTGAACAGTCCCAGGTCGGTGTAGAGGCGGGCGGTCGTCGGGTTGTAGTTGCCGGTCCCGATGTGGACGTACTCGCGCACCCGATCGCCCTCGCGGCGCACGACCAGCACCGCCTTGACGTGCGTCTTCAGCGCCGGGATGCCGTAGACGACGTGGACGCCCGCCTCCTCCAGCGACTTCGCCCAGTGGATGTTCGCCTCCTCGTCGAAGCGGGCTTTCAGCTCGACCATGCAAACCGCCTGCTTGCCGCGTTCGGAGGCGCGGATCAGCGCCGGCACCAGCGGCGAGTCGTCGCTGGTCCGGTACACCGTCTGCTTGATCGCCAGCACGTCGGGGTCGGCGACCGCCTGCTCGACGAAGCGCTCGACCGAGCTGGAGAAGGAGTCGTAGGGATGGTGGACGAGGATGTCGCCCTGGCGGATCGCCGCGAACAGGTCGGCCGGCTCCTCGTCCTCTCCCTGCAGGCGCGGCTGGGTGACCGGCGTCCAGGGCTCGTAGCGCAGCTCGGGCCGGCCCGGGACGTCGACGATGTCGGTCAGGTCGGCGAGGTCGATCAGCCCGTCGACGTCGTAGACCTCGCGGTCTTCGAGCCGCAGCGCGTCGATCAGCTGGGCGCGCAGCTTCGAATTCATCCCGGCCGCCACCTCGAGCCGCACCACCTCGCCGAAGCGACGGCGGCGCAGCTCGTCCTGGACCGCTTGCAGCAGGTCGTCGGCCTCGTCGGAGACCGTGAAGTCGGCATCGCGGGTCACCCGGAAGTAGCCGTGGTCGATCACCTCGGTGCCGGGGAAGAGCGCGTCCAGGTTGCCGGCGATCGCCTCCTCGAGCGGCACGAAGACCTCGCCGCGCTCGCCGACCCGCAGGAAGCGGCCGAGCAGCTCCTTCGGCACCTTCACCCGGGCGATGATCTCGGTGCCGCTCTCCGGGTCGCGCAGCAGGACGCCGAGGCTGAGCGAGAGGTTGGAGATGTAGGGGAAGGGCCGGCCGAGCCCGACCACCAGCGGGGTCAGCGCCGGGAAGACCTGCTCGTGGAAGCGGGCGTCGATTTCGCGCCGCTCGGAGTCGCTCGCGGTCTGCAGCGAGACGATCCGGCTGCCATGCTCGCCCAGCCCGGGGCGCAGCGTCCCGTCGAAGCAGCTGTGCAGGCGGGCGTCCAGCTCCAGCACCCGCGCCTGGATCGCGTCGATCTGCTCTTCCGGAGCGAGGGCGTCGGGGCCGCGCGCGTCGATCCCGGCGTCGAGCTGGTCGAACAGCCCGGCCACCCTGACCATGAAGAACTCGTCCAGGTTGGAGGCGTAGATCGCGCAGAAGCGGACCCGCTCCAGCAGCGGCACCGAGGCGTCCTCGGCCAGCTCCAGCACCCGCTGGTTGAAGTCGAGCCAGGACAGCTCGCGATTGAAGTAGAGGGCCGGATCGTCGATTGGCTCATCGTACTGCCGCACCGGCGACTCCTCGCCGGCCTCAGGCGGCCCGGGACCTGGCCTGCGCGACTGCTTTCGCCTCGCCGAGCACCCGCCGATAGCCGGCGGCGAGCTGCTCCATCGCCAGCTCTCAGGCTGCGCGAGCGTGCGGCGCCCTGGCCGACCGTCCGCTGGGCGATCTTCAGCACCCCGGCCAGATCGGGATCCCCCCGCCGACGGGCCGATATGTCCACTCCGAGTGGACTTTTCGTCCCGTCGGCGGTCGGGGTGAGGGTGGCAAGGGCGAGCGCCGCGTGCGCCCACTTCGCGGCGCTGCCCTGCTTCCCGCGGGCCTCGCAGGCCGAGCGAGCGCTGGACGCCGGCGCGAGAGCTGCGAGGCGGTGGAATGGCAGTGCAGATCGACTTTGGAAGTCATCGGAGTCTTCCTCTCTAGTGCTTTTGTCACCTCCAGATTCGGGGATTAGCAGGTAAAACGTGTGAACCACCGGAGAACGGCCGGTGAACATCCGGTTATCGCCCCCGCCTACAGGACCCGTTCCAGCGCTTCCCAGGTCCCCTTCCGCTCCTCGTCCCGCCAGAGCTCGCAGAAGCGGTGGAAGAGCAGCTCGCGGCGGCTGCGCAGGAGGTCCTGAAGCGACTCGATCCCGGCGGCGCGGGGCAGCATCACGTCGCAGTCGTGGATCTCGCCGAGCACGCTCTGAAGCTGTTTGGCGACGTCGCCGGCGGTTTCCGCCGCGAGGCCGAGGCAGCTTCCGGTGATCTCCAGCACGTAGCGCAGCCGCTTGGCGGCGATGCGCGTGTCGTGCTGGGCCGTCGAGGCGCCCGGGTCGAGCGCCCCGCCGGCGAGCGAGCGCAGCTCCGCGAGCCTGGTGGCGACGATCCGCGCCGCGTTGGGGCGCAGCGGCGCAGCCGGATCGAGGCCCTCGACCGGCCGGGGCTTCACGACCGCGCCGCCTTCGCCAGCGCGAGCAGGCGGCGCCGCAGCTTGCGCAGCCGCTCCCGCGCCAGGTGGGGAGCGAGCGCCTCGTTCGCCTCGCGCTGCTCCTCGCGCAGGCTCGCGATCAGCTCCCCAAGGGCCGCCCGGTCGGGCTCCGGCGTCTCCGCGACCAGGCCCTCGAGGAAGGCGATCGCCACGTCGCGGTCGCGGCGCTCACCGAGCGCGTCGGCCAGCGCCTTCACCCGCTTCAGCGCCTTGCGGTGGCGCCTGCGCGGGAAGCACGGCTCGAACACCTCCATCGCCGCCCGCAGGCGGCGGGTGGCCACCCGCATGTCGTGCAGCCGCTCGATATCGACCAAGTCGAGCACGCCATCGGATTGCTCGAAGACCTCGCCGGCGCGCACCTCGACCACCCGCGCGGCGGCATGCCCGAACGGTTCGTCGCAGTCGAGGCCCACGTCACGCGCACGCGCCACAATGCGCGCAGGCTAGTCGAGCGGCGCCGTCTTGACCAGGCGGCTCTAGGCGGCGAGGCGGGCCGGCGAGGAGCCGTTGGCGCTGCCGTTGAGCAGGTCGAGCACGACGCCCTCGCGCAGTCCCCCCTTGCCGATCTGCAGCGGCTGCCCGAGCAGCTCCGAGACCTTCTCCAGCAGCAGCACCCCGGTCGCGAGGATGCGGACCCGTTCGGGGTCCAGCTCGAAGCGCCGGGCGACCTCGGCGGCGGGATCTCCGGCGAGCACGCGGATCCCCCGCTCCAGCGTCTCGTACTCGAGCACCGCCCCGACCAGGCGTCGCAGCGAGGTGGCGCTGCCGCCGACCGCGACCGCCTGCGAGGGGTGCTCGATCTCGACGCCGGCGAAGATGTCGTCGATCCGGTCGCGGACCTTGCGGATCTCGGCCGCCGAGGGAGGGTCGGAGGCGATCAGCTCGTCGGCCAGCGCCCCGGATCCGACCCGCCAGGAGCGGACCTCCTCGACGCCCCCCGGCACCCTGCCGAGGATCACCTCGGTCGAGCCGCCGCCGACGTCGACCACCGCGACCTTGCCCTGGACCGGATGGCCGAGCGTCTTGGTGGCGCCGATGAAAGAGAGCCGCCCCTCCTCCTCGTCGCCGAGGATCTCGACCGGGACGCCGGAGGCCTCGCCGATCGCCGCGGCGACCTGCTCGCCGTTGGGGGCTTCGCGCACCGCCGCGGTCGCCACCGAGCGGATCGGCTCCGCCCCCAGCTCCTGCGCCAGCCGCACCTGGGTGGCGACCACCTCGGCCACCTCCGCGGCCTTCTCGGCCGGGATCGCCCCGTCCTCGTCGAGACCCTTGCCGATCCGCGTGTAGGCCCGCTGCTCCATCACCTTCTTCAGCTGGCCCTCCACGGGCTCGGCGACGAGCACTCTGGTGGTGTTGGACCCGATATCTATTGCGGCGCAGAGCATCGCGAGACTCTTCCTGAATGATCCCAGACGCCCCGGATCTCCACCCGCCCTACTGGCCGTTGGGGTGCGAGGCGTCCTCGAACTCGCGGAACAGCCCGGTGACGACGAAGGCGACCTGCTCGCCGATGTCGACCGCGTTGTCCCCGATCCGCTCGATCGCCCGCGCCGCGAGCAGCATCGTCATCGCCCACTCGCGGCAGTCGGGGTCGTCGCCGATCTCCAGCGCCAGGCCGAAGCACTCGCGGTTGAGGTTGTCGACGACGTCGTCTTGCCGCACCAGGTCGCGCGCCATATCCACGTTGCGCTCCTCGAATGACCGCTTCGACTGGCTGATCAGGGTGCGAGCCTGGCGGCCCATGGTGAGGATCAGCCGCAGCATCTCCTCGTCGGCCGGCGGCTCGTTGCCGGTCAGCGGGATCAGCTTGCAGATGTTCACGCACTGGTCGCCCATCCGCTCGACGTTCTTCAGCACGTGCAGCAGGGCGGAGATCAGGCGCAGGTCGGTCGCCACCGGCGACTGCGTGGCTAGCAGCGTGATCAGGCCCTGGTGCACCTCCAGGTAGCGGCCATCGATGCGATCGTCGTCGGCGATCACGAGCTGCGCCAGCTCGACGTCCTGGTGCTCGACCGCCTCCAGGGTGCGCCCCAGGGCGGCGCTGACCAGGTCGAGTCCGCCGAGGCCGCTCGCCTCGAGACGCTCCAGCTCCTCCTGGTACTCGATCCGTACGACTTCCGGCATCAGCCGAATCGCCCACTTACGTAGTCCTCGGTCGCCTTCTCCGTCGGGCTGGTGAAGATCGTCTCGGTCGGCCCGATCTCGACCAGGCGGCCGGGCTGGCCGGTTTCCTCCAGGTTGAAGAAGGCGGTGACATCGCTGGCCCGCGCCGCCTGCTGCATGTTGTGGGTGACGATGACGATCGTGAAGCGGTTCTTCAGCTCGCGAATCAGGTCCTCGATCGCCAGCGTCGCGACCGGGTCGAGCGCCGAGCAGGGCTCGTCCATCAGCAGCACCTCCGGTTCGACCGCGATCGCGCGGGCAATGCAGAGGCGCTGCTGCTGGCCGCCGGAGAGGCCCGAGCCCGGCCGGTCGAGGCGGTCCTTGACCTCGTTCCAGAGGTGCGCGCCGCGCAGCGAGCGCTCGACGACCTCGTCCTTCTTGGACTTCTTCACCCGGCCGGCGTTGAGGGTGAGGCCGGCGGCGACGTTCTCGTAGACCGACATCGTCGGGAACGGGTTGGGCGCCTGGAAGACCATCCCGACCAGGCGCCGCACCTGCACCGGATCGATTCCCGGGGCGTAGATGTCCTGCCCGTCGAGGGTGATCCCGCCCTCGACCCGGGCGCCGGGCGTCAGCTCGTGCATGCGGTTGAGCGCGCGCAGGAAGGTCGTCTTGCCGCAGCCCGAGGAGCCGATCAGCGCCGTCACCTTGTTCGGCTCGATCGTCACGGTCGCGTTCTCGACCGCGTGGAAGTCCCCGTAGTAGAGATTGACGTCACGCGTCTCGATCGTCTTCGCGCGGCGGCGGGTGGCGGCCTTGGGCGCCGCCTCGGGCATGGCCTGGGGCGCCGGCTCCCGCACCTCCGCACGGGCCATTTCGGCCTCAGCTCCGGTCGTGCCAGCGGCCCCCTGCATCGATCGTCGTCTCCTTATCTCCACTGGTTATCTGATCTCGGTTCTGTAGCGGCGGTAGATCAGGCGGGCCACGAGGTTGAGCAGCATCACGATAGCGATCAGGGTCAACGCCGCCGCCCAGGCCCGGTCGTAGGACGCTTCCTTCATCACCCCGGGAGTCCGGTACTCGCTGTAGGCGTAGACCGCGAGGTTCTGCATGCGGCCTTCGAAGGGGTCGGTGTTGATCGTGTCGACGATCCCCGTGGTGACCAGCAGCGGCGCGGTCTCGCCGACGATCCGGGCGACCGCGATCATCACGCCGGTGACCAGGCCGGCGAAGGCGGTCGGCAGGACGATCTTGACGATCGTCTTCCACTTCGGCGCGCCCAGCGCATAGGAGGCTTCGCGCAGCTGGTTCGGGACGATCTTCAGCACCTCCTCCGAGGAGCGGATCACGATCGGGATCATCAGCACCGAGAGCGCCACCGAGCCCATCACCCCAAGGCGGATGCCCGGCCCGAAGAAGATCGCGAAGAGGGCGAAGGCGAACAGCCCGGCGACGATCGACGGGATGCCGGTCATCACGTCGACGAAGAAGGTGAGCGCCTTGCGCAGCCGGCCAGAGCCGTACTCGGTCAGGTAGATCGCCGCCAAGATCCCGATCGGGACCGAGATCGCCGCGGCGACGCCGGTGATCACCAGCGTTCCGACGATCGCGTGGGCGGCGCCGCCACCGCCGACTATCCCGCGCGGCGACCCGGTGAGGAATTCCCAGTCGAGGCCGGGCAGCCCGCGCTTCGCGACCTCGAACAGCAACGAGAGAAGCGGGACGAGAGCGAGGGCGAAGGCGGCGATGATCGCGAACGTCACCAACCGGTCGAAGGCACGGCGGCGGTTCTCCACCGCGCGCGACCATAGGTAGATCGCCAGGCAGGAGACGACCGTCGCCGCGACCAGCAGCAGCGCCACGCTGAACGTCCCCGTGGCGAGCAGCAGCGCCGCGACGAACAGCACCGAGCCGGCGACGACGCCGTAGGGCGCCCAGTCGGGCAGCACGCCGCCGCCCAGCGCGGCGGCCCTGAGCGGCGGGGTCTTGTCCGCGGGCGCCTGCATCTACTGGATGTTCTGGCGGGCGATGATCGCGCGCGCCACGAGGTTGGTCACGAGGGTGATCGCAAAGAGGACGAGACCGGAGGCGATCAGCGTGTTGACCGCCAGCCCCGAGGACTCCGGGAAGTCGAGCGCGATGTTGGCGGCGACCGTCGACGGGTTCGCCTGGCTGATCAGGTTGAAGGTGACGATGCCCGAGACCGAGAGGATGATCGCCACCGCCATCGTCTCGCCGAGCGCCCTGCCGAGGCCCAGCATCGCCCCGCTGATGATCGAGGACTTGCCGAACGGCAGCACGGTCATCCGGATCATCTCCCAGCGGGTCGCGCCGAGCGCCAGCGCCCCTTCCTGCAACGGTCGGGGCGTCTGCGAGAAGACCTCGCGGGCGACCGCGGAGACGATCGGCAGGATCATCACCGCCAGCACCAGGCCGACGACGAGCATCGTGCGCCCGGTCGAGGAAGCCGGGCCTTCGAACAGCGGGATGAAGCCGAGCTTGGCTTCGAGCCATTCCAGCACCGGGACCGCCGCGGGACCGAGCACGAAGATCCCCCAGAGGCCGTAGACGATGCTGGGCACGGCGGCGAGCAGATCGACCATGTAACCGAGCGCGAGCACGATCCGGCGCGGCGCGATGTGGCTGATGAACAGCGCCACCGCGACGGCGAGCGGGACGGCGATCAGGACCGCGATCGTCGCCGCCAGGACGGTGCCGAAGGCGAGCGGGGCGATGTAGTCGACCAGGCTCTTGTCACCGGGCAGCCTGGCCGAGCCGGCGGTGATCGCCGGCATCGCCTCGACGAGCAGGAAGCCCGCGACCCCGGCGAGCAGCGCGAGGATGCTGACCGCGGCTGCCGTCGCGGTGTTGGAGAAGATCCGGTCGCCCCAGCGGCGCCTGCCGCCCGAAGCGCTGGCGAGGAGCTGGCCGGCGTTGGTCGTGGTGTCGGCTCGCACCTCCACGGCTCAGCCCCCCGCAGAACACAGGGGGCCCCGCCGCGCGCGGCGGGGCCCCTGTGTTCGCGTCAGCTCCAAGCTGCCTGCCTAGGAGCCGGTTTCGATCGCTTCTACGGCGGGCATGATCTGTTCGCGCAGCGCTTCGGAGAGCGGCGCGGAGCCGGCGTTTTCCTGCGCCGCTTCCTGGCCTTCGGGGCTGATCACGTATTCGAGATAGCCCTTGACCAGCGCGGCTTCGTCGGAGGAGCCGTACTTCGTGCACGCCAGCAGGTAGGAGGTGAGCACGATCGGGTAGGTCCCCGACGCTTCGGTCTTGCGGTCGAGCTCGAACGGGAACATGTACGGGCTCTTGCTCAGTTCCTTGTCTTCGGGCGACTCCTCGAGGATCTTCGCCGCGGCTTCGGCGCTCGGTTCGACGTATTCGCTGCCGACCTTGATCGTCGCGATCCCGAGTTCGCCGGCCTGGCTCTCGTCGGCGTAGCCGATCGCGCCTTCGCCGGCGTTGACCGCCTCGACCACGCCCGAGGTGCCCTGCGCGGCCTCGCCGCCCTTCACCGGCCAGTTGCCGTCGACCGGGTAGGTCCAGATCTTCGGAGCGACCTTGAACAGGTAGTCGACGAAGTTCTCGGTCGTCCCGGACTCGTCGGAGCGGTTGACCGGCGTGATGCGCGTGCTCGGCAGTTCGACGCCGGGGTTGTCATCGGCGATCGCCGCGTCGTCCCAGCTGGTGATTTCCTGGTTGAAGATCTTCGCCAGCGTTTCCGGGTCGAGTTGCAGCGATTCGATGCCCTTCAAGTTGTAGACGACCGCGATCGGCGAGATGTAGTCCGGGATCTCGATCAGCTTGCCCGGCTTGCAGCGATCGATCGCGCCCTGAAGCTCGCCTTCTTCTTCCTCCAGCGCCGCGTCGGTGCCGCCGTAGGCGGTGCCGCCGGCGACGAACTGCTCGCGGCCTCCACCCGAGCCGACCGGGTCATAGGAGATCGTCGCGTTTTCGTTTTCGCTCTCGAAGTTCGCGATCCACGCTTCCTGGGCGGCCTCCTGGGCGCTGGAGCCGGCGCCCGCGATCTGCCCGGAGAGCTCGCCAGACGAACCACCGCTGTCGCTGCCGCCGCAGGCGGCGACGCCGACCGCGAGGACGGCCAGGGAGGCAATGACTGCCAACCATCTCGAGGGACTCACATGAACTCCTTCTGTCGTTTGGCACGAAAGGCGGACCTGGGCGGCCGCCCGTGCTCACACTCTCAGCGGGCTGGCGACAGCTTGTTACCCGTCTGTATCGCGGATGTGAAAAAGATGTGAATGAGTTGTGAACTGGCTCAGGAGGCGGCGATCTGCTCGACCGCGGGCGTGGAGGCGGGCTCGGACGGGAGGCGCTCGGCGGCCGCCAGCTCGCCCGCCGCGACCGGCTCGGGGTCGAACCGGTAGCCGACGCCGAAATGGGTGTGGATGTAGCCCCAGCCGGGCGAGGCCTTCTCCAGCTTCTGGCGCAGCTTGCGGATGAAGACGTCGACCGAGCGGTCGCCGTGAGCCATCGCGTAGCCCCAGACCCGCTGGTATATCGCCTCCCGCTCCAGCACCTGGCCGCTGGCGTCGGCGAGCAGCTGCAGCAGCTCGAACTCGCGCCGGGTCAGGTCGAGGCTGACGCCGCCGACGAAGGCCTGGAAGCGGTCGGAGCGGATCTCCAGCTCGCCGGCGAGGACCGGGCCCGCCTCGGCCTGCGGGCGGGCGCGGCGGCGGCGGCGCGAGACGGCTTCGATCCGGGCAATCGCCTCTTCGGGGTGGCAGGGCTTGGTGATCCAGTCGTCGACCCCGAGGCGCAGGCCGCGCACCCGCTGGGCGACGGTCGAGCGAGCGGCGCAGACGATCACGCCCAGGTCGGGCAGCATCCCGCAGACCCGCTCCAGGTAGCCCCAGGCGTCGTCGCCGAGCACCGCCGGGTCGACCAGCAGCGCGTTCAGCTTCATCGCCACCAGCTCCTCGGTCGGGATCGCGCTGGCAATGGTGCGCTGTTGCCAGCCGGCCGCCTCGGTGCGCTTTGCGAGCACCGTGACGAAGCCGCTGTCGTCGTCGATTACCGCGAGCCTGATCGTCTGCTGTGGGTTCAAGTTGGGCGGGCGCCGCATCGGATGACAGGTGCGCCTTGGCGCCTTGCCTTGGAGACGACTCCATTGTATGCAGTCCCCCCGGCGGCCAGGATGTCGAAATCCCTGCTTTCACGGGTTTTTTACAGGGCAAAGCGCGTAATTTGCGGGAACTGGGCGCGGCGGGCTTATCGGGATGTTCACCGCGGCCCCGCCGATCGCCACCAAGATGAGGCCCCTACGAGACTCCTCTCTCGTCGCGAACGGCCCGCCTGCCCCGGGCCGTTTGCATTTCGAGCACCCCCGGCCGACGGGCCGAAAAGTGGAGCCGGGATGGACATTTCGGCCCATCGGCCCCCAAACCTCCCCGCTCGACCTTGGAAGCTAGAACGTTGCGGGACGAAGCCCGGTGGCGATGATGAGCAGAACGATGACTCCCACCGCGTAGCGGAAATACACAAATGGGGCGTAGGACGAGGTGCGGACGAGGCGGAGCAGGAAGGCAATCGCCAGGTAGCCGGAGATCGCGGCGGCGAGGGTGCCGACGATCATCGGGCCCACGACGCCGCTGGGAAGGCCTTCGTGCACGGCGCTCGCCCCCTTGTAGATGGCGGCGCCGGCAACCACCGGGATCAGCAGCAGGAAGGAGAAGCGGGCGGCGCTGTCGCGGTCGAGGCCCAGGTAGCGGGCGGCGGTGATCGTTATCCCGGAGCGCGAGGTCCCCGGCGCCAGGGCGAGGACCTGGGCCAGGCCGATGTACCAGCCGTCCCTGACCGTCGAGCGCTCCAGCGAGCGGCGTTGCGGCAGCCGGTCCGCGTAGAGCAGCAGGGCGCCGAAGAAGATCAGCTGCAGGGCGACCATCCACGGCTCGCCCAGCGTGTCTTCGAAGAAGCTGGCGCCGATCCCGCCGGCCAGCGCCGCCGGGACAGTGCCGACCGCGATCGCCACCGAGAGCCGCTGAACCGGCGTCTCGATCGCCCGCCGCCGCACGACCTCGAGGAAGCCGCGGATCAGGCCGACCACCTCGTAGCGGAAGTAGCCGATCGCGGCGACCAGCGTGCCGACGTGCAGGGCGACGTCGAAGGTCTTGTTGAAGTGGGGATGGTTGAGCAGGAACGTGTAGTCCTGCAGCCACGGCACGAGGATCAGGTGGCCGGAGGAGGAGATCGGCAGGAACTCGGTGAGCCCCTGGACGATCCCCAGCAGCAGCGCCTCTAGCTCGGACATTGGCCGGGCATCCTATGGGGGCGGCTAAGCGGATCCTGAAGCGGTTACGGGACCGGGCATGGACATCCCCTGCGAACCCGCAGCAACGGAGTCCGGGCGTCCCCCTGCGAAAACCCGCATAGAAGCGGCCTCCAGGGTTCTGACCGGGGTGGGCTCCAATGTTTCCTCCGGGGGACGCCCGGACTCCGTCTCGTCGTCGGGGGGTACCGCCCGTTGCGCTAAATTGCCCGGCGTGCCGAAGCTTTCGCGCCTTGGCCCCATCGCCGCCGCCCTGCTCGCGGCGCTCTCGATGCTGCTGCTCGCGGCGCCGCTGGCGCTGGCCGACAACGGGGCCGGGCTGGCCGGGCCGACGACCGACAAGACGATCACCTTCTTCTGCTTCGGCGTGATCGGCTTCTTCGCGATCCTCGTGATCGTCCTCTCGCTGATCCAGGGCAGGCTCGAGAAACGCAAGGAACAGCGGCGATACGACTTGGAGCGGTACGGCTGATCTCAGTCCAGCCTGAAGCCGCTGAGTAGGCGCTTCTCGGTCTCCCCCTCGATCTTCGCCGCCAGTTCCACCCGGCCCTCGAGCGGGGTGCCGCGGATCTTGGTGGCGAGCAGGTCGTCGACCTGGAAGATCCCGGCCGAGTTGTTGAGCTCGATCTCGATCCGCACCGGCCGCTCCTCCCCCGGCTCGATCCGCACCTCGTCGATCGCCGCGGCGGAGATCGAGTGGATTCCCTCGTGCCCGGCCTCGAGCGGGATCCGGGTGCGGCCCTGGGCCATGTCGAGCGCGTCGGCGACCCGCACCACGCCCGCCTCCAGCGTGTAGGGCTCGCCGCGGCGGCGGTGGCCGATGATCGCGTGGAGGATCTCCGAGGCGACGATCGTCCGTCTCGGCTCGCGGTAGGGACCGGCGAGCAGCCGCTCCAGGGCGCCGCCGGCGAGGAAGAGGCTGTAGGCCTCGTGGTCGGCGCGGTGGATCGACAGGCCGACGTCGTGCAGCAGGGCGCCGCCGGCGACCACCACTTCGGCGTCGCGCGCCGACATGCCGTGATCGGCGACGACCGCCGGCTCGTCCCCGGCCTTGACCAGCAGCCGCAGCAGGCGCAGGGCGACGTTGAGGACGATCTGGGTGTGCACCCAGGAGTGGTCCGACATCCCCAGCCGCTCGGAGTTGACCTGCGCCATGTACCACCAGGCGCGCACCTGGTCGTCCTCGTTGACCGCCTTCAGAAACTGCTCCAGCTTCCGATTGCCTCTGGTCGGCGCTCTAACTCGCGCTTCCGCTATGGCTTCTTTAGGCGGCTTGCGCTTCGGGCCGTGCGGATCCGGTGCTGGGACGGCCTCGTCAGTCACGCGCGCATCGTAGGGAAGGGGTCGGGTGCCCCTCCCGGCGGCTTGTACTTTTTCCGCGGAATGGTTCGCGGACGGCCAGCGACTGTCTTCGGAAGAAGTTGAGCCGGGAGGGGCACCCGACCCCTTCCTCCCGACCGGGCTAGCCGCAGACGGGCCAGGGGCTGGAGCCGGCCTGCGTGTAGAGCAAGGCGGCGCGGTAGTCCTGCTCCGACTTCGGAAGCTGCGGCGGGGTCGCCGCTGCCGCCGACCGAGGCCCAGGTGCCGTAGTCGAATTGGTACTTGCCGCGATAGCTGCCGTCGGCGGAGACGGCGGTCGGGTCGCCGCCCGACTCGCAGGCGCCGATCGCGTCGAGGGTCGCCTGGGAGACGCCGCCCGGCAGGGCGAAGGCTTCGGTGCGCTGCTTGGCCAGCTGGGCGCGACGCGTGGCGCGGATGCGGTGGACGCCGACCCGGATCGCGCGATGGAAGCGCCTGACCGGGCGGCGCAGCGGCGCCAGCTCGACCGGGACGGCGTCGGCGACGCCGATTCGGGCGCGCCCGCCGCCGGCGCCGGGCGAGGCAAGGGCCGCCGCCGGGACCGCGAGGGCGATCAGCAGGACAGGGACGGAATATGTGCGTTTTGTGAGCAAGCGCGGGACCGTGACGGGGTCCCGGCCGCGCATGGGTGACCGGCGTCACACAGCTCATATCTGCGTGACGATCAGCACGCCGCCAGGCACGGCTGGGCTCCGACGCAGTACCGCTGCACCGAATTGTGCAGAGAAGAACGGAGGAGGAGCGCGGGGGACTGCGGATGCCCGGAGGTGCTCCCGCTGATGGAGTCGCACCCGCATCTGATCCCAACCATCGAACGGAGACCGAAAATGAGAACCAAGGCAGGGGGACTGGCAGGAGGGGCGGCGCTGCTGGCGATCGCCGCGCTCCTCGTAGCGGGTTGCGGCAGCAGCGACAGCACGACGACGACGACCGAAACCAAGACCGCCGCGAGCGGCGGCAAGGGCGCGACCCTCGAGATCAAGATGGGCGATTACTACTTCGCGCCGAAAAACGCCACAGCGAAGGCGGGGCCGACGACGATCGAAGCCCCCAACGAAGGCTCGGTCGAGCACGAGCTGGTGCTGTTCAAGACGAACATGAACCCCGCCAAGCTCCCGACCGAAGCCGACGGCTCGGTCGACGAGGAGAAGCTGGACGAAGTGGCGGAGGAGGCCGGCGAGATCGCCGACGTCGAGGCCGGCGACACCAAGTCGGAAAAGTTCGACCTGACCCCCGGCAAGTACGTGATGTTCTGCAACCTGCCGGGCCACTACGCTCAGGGCATGTACGGGACGCTGACCGTCACCAAGTAACCCCCTGAGGGCCGGCCCCCCGGTTGCGTTCGCAGTTTTCCGCCCCCAGCGGGCAGAGGTGCGAACGCGACCGGGGCAGGGAGCGCTCAGTCGGTCAGGGCGCGGAGGGCATTGAGGATCACCGCCACGTCGATGCCCTCCTGGAGCAGGGCGCCGGCCAGCGGCGGGATGTAGCCGGCCGCGGCGAAGAGCATCGCGATGCCGCTCAGGCCGATCCCGAGGACGACGCTCTGGCGGGCGATGCCGAGGGCGCGGCGGCCGATCGTCACCGCCGCGGCGACGCGGTCGATGCGGTCGACGGTGATCACCGCGTCCGCGGTCTCCGAGGAGACGGTCGCCCCGGGGCCGCTCATCGCGATGCCGACGTCGGCGATCGCCAGCGCCGGGGCGTCGTTGACGCCGTCTCCGACCATCACCACCGGCGCCAGCTCGGGGTCGGCGCGCATCCGGCGGACGACCTCCAGCTTGTCCTCGGGGCTCTGCTCGGAGTAGACGTCGTCGAGGCCGGTTTCGGCGCCGATCCGCTCGGCGACCGAGCGGCGGTCGCCGGTCACCATCGCCACCCTGCGCACCCCGGCGTCGCGCAGCTCGCCGCTCAGCTCGCGGGCGTCCTCGCGGAGCCGGTCGGCCATCGTCACCACGGCGACGAGCCGGCCGTCGACCCCGACCAGGACCTTGGCCAGGCCGGCGCCGTCGCCGCCCTCGTCGCCGCGCCCCGCCGCGTCGCCGTCGTAGCCGCGCGAGCGCAGCCAGGCGGCGCTGCCGACCGCCACCCGGCGGCCGTCGACCGTCCCCTCCATCCCCTGCCCCGGCTCCTCCACCGCGCTCGGCCGGCTCGGCCAGCTCCAGGCCGCGCCGCTCCGCCTCGTGGACGAGCGCCTCGGCGAGGACGTGGGCGGAGAGCTGGTCGACCGAGGCGGCGAGTCGCAGCACCTCCTCCTCCCCCTTCCCGTTACCGCCCAGCAAGGCGATCTCGCGCACCGCCGGGGTGCCGAGGGTCAGGGTGCCGGTCTTGTCGAGCAGCACGGTGCGCGCCTCGCCGAGCCGCTCGATCGCCGCGCCGCCCTTGACGATCACCCCGGAGCGGGCGGCGCGCGAGACGCCGGAGACGATCGCGATCGGCGCCGCGAGGATCAGCGGGCAGGGGGTCGCCACGACCAGCACCGCGACGGCGCGGACCGGGTCGCCGCTGGCCGCCCAGGCCACCGCGGCGAGCGCCAGCGTGAGCGGCAGGAAGAAGGCCGCGTAGCGGTCGGCGATGCGGACGAAGGGGGCGCGCTGCGTCTCCGCGGCGCGGACGAGGCGCACGATGTTGGCGTAGGCGCTCTCGGAGGCGAGCCTGGTCGCCTCCAGCTCGAAGGCCTCGCCGGCGTTGGCGGCGCCGCTGCGGACGATCGCCCCGCGGGCGTGGGTCACCGGCAGCGGCTCCCCGGTCAGGGCCGACTCGTCGATCACCGCCTCGGGACTGCGAACCGCGCCGTCGACCGGGACCAGCTCGCCGGCCCGCACCAACACGGTGTCGCCCACCGCCAGCTCGCCGACCGGAACCTCCTCCCAGCCGCCCGCGGCGCGGCGGTGGGCGATCGTCGGCATCCGCTCCAGCAGCGCCGTCAGCTCGCGCCGGGCGCGGCGCGAGGCCGACGCCTCCAGGGCGTTGCCGCCGGAGAGCATCAGCGCGATCACCGCCCCCGCCAGGTACTGGCCGACCGCCAGCGCCCCGGCCATCGCGACGAGGGCGATCGCGTCGACCCCGACCCGGCCGGACGCGAGGGTGCGGACGATCGAGACGGTGAGCGGGATCAGCATCGTCGCCACCGTCGCTGCCCAGACCGCGTCGCCGGCGGTCGGCGCACCGGCGACGTGCAGCGCCCCGCCTGCGACGATCAGGGTCAGCGTCGCAAGCGGCAGCAGGCGGGTGCGCAGCTCGGTGCTAGGCATGCCTCGACCTCACGAAGGCGAGCCGTGCCGCGCCGACCGCCCCGGCGCAGACGCAGATCAACGCCAGGTCGGGGCGGTCGGAGCGGGCCAGGTGGTAGAGCAGCCCGATCGCCGCCGCCAGACAGGCCGCCCCGCCGAGGTAGGCGAGGCCGCGGTCCCAGCCGGGCGTCGCGGTGTGGCGGGCGTGCATCAGGTTGACCAGGGCGAAGACCAGCAGGAAGGTGAGCGAGCCGAAGGCGACCACGGCGACGATCCCGGGCAGCAGCGAGAACGCCGCGCCCAGCAGGGCGATCGAGACGATCGCGGTGACCGGCAGGCCGCGCCGCTCCCGTGCCAGTCGCTCGGGCAGCTCGCCGGCGACGCTGACGTCGCGGATCAGGCGGGCGGTCGAGAAGAGGGTCGCGTTGATCGCCGAGCCGGTCGAGAAGAGCGCCGCCACGGTCGCCGCCCAGAGGCCGAAGGCGCCGAGCGCCTGCTGGCCGACCAGCGCGAAGGCGACCTCCTTCTGCTCGGCGAGCAGCCGGTCGGAGACCAGCATCTGCGAGGCCAGGGTGACGGCGACGTAGACCAGCGCCACCAGCGCGACCGAGAGGTAGAGGGCGCGGGGCAGGGTGCGCGGCGGGTCGTCGAGGTCGTCGTAGTCGTAGGGCAGCAGCTCGAAGCCCTCGTAGGCGACGAAGATCAGCGCCGCTCCGAGCAAGACGCCGAGCAGGCCGCGGTCGTCGAGCGGTGAGAGCCGTTCGGCGGAGACCATGCCGAGGCCGACCAGGGCGATCCCGCCGAGCACCAGCAGCTTCACCGCGACGACCAGGTCCTCGGTCAGCCCGGAGGCGGCGACGCCGCGCAGGTTGACCGCGAGGAAGGCGACCAGGACCCCGACGCCGGCGAGCCGGGCGACCGCGACGGGCGCCCCCAGCGCGTGGGCCAGGTAGTGGCCGAAGGTGAAGGCGTAGACCGCGAGCGCGAAGACGTAGCCGGCGATCAGCAGCCAGGCGACCCAGGCGGCGGCCGCCTCGTGGCCCTCCTCGCGCAGGTAGGCGAACGGGCCCCCGGAGCGGCCCGAGCGCTGGGCCAGGCGGGCGTAGGCGCGAGCGGTCAGCATCGCGATCGCGCCGCCGACCAGGAACGCCGCGAAGGCGAGGTGGCCGGCGAGATCGATGGTGACGCCGAGCACGCTGAAGATGCCGCCGCCGATCATCCCGCCGATCGCCATCGCGCAAGCCTCGCGCAGCCCGAGCCGCCCGCCGCGGCGGCGCCGGGCGTGGGTGCGCGGGTGGTAGGGCGGGCGGCCGCCTGCGTCGGTGGTGCGCGCGGCTGCGGTTCATGGCGCTCAGCCGCAATCATCCCCGCATCGCCGGCCACTCCCCCACCTCCCGCCTGCTGCTCGCCTGCCCGGACAGGCCGGGCCTGATCGCCGCGGTCAGCGGCTTCCTCGCCGAGGCGGGCCGCAACATCGTCGACGCCGACCAGCACTCCAGCGACGAGGGTCGCTTCTTCATGCGGATGGCCTTCGACCAGGCGCCCGAGGCGGAGCGGCAGGGGCTCTACCGACGCTTCGCGCACGAGCTGGCCGAGCCGCTGCGGATGGAGCACCGCTTCGCCGAGTCCGACGAGCCGAAGCGCGTGGCGATCATGGTCTCGCGCGAAGACCACTGCCTCTCCGACCTGCTGTGGCGATGGCGCAGCGGCGAACTGGGCGCCGAGCTGGTCGCCGTCGTCTCCAACCACCCCGACCACGCCGAGCAGGTCGGCTCGCTCGGCCTTCCCTATCACCACGTCCCGATCGAGGACGGCGGCACCGACGCGGCGGAGCAGCGGGCGCTGGAGCTGCTCGAGGGCCAGGTCGACCTGCTCGTCCTCGCCCGCTACATGCAGATCCTCTCGGCCGGCTTCCTGGAGCGGCTCGGCGCGCCGGCGATCAACATCCACCACAGCTTCCTGCCCGCCTTCGTCGGCGCCGACCCCTACGCCCGCGCCCACGAGCGCGGCGTCAAGCTGATCGGCGCCACCGCCCACTACGTCACCGAGGAGCTCGACGCGGGGCCGATCATCGACCAGGACGTGACCCGGGTCAGCCATCGCGACGAGATCGCGGACCTGATGCGGATCGGGCGCGACGTCGAGCGCCTCGTCCTCGCCCGCGCCGTCAAGGCCCACCTCGACGACCGGGTGCTGCTGGACGGCGCCCGCACGATCGTGTTCTGAGCCGATGCCCCATGCAGCGTCCTCGGGCTGCGCAGAGCACGCCACGCTCGAGCGCCGCTGGATCGTGTGCGATTGGGGCGAGCATGGAGCAGGCGACGATCCCACGTCCGGCCGCGACCGGAGCGGCCCCCGGGCTGCCGTCCGGCCCGAAGGGGCCGGGGATCGTGCAGGGACTGCGCTACGCGCGCGACCCGCACGGCTTCCTCGACCGCCTGCGGCGCCGCTACGGCGACGTCTTCACGATCTCCTTCCCGATCGTCGGACGCATCGTCTACGTCGCCGACCCGACCCTGGTCAAAGAGGTCTTCACCGGCTCGCCCGAGCAGATGCACGCGGGCGAGGCCAACGCGACGGTGCTCGAGCCGGCGCTGGGACCGAACTCGGTCCTCACCCTCGACGAGGCGCCGCACATGCGCCAGCGCAAGCTGCTGCTGCCGCCGTTCCACGGCGAGCAGATCCGCCGCTACGGCGAGCTGATCCGCGACGTCACGATGCGAGAGATGGAGAGCTGGCCGGTCGGCGAGCCGTTCGCGCTGCGACCGCACACGCAGCGGATCACCCTGGCGGTGATCCTGCGCGCCGTCTTCGGGGTCGAAGACGAGGCCCGCTTCGAGCGCGCCGAGCGGTTGATCGACACCTTCGCCAAGCGGGTCGACCTGGTCACCCACCTGCCCTTCCTGCAGCGCGACCTCGGCCGTTGGAGCCCCTGGGGCCGCTTCCTGCGCGCCCGCGCCGATCTCGACGCCTTCATCTACGAGGAGATCGCGCTGCGCCGCTCCGAACGGGCGGGCGAGGGGGACGGGGCCGGGGACGTGCTCTCGCTGCTGCTGGGCGCCCGCGACGAGGACGGCGAGCCGATGAGCGACGAGGAGCTGCGCGACGAGCTGGTCACGGTGCTGGCCGCCGGGCACGAGACCACCGCCACGGCGCTGGCCTGGGCGATGGAGCGGCTGCTGCGCAACCCCCGCGTCCTGGAGCGGCTGCGCGACTCGATCGCCGCCGGCGGGGACGACTACCTCGAGGCGACGATCAAGGAGACGCTGCGGGCGCGGCCGGTGATCGTCGACGTGGCCCGCAAGCTGACCCGGCCGCTGCGGATCGGCGGCTACGAGCTGCCGGCCGGGAGCTTCCTCTTCCCCGCCGTGGCAGCGCTCCACTACCGCGAGGACATATTCCCCGACCCCGATGAGTTCCGGCCCGAGCGCTTCCTCGAGGGCACGCCGGACAACTACGCCTGGATCCCCTTCGGCGGCGGCGTGCGCCGCTGCATCGGCGCCTCCTTCGCCGAATACGAGACGAAGATCGTCCTCCGCGCCTTCCTCGAACGAGCCGAGCTGAGCGCCCCCGACCGGCAGCCGGAGCGGGCGAAAATCCGCAACATCACCGTCGTGCCCGCCAAGGGCTGCCGGGTCAGGCTGGACCGCCCGCTGCGCTAGGGCTCTCCGCCTCGCCCTCGGCCGCCTCCCACTGCTCGTAGAGCTCGGCCACCGCCTGCTTGGCGGCGGCGTGGCGCTCGCTCGCCCGCTCGGCGCGTCCGGGGCTCGACCACGCTTCCGGGTCCGACAGCTCCCCCTCCAGCTCGCGCAGCTCGGCCTCGGCCTGCTCGATCCGCTCGGCGAGGCGACCCGCCTTGCGCGCCGCCTTCTTCGCCGCCCGGCCATCGTTGCGACGGCTCGCCGGACGGGCCGGCTTGGCGGCCTGCGCCGCCGCCTCCGCCGCCGCTTCGCGTTCGTCGCGCTCACGCTGGTAGGTCGCCCAGCCGGTCGGATGGCTGCGCAGCTCGCCGTCCTCGCAGACGAGGGTGCGCGTGCCGACGGCCTCCAGCAGGGCGCGGTCGTGGGAGACGAGGATCACGGCCCCCTCGTAGGCGAGCAGGGCGTCCTCGAGCGCCTCGCGGCTCTCGATGTCGAGATGGTTGGTCGGCTCGTCGACGATCAGCAGGTTGGCACCGGAGGCGACCAGGATCGCCAGCGAGAGCCGCCGCTGCTCGCCGCCGGAGATCTCGCTCAGCTGCTTCTCGACGTCGCTCCCCGAGAAGAGGAAGCCACCGAGCAGGTCGCGCGCCTTCTGGCCGCTGAGGCCGGTCTCGCGCTGCGCCGCGTCGAGCACCGTCCCCTCGCCCGCCGCCGTGTCGGCGTGCTGGGAGAGGTAGCCGACCGCGACGTTGTGGCCGCGCCGCACCGAGCCGGCGGCCGGCTCGCGCCGCCCCGCCAGGGTCTCGATCAGGGTCGTCTTGCCGGCGCCGTTGGGCCCGACCAGGACGACGTGCTCGCCGCGCTCGATTTCGAGCCGCGCTTCCTCCAACAGGGTGCGGCCGGGAACCTCGATTGTCCCGGCGACGAGTTTGATCACGACCCGTCCCGGCCGCTCCGGCGGTTTGAAGGAGAAGCGCAGGTTGCGATTGTCGCGCTGCTCCGCCTCGACCCCCTCGCGCTTGATCTTCTCGATCTGCTTCAGCCGCGACTGCGCCTGGCGGGCCTTGGTCGCCTTGTAGCGGAAGCGCTCGACGAAGCGCTCCATGCGGGCGATCTCCGCCTCCTGGCGCTCGATCGCCTTGCCGCGGGCGATCTGGCGCGCCGCCTGCTCCTTGCGCCAGGCGTGCCAGGGCCCGGCGAAGAAGCGCGCCCGCTTCGCCTCCAGCTCCAGCACCGAGGTGCCGACCGCCTCGAGGAACCAGCGGTCGTGGGCGACCAGGACGACCGCGGCGTCGAGCTCGACCAGGTAGCGCTCCAGCCACTCCAGCGACGGGATGTCGAGATGGTTGGTCGGCTCGTCGAGCAGCAGCAGGTCGGGTCGGGTGGCCAGTGCCCGGGCCAGCGAGGCGCGGGTCAGCTCGCCGCCGGAGAAGGTCGACAGCGGCCGCTCGGCCTCTTCGCCGCCGAAGCCGAGGCCGCGCAGGACGGCGAGGACGCCGTCGCGCCAGCGATAGCCGCCGCCGTGCTCGAGCCGCTGCTGGGCGGCGGCGTAGGCGCTCAGCGTCTCCTCGCCGGTCTCGCCACCCGCCATCGCCGCCTCCAGCCGCTCCAGCTCGGCCTCGGTCGCGATCATCTCGGCGCGGCCGGAGAAGACGTACTCGCCGAGGGAGGCCTCTGTTCCGCGCGGTGGGCGCTGGTCGTGCAGGGCGACCCGGGCGCCGCGCTGTACGACGAGGCTGCCCGCGTCGGGCGAGAGCTCCCCCGCCAGCAGCCGCAGCAGGGTCGACTTGCCGGCGCCGTTGCGGCCGGAGAGGGTCATCCGCTCGCGCGGCTCGAGCTTGAAGGAGACCTCCTCGAACAGCAGCTCGCCGCCCATGTGGACGTCGAGGCTGGTTGCGGTCGCGATCGCCATCCCGCCGAGGATGACGCACCAAACCACCCGCCGA
>CAVVHQ010000015.1:0-63420 GCA_963748075.1 uncultured Solirubrobacterales bacterium | reverse complement strand
CGTGGCGGTAGGAGCGGCCGCGCTCAACCCGGGCGTTCACCGGCACGCCCTGCGCGGTCGCTCGCTGTTCGATCGCCTCCAGCATCGGCATCGCCTTCGCGGCCTCAGCCGGGATGGCGCAGTCGAGGGGCAGTTGTTTGGCGACGGTCGCGAGGTAGGCGGGCATCAGCGTTGCGTGCTCGGCGCGGGCGAGGCGAAAGGCCGCATCGACCGCGCGCCGCGAGATCTCGGTTCCGGTGAAGGGCAGCAGGATGTGATGGACCGGCTGGGGCTGCTCGCCCGTTTATGCCGGAGCGAACGCAATAGGAGCAGGGCGGCAGCCGACCCGACCAAAGGCGAGGCTACGACCAAGACGGCTCACCCGTTCCCCTCCTTGACTCCCCGGTGGGCGACGATCCGCACGTCCACGCCCGGCGGCGTACCGTGCATCAGACGCTGGGGCAGCGGTTCGCGCAGCCGCCGCGAGGCCGCGGCGGGGCAACGACTCGCCGACCATGATGTAGGTGATCGAGCGCTCGCGGACGATGCGCGCCACCCCGGCGACCACGTCATCGCTCTCCTCGATCCCGAAGCTCGCGCCTAGCACCGAGGCGAGATGACGCAGGGCCGTCACCTGGCGCTCCACCTCTCCCTCGATCGCCACCCGCGGGGGCTTCACCCAGAGCAGGTCGAGGGGTGCACCGAGCCGCTGCGCTGAGCGCCAAGCCCGGCGCACGAGGCGCTGAGAGCTGGACCGGGGCCGCACCAGCGCGAGCAGCCGCTCGCCGACCGCATGCGGCACTTCGGCAGCGATGCGCTCCTCGCGCGTGCCGAGCGGCTCCTCGACCACCAGTCGCTTCGCTTCGACCTCGGCGGCCACCTGGCGCAGCGCCACCTCGCGCAGCGCCAGCAGGTTTTCGACCGTGAAGAAGTTGGCGAGCGCCGCCTCGATCTGCTCGCCGGGGTAGACCTTTCCGGCTCGCAGGCGCTCGATCAGCTCCTCGGGGGTGAGGTCGACCAGCACGACCTCGTCGGCCTGGGCGAGCACGGCGTCGGGGAAGGTCTCGCGCACGTAGGTCCCGGTCAGCTCGGCGACCTGGTCCTTCAGCGACTCCAGGTGCTGGACGTTGACCGTCGAGAAGACGTCGATGCCGGCGGCGAGGACGTCGGCCACGTCCTCGTAGCGCTTACGGTGCTCGAGGTCGGGCGAGTTCGTGTGGGCGAGCTCGTCGATCAGGGCCAGCTCGGGCGCGACGTTCGAGCAGTGCCGGCAGATTCATCTCCTCCAGCTCCGTGCCGCGGTAGCTGACGCAACGTCGCGGCACCGCCTCCAGGCCCTCTGCCAGCGCTGAGGTCTCCGGCCGGTCGTGCGGCTCCATGTAGCCGATGACCACATCGCGGCCGGCATCGCGTTCGGCTCGACCCTCTTGCAGCATCCGGTAGGTCTTGCCGACCCCGGCGGCCATGCCGATGAAGACCTTGAGGCGTCCCGAGCGAGCGGTTCGCACACCGTCATTGTCCGCCGTGGGCTGTGCGGCGCACATCTCAGGCCCCCAGCAGGTTGTGGATCACCAGGTCGATCAGCTTGATCCCGATGAATGGCGCGATCAGCCCGCCGAGCCCGTAGATCAGCATGTTGCGGCGCAAGAGCGCCGTCGCCCCGACCGGCCGGTAGCGCACGCCTCGCAGGGCGAGCGGCACCAGCAGCGGAATCACCAGCGCGTTGAAGACGACCGCCGAGAGGATCGCCGAGGGCGGCGTGCCCAGCGACATCAGGTTGAGCGTGTCGAGCGGGCCGCGGCCGTGCTCGCTGCTCGCGTAGGTGTAGGCGAAGATCGCCGGCAAGATGGCGAAGTACTTGGCGACGTCGTTGGCGATCGAGAACGTCGTCAGGGCCCCGCGGGTGATGAGGAGCTGCTTGCCGATCTCCACGACCTCGATCAGCTTCGTCGGGTTGGAGTCGAGGTCGACCATGTTGCCCGCCTCGCGCGCCGCCTGGGTGCCGGTGTTCATCGCCACGCCGACGTCCGACTGGGCCAGCGCTGGCGCGTCGTTGGTCCCGTCCCCGGCCATCGCCACCAGCCGCCCCTCCCCCTGATGGCTGCGGATCAGCTCCAGCTTCTGCTCCGGGGTCGCTTCGGGCAGGAAGTCATCCACACCCGCCTCCTCGGCGATCTTCGCCGCCGTGAGCCGGTTGTCGCCGGTCACCATCACGGTCGAGATCCCCATCCGCCGCAGCTCCTCGAAGCGAGCCCGCATCCCCTCCTTGACGATGTCCTTCAGGTAGACGACGCCAAGCACGTGGTTGTCGCGGCAGACGGCAAGCGGCGTCCCGCCCTCGCGGCCGATCCGGTCGAGCTCGACCTGGAGCTCGGCCGGCGGGCGACCGCCCTGCTCGGCTACGTAGCGGACGATCGCATCGCCGGCCCCCTTGCGGTACTCGTTGCCGTTGACGTCGACGCCGCTCATCCGCGTTTCCGCCGAGAAGGGGACGAACCTGGCCTTGTGGGAGGCCAGCTCACGCTCGCGGATGCCGTAGCGCTTGGCGAGCACGACGATCGAGCGCCCCTCCGGGGTCTCGTCGGCCAGCGAGGAGAGCTGCGCCGCCTCGGCCAGCTCGGACTCCTCGATTCCCGGCATCGGCACGAAGGCTGTCGCCTCGCGGTTGCCGAGCGTGATCGTGCCGGTCTTGTCGAGCAGCAGCACGTTGACGTCGCCCGAGGCCTCCACCGCGCGCCCGGAGAGGGCGAGCACGTTATGGCGGACGAGGCGGTCCATGCCGGCGATCCCGATGGCCGAGAGCAGGGCGCCGATCGTGGTCGGGATCAGCGCCACCAACAGGGCGGTCAGGGTCACGATCGAGGTGTCAGTGTTGGAGAACTCGGCGAAGGGCCGCAGTGAGACGACCACGGTGAGGAAGACCAGGGTGAGACCGGCGAGCAGGATGTTGAGGGCGATCTCGTTCGGCGTGCGGCGGCGCTCGGCACCCTCGACCAGGTCGATCATCCGGTCGAGGAAGCTCTGCCCGGGCTCCTGCGTGATCTCGACCACGATCCGGTCCGAGAGCACGCGGGTGCCGCCGGTAACGGCGCTGCGATCCCCGCCGGACTCGCGCACCACCGGTGCCGACTCGCCGGTGATCGCCGACTCGTCGACCGAGGCGATCCCCTCGATCACGGTGCCGTCGCCGGGGATCGTCTCGCCCGCCTCGACCACGACCACGTCGCCGCGGTGCAGCTCTGCGGCCGGCTTCTCTTCGCCGTTGCGCAGATGGGCGACGGTTTCGGTTCGCATCGAGCGCAGCGCCTCGGCCTGCGCCTTGCCGCGCCCCTCGGCCAGCCCCTCGGCGAAGTTCGAGAAGGCGACGGTGAGCCAAAGCCAGGCGGCGATCGCGAGGGTGAACCAGGCCGGGTCGCTGCCGCCGCCGAGCGGCGGGCCGCCGAAGAGCTGGACCAGCCAGCCGGCGGTGGCGATCGCGGCGCCGACCTCGACCACGAACATCACGGGGTTGGCGAGCTGATGGCGGGGGTCGAGCTTGCGCAGCGAGTCGAGCGCCGCGCGGGCGAGGATCGCCCGGTCGAATAGCGAGCGGGGCTCGTTGCGAAGCGCCGTGCCGCTCACGGCCGTCCGCCCTCTTCCTCGAGCAACAGGTTCAGCTCAAGCACGTTGACGCCGGGCTCGCCGAAGAGGCCGAGGCCGCGCCCGTCCGTATGCCGTCCGATCAGGTCGAGCACACGCCGCAGCGGCAGGCCGCGCACCGCGGCGATGCGACGCGCCTGGATGCGCGCGTTGGCCTGGGAGATTTCCGGATCGACGCCGGAGGCCGAGTAGGTGACCGCGTTGACCGGGACCTGCGAGCGAGTAAGGCCTGGGTCGTAGGGGTGCTCGCGCCGCAGGTAGGCGCGAGGTTGCGCGCCAGCGCCCGGCTCAGCGCGGCGCTGTTCGGGCCGAGGTTGTTAAAGGACGTGGCAGCGGCGTCATAGCCGGTGGCCGAGGGCCGCGACTGGAAGTTGCCGGGCATGCCAGCAAAGCTCTGCCCGATCAGGCGCGAGCCGATCGTCGACCGTCACGCTCGACGCGGCTGCCGTCGGCCTTGCCGGGGAAGAGCAGCTGCGCTACCCCGGTCGTCGCCAGCGGGTAGCCGAGGCCGAGCGTGGCACTCAGCACGAGCACGGCGAGGGCGGAATTGAGCAAGTCGCGTCGCATCTCAGAAGAGGCGGCCGGTGAACGCCTGGGCGACGGGGCCGAGCAGCAGGGCGGGGAAGAAGGTGAGCGCGGCAAGGATCGCGACGACGAAGACGAGCAGGAAGACGAAGGTCGGCGTGTCGGTGCGGAAGGTGCCGGCGCCCAGCGGTGCGACGCGCTTGGTGGCAAGCGAGCCGGCCACCGCCAGCGCGGCCAGCATCGGCACGAAGCGAGCGCCGATCATCGCCAGCCCGCCTGCCAGCTCGGCGAAGGTGGTGCCCGCATAGCCGGCGAGGGCGGAACCGTTGTTGTTGCCCTGCGAAGCGTAGGCGTAGAGCGTTTCCGAGAAGCCCTGCGGCCCGGCGTTGAAGATCGAGGCCTTGCCGTAGTCAGTCGCCACCGCCAGGCCGGCGAGAACGAGGACGGCGAGCGCCGGATAGAGCACTCCGATCAGCGTCAACTTAATCTCCCGCGCCTCGATCTTCTTGCCGAGGTACTCCGGCGTCCGCCCAACCATCAGGCCGGCGATGAAGACCGCGAGCAGGGCGAAGAGCAGCATCCCGTAGAGGCCCGAGCCGACCCCGCCGAAAATCACCTCGCCGCTCAGCATGTTCGCCATCAGCACGGCGCCGGCGGCACCGCGTGTAGGCGTCGTGCCCGGAGTTGACCGAGCCGTTGGAGGCGGCCGTCGTGCTCGTCGCCCACTCGGCGCTGGCGGCGATGCCGAAGCGCTGCTCCTTGTCCTGCAGGTTGCCGCCACTGGTCCCGGCCGCCGCCGCGGTCTCGATCCCGGCCGCATGGTCGGCGGGCGTGCCGTGCTGCTCGGCGCCATAGGTGACGGCGATCCCCGCCACTAGCATCGCCGCCATCGCCCCGTAGAGCGCCCAGCCCTGGCGGCGGTTGCCGACCATGCGGCCGAAGGTGGCGGTGAGCCCGGCCGGGATCAGCAGGATGAAGAGCGCCTCGACGAAGCCCGAGAGCCCGGTCGGGTTCTCGAAGGGCATCGCGCTGTTGACGTTGAAGAAGCCGCCGCCGTTGGTGCCGAGCTGCTTGATCGCGACCTGCGAGGCGACGGGGCCGAGCGCCAGCGTCTGCTTGGTCCCCGGCGAGGGTGGTGTAGGTGATGTCGCCGGCAAGGGTTTGAATCACCCCCTGGGAGACGAGGAACAGCGCCGCGACGAAGCGAGAGCGGCAGGAGAATGTAGAGCAGGGTGCGGATCAGGTCGCGCCAGAAGTTGCCGAGCTGCGCGCCGCCACGGCTGGCGAACCCTCGGATCACCGCCGCCAGCACCGCCATCCCGACCGCGGCAGAGACGAAGTTCTGCACCGCCAGGCCGGCCATCTGGGAGAAGTAGGAAAGGGTCGCTTCGCCGCCGTAGAACTGCCAGTTGGTGTTGGTGACGAAGGAGGAGGCGGTGTTGAAGCTGAGGTCCCAGGGGCCGGAGCCGAGTCCCTGCGGGTTGAACGGCTGGATGCCCTGGGTGCGCAGGATCAGGTAGAGGGCGAGCCAGAAGAGAGCGCTGAAAACGACCGCCGTGCGCGCGTACTCCCCCCAGTCCTGCTCGACCGCGGGGTCGGCCCGGATCGCGCGGTAGGCGAGCCGCTCCACCGGCGCAAGGACCGGACTGAGGAAGGTGCGCCGGCCGGTGTAGACGCGCGCCATGTGGGCGCCGAGAAGCGGCGTCAGCGCGGTCAGCGCCGCCATGTAGATGGCGATTTGAAGCCAGCCCTGGGCGGTCAAAGGCGCTCGCCCCGCAAAAGCGCGTAGCCGAGGTAGCCGGCGAGCAGCGCCGAGATGACGAGACCGACGAGCTCGGCGGCGCTCATACGCGGTCGAGCACGCCGATCAGGGCGTAGATCAGGCCGAAGGCGAGGAGGGCGAGTGCGACGGAGATCGCGTCCACCTGCCGATCATGTGACCGAGCGCGTCAAGGCCGCGTGAACGACGCGGCCCTCCGTATACAGATCTTGTGAAGGCCCGGCTACGCCGCGAAGCGGTAGCCGACGCCGGGGTCGGTGCGGATGTATCTGGGGCCGTCGGGCGGCTCGATCTTGCGCCGCAGGTTGGCGACGTGGGCGCGCAGGACCTGGAAGTCATCGGCGTACTCCGGCCCCCAAACCTCGACCAGCAGGGAGCGATGGGTCATCAGGCGGCCGCGGTTCTGCGCCAGCGCTCGCAACAGCTCGAACTCAGTCGGGGTCAGGTGAACGGGCTCGCCGTCGCGGCGGACCACCCGCGCTCCCAGGTCGATCTCCAGGCCGTCGGCCACGATGGACGGCTCTGAGGCCTCGGGCCTGGCGCGGCGCAACACGGCCTCCAGCCTTGCCACCAGCTCCGGGGGCCCAAAAGGCTTGGTCACGTAGTCGTCGGCGCCGGCGGCAAGCGCGCGAACCTTGGCCTCCTCCTCGCCCACAGCGGAGAGGACGATGATCGGCATCTCGCTCCACTCGCGCAGCCGCTGGGTGACCTCCACTCCGTCGATGTCCGGCAGCATCAGATCGACTATCGCCGCCGCGGGCGGCCTCACCGCGGCGAGGTCGAGCGCCTCCTCCCCGGTGGCCGCTGGAACCGCCTCATAGCCGACATCGCGGAGGATGACCTTCAACGCGCGCAGTATCTGCGCCTCGTCGTCGCAGACGAGGACCCGCGCCGAACCGGTCACGTTGGGCGTTCCGCGTCGCAGGGCAGTGAGACGATGAAGCTCGTTCCCTGGCCGGGCAGCGAGTCGAGGCCGATCTCGCCGCCGTTGGCCTCGACGAAGCCCTTGGCGATCGCCAACCCGAGCCCCGAGCCTCCGCGGGCGCCGTTTGCCTTGCCGCGTTGGAACGGCTCGAAGATCTGCTGCCATTCGCTCTCCGGTATGCCTGGGCCCTGATCGACCACGCGAACGACGATCTTGTCACTGGCTACTCTCGACCTAACGAGGACCGGCCGGCCGGCGCCGTGGCGGATCGCGTTCTCGAGCAGGTTGGCGAAGGCGCGCTCCAACTGGGCGGCGTCGGCGTGGATGGTGGGCAGGTCGGTCTCGATCGCTAGGCGGGCCGACGCCGGACGGGCGAGCGCCTCTCGCGCCGCATAGAGGATCTCGGCCACGTCGATCTGCTCGCGATGGGGCTCAGCCTTTCCGGCCTCCAGACGGGACATGTCGAGCAGGTTCTCGACCAGGCGCGAGAGTCGCTCCCCCTCGGCGACGATCGCCTCGCTCAGCTCGGCACGCTCCTCGGCGGTTGGGGTCGCGGAGCCAAGGGCGGCGCCGCTGGCGATCATCGAGGTTAGCGGCGTGCGCAGGTCGTGGGAGATCGAACGCAGCAGCGCCGTCTTCAGCTCGTCGCTGCGACGCAGCGCCTCGGCCTCGACCATCTCGGCTTGCATCCGGTCGCGCTCGCGCGAAAGCGCAGCCAGCTCGGCCAGGGCGCGGTCGGCCTCTTCGCGGCGCCGCTCGGCCTCCAAAGCCTGGGAGCGGGCAAGCCCGGCGACGGCGCTGCTCGCCAGCGCGACGATCGCAAAGGCGATCAGCGCGACCCAGTTCTGCTCGGCCGCGATGGTGAAGCGGTGAAGAGGCGGAATGTGAAAGAAGTTGAAGGCCACCGCGCTGGCGAGGGAGGCTAGGAGCCCGAGGCGCAGCCCCCAGACGATTGAGATCAGGAGAATCGCCGGCAGGTAGACAACGCCCAGAGAGACGACCGGGGCCGCGGACTTGAGCGGGTAAACAAACAGGGTGCCGGCGGTGACCGCTGCGAGCGCGGTCAGTAGGCCGAGCCACGTCGGTGGAGGGTCGCTGCTCAGCCCAAGTGGGAAACCGCGGCCAGACATTGCCTCAGGGTAAGGCCCGGGGGCCGCAAAATCCCCAACGAACCCGATCCAAACGCCGCCTCGCTTGGACACGGAGAGTGAGATGCCGCCGAACGCTTCGCTTCGCACGGCCGATGCCGGCAAGCGCAGGGGGCACCGAAACCGGTGCAAGCGCGCCTTCCGCTGGACAGTAGGGGTGCATTGGACAGAAGACAGCCCATACCGCTTCGGGAGGATGCCGTGGCACGAATCGCACCGCGCTTCGACAGAGAGGGTGAGATGCACGAAACTGAGACGACAAGGCGCGAGATGGCGCAAAGCGGGCTGCGGCTACAACAGGTGCGAGAGAGCCCGATGAGCCTGCGATCTGGGACATCGAGGAGCGCGATTGCGCCCGTCGCGCCGGGGCGATGACCGCGGTGCGTGTAGACATCGGCGAGGAGCTGGTCGAGCGGATCGCTCAACGGGCGACCGAGCTGCTCGCGCAGCGCCAGCACGACGAGCCAGACGAGGACGGTTGGCTGCGCGGCGCTGAGCGCATCGCCGCTTATATAGACTCCCCGCGCTCGCGTGTCTACGCGCTCGTTTCAGCGCGGCGCATTCCCGTCCACCACGATGGCTCGGCGCTGATCGCGCGGCGCTCGGAGCTGGATGAGTGGCTGCGGGGCGGCGGCGGCCGCCGGCCGTAGCCCGCTCATGCGGCCCTATCCGCAGATCCTCGCGACGGACCCCCCGGATGGCGCTGCTCGGGGGTTTCGAGCCGAACCTTGCCACTTTCCTTGCCCCCAGAACGCAAATGCGCCGCTCCGCAGGGGCGCGTTTGGCTCTGGGAGGATACCGCTACGGGGATTCGAACCCCGGTTTCCGGACTGAGAATCCGGCGTCCTAGTCCCCTAGACGATAGCGGCGCGGACAGGCATCTTAGCGAGGTGTCCGACGACTCAAGATGCTGGCGGGCTCCGTCCGGCCCGGATTGTACGCTGCGAACATATGTTTGATCCCGAGCTCCGATGGCGGACACTTGTTCCAGGCGCTAAATTGGCTCCTCCACGCGGCGGTGGAGGAACGGCAGACTCGCGAGCTTCAGGTGCTCGTGTCCGAAAGGACGTGGGGGTTCGAATCCCCCCCGCCGCACTCCTCTTTGCTCGAGATGCACTCGCGTGCGACGGTCTCTGAGGCGCTTCGACTTCGCGACGAGGAGGGCCTTGGCGCTCGTGGGGTGGCTCGACTCTTGAACGTGCCGCTGCCCACGGTCAGGGATTGGCATGCAGGCAAGTTGCCACGCCATTCACGACCGGCTTCACCGGACGAGGTTGCTGCGGGGATCTGCGCCAAGTGTGGGCAACTTGAGCATCGATTCGACGCTCTTGACCCAGCGTACGTCTACTTACTCGGGCTGTACCTGGGAGACGGATGCATCTCCTCGCACCCCCGTGGGGTCTATCGGCTGCGCATATTCCTCGACCGGAAATACCCGCGCATCGTCTTCGAATGCGCCCAGGCACTGAAGGCGATGATGCCCGGCAACCGTGTTCACGCGATGCTGACCGCCTCCAACTGCTACTCGGTGTCGGCCTACTCGCGATCCTGGCCGTGCCTGTTCCCCCAGCACGGCCCCGGCGTCAAGCACGACCGGCCGATCTATCTCGCCGACTGGCAGCAGGAGCTCGCGGAGCGTTGGCCCGAGCAGCTCGCGAAGGGGCTGATCCAGTCCGACGGGTGCCGCTTCGTCAACACCGGTCGAGCCGGATGGCGCCACCCTCGCTACGCCTTCTCCAACGTCTCCACCGACATCACGAGCATCTTCTGCTCGGCGTGCGACTGTCTCGGACTGCGGTGGACCGCGGCCTTTCCGAAGTCGGAATCTGCGGCCGTCTCGATCTACGTTTCCCGCAAGGCCGACGTCGCGCGGCTCGACAAGCTGGTCGGGCCGAAGCGTTGAGCGGCCTCAGGCCGGCTGCTTCTCCGCCGCTCTCTCCCCCACCCGCGCGCCGGCGCGGGCCGCGGTGGCGGCAATCTCGTCAGCGAAGGTCGGCCAGAGCTCCCGTGGCAGGTCGTGGCCCATGCCCTCGACCAGGCGCAGGTGGGAGCCGGGAATCGCGCGGGCGGTGGCGCGGCCGGCGACTGGGCGGATCAGCGGGTCGCTCGCCCCGTGGATCACCGTCGCCGGCAGGCGCAGCCTGCGCAGCGCTGCGGTGCGGTCGCCGGAGGCGGTGACCGCGTGCAGCTGGCGGGCGATGCCGGCGCGGCTGTGGGAGCGGTCATAGGAGGCCGCGGCCAGCGCCCTGATCCGCGCCTCGTCCATCGGGTAGCTGGGCGAGCCGATCGTGCGAAAGACGGCGACGGTGTGCTCGACCGCCGCCTCGCGGCCCTCGGCGGGCTGGGCGAGCAGCGTCCCGAAGGCCTTCCAGGCGGGCACCCCGAGCCAGCGCTTGCCCGTGGTCGACATCACCGAGACCAGCGAGCGCACCCGGCCGGGCCGCCGGATCGCGACAGTCTGGGCGATCATCCCGCCCATCGACGCCCCGACCAGGTGCGCCGACCTGATTCCCAGGTAGTCCATCAATCCGATCGTGTCCTCGCTCATGTCGCGCAGCAGGTAGGGAGCGGTGCGGCGGCGCCCGAGCAGCATGTCGGTCTGCTTCGGCACGCCGGCTGCGTCGATCTTGGTCGAGTGGCCGATGTCGCGGTTGTCGAAGCGGATCACCCGGAAGCCGCGCTCGGCCAGCATCGCGCAGAAGCCCTCGTCCCAGCCGAGCATCTGGGTCGCCAGCCCCATGATCAGCAGCAGCGGCTCACCGTCCGGGTCGCCGCTCTCCTGGTAGGCGAGCTCCACCCCGTGGTTGGTGGCGGCAAGGCGCTCCTCGCTCAAACCTCCCATCGAGGCAATCTTAGAGCGCTTCGTAAACGAGAGCTCAAGAGCCGCTGCCGGGCTGCCGCCGCCGGCCGCTGAGTAGGTTTGACCGGTGCGCACCGCGATCGTCTCCGACCTTCACCTGGGGAGCGGCTTCGAAGAGGACCTGCTGCGCGACGCCGAGATCCGCCGCACGCTGCTGACGGAGATCGCCGCCGCCGACCGGCTGGTGCTGCTCGGCGACGTGCTCGAGCTGCGCGAACTGCCGCTGCCCGCGGTGCTCGACGCCGCCCGGCCGTTCTTCCAGGAGCTCGGCGCGGCGATGGCCGGCCGGCCGGTGCTGCTGGTCCCAGGCAACCACGACCACCGGCTCGCCGAGCCGCTGCTCGAAAGCGGTGCGCTGCAGGGACGCCGGCTCGGCCTCGAGCAGCGGGCCGGCCCGGCCGGCGAGGCGACGACCCGGATCGCCGCCTGGCTCGGCGGCGCCGAGCTGGAGATCGCCTATCCGGGCACCTGGCTGCGCGAGGACGTCTACGCCACCCACGGCCATTACATGGACTGCCACATGAGCCTGCCGCGGCTCGAGTGCGTGGCCGCGGCTGCCTCGATCCGCGCCTTCGGGCCGCTTCCCGCACGGACCGGGCCGGCCGAGTACGAGAGGGTGCTGCGGCCCCTCTACGGGCTCACCTTCTCCCTCGCCCAGGCGCGCCTGGCGGACCGGGCCAGCCGCCCCTCGGAGCGGGCCTGGCGGACGATCTCCGGCCGCGACGGGCATCGCGTCCGCCGCGCTGCGCTGCGCGCCGGCATCCCCGCCGGCATCCGGGCTCTCAACCGCCTCCTCCGCGCCGACTTCGACCCCGACCTCTCCTCCGCCTCGATCAGCCGCAGCGGCATCGACGCGGCGACGGAGATGTCAGGCCGGCTGGGAATCGAGGCCGCCCACGTGATCACCGGCCACACCCACCGGGCCGGCCCCGGCGACGGCGAGGCGGAGTGGCTGCTGCCCGGGGGCGGCCGCCTCCACAACACCGGCAGCTGGGTCTTCGCCGATGCCTTCCACCATCCCGGATATCCACCGGGCCCCTACTGGCCCGGGACCGTGACCTGGCTTGACGACGAAGGCTCCCCCCGCCGCGTGCAGCTGCTGATCGAACACACTCGCGACGAGCTGAGGAAGCGCGGGGGGCTCCCTAGAGCCAGTCCGCGATGATCCGGCCGATCTCCTCGCCGGCGTCCTCCTGGAGGAAGTGGGCGGCGTTCTCGATCGCCCGCGGCGCCGGGAAGTCGAGCTGCTCGGCGATCCGCTCGCCGAGCGAGAAGGGCAACACCGGGTCGGAGTCGGCCCAGAGCAGCAGGGCGGGGCGAGCGTCGGTCCGCAGCGCGTCGGCGAGCCGTTTGCCCTCGGCGGCGCCGGGCGCATCGGGCTCGGTCGGCAGGATCAGCGGGAAGGCGCGGGCGCCGGCCTTCGACTCGGCGTTCGGGTAGGGCGCGTCGTAGGCGGCGATCACCTCGTCGCCGGGGTCGTTCTTGCATCCGCCGCGCACCAGCATCCCGACCGGCAGGTCCTCGGTGCGGCGGACGAAGTCGCGGAATTTGAGCCAGGCGTCGCTCATCCGCTGGTGGCCGGTAAACGGGCCGCTCTCCATCACCACCAGGCGAGAGAAGCGGTCGGGGTGCTCGACCGCCAGCCGCAAGCCGATCGGCCCGCCCCAGTCGTGGACGACGGCGGTCGCGTCGCGCACGTCCAGCTCCTCGAGCAGCGCCGCGATCAGCTCGACGTGGCGGTCGTAGGTGTACCAGCCGAGCTCGGTCGGCTTGTCGGAGCGGCCGAAGCCGGCGTAGTCGGGAGCGATGCACCGATAGCCGGCGTCGCGGACCGGCGGCAGCACCTTGCGCCAGAGGAACGACCAGGTCGGCTCGCCGTGGAAGAAGACGACCGGCTTGCCCTCCCCCTCGTCGAGGTAGGCGAGCCGCAGCCCGTCGATCTCCCGGTAGCTCGACTCGAAGGGGAAGTCGGGTAGCCCCTGGAGGCGCTCCTCGGGCGTTCTGACCGCATCGACACTCATCCACTCCTCCCTCCGGTGGCGCCTTTGTGGCGCATAGCGACAGAAAAGCGCCACGCTCGGCAGCTTGAACCGTTGGCGCCAGTCTATTCCCCTGGACGGGTCCTCACGGCAGCGCCCGCCGGAGGGCGCCGCTCGGAGCATCATTGCGTTGCAGGAAACACTTGTATTGCGCAGAAGCTGCTCTTAGCATTTCCCCCGACTCTGTCTCCTCCTCCGAAAGGGTTACGCATGAACGATCAGAGCCTGGTCAGCGGCTGGTGGGTCTTCGCCGGCGTGCTGCTCCTGATCGCCGGTGTGCTGAACATCGTCTACGGCATCGCGGCGATCGGCGACTCCAAGTTCTTCAATGAAAACGTCAACTACGTGATCAGCAGCCTGCACACCTGGGGCTGGGTCAGCCTGATCATCGGGGTGCTCGAGCTGATCGCCGCCTTCTCGCTCTTCGCGGGGGGCGAATTCGGCCGTTGGTTCGGGATCCTCGTCGGCTCGCTGAACGCGATTGGGGCGCTGCTGTCGATCCCCGCCTACCCGTTCTGGTCGCTGGCGGTCTTCGCCCTCTCGATCATCATCGTCTACAAGCTCGCCGAGGGCCCCGAAGACGCGCGGACGGTGTAGTCCACCCAGGGGTCAGCCGCGCAGCGGCGGCCCCGCGACGTGTTGCGGCCGAAGGCTCCGGGCTCCCGGGGCCTTCGGCGTCTCGGGCTCCGCCGCGGTGTGCCGTTCCGCGGACTCGAAGCTCGACCAGGGCGCGGGCCCAGGCTCGCGCGCTTCGTAGAGGACGTCGACACCGGCCAGCCGATCCTGCCAGCCGCGCCGTCGTTGGTCGAACAGCACCCCGAGGAAGCCGAGGCCGAGCGGCAGCGTCGCCAGCACCAGGCCGAGCAGGCGACGCAGCGACGCCCGTAAGGGCAGGCCGCGCCCCGGGACCCCCAGCCTGATCCCGAAGAAGCGCATCCCCGGCGTCTGGCCGGCCAGCGACCAGAAGGCGACCAGGTAGACGCTGCCGAGCACCAGCCAGGCGACCGTGCCGAGGGCGAGGGCGAAGCCGGAGAGGCCTTCGCCGCTGCCCGAGAAGAAGGAGGCGATCAGCGCCGCGATCGCCGCCAGGCCGGAGAAGGCGAGGTTGACGACCAGCGCGTCGAGCCCGAACGCCAGGCCCCGGGTCAGCGCCCCGGCGCGCTCGGTCGGCTCGCTGCGGCGCGGCCGGAAGGTGACCCGCCGCGCGATCCCCTCGACGACGCCGTCAAGGCGGCGGGTCGTATTGCCGATCGTGTGGCCGATGTCCTCGACGAAGCCGACGCTCTGGGCGCTGATCGCGGCGCGCAGCTCGGGCGCCTCGGCGATCCGCTCGACCAGCCGCTGCGCCTCGTCGCTGGCCAGCATCCGCCGCCAGACCTCGTCGATCATCTCGCTGTCGAGCGCCTCGACCAGGGCGTGCTTCACCGCCTCGCTCTCCAGCGCGCCGTGCGCGGCCTCCTCGACCAGCGGGCCCTGGAGCACCCTGACCAGGGCGCGTTCGACCGCCTCGCTCTCGACCGCCGCCACCATCGCCTCCTCGGCGGCGGACTGAACGGCGCGATCGACCCCGGCCGCCTCGGCGAAGCTGCGCGCCCCGCGCACCCCGGCGCCAAGCAGCCGCACGGAGAGCGGCAGGGGCTTCCCGGCGGGCCCTTCGCCGGCCGGGGGAAAGTCTCGCGGGGCGGAACCGTCTGCCACCGCTACTCCCGCCGGTGCTCGGCCGCGCGGTCGCGCACCTCGGCCTTCTGGTCGAGCGTCATCGCGCCGGGGTGGCCGTCGCCCGGCCACGGGCTGAGGACCAGCAGCAGTCGCGCGTCGGAGCGCGCCAAGACGGTATGACGCTCGCCGGGGGCGAACTCGAACAGGTGCCCGCTCGCCGCCTCGACCCTCTCGCCGTCCGGCATGACGACCTCGACCTCGCCGTCGATCACCACGACCCGGGCACGCTCGTGAACCTCGTGCTCCTGCAGCTCCTCGCCGGCGGGGAGGCTCAGCAGCACGGTCCGCGCGTCCTCGGCAGAGGCGAGGATCTGCGGCTGGCGCGGCTCGGCCTCGACTTCCTTCAGATTCCAGCTCTGCATCGGCTTGTTGTACCAAGACGGCGGCGGGCAGGCGGCGCGCTACCCGACCTGGTCGAGGAGGCGGTCGACGAAGGCCGCCTGCGCCGCCAGGATCCGCCGCCGCGCCGCCGCGGGCGCGAACCATTCGGCCCGGTCGACCTCCGGGAACACGCGCTCGGCGCCGGAGCGGGACGGCCATTCCATCGTGAAGGTGTCGCTGTGCAGCGCCGCCGGGTCGAATTCGGCCGCGGCCGCCCAGGCGCGGACCACCTTGCCGCCCTTCTGGCGCACCTCGCCGAGGTCGACCAGCGACTCGGGTTCGATCTCCGGCGCCGCGTCGCCCAGCTCCTCGCCCAGCTCGCGCAGCGCGCACTCGCGCGGCTCCTCTCCGTCCTCCTGCTCCCCCTTGGGGATCGACCAGGCGCCGAGGTCCGTCTTCGCCCAAAACGGCCCACCTGGGTGGACGAGCAGCAACTCGGGACCGACCGCTGCGAGGCGGTAGAGGAGGATCCCGGCGCTCCGCTTCGCTGCCACGGCGCCGCGGCTCAGGCGACGACCCGCAGCCGGCCCCTGGCGCGCTGGGCGATCGCCTCCCCCCAGACCGAGTCGTCGATCCGCACCGGCGCGGTGCTCGCCAGGAAGTCGCCGAGGATCCCGGCGAGGCCGTCGGGGTCTTCGAGGTGGGGGAAGTGGGCGGCGCGAGAGCAGCGTCTCGTAGCGGCAGTGCGGGATCGCCTCCTCGGCTTCGCGGCCGTGCGCGGCGGGGATCGTGCGGTCGCGCTCGCCCCAGACGATCAGGGTCGGCATCTCGCCGAGCAGGTAGAGCCGGTCGCGGGCGCTGACGTGCTGGCCGTGGATATCGATCACCGAGCGCAGCGTCTGCAGGAAGGCCCGTCGCGATCCGGGCTCGCCGAGGGGCCGCAGCGCCCGGGCGACCGCCTCCAGGTAGACGCCCTTCGAGCTGCCACGACCGCGCAGCCGCCCGCCCGCTCGGTCGAGCGCCCTGACCAGGCGCGGGTTGGCGGCGAGGCGCAGCAGCGGCGCCGCGCCCGGCAGCGCCGCGCCGCGCATCAAGGGGCTCACCTCATGTCCGAGTCCGCCGCTGGAGACGAGCACGAGGCGCTCGGTGCGCTGCGGGAACTGGTAGAAGAACTGCATCGCCACGCCGCCGCCGAGCGAGTGGCCGACGATCGTCGCCCGCTCGACCCCGATCGTCGCCAGCAGGTCGCGGATCGTCGCCGCGTGGGCGCCGAGCGAGTAATCGCCGCGTGGCGTCGCCGAGTCGCCGTGGCCGATCAGGTCGGGCGCGACAACCCGGTGGGACTCGGCAAGTTGCAGCGCCACCTGCTCCCAGTGCCGCGACGAGTTGATCATCCCGTGGATCAGGACGACGGTCGGACCGCTGCCGGCAACCCGGTAGATCGACCGGTGACCGTGCAGGTCGACTTCGTGCGCCTCGAAACGGCTCGCGGCTTCCACGGGGGAACCCTACCCGGCCCGCGCCCCCGCTCCGGCGGAAGCGCCCCTCAACCCCGCAGCCGTTCTTCCTCGCGCCGAATCTCGTCCTCGCTGATCGGCTTGCGCCCGTAGACCTCCCAGGCGTTCGCGGCGACCCCGACGCCCCAGCCGAGAATCGGGAAGATCGGCCAGAAGAAGTCGCTTCCGGTGATCGCCCAGATGACCACCAGCATTGCGTTGACGGCGACGTAGATGAAGACGTGGGCGCGGAAGTCGCGCTTCTTCCTCAGCCGGGTGATCGCCTCTTCACGCGGATTGCGCCCGCCCTCTTCCGCTGCCTCCATGCGCCTGTTGTACCAGGGGCAGCGACGCGCCACAGGCAGGTCTCGTGCACGAGCCTGGCGGTGCCGCTCAGCGCGCGGCGCCGGGAATCTAGAGTGCCGACATGCACCTCTCCAGCTACGGCGACCTCGAGCCCTACGTGACGGCGGACGGCTCGACGATCCGCGAGTGGGCCGGGCCGGGCTACTCGCCCGCCCGCAACCAGAGCCTCGCCGAGGCGACGCTCCCTCCGGGAGCCTCAAACGCAGCCCACTTCCACCGCAGGTCAGAGGAGCTCTACCTGTTCACGTCCGGCCGCGGCCGTCTCCGCGTCGGCGACGAGGAGCGCGAGGTCGAGACCGGTGACTGCGCCGTGATCCCTCCCGGCAGGGTCCACCAGCTCCACAACAGCGGCGACGTCGACCTCGTCCTGATCTGCGCCTGCTCCCCCGCCTACTCGCACGAGGACACTCACCTGGTCGAGGCGGACGCCTGAGCGGTGGCCCCGCCAACCGGATGCCGCGCGTCAGCGGCGAGCGCTGCGGATCAGGAACAGCGGCCGGCGCACGTGCCCAGTTGCCTGGCCCGGCGGGGTGACCCAGACATCGAGCCGGACCTTGAGCCGGTGGCGGTGGGCGAGAGCCCGGCGGCCGAATCGGGTGAGGCGCAGCACGAGCGGGCGCTTCGGCCCGGACCGCTTGACGATCTCCCGTGCCACGACCTCGTGGCCGCGTCGGGCGAGCGCCTTGACCCGACCGCAGGCCGCCGAGCAGATGACGCGGCCGGCCTTCACCTTGCCGTGCCTGACCGTGGCGCGGCGGAGCAGGTGGAAACCGGCGCTCGCCTGGGGCGCAACGGCGGCAGCGGCGGCAGCGGTCGGGGCGGCCGCTGCGGCCGCTGCGGCCGGGGCGGGAGACGGCGCCGGCGACCCTGCGCCGCAGTTCGGGTTGCCGCTCGCTTTCGGCTGGGCGTCGCCGGAGTCGGGGAGGACCGTCAGCTTCAGCGCCTTCACCTTGGCGGGGTCGAGCCCGACCTGGACTTTCTTCGCGGCGTCGCTGTAGGGGTTGCCGTAGGCGTCGGCGTACTGGTTGATCACCGCCGCGTACTGCTCGCAGGTCGGAAAGGGCGACAGCCCGGTGCGGGCGTCGCCGAAGGCCGGCTGGTTGAAGCCGGTCGGGCACCATCTCCCCTGAGCGGTCGTCTGAGGGTTCGAGCAGAACGAGAGCGCGTCGTTGCCGTACCTGCCGCCCCATAGGCCCGTGCTGAAACCGGCGAGCAGGTCGCGGCGGATCGCTCCTTCGAGGTTGTTGGGCGTGTTGGCGCCGGTGTAGATGTCTGAGATCAGCCCGCTGCCCGCGACCGGGATCGTCGCCGGCGCCTGGCCGGACGGGTTGCTCGTACCCGAAAGCGCGATCGATCCGTCGGCGGCGAAGGTGCCCGAGTATTCGCTGGCCACGAAGGGGGCGCCGAAGAACGCCGTGTGCAGGGCGATCGCCTTGCCGCTCATCGAGCGCACGTAGTCGCCGAGGTCCGGGTAGACGCCGGGGGCTTTGTTCGGCGAGACGACGCGGACGATGTCCGAGCCGTCCCTGACGGTCGCCTGCGGACCGCCGGGGATCTGCTGCAGCGCCCCGAAGATCGTGTCCGAATTGGCGTCGCCCAGCCATTCGAGGTGCTCGTCGGAGGTACCGTAGGTGTCGAGTCGCATCCCGATCCCGAACTGGTCGACGGCGGTCAGGTTGGCGACGTCGGAGGCCGCCGCCGCGGCTTCCGAGGTCGGCATCGTGCACGGTCAGCTCGGCCCAGTCGAACCTGACCGGGGAGTCGAACAACACGCTTTGGCGCACCCCCGTCCCGTAGGAGATGTAGACGCGGCCCGCGATCAGCCTTTCGATCGTCAGCTTCTGCCCGGGGATTGCGCTCAGCTTCTTCGGTTCGTCGTTGACCATCCCGGGGACGTCGTAGGTGCCCGGCTGCCCGACAACCGTGACGTAGACGTCTTCGGGTCCGTGGCTGCTCTGGTTGACGATCTGAAATTCCAGCGCCGACGCCGCCGCCGGGAACAGCATCGCCGCCACCATCGCAATCAGAGAGACGACCGGCGCGAAGAGCCGAGCACGACCGGGAACGGGTAGAAGACGCATCGCCGCCCTATCGGCTGCCAGGGCGGACCACTTGAGGATCGACGCAGGGGACGAGCAGCGAGGGCTCCCCCCCCCCCCCCCGCGGCCAGCGCTGCGACCAGATGGCTGCCGATGACGCCGGCGGCCCCAGTGACCGGCGCCCTCACGCGGCGCCGCGCAGCCGCGCGGCCGTCGCCTGGCGCGCCATCCGCCACCCGAAGCGAGCGGTCGCCGACGGCGCCCGTTCCGCCGCCCGGATCACCTCCTCCAGCGCGGTCGCGAAGCGGCGCAGCTCCTGCTCGGAGACGACGAGCGGCGGCAGCGCCTTGATCACGTTCATGCGATGGCCCGCCACCTGGCTGAAGATGCGGTGCTCGTGGAAGAGGGGGACGGTGACGAGCTGCGCGAACAGGCCGGGCTGGGCGCGCTCGACCATTCTCCAGACCGCGCGCGAAGCGACGCCGCTGGGGGGGCCGAGCTCGATCGCCCACATCAGGCCGAGGCCGCGAACCTCGCGCACGACCTCGTAGCGGTCGACCAGCGGGGCGGTCAGCTCGAGCAGCAAGCCGCCGAGCCGCTCGGCGCGCTCGACCAGCCTCTCCCGCTCGAGCACCCGCAGCGTGGCGATCCCCGCCGCCGCCGCGAGGTCGTTGCCGCCGAAGGTCGAGCTGTGGCGCACGCCCCGCTCCATGCTGTCGAAGACCCCCTCAATCACCGCCCGCGAGGCGAGAACCGCCCCGATCGGGATCAGCCCGCCGGACAGCGCCTTCGCCACGCAGATCATGTCCGGCTCGAGCCCCCAGTGCTCGAGCGCCAGGAAGCGACCGGTCCGTCCGAGCCCGGTCTGCACCTCGTCGACCACGAACAGGGCGCCGGCATCGCGGCAGAGCTGCTGTGCGGCCGCGAGGTAGCCGGGGGGCGGCAGGTTCACGCCCTTCCCCTGCACCGGCTCGATCACGAAGGCGGCGACGTCGCCCGCGGCCAGCTCGCGGGCGAGCGCCTCCGGATCGCCGAACGGCACCGAGTCGCAGCCGGGCAGCAGCGGCTCGAAGCCCTCGCGGAACTCCTCGTTGCCGTTCAGCGAGAGGGCCCCCATGGTGAGTCCGTGGAACGAGTGGCCGGCGTGCAGGACGCGCGGCCGTCCGGAGGCGGCGCGGGCGAGCTTGATCGCCGCCTCTACCGCCTCGGCGCCGCTGTTGGCGGGGACCATCGCCTCGACGCTGTCCGGAGCGCGGGCGAGAAGCTCCTCGGCCAGCAACCCGCTCAGCAGGGTCACCCCGAGCTGCGGCAGGTTGGCGGTGCGGGCGGCGATCACTTCGTCGATCGCGCCGGCGACCGCCGGGTGGTTCCGGCCCAGCGCGAAGACGCCGTAGCCGCCCACCAGGTCCAGGTAGCGCTCGCCGCGGTCGTCGACCAGGTGCGCACCCTCGCCGCCGACCCAGCGGCGGTCGAAGCCCAAGGTGCGGACGATGCGTCCCAGCTGCGGATTCAGGTAGCGGTCGTTGAGCGCCATCTCCTCGCCGGCGCGCTCAGCGAGGAGATCGCGAATCAGGGGCGGGGCGCTGCCCATGCGCGCCAGCGTAGCTCGGGTGGCCTCGGCAACACCTCCACTCCTCCGACGGCGCCGAGCTACCAGGCGTCGACGAAGCGGTGGCCGCGGTCGGGCGTCGGGTGCGCGGTCGCCGCGACAAGGGTCGAGGCGATCAGCAAGCGGGTCTCCGCCGGGTCGATCACGTCGTCCAGCTCGAACAGCGTCGCCGCGTTGAGAGCGCGCGCGTTGCTCTCCGCCTGCGCGGTCAGCTCGCGAACCCGTCGCTCGCGCTCGTCCTCGTCGGCGATCTCGTCCAGCTCCTTGCGCAGCGCCAGCCGCACCGCTCCCTCGAGGCCCATCGGCCCCAGGTGCGCGGTCGGCCAGGCGACGGTGAGCAGCGGCTCGTGCAGGCTGCCACCGACCATCGCCTGCGCGCCGAGGCCGTAGCCGCGACGCAGGATCACCGCGACCAGCGGCACGCGCAGGGCAGCGCCGGCAAGCAGCAGTCGCGACGTGTGGCGGATCAGCCCGGTCGCCTCGGCGTCGGGCCCGACCATCATCCCGGGCGTGTCGACCAGGGAGACGACCGGGAAGCCGAACGAGTCGCAGAGCTGCAGGAAGCGCGCCGCCTTGTCGGCGGCGTCGCTGGTGATCGCCCCCGCCATGTGCCTCGTGTCGTTGGCGACGATGCCGATCGGGCGGCCTTCGATCCGCGCCAGCGCGGTCACCATCTCCGGCGCGAATCGCTCGCGCAGAAGCGTTGCGGTCCCCTCGTCGGCGAGCGTCTCGATCAGCGGCCGCACGTCGTAGGCGCGGCGCTCGCGCTCGGGGACGAGGCCGCGGAGCGCGGCCTGGTCCGCTTCGGCGCCCGGCTGCGTCGCCCCCTGGAAGTAGGCGAGCAGCCGCCTGGTCGCGTCGGTCGCCTCCGCCTCGTCGGCGACCGTCAGGTCGACCACGCCGTTGCGCGCCTGCATCTCGAGCGGGCCGACCTCGTCGGGGTCGACCTTGCCGAGCCCGCCCCCCTCGATCATCGCCGGGCCGCCCATCCCCAGCGAGACGTTCTCGGTGGCGACGATCAGGTCAGAGCAGCCGGCGAGGACCGCGTTGCCGGCAAAGCAGCGCCCTGCCGCCACCGCGATCCGCGGCACCAGGCCCGAGAGCTTCGCCCAGAGGGCGAAGGCGCGGGTGTCGAGCGCCGAGACGACCGGGTAGTCGGTATCGCCCGGTCGCCCTCCCCCGCCCTCGGCGTAGAGCACGGCCGGCAGGCGCATCCGCTCGATCAGCTCGAAGAGGCGGTCCTTCTTGCGGTGGCCGAGCGCGCCCTGGGTGCCGGCGAGCACCGTGTAGTCGTAGGAGAGCACGGCGCACGCGGCGCGCTCGCCGAACAGCTCGCCGTTGACCCGCGCCGTGCCGGCTAGGAAGCCGTCCGCCGGGGTGCGTGCGATCAGCTCCTCGACCTCCCGCCGCCCCCGCTGCGCGGCGATCGCGAAGCGGCCGTACTCGACGAAGGAGCCGGGGTCGACCAGGTCCTCGATGTTCTCGCGGGCGGTGCGCCCACCCGCCTCGTGGCGGCGCCGCACCGCATCGGGCCGCGCCGCGTCACGGGTCAGCTCGCGGCGCCGCAGCAGCTCGCTCAGGTCCTCGCGCTCGGACCCCTCGCCTCGCTCCTCCTCGGGCACGCGCCGGATCTTCCCAGAGAGCCCGCCCTACTGCTGAGGATGCCGCCTGCCAGAGCGGAAAGCGAGCAGGCGGTCGACCGCCACGCCGAGCAGGAAGGAGACCACGATGACGACGATCAGCGGGGTCTCACCGGAGCCGAGCACCCAGTTGACCTCTACCTGGTCGAGGTTGAGCAGCGCGAACAGCACGGCAAGCGTCCCGGCGACGCCGGCGGCTGCGAGACGCAGCTTTTCGCCGCTCGAGCGCTGCCTCGAAGCTGCGGGCGCATCCTGCTTCGCCGAATCGCGCTCAGATGGCACCTCGCAAGCTTCGCACAGGGGCGAACGAGGCGAAGCGCGGGATCTGCCGCTAGCCGAGAGCCCGGGCGACGGCGAAGACGATCAGCGCAAGCGCGACTGCGCCGAGCGCCTTGCGAAAGCCGTTGACGCCCCTAGCGGCCTCCTCGTAGGCCCAGATCGCGAGCGCGACATATAGGACCGCACGTGCGACGTCGTTGACGGTGCCGGCCCGGTCGCTGAGCAGGGTCACGAGGAGAGCCGCGAGCGCGACCCAGAGGGGCGGGTTGGGAGACTGGCCGACGGTGTAGCCGCGGATCTTGAGGTCGCGTGACACTGAACCGGAGCCTAGAAGCTCGGTGAGCCGGTCCGACGCTATGGCCGCAGGCGAACCGGAAGCGTCTTGAGCTGATTGGCGAACGGAGACTCGACGTACGTCGGGGTGTCCGCTATCTCGAGGGTCGGGAACCTCCCGAGGGTCTCCTCGATCAGGATCCGCAGCTCGAGGCGCGCAAGCGCCGTGCCGAGGCAGAAATGCCGGCCGCCGGCACCGAACGCCTGGTGCTCGGGGTTGCGCGTCACATCAAAGCGATCAGCATCCTCATAGCGGGTCTCGTCGCGATTCGAGGCGGGGTACCACATGACCACCTTCTCCCCCTCGCTGATCTTCTGCCCGTGCAGCTCGGTGTCGCAGGTTGCGGTGCGAGCGAAGTGGGCGAAGGCGGGGAACATGCGCAGCGACTCCTCGACCGCCGCCGGCACCAGCGACGGATCCTCGAGGACCATTGCTCGCTGGTCGGGGTTCTCCATCAGCGCCCGCATCCCGCTGCAATAGGTCGCCTTGGTGCTGTCGTTGCCCGCCGCCATGAGCAGGAAGAACCCCATGACTATCTCGTGGTCCTCGAGCCGCTCGCCGTCGATCTCGGCGTGAACCAGCACGCTCGTCAGATCGTCGGTCGGGGTCTCGCGGCGTTCGGCGATGAGCTTTCCGCAGCGCTCGAAGACCTCGGGCACGTCGCGCTCCATCACGGTCTGCGCACCCTCGGGCGTCGCATCGGGGTCGCCCGCCTGGAGGATCGTGTTCATCAGATTGGCCCAGACCTCGTCGTCCTCCGGCGGGAGGCCCATGAAGCTGCCGATGACGCGTGCCACCACCGGCTGAGCCACGTCGTCGACCAGATCGCAGGCCTCCCGGCCCTCGAGCCGCTCCAGCACCTCGATCGCGATCTCACGGATCGCGCCCTCATGCTCGGCAATCCGCTTCGGCGTGAAGCCCTGCTGGAAGAGCGCCTTGATGCGATCGTGCTTGGGTGGATCCATGCCGATGAACATCGCCTGCTGGAGCTCCAGGGGCAGCACCGCGTTCTTCAGAGCGGTGAAGCCGCCCAGTTCGGAGGAGTACGTCTGCCAGTCGCGGCTGACCTTGAAGACGTCGTCGGCCGTCGTCACGGACCAGTAGCCATCCTCGTCTGGGTACTCCGAGATTCGCGCGGACCAGTGGACGGGGCACTCCTTGCGCAGCCGCCGGAACAAGTCCTGGGGCGGACCGTCTTGGAAGTTGACACGATCGGCAACCAGCACCTGATCGAGCGGCGTCTGGTCCTGGTCGGTGACGCTCATGAGGTGTCCTTCCGTTCGGTCGTTTCGGTGTCGGCCAGGCCAGCATACCCGCCATACAGCGCCTCGATCTCGGCCGCGTACCTGCGCTCGATCGGCTTGCGCTTCAGCTTCTGGGTCGGGGTCAGCTCCTCGCCGCCCGGCGCCCACTCGCCCTCGATCAGGTGGAACTTCTTGATCTGCTCGACCCGCGAGAGCGAGGCGTTGCCCATCTCGACCCCCGCCGCAACCGCTTCGCGAACGGCCTCCTCGCGCGTCGGTTGACCTGGCGATCACGGTCGTCTCCGACATCCCCCACAGCTCGCAGATCTCGATCCCCAGCGCGGCGAAATAGTGGAGCACCTCGGGCGGAGTCGGTGCCGCGCCGACCCCGAACCACTCGCACTCGTCGAGGCCGAGGTTGGCGCGGATCGCTGCGCTCTCCTGCTCGGGGAGAACCGCCGGATCGTCGATCCCGAGGAGAGGCCCGCGGGCTGATGTCGATCGCCTCGAGCAGCGCCTGCGCGTCCGCGATCACATTCGCGTGGGTGAGCTGCACGCCCTTCGGCGGGCCGGTCGTGCCCGACGTGTAGATCAAGCAGAGCACGTCCTCGGGCTCGACCGCGCGCCAAGCTGCCTCGAAGTCGAGATCGTCACGATCGTCCGCGAGCGCCTCGAGCTCCTCCAGCGAGGTCGTCCCCTCCGGCGCCTCGCCGATCACGACGATCCGCTCCAGCGCGCTTCATCGCGGGTGGCCATAGCGGCCCGGTGTCTGATGTATCCTTATACATCATGCATCGAACCCAGATCTATCTCGACGACGAGCAGACGGCGCGCCTCGATCAGCGAGCCGCCGCCGAGGGGGCGTCACGCTCGACGCTGATCCGCCGGGCCGTCGACGAGTACCTGACACAGGAGGAGCGAGACGCCGCGACGTGGCGGACCCAATGGAGGAAGGCGATCGAAGAGACCGCCGGGATCGCATCCCACCTTGAGGAGGGGTCCGAGTACGTCGAGAGCGTCCGGCGCCGCGACGCGAAGCGGCTCTCGGGATTCGATCAGTGACGATGGTCCTCGACACCGGTGTGCTTGTCGACCACCTTCGCTCGTCCCAACCAGCAGCCGACTACCTGGCTGGCCTCGAGGACCGGCCTTCATGCTCGGAGATCAGCCGCATCGAGGTGACCCAGGGACTGCGCTCCGCGGAGCGACGGACCGCAGAGAAGCTATTCGCGCTGATCGAGTGGGTTCCGGTCACCGAGGCTGTAGCGCGCCGCGCCGGAGACCTCGGGCGGCGCTGGCGGCGCAGCCACCCCGGCATCGGAGTCGCCGACCTCGCGATCGCCGCGACCGTCGAGGAGGTCGACGGAATGCTTGCGACGCTGAACCTCAAGCATTTCCCTATGTTCGAGGGCCTTCGCGCACCCTATTGAGATCACGGACCGTGATCCCAAGCGGACGAGCCCCAGCAGCGTCTGCACGGGCCTGATAGGCCTCCTGCATCCGCGTCCTGGTCACAAGTACGCGTATGCCCTACTCGCTCCGCCTCGTCCGCGCGCTCGGCAGCCAGGGACACGAGGTGCACGGCGCAGACGCCTACCGGGACGCATCGGGCAGCCGCTCTCGCTTCGTCGCGGGGCGCCTCGTCACACCGCCTCCGTTTCCGAGGACCGCGGAGTTCGTCGCCGCGATCGCGGACTACTCGCGAGCGCACTCGATCGATCTCGTCGTGCCGACTTTCGAGGAGACGTTCGCGCTCGCCGCTCGGCGCGGAGAGCTGCCCGAGGGCACGGGACTGTTCGCCGCGCCGTTCGAGACCCTCGCGCAGCTGCACGACAAGTCGAGCTTCCAGGCGCTGGCGGAGCGGCTCGGGATGCTCACTCCCAGTACGACCGTCGCGACCGACGCCGACGGCCTGAGGGCCGCCGCCGAGCGAGGTCGGCGGCCATCGAGTCGATCGTCACCCCGGCTGGATCGCCGAGGTCGGAGCCGCCCACCCCTCGGTTGTCGGGAGCGACGAGCGCGAACCAGCGCCCGAGGCCCGCCAGGAAGTCCGGGGGCCAGTCCTCGGCGCTGCCCGCGTAGCCCTGCACGAGCAGCAGGCGCGGGCCGGCCCCGAGCGCGCGCCAAGTGAACCGGCGCCCCGCAACAACCACCGCCCCGTCCCGCTCGAGCGCGCTCACGAGCCGAGTGTATTCACCGCTCCCCGCCAGAACGAAGGCGCCCTCTCGCGGAGGGTCTCGGGGCTTGCCATCCAGGGAATCGCCCTAACCGGACGGTATTTGAACCATCAGACGCGGAACGAGATCGCTACATTGCACGGCGGTCAGTCGAGATCCCAGCCGAAGTAGACCTCGGCCTTGGCGATCTTCTCGCCGACGAAGGTCAGAACCTCGGTGTTGCGGAAGCGGCTGCCGTCTGCCCTGGTCGCCTCGTAGGTGAGAACCACCTCGTCGCCAGATTCGATCACGCGCACGAACTCGAACTCGGCGATGTTGGCGTGATTCTCGGACATTGCCGCTATACTAGCCATATGTCCAAACAAGTGACCGCTACCGATGCGAAGGCAAGGATCCTTCGCCTTCTGGACGATGCTGCGGCTGGAGAGGAGATCGAGATCACCCGTCATGGCCGTCCAGTGGCTCGCTTGGTGCCTGCATCGGGGGCGCGCACCTTAAAGGGCTCGTTCGAGGGCATTGCGATGACCGCGGGCGGCGAGGAGAAGCTGTTCTCGACCGGCGAGCACTGGAACGCCGCGTAGGACGTGAGCGCTGTACTCCTCGACACCCACGTGGTCCACTGGTGGTCGGCCGAGCCGAAGCGAGTCAGCGCCCGCGCGCGCAAGGCGCTGGAAGGCGCTGATGAGCTTGTCGTTGCCGCAATTTCCTGGTACGAGCTGGCCTGGCTGGCGAGACACGAACGCATCGCTGTCACCGTTCCGATCCGCACCTGGCTTCAGGGCTTGGCTGCGCAGCTGCGCACGATCGGCGTGACCCCCGCGGTCGCTGACACCGCCGCCAGCCTACCCGCTTCCTTCCCCGGTGATCCCGCTGATCGGCTGATCTATGCAACGGCAATCGAGCACGGCCTCGATCTCGTCACCAAGGATCAGGAAATCCGCAATCACGATAAGCCCAGATCGCTGACTATCTGGTAAGCACCGGTTGGCCAAGCGGCGGTCATGCTCAGAATCTGGCCCTTTCCTCGTCAAGTGAGGATGGGTAGATCGACTGGATGCTATTGTCTGCAATCGGGGAGGCCGGATTTGAACCGGCGACCGCTCGGCCCCCAGCCGGCCGATGCGACTGCCAGATGCGTCCGATAGCTCCAATCCGCCCAAGGTCGGGGACGCCGGGGCCGGTGGGGGTGACGCCGACATCGAGTAGTGCCGAAGCCCAGTGCCATAGCGGCCTTACTTCAAGAGGCGCAGGAACTCGTCGCGGGAGATTCCGGCGTCGGACAGGATGCCGCTGAGCGTGCCGCGCTTGACGTCCTTCGCGTGGATCGCGACGGTGACGATGTTCGGGCTGTTCGGGTGTGTGAGGTGGTGATGGCTTCCCTTCGAACGGGCCAACTTCCAGCCCTTGTGTTCGAGGACTCGGATGAGCTGCCGAGGGCGAACCGACGGAAGTCGTCCGCTCACGCGGCGACAGTGACGCGCTCAATCAGCGCCGGCTGCGGCAGCGAGCGTCCCTCGTCCGCCAGTACCTTGAGGTAGCCCTCGATCGCGTCCTTGGCCATCGTCAGCGCTTCCTCGCGGGTCTCGCCCTGGGTGTGGCAGCCAGGAAGGGCCGGGACCGACACGCTGAAGCCGCCCTCTTCTTCAGGCTGCAGAACAACCTCGAACTCGTGCGATTTGGTCGTCATTCAGCTTGCCTCCGAAGGCAAGGATAGCCGCCAGGGCGACCGAGTGGAGCCTTGGCCCACAAAGGTGAGCGCACCCCTTCAATTTCAGGTATTCGCGGGACAGCTTCTTCAGTTCGATCGCTTGGACCTGAAGTTCAAACGCCCCAGCGCGGTATGCCTTGTCGGACTTCGGATATCGAGGCCGATGTGCCCTCGGTACCACGTGCGGTACCAGCCAAATGCTTGAGATGTCCGCGCCAAGCCTGAGGAAGCTGGAAGGACCGCTTCCCAAGCCGGCTCTGGAATATCGGGGAGGCCGGATTTGAACCGGCGACCGCTCGGCCCCCAGCCGAGTGCGCTACCAGACTGCGCCACTCCCCGTGGCTGTCGTTCATTTTGCCGGATCGGCGGGCGGGCGGCGGACCGGGCGGCGACCAAGCCGCTCTTCGGGCAAACTGAGCGCTGCGAGGGATCCGCGGCAGCGGGCTCTCGCGCTCCCCGCGGCGGTAGCTCAATGGTAGAGCCTCAGCCTTCCAAGCTGATGATGCGAGTTCGATTCTCGTCCGCCGCTTGACCCGGTCCGCCGGTCGCCGCCGCCGAGTAACTAGATTTAGTTCATCATCATTTCTCGGACTTCACCGAGAGTCCTCGCCGACCAGGAGACGACCGACCCCTTGCTCGAGCCCTTCCAGCTTCCCTTCGTCCAGCGCGGGCTGATCGAGGTGCTGATCCTCGCCGTTCCCGCCGGTCTGCTCGGCAGTTGGATCGTGCTGCGCGGCCTCGCCTTCTTCTCCCACGCGGTCGGGACCGCCGCCTTTCCCGGTCTGGTCTTGGCCGACGGCCTGGGCTTCGCCGCTCCGCTCGGCGCCTTCGGCGCCGCGCTCGCCTTCACCGCAGGGACCTCGGGCCTGCGCGGCCGCCGCAACGGCCAGGACGCGGTGGTGGCGTTGGTCCTGGTCGGCTGCCTCGCCGCCGGCGTGATCCTCGCCAGCGATGTGTTCGGCTCGGGCTCGAACATCGAGACGCTGCTGTTCGGCAGCCTGCTGCTGGTCGACGGCGGCGACCTCCTGCTCGCCGGCTGCGCCGCCGCCGCGACGCTGCTCGCCAGCGCCCTGATCGGACAGCACTGGCTTCGGACCGGCTTCGACCCGACGCTCGCCGATCCAGCCGGCCCGAGCCCGCGGATCTTCGACGCGGTGCTGCTCGGCCTGGTCGCGCTGGCGAGCACCGCGGCGCTGACCGTGGTCGGAGCCCTGCTCGTCACCGCGCTCTTTCTCGTCCCCGCCGCGACCGCGCGCCTGGTGACCAATCGGCTGCTCGGCTGGCAGCTCCTCAGCGTCGGCCTGGTCGCGCTCGAGGGCACGGTCGGCCTCTGGCTCTCGGTCAAGACCGACGCCCCTCCGGGGGCGACGATCGCCTGCGTCGCCGGGGCCGCCTTCGTCGTGGTCGCGGCGGCGCGCGCGCTGCTCCGTCTCTCCCCCCGCGCCGCGACCGTCGCCACCGCGCTCGCGACCCTGGCGCTGCTCGGGGCCGGGTGCGGTGGCGGCTCCGGCGACGTGGGCTCGGCGAAGCTCGACATCGTGGCCACCACGTCCCAGCTCGGCGACTTCGTGCGCAACGTCGGCGGCGAAGAGGTCGACGTCCACCAGGTTCTGCAGGCGAACACCGACCCGCACGACTACGAGCCACGGCCCTCCGACGTGGAGGCAACGGCCGGCGCGAAGCTGGTCTTCGCGAATGGCGACGACCTCGACGCCTGGGTGGATCAGCTCGTCGCCGACAGCGGCAGCGATGCCGAAGTCGTCGACCTCGGCGCCAGCGTCCCGGTCCGCCTGCCCGGCGAGTCCTCGGGGTCGGAGGCGTCGGGATACGACCCCCACTGGTGGCACGATCCGCGCAATGCCGAGGCCGCGGTGCGGCAGATCGAGCGCGCGCTGGCCGCCGCCGCTCCCTCGCAGACGGCGCAGTTCGCGCGCAACGCCGACGCCTACCTCGCGGAGCTGAGGGCGCTGGACCGCGGGATCGCCCGTGCATCGACTCGGTGCCGCCGTCGCGGCGCAAGCTGGTCACCGACCACGACGCCTTCGGCTACTTCGCGAACCGCTACGGGCTCGAGGTGGTCGGCGCGGCGATCCCCTCGCAGGCGACCCAGGCGCAGGCATCGGCCAGGGACCTGAGCTCGCTGACGACGAGATCGAGGCCGAGGGCGTGAGGGCGATCTTCCCCGAGACCTCGCTGAGCCCCAAGGTCGCCGAGGCGATCGCACGCCAGACCGGCGGCTCGGCCGCCTACACGCTCTACGGCGACACGCTCGGGCCCGAAGGCTCGAGCGGGGACACCTACCTCGGCATGGAGGAGGCCAACGCCGACGCGATCGTCCGCGGGTTGACCGGCGGAGTCACGGATGCAGGCTGAAGCCCTGATCGAGGCCCGCGAGCTCAGCGTCGGCTACGACGGCAGGCCGGCCCTCTCCGGCGTCTCCTTCTCCCTGGGCGCCGGTGAGAGGTTGGCGCTGCTCGGCCCGAACGGCGGCGGCAAGACGACGCTCCTGCGAGCGCTGCTCGGCGAGCTGCCCCCGCTCGCCGGAGAGCTCCGCCTCGGCGCCCGCTGCGCGACCGTCCCGCAGACCGAGCGCGCGCAGCTCGACTACCCGGTCTCGGCGCTCGACGTGGCCACGATGGGGGCGCTGGCGCGGCTGCCCTGGTGGCGGCCGCCGGGACGCCGTGAGCGCGAGGCGGCGATGCAGCGCTCGGCCGGGTCGGCCTCGAGGATCTGGCGGGCGCGACCTTCGGCGAGCTCTCCGGCGGGCAGCGCCAGCGCGTCCTGATCGCCCGCAGCCTCGCGAGGACGCTCGCGTCCTGCTGCTCGACGAGCCGTTCTCGGGTCTCGACCGCCCCAGCTCCGAGCGCCTCGAAGCGCTGATCGACTCTCTCGCCGGAGAGGGACGGGCGATGTCGTCGCCACGCACGACCTCGACCAGGCGCGCCGCTCCGACACCGTGCTCTGCGTCAACCGCACCCAGATCGCGGTCGGGCCGCCCGAGGAGGTGCTCGACCTCGCCGTCCTCGAAGCGACCTACGGCGGCGCGATCGTCGAGCTGCCCGGCTCCGGCACCCGCGCGATCCTGCCCCCCCACCACCACTAGCGATGCTCGAGCCGCTTCAAGACGAGTTCATGCGGCGCGCGTTCGCCGAGATCACCCTGATCGGGATCGCCGGCGGCGCGTTCGGCTGCTGGGTCGTCCTCTTCCGGCTTTCCTACGCGGCCGAGTCGCTCGCCCACTCGATCTTCCCCGGCTTCGTGCTCGCCGCGATCGCCGGCGTGCCGCTGATCCTCGGCGGGGCGCCGGCATCATCGTGGCGGCCTCGCGATCCCGATCGTCTCGCGGGTCCCGGGGTGGCCGCGAGGTCGCGGTCGGGATCGTCGTCACCACCCTCTTCGGTCTCGGGGTGCTGCTGGCGCTCTCGCCGGCTTCCCCGCCCGGCATCGGGGAGGTCCTTTTCGGCGACCTGCTCGGCCCCTCGGATGTCGACCTGCTGGCCGCCGCCGCGCTTGCCCGGCGGTCGTCGCTGGCTCTCGCTGCTTCACCCCCGGCTGCTCGCCACCGGCTTCGATCGCGCCGCCGCGGGATCCCTCGGCGCGGCCCCGGGGGCACGGAGGCGGTGCTTCTCGTCCTGCTCGCACTGGCGATCGTCGTCTCCGTCCAGGCGCTCGGCAACCTGCTCGTCGTCGCGGTCTTCGTCGGGCCGGCGGCAACGGCCCGCCAGCTGACCGAGAGGATCGTTCCGATGATGCCCTCGCGGTCGCGGTCGCGGTCTCGCCGGCCTCGCCGGCCTCTACCTCTCCTGGTACGCGGGTACGGCCGCCGGCGCCTCGGTCGCGCTCGCGATCGTCGCCGCCTACCTGCTCTCGCTGCCGATCGCGCGCCTGCTGTCGGTGCCGCGCGGCGCGGGGCGGGCCGCCGCGGAGGCTACGATCGGCTGATGGCGACGGCCGTCGACACGGACTGGGCCGAGCACGCGATGACGATGCTCGGCGAGGCCGGCCACCGGCGGGGCGGCGCCCGCGCCGCCGTCGTCGAGGCGCTCGCCCGTCACGACTGCGCGGTCACGCGCTGGAGCTGGAGGAGGAGCTGCGCCGCGGCAGGGCCTCGGTCGGCCGCGCCAGCATCTACCGGGCGCTCGAGCTGCTCGAGGAGCTGCGGCTGGTGCAGCGCGTCGAGGCGGCGCGGGGGGTCGCCGGCTTCGAGCGAGTCGACCCCAACGGACGCCACCACCATCACGCGATCTGCCGGCGCTGCGGCCGGATGGAGCCCTTCGAGAATCGCGGCCTCGAGCGGGCTATCGGGCAGGTGTCCGACAGGTGCCCTTCGAGATCGCCGAGCACGACGTCGTGCTCCGCGGCCTCTGCGAGCGCTGCGCGAGCTGACGACGTCACCGTCGCGAAACGAGCGCAGCTCTGTGCGCCTACGGCGCCAGCAGGTAAAAGCGATTTTTTTTTTTTTTTTTTTTTTTTTTTTTTTTTTTTTTTTAAAAAAAAAAAAAAAAAAAAAAAAAAAAAAAAAAAAAAAAAAAAAAAAAAAAAAAAAAAAAAAAAAAAAAAAAAAAAAAAAAAAAAAAAAAAAAAAAAAAAAAAAAAAAAAAAAAAAAAAAAAAAAAAAAAAAAAAAAAAAAAAAAAAAAAAAAAAAAAAAAAAAAAAAAAAAAAAAAAAACACCGTGCGCCACCGGCGCCAGCATGCCTCGGGTGGCGGCGAGCACGGCGACCGGCTGGGACATGTCGTGAAGGGCCTCGTGGATGTAGACGAAGTCGTAGGCACCCGCCAGCTCCTCGTCCGCGGCATCTCGCTGGTGGAACCGCCGCGGTCCTCGAGGCCGCTCCCGGCCAGGTGCGCTCGGGCCGCTTCGATCGACGCCGCGTCAGGGTCGATGCCATCGACGACCACCTTCGGATACCCGCGCGCGAGAGCAAGGCTCGAGTAGCCCTGGCCGCAGGCCACGTCGGCGACGCGCGCCGGCGGGTCGGCGCGCAACCGCTCGTGCACCAGGGGCACCGCCGGCAGCCACTCCGTGGCGAGCAACTGCTCGAACATCGGCCGCGTGAAGCGGGCCTGACCCTCGTGCAGATCGGCGCCGTAGCCCTCGAAGGGAACGCCCTCGCCGGTTCGGAATGCCTCCAGCACGGCATCCAGCGGGCGCACAGAGCCGACCACGAGCTGACCCAGCGGCGCGATGCAATTGAGGCTCGCCTCATCGACCAACGCCTCGGCGTGGCCGGGCGGAAGCGAGTACCTGCGCGCCGCCACGTCGCCGTTGGCGGGCTGAAGCTCGAGAATGCCGGTCGCGGCCTGCTGCTCCAGCCACTCGCGCACGTAGCGCTCGCTCAGCCCGGCCGCGGTGGCCAGCTCGGCCGAGGTCAAAGGGCCGCGCTCGGCAAGCGCGCGGTAGAGCCCGAGCTTGTCGCCGATGTACACGGCGAGCACATCCCAGGTGCCCACCGCCGCCATGAGCAAACGCTCGACGAGCGCATCGCGTCGCTCGTCGGCGGTTACCGGCGCGGAACGTTCATCAGGCATCATCGATCACCCTGTCTGAGTGTCGCAGGCGGCGAGCGGGGCAGCCAGGACTCGAACCTGGAATCGCCGGTTTTGGAGACCGGTGCCTGTCCCATTTCCAAGGCACTACAGAGCCAAATTCGGCGCCAATGCACCATCAGGGGAATGCTTGGGGGAATGAAATAGGTCAACTGCAGAGTGCCTCGGGGCTCTCGATGGCGGGCGCATCAGGGTGTCTCGGTCCAGGCCTCGAACTCGACATCGTCAACCCGTGATTCGGGGAGAAGCCGATCGATGAAGACTGCGAGGACATTGCCCTCCCCCGCCGCCGATGGCGCGAGGATCGCCTCACGACCGAGGTATTGAGCCGCCTCGCCGATGGCCTGGGTGGCGGTCAAGTCATCGGACGCCAAGTCGAGATGCGCGAGCGCCGGTGGAAGCGACGCCGACCGCGTCAGATCCACAACCGCCTGGAGCTCAACCCCGAGCCGGTAAATGCGCCGCGGCAGGAACTGGCCAGGGTCGAGGCCCTGACGGTGCGCCATCCGTCGAAACTCGGCCTCGACCGTCGACTTCCGATCCGCGAGGTACAGGGTCGCGAAGCTCTGCGGGGGATTCCAGCGACCGCCCTGGGAACGAGCTCCCGCCCCCGAGAGGGGATGCCTGCCGGCCGCTACGTGCCGAAATATGCTCCCTGCATACGCGATCGGCTCGAGGCGGTCGATCGCATCGACCAAGTGCGGGGAGGGCATCTGTCCTAGACGAAGACGCCCTCGGCCATGGCGTCTATAGCACCGAGGACCCGGCGGTACTCCCCCGCGCGCAGCAGATCGACCGGCTTGTGGTGGTCGAGTATCTGATTGGGGGAGAAGAGCCAGTCGTGGGCGGCCTGGGCTTGGAGGACGCCAGAGAGCTGTTCGAGGACGGCTAGGAGCTCGAGGACACGCTCGCGCGAATCCGGCCGCGGCGAAGCCTGCCGATGCAGCCAGCGGGCAACCGTGCGCGGATTGGTGTCGAGCACCCGCGCCAGATCAGCCTGGTCGAGCTCTACCCGATCGCTTGCTTGCTCCAGTCGGCCAGCTAGATCCGTCGCCACCTTCGTCTCCTTTTTGTCGTCTACTACGTCGTCTAGTTTGTCAGAACCGACGACGGAGACCCTAGACCCCACGCCGGACTTCCTCAACGAGCCGACCTTCCTGCCACGGGTCACCCAGCACGACGGTCGCGCAATCGAGGAAGCACTCGCGGCAACCCTCTTCGACAACGGGGTTCGACTCCGAGGGGCCGTAGTCGAGGCAACCTACGCAGCCACCGATCCGCCGCTCCTTAAGCGCTTGCGCGAGGAGGGCGTACCGCGCGTCATAGAACCGCAGAGCCAGCGTTTCACCACCAGGCGCTTCCCTGGAAGTCGAGCAGCTCAAGACCCTGCCCTATGCCCCGTCTGAACCGTCCAACTGTACTGGCACCTTGCCATTCCCCCAGCGAAGCCGAATTTATGGCTCCAGAAACTGGATTGAGAGCGGGGCAGCCAGGACTCGAACCTGGAATCGCCGGTTTTGGAGACCGGTGCCTTAGCCAGTTGGGCCACTGCCCCGAGAGGCGGAATGCTAGCCGTGCCGGCCACCGGCGGCGTGTACCGCTCGCGATTCCCATGCGGGCGGAGGGACTCGAACCCCCAAGCTCTTGCGAGCACCGGCACCTAAAGCCGGCGTGTTTACCCAGAATTTCACCACGCCCGCGGACAAGTCCGATTCTAGATGCTGAAAGCTGCCGTCCGAGCCGGAACGTAGCATCGAACATATGTTCGGGCCAATAGACGGAGTCGCGCGATGAGGTCGCGCACTGAATTTGCCGAAGTCAGATCCATGCTTGGAAAAGGAAAATCGGACTGGGAGATTTCGGTGGTGACAGGCATTCCTCGTCGGACCATCTCCGGGTGGCGACGAGGGGAGAGCCGGATCCACAGGCGAAGCGATTGCAGTGGCTGCGGAATCTCGGACCATGACTACTCAGCTCTCAACACCCGTCAATACGCATATCTGCTGGGTCTATATCTCGGCGATGGATGCATCAGCGTGGCCGCTCGTGACGTCTACCGCATGCGCATTGTCCTCGATACGGCATACCCGGGGATCATCGACGAGTGCTGCGCGGCGCTCGAGTCAGTTTTTCCTGGAAAGACCGCCCACCGGATGAAGCGACGGCATTCCAACTGCGTCGAGGTCTCGATGTGGTCGAAGCACTGGCCGTGTTTCTTCCCTCAGCACGGACCAGGCCAAAAGCACCTGCGACCGATACGGCTTGCCCAATGGCAGGAGAAGATCGTCGCCGCGAGCCACGAGCCGTTCGTCAGAGGGCTGATCCACAGCGACGGGACTCGCATCATCGCAACTGAGCGCAAGGGGTCGTACGTCAGGCGAGCGCCACGCTATGCCTTCAGCAACAAGTCGGAGGACATCAAGCGGCTGTTCTGCAAGAGCTGCGATGCGCTCGGAGTGCGCTGGACACGGCCATCGGATCGGCAGATAGCGATTTATCGCAAGGCTTCGGTGGCGCGGCTCGATGAGTTCGTCGGGCCGAAGCGATAAGGCAAGATTCGGCGCTTAACCGGCGGCCAATGCCGCCTCGTCACTCATAGATTCTATGATCGATGGCGTGACGGTTGGAGAGGTGAGGCCGGGCTACGAGCTCTGGCACCCGAATCGGGAGAAGGCCGACGTGATCACGACCAAGTTCGTGGTCGTCTTCCTGATGCTGGCGACCGCGGGGATCGCGGCGCTGGTGACGATCGCCGGCTTCTCGCTGCTCAACGGCGGCGGCGGAATGGGTGCCCTCTGCCTGATCATCGCCGCGCTCTACGCGGTGTTCGCCTACCGCGTCGCCCGCTGGAGCCGCGGCGTGCTGCCGGTCGCCGCCTCGCTCTCGATGCTCGTGGCGATCTTCTGCGCGGTCGGCGCCGACAGCTGGTTCGCCCGCGACAAGGCCGGCTTCGAGGACGCGCTGATCCCGGTGCCGCTGATCGGCCTGCTGGTGATCGTCCTCCTGCTGCTCCAGATCGTCCTGATCGCCGCCGCCTTCTACGGCTTCAGCCAGGACTGGCACGTCGAGGAGGAGCGGCCGATCGGCTCCGGCGAGGACTACGGGGCCGGCGCCCCGGGCGGCCCCGACGCCCCGCAGGCGGCCTGAGCAACCGCCGTCATCGATGCCGGAGGTGGGACTCGAACCCACAATCCCTTTCGGGCGATTGATTTTGAATCAATTGCGTATCCCAAATTCCGCCACTCCGGCGCAGCTCGAACGATAGACCTAGCGCACTACACTCCGCCGCGGGATGAGGATCCATCACCTCAGCTGCGGGTCGCTGTGCCCTCATGGGGCACGCCTGATCAACGGCGAGGGCGGACTGTTGGCCCCGGCGAAGATCGTCTGCCACTGTCTGCTGATCGAGGCCAGCGACGGGCTCGTCTTGGTCGACACCGGTTTCGGCGTCGAGGATGCCGAGAACCCGCGCCAGCTCGGCGCCACCTTCCGCGCCCTGCTGCGACCGCGCCCGAAGGTCGAGATGACCGCGCTCAAGCAGGTCGAGGCGCTCGGCTTCTCGGCGAGCGACGTGCGCCACATCGTCACCACCCACCTCGACGTCGACCATGCCGGCGGCCTGCCCGACTTCCCCGCGGCCGAGGTTCACGTCCTCGCCCCCGAGCTGGAGGCCGCGCTGCACCCGAAGCTGCGCGAGCGCACCCGCTACGTCCGCGGCGTCCACTGGCGGCACGGCCCGAACTGGGTCAAGCACGAGGGGGGCGGCGAGCCCTGGTTCGGCTTCGAGGGCGTGCGGATCCTGCCCGGGATCGACGCCGAGCTGCTGCTGATCCCGCTGCTCGGCCATACCCGCGGCCACACCGCGGTCGCCGTCAACAGCGGCGACGGCTGGCTTCTGCACTGCGGCGACGCCTATTTCCATCGCGGCGAGGTCGCCACGCCCGCCGAGTGCCCTCCCCTCCTCCGCTTCTTTCAGACGATGATGGCCGCCGACAACAAGGCGCGCCGCGGCAACCGCGAGCGGCTGCGCGAGCTGGCCGCCCGCCACGGCGACGAGGTCGACCTGTTCAGCGCCCACGACCCGCGCGATCTGGAGCGGGCGCAGGGGAAGGCCGGAGCCGCCGCACCGTCCGGGTGAGCCCCCGGGCGGCGGAGAAGCTCTGGGAGCCCTCGGCCGAGCTGGTCGAGCGCGCCCGGATGACCGAGTTCATGCGCTGGCTGGCGGCCGAGCGCGGCCTCGGCTTCAACGGCTACCACGAGCTGTGGCGCTGGTCGGTCGACGACCTCGAGGGCTTCTGGTCGGCGATCTGGGAGTTCTTCGACGTGCGGGCGGACGGCGACTGCGAGCGGGTGCTGGGCAGCCGCGAGATGCCCGGCGCCGAGTGGCTCACCGGCACCCGGCTCAACTACGCCGAGCACGCCTTCACGGGCAAGGACGACGACGAGACGGCGATCCTGCACGCCTCCGAGCTGCGCGAGCTTGACGAGCTGAGCTGGGGCGAGCTGCGCGCACAGGTCGCCGCCGTCGCCGCGGCGCTGCGCGGGCTCGGGGTCGAGCCCGGCGACCGCGTCGTCGCCTACCTCCCGAACGTCCCCGAGGCGATCGTCGCATTCCTCGCCACCGCCTCGATCGGCGCGACCTGGTCGAGCTGCTCGCCCGACTTCGGTCCGGCCAGCGTGATCGACCGCTTCGCCCAGATCGAGCCCAAGGTCCTCTTCGCGGTCGACGGCTACCGCTACGGCGGCAAGGACTTCGACCGCCGCGAGGTGCTGGCCGAGCTGCAGGCGGCGATGCCGAGCCTCGAGCGCACCGTCGTCCTCCCCTATCTCGACCCCGAGCCCGACCTCTCCCGGCTGCGCGACGCGGCGCGCTGGGAGGAGCTGCTCGCCGCCGGCGAGGGCGTCGAGCTCGCCTTCGAGCGGGTCCCCTTCGACCACCCCCTCTGGGTCCTCTACTCCTCCGGCACCACCGGGCTGCCGAAGGCGATCGTCCAGGGCCAGGGCGGCATCCTGCTCGAGCACCTCAAGAAGCTCCATCTCCACGTCGATGCCCACCCCGGCGACCGCCTCTTCTGGTTCACGACGACCGGCTGGATGATGTGGAACTTCCTCGTCTCCGGCCTCTTGACCCGCGCCGCGATCGTCCTCTACGACGGCAACCCCGGCCACCCCGACATGAACCTGCTCTGGGACCTGGCCGAGCGGGCCGGGATCACGATGTTCGGCACCAGCGCCTCCTTCATCGCCGCCTGCATGAAGGCGGGGGTCGAGCCCGCCGCCGGCCGTGACCTGAGCCGCCTCGGAGCGGTCGGCTCGACCGGCTCGCCGCTCTCCCCGGAGGGCTTCGACTGGGTCTACGAGCAGCTCGGCGCCGACACCTGGCTGTTCTCGACCAGCGGCGGCACCGACCTCTGCACCGCCTTCGTCGGCGGCACGCCGCTGCTCCCCGTCTACCGCGGCGAGCTGCAGGCGCGGGCGCTGGGCGCCGCGGTCGAGGCCTGGGACGAGGACGGCAACTCGGTGATCGACCAGGTCGGCGAGCTGGTCGTCACCGAGCCGATGCCCTCGATGCCTGTCTTCTTCTGGGGCGACCCCGACGGCAGCCGCTACCGGGCCAGCTACTTCGAGCACTACCCGGGGGTGTGGCGGCACGGCGACTGGATCGAAATCACCTCGCGCGGCACCGCGGTGATCTACGGCCGCTCCGACTCGACCATCAACCGCTCCGGCGTCCGCATGGGGACGAGCGAGATCTATCGCGCGGTGCTCGGCCTCGACGACGTCCTCGACGCGCTGGTCGTCGACGTCCCCCGCCCCGGCACCGAGGGCTGGATGCCGCTCTTCGTCGTCCTGCGCGAGGACGCCGGGCTGGACGAGGAGCTGCGCCGCGAGATCGCCCGCCGCGTCCGCGAGCAGTGCTCGCCGCGCCACGTCCCCGACGAGGTCTTCGCGATCGCCGAGGTGCCCCGGACCCTGAGCGGCAAGGCGCTCGAGGTGCCGGTGAAGCGGATCCTCTCCGGCACCCCGCCCGAGCGGGCGGCGAGCCGCGACTCGCTCGCCAACCCGGCGGCGCTCGACTGGTTCGTCGACCTCGCCGGCGACCTCGACCGTCGCTGACGTTCGGGGAGCCTTTTGGACACTCCGGGGTCCAAAAGGCTCCCACAGGCCGGGGGGGGTGGGGTGTGCGACGGCCTTCAGGGCGTACGGCGGCGCAGGGTGGCCGCGCCGGCGGCGAGCAGCGCCAGGGTGGCGCCGGCGATCACGACGACGTCGAGCGCGCCCCGCGCGCCGAGCGATCCTTCCGTCGTCACCCGGTCGAGCGCGTCGAAGGCGTAGGTGAGCGGCATCGCGTCGGAGAGGATCTGCAGCACGCCGATCATCTCGTCGCGGGCGACGAACAGCCCGCAGAGCAGGAGCTGCGGGAAGACGATCGCGGGCATGAACTGGACCGCCTGGAACTCGGTGCGGGCGAAGGCGCTGGCGAAGAGGCCGAGCGACATCCCGAGCAGCGCATTGCCGACCGCCAGCGCGACGACGACCGCGGTCGAGCCGGCCACCTCGAGCCCCAGCGCCCCGAAGGCGACGGCGGCGGCGATCAGCGCCTGCAGCGTCCCGACCAGAGCGAAGGCGATCCCGTAGCCGAACAGCAGGTCGAGCTTAGCCAGCGGCAGGGTCATCAGCCGCTCCAGCGTCCCGGTGGTCCGCTCGCGCAGCATCGTGATCGAGGTGACGACGAACATCGTGGTGAACGGGAAGAGGCCTACCAACGGCCCGGCGACCTGCTGGAAGGTCTCGGCGCTCGAGTCGAAGGCGCCGCGCAGCAGGGTGAGCAGGAAGGGCGAGATGCCGAGCAGCAGCGCCACGGTCCGCGGGTCGCGGCGCAGCTGCTCCAGCACCCGCGCCGCGATCGCCCCGGTCACCCGCGGGCTCACGCCTCCCCCGTTTCCGCCTCGATCAGCGCCAGGAACGCCTCGTCGAGCTGCCGGCGGCCGGTCCGCTGCCGCAACCCCTCCGGGCTCTCGACCGCCAGCAGCCGCCCTTCTCGCATCAGCAGCAGCTCGTCGCAGTGCTCGGCCTCCTCCATCACGTGGCTGGAGACGAGCAGGGTGGTGCCGGCGGCGGCCAGCTCGGCGAAGGTCGCCCAGAGGTCGCGGCGCAGCACCGGGTCGAGGCCGACGGTCGGCTCGTCGAGCACCAGCAGCTGCGGCTCGCCGAGCAGCGCGGTGGCAAGCGAGACCCGCGCCCGCTGGCCGCCGGAGAGGCTGGAGACGACTCGGCTGGCGTGCGGTCCCAGCGCGACGGTCTCGATCGTCTCCTCCGCCCGCCCCTCCCGCACGCCGAGCACGCGGCCGAAGAAGCGCAGGTTCTCGCGCACGGTCAGGTCGCCGTAGACGGAGGGCGCCTGGGTCAGGTAGCCGACCCGCGCGCGCAGCGGCCGCGACCCGGCCGGGGCGCCCAGCACCTCGACCCGCCCCGCCTCGACCACCTGCACGCCGACGATCGACCGCATCAGCGTCGTCTTGCCGCAGCCGCTGGGGCCGAGCAGGCCGGTCACCCGGCCGCCCGCGACCGGGAAGGAGAGGTCGTGCAGGACCGGGCGCCCGCCGCGCCGCACCCGCAGCCCGTCGACCACGATCGCCGGCTCCACCGCCATATCCCTAGCGGGACGTGCCGTCGGAAGCGGGCCCATATGGGCGCGTAAACGACGGCACGTCTACGCCGGCGTCACCGGGTTGCGGCGCGTCGCGAAGGAGCGCTCCTTGCGCGCCGCCGCGGCGAAGCGGCGGATCAGCTCGGCGCGCAAGTCCTCCGGCTGGACCACAGCGTCCACCACCAGCTCCGAGGCGAGGTGGAGGATGTCGATGTCGGCGGCGTACTCCTCGCGTTTGCGGGCGACGAACTCGGCCCGCTCGGCCTCGTCGTCGATCGCCTGGATCTGGTTGTAGAAGACGGCGTTGATCGCCGCCTCCGGCCCCATCACGGCGATCGAGGCGCTGGGCAGGGCGATGCAGCAGTCCGGCTCGAAGGCCGGCCCGGCCATCGCGTAGAGGCCGGCGCCGTAGGCCTTGCGGACGATCACCGAGAGCTTCGGCACGGTCGCTTCGGAGACGGCGCTGATCATCTTCGCCCCGTGGCGGATGATCCCCTGGCGCTCGACCGCGGCGCCGATCATGAAGCCCGGCACGTCGGCGAGGAAGAGCAGCGGCAGGTTGAAGGCGTTGCAGGTCTGGATGAAGCGCGCCGCCTTGTCGGCCGAGTCGACGAACAGCACGCCGCCCTTCTGGCGCGGCTGGTTGGCGACGATCCCGACCGCCCGCCCGTCGAGCCGCCCGTAGCCGACGATCAGCTCCTTCGCCCAGCGCTTCTGGACCTCGAGGAAGCTGCCGGCGTCGAGCAGGACGTCGAGCACCTCGCGCATGTCGAACGGCTGGTTCTCGTCGGCGGGGACGATCGCCTCGATCGCCGCCTCGGAGGCGGGCGCCGCCGGCTCGGCGGCCGGCGGCTCCTCGCGCCAACTCCCCGGCATGAACGACAGGTAGCGCTTCGCCAGTTCGATCGCCTCCTCGTCGCTGCGGACCAGGAAGTGGCCACAGCCGGAGACGCCGGTGTGCATCTTCGCCCCGCCCATCTCCTCCAGGGTCACCTGCTCGCCGATCACCATCTCCGCCATCCGCGGCGACCCGAGGTACATCGAGGCGTTGCCCTCGCGCATGATCACCACGTCGCAGAAGGCGGGGATGTAGGCGCCGCCGGCGGCGCTCGGGCCGAACAGCAGGCAGACCTGCGGCACCTGGCCGGAGAGCCGCACCTCGTTGTGGAAGATCCGCCCGGCGCCCCGGCGCCCCGGGAACATCTGCACCTGGTCGGTGATCCGCGCCCCGGCCGAGTCGACCAGGTAGACCATCGGCACCTGCAGCGACAGCGCCCGCTCCTGGACGCGGAGGATCTTCTCCACCGTCTTCGGCCCCCAGGAGCCGGCCTTGACGGTCGGGTCGTTGGCCATCAGCGCGACCCGGCGGCCGTCGAGCGTCGCCAGCCCGGTGAGGACGCCGTCGGCTCCCAGCCCCTCCTGCTCCCAGTTGGCGAGCAACCCCTCCTCGGCGAGGGAGCCGGGGTCGACCAGCCGCGCGACCCGCTCGCGCACCGGCAGCTTTCCCTGCTCGGCGGTCTTCTCGTGGTGGCGCTGCGGGCCGCCGGCCAGGGCGGCCTCGAGGGCGGATCGGATATCGGTCACGGCGAGCGGAGCCTAGACGGTGGCTAGCCGGAGGCGACGCCGAGCCGCTGGCCGATCTCCTCGACCAGCGCGTTGAGGGCGCTCAGCGGGCGGATCATCACCATCAGTTCGGCGATCAGGCCGTCCTCGCCGAAGCGCAGGACGTCGACCCCGTTCAGCTCCCGGTCGCCGACCCGCGCCTCGAAGATCAGCACCGCCCTGTCGCCGGTCTCCACCTGGTCGAGGTAGCGGAAGTCCTCGAAGATCTCGACAACCGCGCCGAGCACGACCTTCATCGCGTCGAGGCCGCTGTAGGGCTTGAACACCGCCGGGCTGCGGAAGACGACGTCCTCGGAGAACAGCTCCTCGAGCGTCGAGAAGTCCTTCGACTCGGCGGCGTGGCGGAACGCATCGCTCTTCATCGCTCCGAGCCTACCTCTCCCGGCGCCGCTTGGTCGGCCCAGGCCTCGCCGATCCCGGTCGCGAGGCGCAGGCAGCGCTCCACCGAGCCCCAGTCGACCCGGCCCGGGGTGTCGGTCGGCAGGTGGTAGTTGGTGAACAGCCCGTCGCGCATCGAGAGCAGCGAGACCGACGGCAGGCCGGCGAGCAGGGCGAGCACCGCGTCGGTCCAGCCGCTGACCCGCCGGCGCTGCGGGGGCTCGAGCCCGGCGCGGCGCGCGCCGGCGTCCGCCCAGGCGAGGTCGGCATCGCGGTAGCGCACCGGGCGCGGCGGGCCCTCCGCCGCGGCGACGACCGGATCGCCGGCGCCGAGCGTGTCGAGCCCCAGCACCAGGGTGCGTCTCGGGTCGAGCCGCGCGGAGCCGGCGCGCAGCCAGGCGGCCATCCCGCCCATCCCCGCCTCCTCGCAGCCGGGGAACAGCGCGACGACCTCGCAGCCGGGAAGTGGGTCGCGCACCCAGCCCTCGACCAGGGCCAGCGTCGCCGCGACGCCCGTCGCGTTGTCGCTCGCCCCCGGCACGATCGCGCCCCGCGCGACGTCCGCCTCCAAGGCGGCGAGCGCGACGAGCAGCGCCCGGCCGAGCCGCCGCGTGCGGGGCAGGGCGGCGAGCCCGAAGGCGAGCATCGGCAGGGTCGCGAACGAGCTGCCGCGCGACATGCGCACCAGCCTCGGATCCCAGATCAGCCCGGTATGCGCCGCGTCGTGGTGTGCGACCAGCACCAGGGTGCGCTGCGGCTCGCCGCCCGCCGGGACGCGGGCCACGACGTTCGTCCCCGGGCCGGCGGGGAGCAGCCGCCGGATCCACTGCAGGCGGCCGGAGAACTCCAGGTCGAAGGAGACGGCCGCCCCCAATGCGGCGAGACCGCCCAGCGCACCGAGGGCGAAGTGCGCGGCGTGCGCCCAGGCGTAGGTTCCCTGGTAGCGGAACCCTTCGAGCCGGACGTCGGCCGCGCCCGCCTCCGCCAGCCGTCCCGCCACCCACTCGGCGGAGGCCCGTTCGCCGGCGCTCGTCGCGCCCCGCTCGATCGCGGCCAGCGCCTCGACGTCGGCGCTCAGCGATGCCAATCGACCGGCCCCGCGGTGAGCACGTGGCTTCCCAGCGGCCGCCCGAGCGCCTCCTGCGCGGCCCGCGAGGCCTCGATCAGCCGCCCCAGGCCGACCCCGGTATCGACCCCCATCTCGTGCAGCATCGAGACCACATCCTCGGTCGAGACGTTGCCGGTCGCACCCGGCGGCACCGGGCAGCCGCCCAGCTCGCCAAAGCTCGACTCGAACGAGTCGACGCCCTGCTCCAGCGCCGCCACCACGTTGGCCAGCCCCTGGCCGCGGGTGTTGTGGAAGTGGGCGGTCAGCTCCACTCCGCCGAGCCGCTCGCGCGCAGCCGCGAAGAACTCGGCCACCTGGCGCGGGTTGGCCATCCCGGTGGTGTCGCCGAAGCCGACCTCGGCGCAGCCGGCCGCGGCGAGCCGCGCGGCGATCTCGAAGACGCGCTGCGGCGGCACCTCGCCCTCGTAGGGGCAGCCGAACGAGGTCGAGATCACCCCCTCGCAGCGCAGGCCCGCCTCGCCGGCCGCGGCAAGCGTCCGCTCCAGCCCGGCCAGCGACTCCTCGATCGAGCGGTTGACGTTCTTGCGGTTGTGGGTCTCCGAGGCGGAGACGAAGACGTTGACCTCGTCGAAGCGGTCGCGCTGGCGCAGCGCCCTCTCGAGGCCGCGCTCGTTGGGGATCAGGACCGAGAACGCGACGCCGTCGCGTCGTCGCACGCCGGCCAGTACCTGCTCGGCGTCGGCGAGCTGCGGGATCACGTCGGGCCGCACGAACGAGGTCACCTCGATCCGCCGCAGGCCGCTCGCCGAGAGCAGGTCGATCAGCCGCACCTTCTCGGCGGTGGGGATCGTCTCGGGCTCGTTCTGGAAGCCGTCGCGTGGCCCGACCTCGCGGATCCGCACGCTGCTCGGGAAGTCCGCCATCGCTCAGACCATGCCGAGGCCGCCGCTCACGCCCAGCGTCTCGCCGGTCACGTAGGTGGCGTCGTCGGAGGCTAGGAAGGCGACCGCGGCGGCGACCTCGTCGGGCTGGCCGAGGCGCTTCATCTGGGTCGCCCCTCTCATCGTCTCGATCACCTTCTCGCCGATCTCGCCGAACTCCCTGGCGCCCATCAGCAGCGGCGTCTCGATCGGGCCGGGGGCGATCGCGTTGACGGTGATTCCGTAACGGGCGTTCTCGCGGGCGATCGCCTTCGTGAAGGCGATAACGCCGCCCTTCGCGGCGGAGTAGACGGCGGATCCCTTGGAGCCGACCCGGCCCGCCTCCGAGGCGATGCTGACGATCCGCCCGTAGCCGGCCTGCTGCATCCCCGGCAGGACCGCGTGGGTGCAGGCGAGGACGCCGCCCAGGTTGACGGCCAGCAGCCGCTGCCACTGCTCGGGTGAGGTGAAGGTGAAGAAGCCGAACTCGTCGGTGCCGGCGTTGTTGACCAGGACGTCGAGCGTCCCGCTCGCCTCGATCGCCGCCTTCGCCGACTCAGGGTCGGTCACGTCGAGCTCGACCGGGTGGCCGTTGACCTCGGCCGCGACCCGCCCGGCGCCCTCCGCGTCGAGGTCGCCGACCCACACCTCGGCGCCCTCGGCGGCGAGCCGGGCGGCGATCGCCGCGCCGATCCCCCCGGCGCCCCCGGTGACCAGGGCCCTGCGTCCCTCGAGCCTCACGGGGACGTCGCTTTTCCGCCTCGCCCACTCACGAGGCCAGCCTATGCGGTTCGCCGGTCTCGCGCGCCGGAATGGGCGCAGACGACCGCCGGCACGCTCACCCGGCCGAAAACGGGCTCGTCCCGCGGTGTCCAGGCGCATCCGAGTGGTCCCGAGGCGGTCACATAGACTGGCGCGCCCGTGAGCGAACCGATCCCGATCGTCGGCGGCACCGGCGCGCTCGGCGCCGGCCTGGCGCGGCGCTGGGCGCAGGCCGGGGCGCCGATCGTGATCGGCTCGCGCTCGGCGGAGCGCGCCGCGAAGGCGGCGGCGAAGCTGCGCGAGGCGGTGCCGGGCGCCGAGGTGGAGGGGCTCCTCAACCAGGAGGCCGCCCAGCGCGCCGAAGTCGTGCTCCTCACCGTCCCCTTCCGCGCCCAGTCGGAGAACCTCAACAACCTGCGGGAAGCGTTGCGGCCGGGCCAGATCCTGGTCGACTGCACCGTCCCGCTCGCCGCCGCGGTGAGCGGCAAGGCAACCCGCTCGCTCGGCGTCTGGCAGGGATCGGCGGCGCAGCAGGCGCAGGAGATGGTCCCCGAGGGCGTCACCGTCGTCGCCGCGCTGCACAGCGTCGGCGCCCCGACGCTCGGCAACCCTGACGCCGAGCTTGACGAGGACGTGCTGGTCTGCGGCGATCGCAAGGCCGACAAGGCCCGCGTCGCCCGCCTGATCGAGCTGATCCCCGGCCTGCGCGCCGTCAACGCGGGGCCGCTGGAGATGGCGCGAATCGTCGAGCAGCTCACCCCGCTGTTGATCTCGGTCAACAGCCGCTACAAGACCCACGCCGGGATCCGCCTCACCGGCCTGCCCGCCGGAGACCATTGGCAGTGAGCGCGGAGCGACCAGGCGTGCCTCCGAACCCCGAGCGCGGCGAGCCTGCATATCTGATTCTGCGCGAGCGAAGCGAGGATGAGGCGATTGATCCTCGGTTCTTCGCGCCGCGAGGGAGGCGCGAGCCGTTGTGAATGTAGCCCTGCTGGCCGGCGGCAGCGGCGGCGCCAAGCTCGGCGCCGGGCTGCAGGAGGAGATCGGCGCCGATCTGGCGGTGATCGCCAACACCGCCGACGACGTCGAGCTGCTCGGCGTCCACGTCTCCCCCGACCCCGACCTGGTCACCTACTGGCTGAGCGGCGAGATCGACGCCGAGCGCGGTTGGGGGATCCGCGACGACTCGTTCACCGTCTTCGAGCGGCTGGCGAAGCTGGGCGCGCCCGACTGGTTCTCGCTCTCCGACCGCGACCTCGCGGCCTGCCTGTACCGCCGCGCCTTCCTTGACGAGGGCGGTCGGCAGACCGACGCACAGGCGCAGATCGCCCGCGCGCTCGAGGTCGCCGCCCGGGTGCTGCCGATGAGCGAGGCGCGGGTGCGAACCGAGGTGACGACCGCCGCCGGCCGGCGCGACCTGCAGGAATACCTGATCCTCGACGGAGGCCGGCCGGAGGTGCGCGGGGTCGAGCTCGAGGGGATCGCCGAGGCGGAGCCGACGCCGGAGGTGCTGGCGGCGCTCGCGGAGGCGGAGGCGATCGTGGTCGGCCCCTCCAATCCGGTGATCAGCATCGGCCCGATCCTCTCCGTTCCCGGCATCCGCGAGGCGATCGCCGCCTCCGGCGCACCGGTGATCGCGGTCAGCCCCTACGTCGGCGGCGAGGTCGTCAAGGGACCGACCGAGCGCTTCATGGCGGCGGTCGGGCGACCCTCCAGCGCGGCCGGGGTGGCCTCGCTCTACGCCGGGCTGATCGATGCGATGGTGGTCGACGAGGGCGACCCCGACCCGCCTCCTGAGGAGATCCCGACCCTGGCCGCGCCGACCCTGATGGAGGGCGCCGCCGGGCGGGCGCGGCTGGCGCGGATCGTCCTCGACTACGCCGCCGAGCTGATCGCGTCCCGCGGCGAGTGAGCGGCGCGCCCGACATCGTCTAGCTTGACCGCGACGTGAAGGCGACCGCCGTCCTCCCCGTGAAGCGCTTCGGCGCGGCCAAGCGGCGCCTCGCCGCGGGAATCGACGACGCCCGGCGCGAGGCGCTGGTCGGGGCGATGCTGGCGGACGTGCTGGAGGCGATCGGCGAGGCGCGCGCGGTCGAGCGGACGATCGTCGTCAGCGACGAGCTGCGCGCCGCCGAGGCAGCGGCGACGGCAGCCGCCGAGCTGGTCGCCGACCCGGCCGATCCCGACCACCCGAAAGCGGCGCTGGCGGGGATCGCCCGCGCCGAGGAGCTGGGCGCCGAGTGCGTGGTCCTCCTCCCCGGAGACTGCCCGCTGCTCGAGCCGCGCGAGCTGGACCGCCTGCTGACCGGCGTCCCCGCCTCCTATGTCGCGATCGTCCCCGACCGGCACGGGACCGGCACCAACGCGCTCGTCCTGGCGCCGCCGGATGCGATCCGTCCCGCCTTCGGCGAGGGGAGCTGCGCGCGTCACGTCGCCGCCGCCCGCGAGGCGGGGGTTCCGTTCGGCGTCGAAGAGGTCCCGTCGCTGGCGCTCGACCTCGACACCCCGGCCGACGTCGTCGCCCTGACCCGCGAGCTGGAGGGCGGCGGGGACCGCGCTCGGCGAACCGCGAGGGCGCTGGGGCTGTGACCGGGCCGAGCGAGCTGCGCGTCCTCCCCGTGACCGGCCTGCCCGAGTTCGCCGCGGGGATGTCGGTCGGCGCCGAGATCGCCGCGCGGGCCGAGCTGGCCCACGGCGACGTCATCGTCGTCTCGCAGAAGGTCGTCTCCAAGGCCGAGGGCCGGGTGCGGCGGCTCTCCTCCGTCATCCCCGGCGCCGAGGCGCGGCGGCTCGCCGCGGTGCTCGGCAAGGAGCCGGCGCTGGTCGAGCTGATCCTCGAGGAGAGCCGCGAGGTGCTGCGCGCGGAGCGCGGCGTGCTGATCGTCGAGACCCACCACGGCTTCGTCTGCGCCAACGCCGGGATCGACAGCTCCAACCTGCCCGAGCCGGGCACCGTCGCGCTGCTGCCCGAGGACCCCGACGGCTCGGCGCGCAAGCTCAGAGCCGAAATCGGCGCCGCGATCGCAAGGGAGGCGGGGGTGGGGCTCGACCGACACTCACCGTCCGGAGGGCCGCACCCCCGGCCCCCCAGCATCGGGGTGGTGATCAGCGACAGCTTCGGCCGCGCCTGGCGGCTCGGCCAGGCGGAGGTGGCGATCGGCTGCGCCGGCGTCGTCCCGCTTGACGACTGGCGCGGCCGCGCCGACGCCGGCGGCCGCGAGCTGGGGGCAACGCTGATCGCAATCGCCGACCAGGCCGCCGCCGCCGCCGAGCTGGTCCGCGATAAGACCAGCCGCGTTCCGGCCGCGATAGTCCGCGGCCTCGATCGCTACGTCAGCGCCGAGGACGGCCCAGGCGCCGTGGCTCTGCAGCGACCTCGCACCGACGACCTCTTCCGCTGACGTTGAAGCCCATCCCGGTAGGGGTGGAACGTCTTGTACTTTTTCCGCGGAAAGCGTCCGCGGACAACCGCAACGCGTCTTCGGAAAAAGTTAAGTGGAACCCCTACCGGGATGGGCTCCTGGGCTAGTGATGCGCAACACAGCGGCGCCGCGCAGGGCGCCGGTGCGGATCGAGTCGATTGCCTCGTTCGCGGCCTCGAGCGGATGCACCTCGACCTCGGTGCGAACCGGCACCCGTGGCGCCAGGTCGAGGAACTCCTCGCCGTCGCGGCGCGTCAGGTTGGCGACCGACCCGAGCACCCGCTCGCCCCAGAGGATCTCGTAGGGGAAGGCCGGGATGTCACTCATGTGGATGCCGGCGCTGATGATCCGCGCGCCCTTGGCGCTGACCCTCAGCGCCGCCGTCATCAGCGGGCCGACCGGGGCGAAGACGATCGCCCCGTCCAGCTCCTCGGGCGGCGCCTGCTCGGAGGAGCCGGCCCACTCGGCGCCGAGGCTGCGCGCGAACTGCTGGCTCTCGGCGTCGCCCTCGCGGGTGAAGACGAAGACCCGCCGCCCCTGGTGAACCGCGACCTGGCAGAGGATGTGGGCGGAGGCGCCGAAGCCGTAGAAGCCGATCCGCTCGGCGTCGCCGACCAGACGCAGCGCCCGGTAGCCGATCAGCCCGGCGCAGAGCAGCGGCGCAGCCTGCTCGTCCGGGTAGCCACCCGGGACCGGGAAGCAGAAGCGCTGGTCGGCGACCGCCAGCTCGGCGTAGCCGCCGTCGATGTCGTAGCCGGTGAAGCGGGCGCGGTCGCAGAGGTTCTCGCGGCCGCTGGCGCAGTAGCGGCACTCGCCGCAGGTCCAGCCCAGCCAGGGGACGCCGACCCGGTCGCCGACCGCGTAGCGCTCCGCTCCCTCCCCCACCCCGGCCACGGCGCCGACGATCTGGTGACCGAGGACGAGCGGCAGCTTCGGCTCGGTCAGCTCCCCGTCGACGATGTGCAGGTCGGTGCGGCAGACGCCGCAGGCCGAGACCGATATCAGCAGCTGCCCCGGCCCAGGTTCGGGGTCCCTCAGCTCGGCGGGCCGCAGAGGCGCCCGCTGCCGCTCCAGGACCATTGCGCGCATCGGCTCAGGGCAGCGCGACCGGACCCAGCGTCTCGCCCAGCGTCACGGCGTCGACCCAGATCTGGGAGGTCCCCGGGAGGAGATCGCCGTCGCGGAAGAGGCCGATCTCGGCCTGAGCGTAGCTGCTGCCGGGACGGATCATGCTGACCCCGAGGCGGACCTCGACCGGCTGGCCGTCGAGGTAGAGCGCGTAGTAGCCCGCCCCCTCGCTCGAGGCGCTGAACAGGACGACCACGTCGTGCCATGCCGCCTCGCCAGCCGGTGCCAGGAAGCGATCGCCCCCCATCGCATCCCCGGCGGACCAGAGGCCGCGCCCGCCGCTTGACCCGTCCGCCCCCGCGTAATCCCAGAGCTGCAGGCCGAAGCTCGGGCTGGGATCGGCGTCGCCGACCATCCGCATGATCAGGTTCGGCGCGCCCGGTGCCCCGTAGACCATCGTCTGTATGTAGAAGGAGAATGCGAGAGCGTATTCGTGCCCCTCGTGGATCTGGACGACGTCGCCATCTCCTTCGCCGGCGAGGATCGGCTCCGAGCTGTCCTCGTTACCGCTCAGCCACACCGCAATCGGATTGCGGCCTGCGAACGGGCCGGAGCTGGTCACCGGGCCTGCCTTGCCTGGCGCCGCCCGGCTCGCGGCGGGCGGCTCTTCGTCCGAGCCGGGGTCGGCGATCGAGGGCTCCGTCGACTGCGGCGCCGACGAAGATTCGGCCGGCGCGGTCGCCGGCGAGCTGACCGGCTGCGGCGCCGGCGCCTGCGGTTCGGGCGACTCGACCGGAGGGGACGCGGTCGCCGGGCTCTGCACCGGGCGCGCCGCGGAGATGCCCAACCGCGAGGCGGACGCGGTCCGGGGAGCGGCGACCCCGACAGCGGCGAAGCGCGGGTCGCGGCGGCCGGCGACCTTGGCGGCGGCGAGGTCGGCGCGCGCCCCGGGGCGCCCCGGGGCGGCGACCACCGCGTCTTCGAGCGCCGCTCCGATCCCCGGCGCGACGCTCAGATTCGGGGCGAGCGAGCTCGTCTCCCAGGGGCGGAGGCTGATCAGCCCGAGGCCGGCGAGCAGCACCAGGAAGGCGGCCAAGCAGAAGGCCACCAACCCTGGAGACCCACCACCCTCAACTGACCAACGCGAAGCGATTGCCCCAACATATCGCGGCTCAGTAGGTCTCGACAACCTCGTAGAGCGTCGTGCGCTGGGCCGGGACGCGGCCGGCGGCCCGCGCCGCGTCGATCAGCTGCTGCGGCTCCAGCCGCACCCCGTGCTGCGAGCCCGCCATCCGCGAGATGTTCTCCTCCATCAGCGTTCCACCGAGATCGTTGACCCCCCAGCGCAGCGCCTCGGTCGCCGCCTCGAGGCCCATCTTCACCCAGCTCGCCTGCAGGTTGGGGATCGTCCTCCCCAGCGCCAGCCGGAAGGCGGCGGTGTGCTTGAGGTTCTCGGCCGCGGAGATCTCCTCGATCCCGTGGGTGCGCCCCAGCATCGTGTTGAAGGGGATGAAGCTGAGCGGCACGAACTCGGTGATGCCGCCGGTGCGCTCCTGCAGGGCGCGGACGACCCGCATGTGACGGGCCAGCTCGCGCGGCTCCTCGATGTGGCCGAACATCACGGTCGAGGTCGAGCGCAGGCCGGCCCGGTGCGAGGCCTCGATGATCTCGACCCAGCGCTCGACCGGCAGCTTGTTCGGCGAGATTCGCTGGCGAACGCCGTCGTCGAGGACCTCCGCCGCGGTGCCCGGCGTCGACCCCAGTCCGCACTCGACCAGGTAGGCGAAGACCTCGTCCGGCCCCTTGCCCGAGCGCTCGCACATGTAGTGGACCTCCATCGGCGAGTAGGCGTGCAGGTGCAGATCGGGCGCCACCCGCTTGGCCAGCCGCAGCCAGCGGCCGTACTCCTCCAGCGTCAGGTCGGGGTGGATCCCGCCCTGCATGCAGATCTCGGTGGCGCCGAACTCGACCGCGTCCCGGACCCGCTCGGCGAAATCCTCCTCGCTCACCTCGTAGGCGTCGGGCGAGCGCCTGCCCTGGCCGAAGCCGCAGAAGGCGCAGCCGACGACGCAGATGTTGGTGAAGTTGATGTTCCGGTTGACGACGAAGGTGGCGCGATCGCCGGCCAGCTCGGCGCGCAGCTCGTCGGCGGCGGCCCGCAGCTCCTCGACGACCTCGGGCCGGGTCTCGGCGAACAGCGCGGTCAGCTCGTCCTCGGAGAGCTCGACCCCATCCCGTCCCTTGGCGATCGCCTCTGGCGCCAGCCCCGGATCGATCGTCTCTTCGGAGCGTCGCCCCGAGCCGCGCCGCGGAATGAAGCTCCAGTACTTCAGCTTCACCACGTCGAGCACCCCCTGCTCCATCCATTCCTGGTCCATGTACTGCGGGTACACGCACAGCCGCTCGGTCAGCGCATGCCCGCGCGGCGCCAGCTCCTTGCGGACCTCATGCGGGCTCGGGAACGGCTCCTCCGGCGAGATGTGATCGCCATTTGCCGACAACCCCCCAAGGTCAGTAGCCCCAGCTTCAACCAGCTCCGGCCAAGCCTGGGACAAGTTGGGCGGGACCTGGATGCCGACATCAGGCATCAATTCACGGCACTGCCCGATCAACCGCTTGATGTCGTCGACGGAGATCGGGGTGGCCCAGGGAGGCGGGGATGGGACACCCTCCTCACTCGCAACTCGTCGATCCAAAGTTTCGGGGCTGTCGCCGCGAGGTTCCGGCTCCTCCCGCGCAAAACGTTCGGAGGGTGCCCCATCCCCGCCCCACCGAGCGCGAGCTGCTTCGTCGGCGATTTCAGCAACCTCTGCCCCGTAGTAGCGAGGGTGAGGAACGAAGTTCTGGAGGATGACCTCTTGGATGTGGCCGAAGCGCTCGTGAAGCGCGGCGATAGCTTCGAGGGATTCGAGCTGCTCCTGCCGAGTCTCGCCGATGCCGACCAGGATCCCAGTGGTGAACGGGATCCTCAGCTCGCCGGCGGCCTCGATGGTGGCCAGGCGCTTGGCGGGATGCTTGGTCGGGGAGCCGGCGTGGACGGTGTCCATGAGGCGCTCGGAGATCGACTCGAGCATCAGCCCCTGCGAGGCGGTCACCTCCCGTAGGCGAGTCAAGTCGCAAGCGTCAAGCACGCCGACGTTGGTGTGGGGCAGGATGCCCCGCTCCAGCGCCCGCTCGCAGGTCCAGGCCACGTAGGAGGTGAAGTCCTCGTGGCCCCACTCGGCGAGCCGGGCTGCGACCTGCGGATTGACCTCGGGCCTCTCGCCGGTGAGGACCAGCAGCTCCTTGGCGTTGCGTCGCTCCGCCTCGTCGAGCCGCCGCTCGACCTCATCGGGCGCGTAGATGTGGGCGCGGTGGGTCGCGAACGCGCAGTACTTGCAGAAGCACTGGCAGGTGCGCGAGAGGGAGAGCGTGTAGTTCCGCGAGAAGGTGACCCGGCGCACATCGCGGAAGCTACCGCACGCGCCGGGTCAGGCCGGCGCGTGCGGCAAGGCGCCGCACCGATCTAGGGAGCGGAGGGACCGCCCCCCGGCGGCGTGGCCGGTTTGGGCGAGCCCGGCGATTTGCCGGACCCGAGCGGACTGGCCTCGATCACGAACATGAACACTCCCACGGCGACCAGGGCGCCGACGATCGGGCCGACCAGGTAGGGCCAGACGCCGCCCCACTCGTTGCCGACCAGCGCCGGCCCGAACCAGCGAGCCGGGTTGAAGGAGCCACCGGTCAGCGGGCCGCCGACCATGACGAGGAAGGCGAGGGTCGTGCCATAGGCGAAGGGCGCCCAGTCCCTCGATCCCTTTTTCGAGTAGAGGGCGACCAGGACGACGAGGACGAGGACGAAGGCGCCGATCGCCTCGACGACCGCGCCCTGGAAGTTGTTGCTGAGCAGCCCGCTCACTTCGGCGGCGCCGTAGTTCGTGGCGCGGCCCTCGTCGAGCAGCAGGCCCTTGGTGAGAAGCGCCCCGAGCACCCCGCCGGACAGTTGGGCGAGGATGTAGATCAGCGCGTCGACCGGCGCAATCCGTTTGATCGCCGCCGCGCCGAGCGTGACGGCCGGGTTGAAGTGCCCGCCGCTCACCGCGCCGAACACGACGACCAGCCCGAAAAGGGCCAGGCCCTGAGCGAGGCCGACGACGGCATAGTCGGAGCCGAACTGGGCCTGGTTGCCGGTGGCCACAAACAGCACGACCACGCTGGTGATGAAGAACACCAGCAGGAAGGTGCCGATCAGCTCGGCGAGATATGCCGAAAGTCCTCGTTCTTGCACTGGTTACGCCTCCTCTGTCCCGTAATCCCAAAAGTCGGTTTCCGGGGCGGGAGTGTATCCGGAATCGGCCTATGAATAGGTTTCCTGTCGAATGATGCGAGTTGCCGCGCTGCTGGCGGCCGCTCTGCTGCTCGCCGGCGCGGCCGGCTGCGGCGGTGGCGGCGCTGAACCGGGCGCGCCGGACGGCGCGACGCTGGTGCTCGATTTCACGCCCAACGCGGCCCATGCCGGGATCTACGCGGCGCTGCGCCATGGCTTCTACCGCGACGCCGGGATCGATCCGACGATCCGCCAGCCGGGCGAATCGACCGACGCGCCGAAGCTCTTGCAGGCGGGGCGCGCCGAGTTCGCGATCCTCGACCTCCACGACCTCGGGATCGCCCGCGAGCGAGGCCTCGGCCCGGTCGGGCTGATGCCGATCGTCCAGCGCCCGCTCGCCTCGGTGATCGCCGCCGGCGACGGCCCGGTGCGCCGCCCCCGCGACCTCGAGGGCCGCGCGGTCGGCGTCACCGGCCTGCCCTCCGACGATGCGGTCGTCGACTCCGAGGTCGCCGCCGATGGCGGCGATCCCGCTCTGATCCGGCGGGTGACGATCGGCTTCAACGCCGTCTCCTCGCTCGCCGCCGGCAAGATCGCCGCGGCGACCGGCTTCTGGAATGCGGAGGGGGTCGCGCTGCGGCGGCGGGGAATCCCGATCCGGATCTTCAAGGTGAGCGAATACGGGGCGCCGCCCTACCCCGAGCTGGTGCTGGTCGCCTCGCAGAGGACGGTCGAGCGCGATCCGAAGCTGGTCGACTCGATGGTCGCGGCGACTACGCACGGCTACCGGTTCGCCGTGCGACACCCCGCCGAGGCACTCGACGACCTGCTCGCCTCCGTCCCGAGCCTCGACCGCGCCGACCAGGCCGCCCAGCTGCGCGTGCTGCTGCCGGTCCTCCGCCCCGCGCCGTTCGACCCGCGGGTGCTGCGCGAGTGGGCCGCGTGGGATTTCGAGCACGGTCTGTTGAAGCAGCCGCTCGACGTTCGCCGGGCGTTCCGGCTCAGCCGCTGAGCAGACGCTCGACCAGCTGCGGCAGCTCGCGCGCCATCCGCGAGCGCGGAACGACCACGTCGACGCCGGCCGCCTCGGCCGCGCGTCTGGTCTCGGCGTTCACGTGCGAGTAGTAGCCGAGGGCCGGGGCGCCGAGACCGACCAGCGCCTCCGGGCTCTCGGCGTCCAGGTCGGCGACGATCGCCTCGGCGTCGCCGAGCGGTGCCTCCGACAGCGACGGGGAGAGCGTCACCTGATGGCCGGCCGCGGTCAGCATCGCCTCCACCTTGCTGCCGAGCAGCAGATCGGGGGCGACGGCGACGACGCGAGCCACTAGAGCGAGCGGCGCTGGCGGAGCTCTTCGCGCACGCTCTCGGGCCGGCCCCACATCTGCACGACCTCGGCCCGTCCCTCACGGACCTCGCGCACCTGCATCTCGCCGCTCACGCCTTCCTCGTCCAGCTTCTCCAGCACGCCCAGCACCGTCTCCGCCGCGGCCGCGTGGCCGAAGCCGTGCGCGACGAGCAGGCGCCAATCCCAGTCGGCCCGCGAGTAGGACTGGGCGTTGATCCGGCTCAGCGCCACCGCCGTGTCCACATAGCTCGCTTCGTCGTCGATCCTCAGGTCGAGCTCGAGGTCGGTCCAGTCGGGAGGGAGCGACGCGAGCACCTGCTTGAAGTCGGCGGCCATGCCCACGGACCAAGCCTAGCCTCTGCCGGGGCCGAAGTGGCGCCGCAGGCGCCGATGGCGGTGGCGGAAGATGGCCGAGAACAGCGGACGCAGCAGACGGCCGGGCAGCGGCAGGCGCATCTCCCAGGCGACCCGATCGCCGATCGTGCAGCCACCGTCCGCGGCGGGCTCGATCGTGCGCTCGTGTTCCCAGAGCCGCTGCGACAGCATCGTCGAGCGCTCGAGGAAGCCCCGGCCCGGATCGATCCGCTCCAAGACCAGGTCGTCGTAGTCGATCGGAATCAGGCCGAACAGCAGCACCCAGCTGCGGCCCAGCCGGCCCGGCTCGACCGCGTCGAGGTCGAGGCGGTCGAGGCCCCGCGGCACCGTCATGCGCAGCAACGGGCCCAGCTCGTCGTTGACTCCCGCGGCGCTCGCGACCCGCTTCCAGACCGCCTCCGGCTCGGCCCCGAGCCGCGAGGAAACCCGGATCTCGGCTCGGCGCAGCATCGGCCTACAGGAACAGGTCCGCGATCAAGAACACGTTCAGCCCGATGATCAGCGCCGCCAGCGTCCCGGCGATGGCGGTCAGCCAGCCGGGGTTGGCGAGCGAGCCCATGATCTCGGGGCGGCGGGCGATCATCAGCAGCGGCACGAGGGCGAAGGGGATGCCGAAGGAGAGGACGACCTGGCTGAAGACGAGGGAGTCGGTCGGGTTGAAGCCGAGCGCCAGGACGAGCAGCGCGGGGGCCAGCGTGAGTGCGCGGCGCAGGAAGATCGGGATGCGGCGGCGGATGAAGCCCTGCATCACCACCTGGCCGGCCATCGTGCCCACCGAGGAGGAGGCGAAGCCGGAGGCGAGCAGGGCGATGCCGAACACGGTGGCGGCGTTGCCCGAGACGAGCGTCTGCAGCCCGTCGTAAGCGCCCTCGATCGTGTCGATCCCGGTCAGCCCGCTGGTGTGGAAGAGGGCGGCGGCGACGATCATCATCGACAGGTTGACCGCGCCGGCCAGCGAGAGGGCGATCACCACGTCGACCTTCTCGAAGCCGAGGATCCGCTTTTTCTCCGCCTCGTCGCGCCCGACGATCCTCCCCTGAGTCAGCGCCGAGTGCAGGTAGACGACGTGCGGCATCACCGTCGCGCCGATGATCCCGGTGGCGAGCAGGATGCTCTCGGTGCCGGCGAAGCCTGGGACCACCAGGTGCTTGGCGACTTCGTCCGCCGCCGGCTTGGCGTCGAGCAGCTCGAACGCGAAGGAGGCGACGACGACGCCGACCAGGGCGGTGATCCCCGCCTCGAGCCGGCGAAAGCCCATCTGCTGCAGGGCGAGGATCGCGAAGGCGCCGGCGCCGGCGATCACCCCGGCGGGGAAGAGCGGAATGCCGAACAGCAGGTTGAGGCCGAGCGCGGCGCCGACCACCTCGGCGACGTCGGTCGCCATCGCGACCAGCTCGGCCTGCAGCCAGAGGCCGATCGAGGTCCGTCGCGAGAAGGTCTCCCGACACAGCTCGGCGAGGTTGCGACCGGTCGCGATGCCCAGCTTCGCCGACTGGGTCTGGACCAGCATCGCGACCAGGTTCGCCGCCAGTACGACCCAGAGCAGCAGGTAGCCGAACTTGGCGCCCCCGGCGATGTTGGTGGCGAAGTTGCCGGGGTCGATGTAGGCGACCGCGGCGATGAAGGCCGGGCCGAGGAAGGGCCAGACCCGGCCGAAGCCCCGGCTGCGGCCCTCCAGCGAGCGCCGCGCCGCGGCGGCGACCGCCGCCTCGCCGGGGAGGACGTCTTCGACCGTCGCGCCGGTGTGGGCCTCCTCCCGCTCCGGCGCCTCGGCCGCCTCCACGGGTGGCTTCACCGATCGCCCCCCTCGAGCGGCAGCCGCAGGTCGGGCCCCGGGATCGGCGTGCCGTGCGGGTCGTGGCTGGGCTCGCCGAGCTTCGCGGCGATCAGCCGCTCCAGGTGCTCGGAGATGTGGTGCTCGAGCACCTCGGCCTCTGCGTGGACCTCGTCGTCGGGCATGCCCAGCGCCTCGGAGAGGTAGGCCTCGATCAGCCGGTGGTGGCGGATCACCTCCAGCGCGACCTTCTCGCCGGACGGCGTCAGGGTGGCGCCGCGGTAGGGCAGGTAATCGACCAGGCCCAGCTCGCCGAGCCGCTTCAGCATCGAGGTCGCGGTAGCCGGCGCGACGCCGAGCCGCTCCGCGACCTCGCCGTTGAGGACGGGGCCCTCGTGCTCGCGGGAGAGGGCGTAGATCGCCTTCGCGTAGTCCTCGATCGCCTCCGAAGATTTAGGCATGTCTAAATGATTTTGGCACATCTAAATTCACCGCGTCGGACTTTTTCCCCACTGGGGCGTGGTCAAAGTCGGATGCGGCGCGGCGACCCTCCTAGAATTGGGTGCATGGCCGAGGCGACGACCGTCGAGCTGGACGCCCAGTACAGGCAGCTGCGCGAGGAGTGCGGCCTGCTCGACCGCTGCGAGCGCGGCAAGCTCGCGGTCCGCGGCGCCGAGGCGGCCGAGTACCTGCAGGGCCAGCTGACCAACGACGTCGAGGGCCTCGCCCCCGGCGAGGGGTGCTACGCCGCGCTGCTCGACCGCAAGGGCCACCTGCAGGGCGACATGCGGGTCCTGCGGACCGCCCCCGACGAAATCTGGATCGACACCGAGCCGGATGCGCTGCAGGCCGTCCGCCGCCACCTCGAGATGTACAAGATCGGCCGCGAGGTCGAGCTCGTCGACCTCACCGCGGAGCGGGCGATCCTCTCGCTGATCGGGCCGCGCAGCGTCGAGATAGCCGGCACGGCGGCGCTGCCCGAGCACAGCAGCGAGTCCGCGAGCGTGGGCGGCGTCGAGTGTCTCGCCGTCGGCGCCCACGACGGCGTCGACCTGATCGCCGCCGCGGGCGACGCCGAGCGACTGCGCGAGGCGCTGCTCGCCGCCGGCGCCGCCGAGGTCTCCCCCGCGGCGGCCGAGGTGCTGCGGATCGAGGCGGGCACGCCGCGCTTCGGCGCCGAGATGAGCGGCGAGACGATGCCGGCGGAGGCGGGGATCGTCGAGGCCGCGGTCGACTTCGAGAAGGGCTGCTACATCGGCCAGGAGCCGGTCGCCCGCCTCCACTACAAGGGCCGCCCCAATCGCCACCTCCGCGGGCTCGAGCTGAGCGCCCCCGCGGCGTCGGGCACGGCCCTGCGGCTCGGCGAGAGGGAGGTCGGCCGGATCGGCAGCGCCTGCGTCTCCCCCGCCCGCGGGCCGATCGCCCTGGCGATCGTCCGCCGCGAGGCGGAGCCCGGCGCCGAGCTGGTCGCAGGTGAAGACGGCGTTACGGCGCGCGTCGTCGACCTGCCGTTCGGCTAGATTCAGCAGCGATGGGTGGCCGGAGAGGTAGGCGACTGCTGACGGCGCCGCGCGCGACCGCGGCCGCGCTCGCCCTCCCCCTCGCCGCCCTGGCGGCAACGACCGCCGGCTGCGGCGCCGAAGAACAAGTCAACGAAGCGCGCCCGCAGCCGCCGACCCGGGTCAGCGTCGCGGTCAGCGCCGGCAAGGTCACCGTGCAGCCGCCGCGGGTCGCGATCGGGCCCGAACCGACCCAGCAGCTCCCCCAGAACCAGCACGCCGGCCAGCCGCCGGTGCGCTCCAACGCGCCGCTCGACGTCGCCCTGGTCGCCGCCAACCTGACCCCAGTCGAATCGCGCCTCGAGGTGCGCGGCCGGCGCAAGAGCGCCACCTCCGAACCGCTGGTCGCCAACGGCAACGTCACCCTCCTGACCAGCCTGCCGACCGGCGTCTACCGGGTCAGCGCCGCCGACATCCCGGCCGCCGAGCCGGGCCAGCTCGTCGTCGGTCCCTACCGCTCCTCGTCGGAGAACGACGTACTGCTGCCGTAACGAACGGGTGAATCGCGGGCTGTCAAACTGCAACTGTTTGTCTGTCAGCTAGAATACCCCTACGGAGGGTCGAAGCAGACAGGCGTGCTGCGAGCGGTTGACAACCGCTGCGTCCTGCCTGACCAGCAGGATCCGGTTCGAGTCCGGTGCCCTCCGCAGAAATTCCGGTCCGGTGCGGAGTCGAGTGCTGGTGCGGCCCGCCGTGCTAATCTCACGGTGGTTGTCAACCGCACGCGGGGTGGTTCCCGCTTTCGCAGCACCGACCCGCTCCGGCGGGTCGTCTGCTTTTCGGACGCGTAATTTCCGGCGAAGCGGCGTCTGCGTGGCGTCTGCCCCATTCGTCATCCTCGCTTGTCCATGATCGTCGTCTTGGCCATCGCCGTTGCCCTGCTCGCCGCCGGGCTGCTCTACGTGCTGCTCACGCAGCGGCGTGAAGAGACGTCTGAGGCGCCCGACCTCGGCCCGGCGATCCACGAGGCGACCTCGAAGGCGGTCGCCGACCTGCAGCGAATGAACGAGGAGTCGCGCAAGGTCGACGCCGAGGCGTCCGAGGCGGCGTTGCAGAAGCGCGAGGCCGAGTTCCGTCGCCTCACCGAGCCGATCGGCGAGAACCTGAAGCGGATCGAACACGAGGTCTCGACCTTGAGCCGCGATCGCAAGACGGCCGATGGCGCGATGCGGACGCTGCTGGGCGAGATGAAGGCCGGGCTGGGCGACCTCAACACGCAGACCGGCACGCTGGTCAAGGCGCTGCGCCAGCCGAAGACGCGCGGCGAATGGGGCGAGGTGCAGCTGAAGCGCTGCGTCGAGATCGCGGGCATGACCGAGCACGTCGACTTCGAGGTGCAGGCGACGCTACGCGGTGAGGAGGGGCTGCTGCGGCCGGACGCGATCGTCACGCTGCCAGGCGAGCGGCGCGTCGTCGTCGACTCGAAGGTGCCACTCGACGCCTACCTCGAGGTACTGGAAGCCGAGGACGAATCGAGCCGCAAGGGGGAGCTGGTGCGCCACGCCCGTCAGGTCCGCGACCACATCACCAAACTCTCCTCGAAGCGCTACCAGGACCAGTTCGAGAGCGGCGAGACCCCCGACTTCGTCGTCTGCTTCATGCCGTCGGAGGCGGCTCTGCACGCCGCCTTCGAGGCCGAGCCCTCGCTCTACGACTACGCGCTGGAGCAGAAGATCCTGATCGCGACGCCGACCACGCTGGTCGGCCTGCTGCGCACGGTCGAGCTGGGCTGGCGCCAGGAGCAGATCGCGGCGGAGGCGCAGGAGATCGCCTCGGCGGCCAAGGACCTCCATGGTCGGATAGGCGTCTTCCTGCGCCACATGTCGAAGGCGGGCCGTCAGCTGGGCTCGGCGGTCAACGCGTACAACGAGGCGGTCGGCTCGGCGGAGAGCCGCGTCCTGCCGCAACTTCGCCGCTTCCAGGAGCTGGGGGCGACCGCTGGGGAGGAGCCGGAGAGCCCGAAGCCGATCGACCAGGCGGTACGGCCGATCGTCGCCGAGGAGCTGCGTGAGCTGGAGGCCGGCGGTGACCCGGAGGGCCCGGCGGTCGAGCTGCCCGAGACCGCCGAGTCCGAAGCGGCCTGACGCGGCGAGCGTCAAGTCTGATCTAGGATTGCCCGGCCCCGCCTCTGAGCCGAGCGCAGCGAGCGTCACGATCTGATTCTCCGCGAGCGGAGCGAAGGCGAAGTCCAATACATTTCGACCCCACGGAGGAGCCGGTTTGGCCGTCGACAGCAGCGAAGTCTCGAAGTTGGACGTGGAGGCCGGCACGCTGCCGGAGACGATGGCCGCCTGGGTGATCCGCCAGGAGCGCGAGGGCGAACCCAGCCAGGCCTTCCAGCTCGAGCAGCTCGAGGTGCCCGAGCCGGGCGCCTTCGAGGTGATCGTCCGGGTGATGGCGGCCGGGGTCAACTTCAACAACGTCTGGGCGGCGCTCGGCAAGCCGGTCTCGGTCTTCGGCTACGGCGACCACCCCGAGTACGGGCACCACATCGGCGGCTCGGACGGCTCGGGGGTCGTCTGGAAGGTCGGCGAGGGCGTCACCCGCTGGAAGCCGGGCGACGAGGTCGTGATCCACTGCAATCAGGCCTCCTACGAGGACGTCGAGGTGCACGGGCTCGACCCGCTCGCCGCGCCGAGCCAGAAGATCTGGGGCTACGAGACCACCTGGGGCTCCTTCGCCCAGTTCACCAAGGTGCAGGCCCAGCAGCTCCTCCCCCGCCCCCAGAGCCTCTCCTGGGCGGAGTCCTCCGCCTACGGGCTCACCTACTTCACCGCCTACCGGATGCTGATCGACCAGTGCAAGCTGCAGCCCGGCCACAACGTGCTGATCTGGGGCGCCGCCGGCGGGCTCGGCGTCTTCGCCACCCAGCTCTGCGCGGCGGCCGGCGCCAACGCGGTCGGCGTCGTCTCCTCGGAGGAGAAGGGCGAGCTTGTCAAGCAGCTCGGCGCGGTCGATTACATAGACCGCCGCGAATTCGGCGAGATGATGCGCACCCCCGAGAACCTCGCCGACCCCGCCGCCGAGAAGGAGCGCTTCAAGGCCTCGCGGGCATTCGCCAAGCGGGTCAAGGAGATCCTCGGCGACGCCCCCGACATCGTCTTCGAGCACGTCGGCCAGGCGACCTTCCCGACCTCGGTCTTCGTCGTCAAGCCGTTCGGCAAAGTCGTGATCTGCGGCGCCACCTCGGGCTTCCGGCTCGACTTCGACGTGCGCTACCTGTGGATGCGCCAGAAGCGGATCATCGGCTCGCACTTCGCCAACGCCTACGAGTGCATGCGCGCCAACGGGCTGATCGCGGAGGGCAAGGTGCGGCCGGTGCTCTGGAAGACGATGGGCTTCGAGGGAGTCCCCGAGGCGCACCAGCTTCTGCACGAGAACAAGCACCTCGGCAAGATCTCGATCCTGGTCGGGGCGAGCTCCGAGGAGGAGGGCCGCACCGAAGAGGGCCCCGGCGCGATCCGGGCCGAGGTGGGAGCGTGATGAGCGAAGGGGGTTTGCGGTGACCGAGGTTTGCAGGCTGGACTGGCACATAGCCCCCTTCCGGGCCGACCGCTGGCTCGACCTCTGGGAGCCGGCGGCGGCGCGGATGCCCGCCTTCGGCGCCAGGAACTGGTCGCTGACCCGCTCGATCGACGACCCCCTCTCCTTCCAGCAGACCTCGGTCTGGGAGAGTCGCGCCGACTTCGAGCGCTACTGGTACTCGGAGGAGATCGAGAGGGCGCGCGCCGCGATCATCGACCTCGCCGATCTGCCGATCCTCCCCGCCTGGCACGCCGTGGTCGCCGCGGA
>CAVVHQ010000014.1:0-40851 GCA_963748075.1 uncultured Solirubrobacterales bacterium | reverse complement strand
GATCGCCGGCGAGCGGCCCGAGTGGGTGTAGACCCAGCGGGAGCGGCGGCCGAAGATCGGGCCCGCGGCGACCCGGTCGCCGCGCCGGACGAGGATCGCGGCGACGACGGCGCCGAGCAGGGCGATGGCCGCGGAGGCGGCGAAGGTGACCTGGAAGGCGTCGACGTGGGCGGCGACCACGGAGTCGATCCCGGCCGCGGATAAGGGGCGACTCGTGGAGGTGCTTCAAGCCCGACTGCTCGGCCTGGAAGATGAATTCCCGGAAGCGCTCTTCCTGCTCGGGCGTCGGGTTGATGCCGCGAGCGGCGAGCTTCGCGTGGATCTGGTGGAAGTTGACGCCCAGCTCGACCGCGGTGAGGGCGGCGATCCCGAGCGCGCCGCCCATCTGCTCGGAGGTGTTGATCATCCCCGCCGCCTCGCCGCTGTCCTCGCTGGGCACGGCGGTGAGGCCGGTCGGGTCGTTGACCGTGAGGACGATGCCGAGGCCGAGCCCCTGCAGCAGCAGGCCGGGGATCAGGGCGACCGCGGACTCGGCGGTGACCGAGATCGCGAGGACGACCCCCGAAGCGGCGAGGACCAGGAAGCCGGCGACCAGCGGCCAGCGGCCGCCGAAGCGGTCGAACGCCCGCCCGGCGAGCGGGCCGGCGAGGATGATCGGGATCGTCGCCGGGATCAGCGCGATCCCCGCCGCGGCCGGCGAGATGCCGACCACAAGCAGCAGGAAGAAGGGGGTCAGGAAGCCGAGGCCGAGCTCGACCATCCCGGCCAGCACCTGACTGATGTTCGCCGCCAGGAAGTTCTCGTGGCGGAACAGCCGGAACTGGATCATCGGCTTCGCGGCCCGCCGCTCGACCGCGACGAAGATCGGGAGGAGGACGACGCCGACCGCCAGCGGGACGACCGTGACCGGGTCGCCCCAGCCTTCGCTCGCCCCCTGGCTGAGGCCGAAGACGAGCGAGCCGACCGAGAGCGCGAAGACGACCACTCCCGGCAGGTCGAGGTCGCGCGGCGCGTCCGGGTCGGGATCGAGGCGCGGGGTCGCGCTCACGGTCAGGGCGACCGCGATCACGGCGAGCGGCACGTTGACGAGGAAGACGAGGCGCCAGTCGATCGACGTCAGCAAGCCGCCGAGGACCGGCCCGAGGGCGGCGAAGAAGGCCGAGGCGCCGGCGAGGATCCCCAGCGCGGCGCCCTTTCCCTCCGCCGGGTAGACGGCGCTGACGATCGCCAGCGCGGTCGGCATCATCAGCGCCGCGCCGGCCCCCTGGACGGCCCGGGCGGCGATCGCCCACTCGACGTCCTGGGCCGATCCCACCGCCGCCGTGGCGACCGCGAACAGGACCGCGCCGGCGACGAAGATCCGGCGCAGGCCGAAGAGGTCGCCGAGGCGGCCGCCGAAGACCATCAGCGCCGCCAGCGGCAGGATGTTGGCGGTCATCAGCCACTGGCCCTGCGAGATCGAGCCGCCGAGACCCTCGATCGCGTCCGGACTGGCCAGCGGCACCGCCGTCTGGTCGACCAGGATCATGCTGCTCGCCAGGGTCATCGCGGCCAGCGTCACCGCCTTTTTACCGCCGACGGGCCGATTTGTGGATTCGGAGTCCACTTTTCGTCCCATCGGCGGCTAGAAGGGGAGGGTCTCGCCCACTTCGGCGAGGGTCGGGGCGCGCTTGTCGCGCTTGCTCAGCAGGGGTTCGTCGACCGGCCACTCGACGCCGACGTCCGGGTCGTCCCAGGCTATGCCGGCCTCGGTGGCGGGGTCGTAGGCGCTGGAGAGCAGGTAGGCGGCGTCGGCCCACTCGCTGAGCACGGCGAAGCCGTGGCCGCAGCCGGCCGGGACGAAGAGCTGATGGTGCTCCTGGTCATCGAGCAGGTGCCCCTCCCACTGCCCGAAGGTGGGCGAGTCGCGGCGCAGGTCGACCGCGACGTCGAAGATCGCGCCGCGCGGGCAGCGGACCAGCTTCGCCTGCCCCGGCTCGGTTTGGAAGTGGATGCCCCGTAGCGTGTCGCGCACCGAGCGCGACTGGTTGTGCTGGACGAACTCGGCCTCGACGCCCAGCTCGGCCCAGGCGTCGGCACGGAAGGTCTCGACCAGGAACCCGCGGTCGTCGCCGTGGACGTCGGGCTCGATCAGGGCGACTCCGTCGAGCTTCGTCTCGAGGCGGCGCGGCATCAGCCCAGCGCTTTGCCGTACTGGCGCTCGTAGTACTCGCGGTACTCGCCGGAGCGGATCGGGCCCCACCAGTCCTCGTTGTCGCGGTACCAGCGCACCGTCCGCTCGAGGCCCTCGGCGAAGTGGACCTGGGCCTCCCAGCCCAGCTCGGAGCGCAGCTTGTCGGAGGCGAGCGAGTAGCGGCGGTCGTGGCCGGGGCGGTCCTCGACGTACTCGATCAGCGACTCGTCGGCGCCGGTCAGCTCGATCACCCGCCTCACCACCTCGATGTTCTCGCACTCGTCGGGGCCGCCGACGTTGTAGGCCTCGCCGGGTCGGCCCCCGAGCAGGACGGCGTGGATGCCGCGGCAGAAATCCTCGACGTAGAGCCAGTTGCGGACCTGGCGGCCGTCGCCGTAGACCGGCAGCGGGTCGCCGTGGAGCGCGTTCAGCACCATCAGCGGGATCAGCTTCTCCGGGTACTGGCGCGGGCCGTAGTTGTTGGAGCCGCGCACGATCGAGGCCTCGATCCCGTAGGTGTGGACGTGGGCGGAGACGAGCAGGTCGCCGGCCGCCTTGGTCGCCGAGTAGGGCGAGGAGGGGTCGAGCGGCGAGCTCTCGGTGAAGGAGCCGGACTCGATCGAGCCGTAGACCTCGTCGGTGGAGACCTGGAGGTAGCGGCCCACTCCCAGCTCGCGGGCGGCGTCGAGCAGCACGCCGGTGCCGATCACGTGGGTGCGGGCGAAGGCGTCCTGATCGTCGATCGAGCGGTCGACGTGGGACTCGGCGGCGAAGTTGACGACCGCGTCGCAGCCCTCGATCGCCTCGCGGACGACCGCCGCGTCCTCGATCCCGCCGACCACCAGATCGACGTCCTCGGGCAGGTTCTCGCGGCGGCCGGCGTAGGTGAGCTTGTCGAGCACCCGCACCGCGTGCTCGTCGCCGATCAGGCGGACGTAGGTCGAGCCGATGAAGCCGGCGGCGCCGGTGACCAGGATCCTCACGCCGCCGCCTCCGTCTCGGCGCGGCGCTGCGCCAGGTAGGCGGCCAGCCCGTCCTGCCAGGAGGGAAGCTCGATCGCGTGCTCGCGCTGGCTGGCCAGGGCGGAGTAGGCGGGGCGGGGCGCGGGGCGGCCGAGCATCTCGGTGGTCGCCGACATCACCTTGCACTCGACCTTGGCCTGGTCGAAGATCTCGCCGGCGAACTCGTACCAGGAGCACGCCCCCGCCGCGGCCATGTGGTGGATGCCGAACTCGACCCCCTCGATCAGCCGCACGATGCCATAGGCGAGGTGCCAGGTGTAGGTGGGCGAGCCCACCTGGTCGCGGACGACCAGCACCTCGCCGTGGTCGGCGGCGAGCCGCAGCATCGTCTCGACGAAGTTGGGACCGCCGGTGCCGAACAGCCAGGCCGAGCGGACGACGAAGTGGCGCTTGTTGGCGGCGCGGGTCGCCTCCTCCCCGGCCAGCTTGCCGCGCCCGTAGGCGGACAGCGGCGCCGGCTGGTCGGTCTCCACGTAGGGCGCCCCCTTGCTGCCGTCGAAGACGTAGTCGCTGGAGACGTAGACGACCGCGGAGCCGACCGCCGCGGCGGCCGCGGCCAGCTCACCGGCGGCAACCCCGTTGACCGCGGTCGCCTCCCCCTCGGCCTCCTCGGCGCCGTCGACGTCGGTCCAGGCGGCGCAGTTGACCACCACGCCGGGGCGCTCGGCCTCGAGCTTCGCCGCCACCGCCGCGGCGTCGGAGACGTCCAGCTCGGAGTGACCGAAGCCGACCACCTCGTGGCCGGCGTTGCCGGCGGCGAGCACCACGTCGCGACCGAGCATCCCGGCGGCGCCGGTGACGAGCAGCTTCATCGCAACCCGCCCATCAGACGATCTTGATCTCGCATCTGTCGCCGACCAGCATGCGCAGCGTCTTCGGCATCCCGTCGCTGCGGGTGAGCTTGACGTCGCGGCCGAGCAGGCTCGCCTCCATGCGGGTGCCGAGGTCCTGCACGACCGAGCCGGAGAGGACGATCGAGTGCTCGATTTCGGAGCGGCAGATCCGCACGTCCTCGCCGATCGAGGTGTAGGGGCCGACGTAGGCGTCCTCGATGCGGGCGCCGGCGCCGATCACGGCGGGGCCGCGCACCACCGAGCCCGAGACCGCGGCCCCCGACTCGAGCACGACCCGGCCCTCGACCCGCGAGGCCTCGTCGATCTCGCCGTCGAGCCGCGTCTCGATCTCCTCCAGCACCAGGCGGTTGGCCTCCAGCATGTCGGCGAGCTGGCCGGTGTCCTTCCACCAGCCGGTGACCACCTCGGACTGGACGCGGCGCCCGTCCTCGATCAGCTTCTGGATCGCCTCGGTGATCTCGTACTCGCCGCGCCAGGAGGGCTCCAGCGAGCGCGCCGCGTCGAAGATCACCGGGCCGAACAGGTAGACGCCGACCAGGGCGAGGTCGGAGGGCGGGTCCTTCGGCTTCTCGACCAGCCGCACGACGTGGTCGCCGTCCAGCTCGGCGACCCCGTAGGAGCTGGGGTCGGAGACCGGCGTGAGGAGGATCAGCGCGTCGGGCTCGGACTCGCGGAAGGTGGCGACCAGGCCGCGCAGCCCCTCGGCCAGCAGGTTGTCGCCCAGGTACATGACGAAGGGCGATTCGCCGATGAACTCCTCGGCGGTCAGCACCGCGTGGGCGAGGCCGGCCGGCTCGTCCTGGACGAGGTAGGTGATCTCGGCGCCGAACCGGGAGCCGTCGCCGGCCGACTCGCGGATCTCCTCGCCGGTCTCCGGCGCGATGATGATCCCGATCTCCTTCACCCCGGCCTCGACCAGCGCCTCGATCCCGTAGAAGAGCACCGGTTTGTTGGCGACCGGCACGAGCTGCTTCGCCGAGGTGTGGGTGATCGGGCGCAGCCGGGTGCCGGCGCCGCCGGAGAGGATCAGTCCCTTCAGGGCCTCCATCGAAGGCTGCAACCCTACCGGGGCCGAAGAGCATGCGACCGGCCGTCTACATCCCCCACTTCAACGGCTTCGAGCGCCTCGAGCGGGCGCTGCTGAGCCTGCGCGAGCAAACGCGGCCGGTCGACGCGATCGTGGTCGACAACGGCTCGAGCGACGGCTCGCCCGAGCTGCTGCGCGAGCGCTTCCCGGAGGTCGGGCTGGTCGAGCTGGGGCGCAACCTCGGCTTCGGGCCGGCGCTCGACCGGGCGATCGAGGAGCGGCCCGGCGACCCGGCGATCCTGCTCAACAACGACGTCGAGTGCGAGCCGCGCTTCGTCGAGGCGATGCTGGCCGCCGCGGACGGCGTCGAGACGGTCGCCGGCGTGCTGGTCCAGGAGGCCGCCCCCGGCCTGATCGACTCGGCCGGCGTCGTCGCCGACCGCACCCTGATGGGCTTCGACTACCTGCACGGCGAGCCGCTCGAGGCGGCGCTGACCGCGCCGCCGCCGCTCGGGCCGAGCGGCGGCGCGGCGCTCTACAAGCTGGAGGCGTTCCGCGCCGCCGGCGGCTTCGACGAGCGCATCTTCCTCTACTACGAGGACCTCGACCTGGCGCTGCGGCTGCGCGCCGCCGGCGCCCGCTGCCGACTCGCCGGCGAGGCGCGGGCGCTGCACGCCTACTCGGCCAGCAGCGGGGCCGCGAGCGGCTTCAAGTACTCCCACAGCGGCTGGAGCCGTGGTTACCTACTGCGCCGCTACGGGGTGATGTCGCGTCCCGGCAGGGCGATCCGCGCGGTCGCCGCGGAGGCCGCGATATGCGCCGGCCAGCTGGTCAAGGACCGCACCGTCGCCGGGCTGCGAGGCCGCCTGCGCGGCTGGCGCGACGGCGGCGGGCTGGAGCGTCGCGTGACGCCGACCGGCGCGCTGCTCGACGTATCCCTGCGCGAGGCGCTGCGGATGCGGCAAAAGCGGAGGGGACGGTAACGAGTGGATCGGCACACCGGGGCGGCTCCACCTGCGAACATGCCGCCGAGCGCGGGCGCATGGCGACTTTCACCGACAACCGCGGACCAGAGGGGACCGTGCCCAGCGAGAAGAACTCCGGTGTAGTCGTGCTCGGCGCCGGACGCAGCGGCACGAGTGCGATTGCCCGAGCGTTCGTCAAGAGCGGCTTCTTTGCAGGAGAGGAGGAGGAGCTCCACCCTGCCGACTCCAGCAATCCGCTGGGCTATTACGAGTCCCTGGCCCTCGTAGAGGCCAACGAAGGAGTCTTGAAGAGCTTCGGGCGCAGGTGGTGGTCCGATGCGCCGTCGCCGGACGAACAGCTCTCCCAGCGAGCCGAGATCGAGCCGCGCCTATCAGCCGTCGTGCACCGGTTGATCAGGGCCGCAGATGGGGCACCCATCGTTATCAAGGACCCCCGAATCAACGGTCTGCTCCCTCTCTGGCAGCCCGTAGTCAACCGCAGCTTGCACCCCGTCCTCGTGGTGCGCAACCCGATCGAGATCGCTCTGTCCCACGCACAACACGACGGAACCCCAATCGGACATGCGTTGGCAGCATGGGAGGTGCAAGCGACCCTTGTCCTCCGCCTGCTCCACGGGATGACGATCACCGTCGCCCCCCACGCGCAGGTGATGGCCCGAGCCGAGTTGGTCAACGAGATCGTCAGCGAGGCGACGGAGCATCTCAGCCCCGATCGTGCGGAGCGTGTACAGCCGTCCGATGCCGGTTCGGCCGTGCGACGCGACCTGCATCGGCAGAAGTCCAGCGGCTTCGACCCCGACGAATACCTGACCGTGCGCCAAGCTGCCCTGTGGGATTACCTGGGCACGCTGAGCGCCGGCGACGTGCAACTGGACTCTCCGGCGGCGCTCCGTTGCGGGAACCCGGCCGCCCTCGCAACCATGAGGAGGGAGAGCGATCGGATTCTGGCGCGAGAGGCAAACGAGAGAGTTACGGGCGAACTATTAGAAGCCAGGCAGCACGTGACGGCGCTCGAGCAGCGGTTCACCGAAGCCACAGAGCTAGCCCGCCGGGCGGTGTCCGCTGCTTCCGAACGCGCTGAGCACGCCGAGGAGGCGGCAGCGCTTGCCAGCCGCGCGGCCAGTGAGGCACAGTCACGGCAAACACGAGAAGCCGCGGCTTTCCAGAGCTCGACCAGCTGGCGACTGACTGCTCCGCTCAGGCACCTCAAGCGCCTCCTGCGCCGGTCCAGATCAGCTTAGCTCGGTGGAGAGGGACTTCGTCTCCCCAGCCATAGCCGGGCGTGAGAGGGATCGCCGCTCCGGGTGAGCCGGCGACGCTCGACGATCAACCGGGGCAACCAGCGCAGAGTGGAGAGCTTGCCGCGAAGGGTCGCAACGAAGCGGCGCTGCCGGGCGGCGCGCAGCAGCGCGCCGACCTCGACCGCGGCGATCCGCGGCGCAGCGCTCGCCGGCATGAACTTGAGCTGCGTCGCCAGCCGATTGCGGGCAACGAGCCTTGCGTTGTCGGCCGCGGGGCGCCGGAAGCCCTCCGACCAAGAGGCATTGCCGACGTGCCAGACGACAGCCTCGGGAACGTACTCGAAACGCCAGCCGGCGATCCGGGCCCGCACGTTGAGGTCGACGTCCTCGTAGAAAGAGAAATAGCACTCCTCGTAGCCACCAAGCTCCGTGAACAGCTCGCGGCGGAGCAGACAGGCGGCGCCGCAGACGCCGAAGACCTCGCGGCGCGCGAGCCACTCCGGGCGCTGGGGCTGCCCCGCCCCCAGCTCCACCGCGCGGCCGTCGGCGGTGAGCGCCTGGCCGGCGCTGTAGAGGCGGGCGGAGGCGGCTGCGCCGGGCGTCGCCACGCCGTCCTCGAGCCAGGTGTCCCGCTCCAACTGGAGGATGCGCGGCTGCACGCCACCCAGCGACGGCTCCGAGCGCAGCGCATCCAGAAGGCGGGCCACGCAGGCGGCCTCCAGCACCGTGTCCGCGTTGAGCACGAGGACGGACCGCGACTCCGTCCGCGCCACACCGAGGTTGACAGCGGCGGCGAAGCCGGCGTTGTGCGGCAGCGACAGGTGAGGGACGCGTTCCGCCTCCAGGTACTCGGCCGAGCCGTCGGTCGAACCGTTGTCGACTACCAGCAACTCGATCGCCGCATTCTGCTCGTGCAGCGAGCAGAGGCAGCGGGGCAGGTGCCGCAGCGAGTTCCAGCTCGGGACCACGACCGCGACGCGATGCTCCTCACCCACAGCCAAGAGCCTGACAGGCGGTCGCCCGACGCAGCGTTCGGGGCAGGTGGCCTCCAGCCGATCGTGTGATCCCGGCGAGAAGGCGGGACCGCGCACGGCGCGCCACCCCGTGGGTGAAGGAACTCGTAAACATGATCGTCTAGCCTCTGGGGGTCGGATGAGCAGCACTCGGGGAAGCACGCCGCCCATCGAGGAGATGACCAGCTCGGTCGTCGACCTTGTCACCGAGCGAGCCGCCGAGCGCCCCGAATCGGTGGCGGTCGAGGACGGGAATAGGCACCTCACGTACGCCGAGCTCGACCTCGCCGGCGCCCGGATCGCCGCTGCCCTCCGCGCGACCGGAGTCGAAGACGAGGAGCCGGTGGCCGTCTGCCTGCCGCGCTCCTGGCAGGCGGTCTGCGCGATGCTTGGGGCGATGCGCGCCGGTGCCGCGTACCTGCCCGTCAACCCGGCCCATCCTCATCAGCGCCAGGCGCAGCTGCTCGAACTGAGCGGTGCCCGCTTCGCGCTTACCACTGAGGCCCACGGGCAGCGCCTGCCGAGCGACGTTCGCAGGCTAGACGCGGAGGTGCTGGCGCTTGCGGGGCCGGAAGACGACGGGACGATCCGAGCCGCGGGCGGCGACCGCCTCGCCTACGTGCTGTTCACCTCGGGCTCGACCGGGACGCCGAAAGGCGTCGAGGTGACGCACGGAGGCCTGGCCAACCTGCTCGGCTCGGGGGCCGACATCCTCCCGCGCCGCGAAGACACCGGCCTGCACCAGGCGCCGCTCGAGTTCGACATGTCGGCACTGGAGATCTGGGGCTCCCTGGCCAATGGGGCGCGGCTGGTCGTAAGCCCGCCGGGCTACCCCGACCCGGTGGTGCTCGGGCGGTTGATCGCTGAGCGCGGCGTGACGATCGCGATCGTCTCCCCGGGCATGCTGAGCGAGCTGATTGAGCACGCGGCGGGTGGTCTCGCCGGGATGCGGCTGCTGATCGCGGGTGGCGACGTCTTCACGCCGCAGCTCGCCGCCATGGTCCGGAGCGCCCATTCGTCGCTGCGGCTCCTCAACGCCTACGGACCGACCGAGGCCACGATCGTCACGACCAGCTTCGAGGTGGGCGATCCGGACGGCTTGCCAGTGCCGATCGGCAATCCCCTGGCCGGCGCGCTGCTCTACGTGGTCGACGAGGCGGGCGAGCCGGCTCGCGACGGCGAGTCCGGCGAGCTGTGGATCGGCGGACGGGGTGTCGCCCGCGGCTATCGCAACAACCCCGAGCGCACCGCCGAGCGCTTCTTGCCGAACCCGTTCGGCCCGGGCAGGATCTACCGGACCGGCGACCGGGTCCGGCGCCTTCCCTCCGGAACTCTGGAGTTCCTCGGCCGGATCGACGACCAGGCGAAGATCGGCGGTCAGAGGGTCGAGCCGGCCGAGGTCGAGCGGTCGCTGGAGATCCATCCGGAAGTCGCCGAGGCCGCGGTAGTCGCTCTCGAAGACGTGCCCGGCCATCGCCGTCTCGCCGGCTACGTCTCCCTCCGCCCGGGCGGGACAGCTTCGCCGCGCGACCTCCGCGACCATCTCCAGTCGCACCTGCCGCCCTATATGGTGCCCGGCTCCATTGCGGTGCTCGACGCGCTGCCGCGCAGCGAGCGGGGCAAGATCGACCGCGCCGCGCTGATCGCGCCACGACGCGGAGGGGTCGACCGCGACGAGCTCGACGCCCGCGTCGCGCCCGTCGCCCGGACGATGGCCGAGGTTCTCCATCTCGACGCAGTCGGGCCGCACGAGGACTTCTTCGATCTCGGCGGCACCTCGTTGCTGGCGATCCAGCTGGCGGGCAGGCTGCGGAGGCAGTTCGACGCGCAAGTCGAGATCTCGGCGGTGTTCGACGCGCGTACCGCGGCGGCGCTCTCCGCGCGGGTTGAACGCAGCGCCGAGCCGGCTCTGCAGCTGCCGCCGCTGCGGCCGGGGTCGCGCACCGAGGTTGCGCCGGTCAGCGGCGCGCAGCGACGGGCGCTGCTGTTCGGCCGCATGAACCCGGACTCGATCGCCTACCAGTTCGCCGCGAGCTTCCGCCTCGAGGGTCGGATCGACCCGGCCGCGCTGGAGGCGGCGCTCACTGAGCTGCTCCGGCGCCACGAGATCCTCCGCAGCTCGTTCGAGCTGCGGGACGGCAAGCCGGTCATGCTGATCCATCCGGAGCTTCGGCCCAGCCTGGAAACGATCGACCTGCGCGGCAGCGGGCGTGGCATCTGGCCGCGCCTGCTCCGCGAGCGGGTGCGGCGGCGCATTGACCCGGCCGCCGCGCCGCTGATCCACTGGACCCTGGCGCAACTGGGGGAGTGCCGCTGGGCGCTGCTCCAGCGCGAGCATCATCTGATCCACGACGGTTGGTCCTTCACCGTTCTCGTCGACGAGCTTGCCGAGCTGTACTCGGCGCAGGCGGAGAGACGCACGCCGGATCTGCCGGACGTCAGAGTCCAGTTCCAGGACTACGCCCGCTGGGAGCGGGAGGCCCATGGCAGCGAGGCGGTAGCGCGGCAGATCGAGCACTGGCGTCGAACGCTCGACCCCGATCCGCCGCCCATCGAGTTGCCCGGCGCCCGGCCGCGCCCCGCCCGAGAGTCGTTCCGGGGCGGCGCGGTGCGGCGGCGGGTCGACCCCGGGCTGGAGAAGCGACTGCGGCGTCTGGCGCAAGAGGGTCGCGTGACCCTGTTCATGGTCGCGCTGGCCGCGTTCCTCGTCCAGCTGCGTCGCTACTCGGGCCACGACCTGATTCAGGTCGGATCGGGGATGGCGAACCGCCGCGACCCGGACGCCGAGCGGCTGATCGGGATGATCGTCAACACGGTCGGGCTCCGCGTCGATCTCGGTGGGGACCCGAGCGTCGCCGAGCTGCTCGACCGGGTGCGCGTCGTCGCCGTCGACGCCTACACCAACTCCGACGCACCGTTCGACGCGGTGGTCGACGCGCTGCGCCCGCCGCGCGACCCGAGCCGATCACCCCTCGTGCAGACGCTCTTCTCCTTCCACGACTCGCCGCGAGGGAGCGAGCGCTGGTCGGGACTGCGAGCCCACATCGCGCAGGGATTGCCAAACGGCACCGCGAAGGCCGACTTGAACGTGGTCGGCATCGCCGACGACGAGAGCGGCTTGACCTTCATTTGGGAGCACTCCGACCTGCTCGAGAACGCGGCCGCCGACCGGCTCGCCGGCCACCACCTGAGATTGCTGGAGCAGTTCGTCGAGCGACCCGATGCCCGCCTCTCTGAGCTCGACCTGCAAAACGAGGAGGAAAGCGACCTGCTCGCGGACTGGAGAGAGAATCCCGCAGCGTTCGACCACGAGGCGACGGTCCCCGACTTGGTCGTGGCGCGAGCGCGCCGCGACCCGGCGGCGATCGCCGTCTCGGACGAGAGCTGCCGCCTCACCTACGGCGAGCTGGTCGAGCGGGCCGCAGCGGTATGTGGGGCTTTGGGAGAGCGGGGCGTACGGGCCGGCAACCGCGTCGGGGTCCTGCTCGAGCGCTCGGCCAACTCCGTCATAGCGCAGCTCGGGATCCTCAGTGCGGGGGCCGCCTACGTCCCCCTCGACCCGCAGCACCCGCCGGCCCGCATCGCCCGCGTGCTCGCCGACGCCGGCGCCGCAGCGGTTCTCACCGACGCCGAGCTGCGACAGCGGCTGCCGGTCGGCGTCGCGGCGCTCGAGATCACCGAGGCCGCCGCCGAAGACCCCGCCGAGCCAGTCGCCGTCGGTCCCGACAACCTCGCCTATCTGGTCTACACGTCCGGCTCGACCGGCGAGCCGAAGGGAGTCGAGGTCACCCACGGCAACGTCGTCCGCCTGGTCGACGGCCCCGACTACGCCGAGCTGGGCCCGGGCACCGCGATGCTGCATGCCGCCTCGCCGGCCTTCGACGCCTCCACGGTGGAGATCTGGGGGCCACTCGCAAACGGCGGCAGGATCGTCTGCCTGACCGAGCAGCCGTCGCCGGACGCGGTCGCGGCGGCGGTCGAGGCGCACGGGGTAACGACGCTGTTTCTGACCACCGGCCTCTTCCACGAGTTGGTCGACAGGCGCCCCGAGTGCCTCGGTCGGCTTAAGCACCTGCTGACCGGCGGCGACGTGCTCTCCCCCGACCACATGCGGCGGGCGCTGGCGGCGCTTCCACCGGACGGCCGCCTGACCGCCTGCTACGGACCGACCGAGACGACCACGTTCGCCACCACGCACGATTTTCGTCCCGGCGATCCGATCGAGGGGCCGATCCCGATCGGGCGGCCGATTCAAGCTACGTCCTGCGCAGTGATCGATCCCGCCGGCCACGAGGCGCCGATCGGCGCCGTGGGAGAGCTGGCGATCGGCGGGGACGGCGTCTCCCGCGGCTACCGCGGCGACCCCGAGCTGACCGCCGCCCGCTTCCAGCCCGACCCCGAGCGGCCCGGTGGCCGCCGCTACCTGACCGGAGACCGGGCGCGGTGGCGGTCCGACGGGGCGCTCGAGTTCCTCGGCCGGGCCGACCGGCAGGTGAAGGTGCGCGGGTTCAGGGTCGAGCCGGCGGAGATCGAGGAGGCGCTGCGATCCCATCGGGATATCACCGACGCGGCAGTGATCCCGTTCGAGCGTGCCCCGGGCGACCTCGCGCTCGCCGCGTACTTCGTGACCCGACCCGGCGTCGAGCAGCCGAGCGCCGAGGGGCTGCGAACCCACGCGCTCGCCCGCCTGCCGACGGCAATGGTGCCAACTGCCTGGGTGGGGCTGGAGAAGCTTCCGCTGACCGCCAACGGCAAGCTCGACCGCAAGCGCCTTCCGGCCCCCGGTCGGGAGCACCTGGCGGCCGCCTCTGGAGGAGATCGGCCGAGCAGCGAGCTGGAGAGACGGGTCGTCGCCTGCTTCGAGGAAGCGCTCGGCATGGAGCAGGTCGGGGTCGAGGACGACTTCTTCGCGCTGGGCGGCCACTCGCTGCTCGCAGTATCGCTCTTTGCCGAGCTGGAGCGGGCGACCGGCCAGCGACTGCCCCTGGCGACCATCTTCGAGGCGCCCACGCCGCGGCAGCTTGCGGCGCGGCTTGCTCCGGGGGCGCCGGCGCCCCGCTGGGACAACCTCGTCGCACTGAAGCCGGGCGGCGATCGCCCACCGCTGTTCGTCGTTGCAGCCGGCGACGGCAACATCGTCGGCTTCGGCCCCCTGGCACGGCACATGCCCGCCGACCAGCCGGTCTACGGGCTCCAGCCGAGCGGCCTCGATGGCCGCCGGCCGCTCGACCGCGGCTTCGAGCAGATGGCAGCTCGCTACGTCGCGGCGCTCCGGGCCGTGCAGCCGCACGGCCCCTACCTACTTGCCGGCCGCTGTAGCGGCGCTGCGATCGCCTACGAGATGGCCCAACAGCTGCGAACGGCGGGTGCGGAGGTGCCACTGCTCGCCTCGCTCGACGCCGCGCCCCCACCGGCTGGCCCGCGCGAGCTGGAACCGGGACTCCCGTTCGAGCCGCTCATGGAGATCGCGTGGGTCCGGGCGCGGAGAGCGGGTGAGGAGGTCCCAGACATGGACGCGGCCGACGCGCCCGCCAGACTTGCCGCCTGGTTGCGATCGCCGGTCGCTCCCGGCGTATCCCGCTACCTGCACGAGGTCTGGCGCTGGCGAGACGATCTCCGCGCTGTCTGGCCGGACCCACTCGGAGCGGACGCCGACGCACTCTCCCGCTTCGCCTGGGACCACGCGCGTGAGGAGATCTTCACCTCGCTGCTGCTGCCGGTCGCCACGCGCGGCTGCGTGGCGCCCGACGGCCACACCTGGGATGGCGCGATGAGCAGAGCGTGGGAGGAGCTCGGCGGCGAGCCAGCCGTCCCGCTCTCAGCCGCGGGGTGGCGGGCCTTCCGCCGGCTGCTGGTCGAGCCGCTCGCCGGTGGGGCGATGAACCGCTACCTGCTCGGAGCATGGGAGGGCCGCCCTGACTTGCGGGAGGGTTACCCATCGCCGCTCGGCGCGAACGCAGAGGCGCTGCGGCAGTGGGCATGGCTCCACGGCATCGAGGAGGGGCTCGCGCCGTATCTCCTGCCTCCCGCGCCCTGGCCGGTTCCGCGACGGCAGCGGCTCGGGATCCGTATCGGCCTCACCGGGAACCGCGCGCGCCTTCTCAAGTCTCGCTTGTCGCATGCAGCAAGGGAGCTGCGGGCGGAAGGCGGTGCGCGGGCCGTCGATATGCTGGAACGCAGGCTGGACCGCCCGCTCCCCGGCGCCTACGACCGCCAGGGCCGACGGGTCGTCGCCGCCGCCCGCCAGGCTCGTGCCAAGTACCGAGCCGAGCCGTGGCCCGGGCGCGTGGTCCTGATCAGCTCAGAGGAGTACGAGGACAGATACCTCCATCTCGCCTGGGAGGAGAGGGCGTTGAACGGCGTCGAGCGGAGACGGCTCCCCGTCAGCCATCTCGGGATGCTGCGCGAGCCCGGCGTCGACCTGCTCGCCCGCCAGCTGGAGGACTGCATAGCGGAGGCGCTGGCGGGATGAGCGTTGCCTGGCCGGTCGGCGCCGAGCGGCAGCCGGCGCCTCACGACGAGATCCACGTCTGGCGGGTCGAGCTTGACCGGACCAGCGCGTCCCCGAACCGGCTGCCGGCGGTCGAGCGGGAGCGCGCGGGCCGGATACGGCCAGTCCGCGTGCGAGAGCGCTGGGTCTCCGCTCGCTGGGCACTGCGCAGGGTGCTGGGCAGCTACCTGGACGAGGACCCGGCTCAGATCCCTTTCCGCTATCGCGATGGCGGCAAGCCGGAGCTCGCAAACGGGACCGTGAAGCTTCGTTTCAACCTCAGCCATTCCGGCCCTCGAGCCCTCATCGCGGTGGCGAGCGGGCGAGAAGTGGGGGTAGACATCGAGCGAATCGACCACGACCGCGACGTGCTCGAGCTGGCGGAGCGTGGCCTCGGCGCCGCCGACGCCGCCACGGTCCGTAACGCAGAACCCGACACGAGAGCCGCCGCGTTCCACGCGGCCTGGGTGCGCCAGGAGGCGATCGCGAAGTGCCTCGGGGTCGGCCTCGCGGCGCCACCTCCACCGATCCCGGTTGCCGCCTTGCCACTCGACGCGGGACCGGGCTGGGCGGCCGCCGTCGCTGTGGCCGGTCCCATGTCATTGCCGGTACGCCGCTGGGCGCTAACAGGTTCCTATTATTAGTCGCTCGGGATACCCGGCGGCCGATGGCAGTCGCTATCCTGCGCCGGTGCCGAACGCGCCTGCCACATCAGGCCGCGCTTGAGACGTGGTGGGAGAAACCGAAAGAATTCCGATCCTTTACCTGGCTCCGTGGGTCGACTACGGGGGCACGGACAAGGGTACGATCGACTGGTTCCGCTGGCTCGATCGAGATCGTTTCGCCCCGTCGCTGATCACCACGCAGCCATCGCCGAATCGGCGACTTGCGGAGCTCGAGCCGTTTGCCGACGAGGTGTGGGCCCTGCCGGACCTGATGGCGGCAGAGCACATGCCTCGCTTCATTCTCGACTTCATCCACTCCAGACAGGTACGGGTCGTTCACCTGATGAATTCCCGGATGAGCTTCGATCTCCTACCCGATATCGGATGCCTTCCAGACCCCCCGAACGTGGTGGTCCAGCTGCACGTCGAGGAGGCAGATCGCTCCGGCTACGTCCGTTACGTGACTACGCGCTACGGCAATCTCGTCGACCGCTTCTCCGTTTCCAGCAGGCATCTCGCTGACGCAGTCAACGGCTACGGAGCTCCCCGCGGCAAGATCGACGTGATCTACACCGGAGTTGACGGGGAGCGGGAGTTCTCGCCCGAACAGGTGGAGCCGATCGCAGAGCTGCCGAGCGACCGGCTGCAGATCCTCTACCCAGCCCGCCTCGTGGAGCAAAAGGATCCCTTACTCATGGCGGAGGTGGCGGCGAGGCTTCGCGATCGGGGAGTGAAATTCCAGGTCCACGTGGTCGGGGAGGGTGACCTCGAGGAGGCGGTCGCGGAGCGCGCTACCGCTCTTGAGCTTGGCGACCGGATCGAGGTTCATTCCCCCACTTCCGAACTGGAGCGCTGGTACGCGGCCTGCGACGCCATGCTGCTCACGAGTGTGTTCGAGGGAGTTCCCTATGTCGTATTCGAGGCGATGGCGATGGGGTTGCCCGTGGTCGCCCCCGCCTTGCCCGGCAACGTCGAGTTGCTCGGCGCAGACGACGACGGGCTCGTCGAGCCGCGCGACTCCGTTGAGCAATACGTCTCCGCCCTGTCGCGGCTGGCCGAGGACGGAAGCTACCGGAAGGCGCACGGCAGCCGGCTGCGTGAGCGGGTACGGGCGAAGTTCTCGCTTCACCAGATGGCCGAGGACCACGAGGCGGTCTACGACGAATTGGTCGCTGGCCGGAGGCGAGGCCATGCCGGCGGCGATGGCAAGCGGCGACTACCCGAGCCGATCCGGCTGGAGCGGAGACCCCAAAACGGCACCCCCCTCGTCTCTGTCCTGATCCCACACTTCAACCAGGTGCGGTTCTTGGGGGAGTGCGTCAACTCGATTCGGACCCAGTCCTATCCAGAGATCGAGATGATCGTGGTTGACGACGCCTCCTACGAGGAGGGGGTCGCAGCGGCGCTGACGGAGCTCGAGGAGGACAGCGACATCACGGTGGTCCGATTGGCCGAGAACGGAGGTCCGAGCCGTGCTCGCAACGCCGGGCTGGAGCACTGCTCCGGCCGCTACATCTATCCGGTCGACGCCGACAACGTACTCCTCCCGGACGCTGTTGCGAACCTCGTGGCGCAGCTGAGCGAAGCCCCCGAGGACATCGGCTTCATATATCCGAACCTTCAATTCTTCGGCAACCGAGAGGACTACTACGAAGTACCTGACTTCGATGTCTACACGCTCATGCACGGGAACTTCTGCGACACTTGTTCACTGTTGGACCGCGGGATCTTCGATGCCGGCGAGCGCTACCGCGAGGAGATCCGCCTGGGACACGAGGACTGGGAGTTCGCCTTGCGACTAGCGGCACGCGGGGTGCGCGGCGAGGCCGCCCGGATGCCGACGGTCCGCTACCGGAAATGGGGCTTCAATCGCTCCGATCTCGTCGACCACGGCAGTGAGCGATTCGATGACCTGCTGGCCGAGATCTCACCCTTCCGGGGCTTGGAGAACGAGGTGAAGGAAGTCGAGTCTCCAGCGCTCTCTATCGTTCCACTCGCCGAGAGCGAGCTGGACGCCGCGAGCATCCGCGCAATCGGGGATCGCCTTTCAGCGCAGACCTGCACGGATATCGAGCTGCTCGCGCGATTCGATGCAGACCCGCTGATCGACGGTGACGTTCGCAGAATCAGGAGGTTGTCGCGTGAGCCTGCCGGGGAGCGGGCTCAAGAGGCGCTGGCGCTCGCCCGTGGCTCGTTCATGGCGGTCACCTGCAGCAGTGCCGCAGACCTGCTCGAGAACGTCTCCCTCTGCGAGAAGGCCCTGCGCCGCTTCGTCGTAGCCGGTAGCGAACTGGACGCGATCGCGCTTGTCGACGCGGGAGTCGGGGGGCGTTTCCACTTCCGCGCTCTGCTGGCCGACGAAGTGCCACGCGATTCCGTACCTCACACCGTCATCTGGCGCCGGACCGCGGAGCTGGATCTTCCTGCGGGGCTGCTCGCGGATCCCGCAGAGCCGGCGACCTCCATTGTCAGGCTGCTGTCCGGTGCCGGCCTCAGGGTCGAATGGCGCCACGCGCCGGGGCCGAGCGCGAGGGTCGAGGCCGGAGGACCGCCGCAGAGTGGCTGGATCGAGCTTCCACCGAGTCGGAAGAGCATCGAAGATCCCTACGACCTTCGCCCCGGCGCTCAGCCGCTCATTCCCGGGGCCGGCGAGTACCACGTTCCCCGTTGGGACGATATGCCGACCTGGGTGCCGCCACTCTGCACGATCGTGGCTCGCTACAAGGAGCGCCACAGCGAGCGGCGCCTGGTGACGACTGGTTCAGCCCCACGCGGGTTCGTGCACGAGATCGATCTCGGCGCGGTTCGAACGGTCAGCTTCGAGGGTACCGCGAAAGTGATCCACGTAGACGACGATTACAGGGCGGTGCCGGCCGGCGATGCACACCTTGCCCCCGAAGCCGACAGCGAGGTCGGCTACGTCGAGTGCTCCGGGTTCTTCAAGATGGATCTTCTGGCCGTCGCAACCCACCGCCGATCTCGACAGCGCGTTCTCATAAACCTGCCCGACGACCCGCTCCAAGCCGAGGTGGAGGCGATCGAGCCACTGGGCCACGTGGAGCCGTGCCCCGCCAGGCCGCGAAGCACTCCGCTCGCCTGGTGCAGGAACCTCGGACTGCTCGGCCTCACGAGGACCGTTGACCGCCGCTCGAGACGTCACCGCTATGGAATCGGGCATGTGCCCGACGGCGAGTTGCTTTGCGAGCTCGGAGCGCTGGCCGAGTCGAGCATGCAGGGGTCGATCGGCGCCTGGATAGCGAACGGGTATCTGGTCACCGAACTGCATTCGCCCCCCGTGCAAAGGCCCACTTCGAGCGCGGCCCGTTCCTGGGTGGTGGAGCCGGCCGCTTGGCGCGGCATGGCAAAGCGCGGTCAGAGGGCCAAGGTCGCGGGGCGACGGGCCGCAACCGCCGCCGCGCGCCTTCTCCGGCCAGCACGTCATGTTCCAGGTCCCCGAAGCGAGCCGGAAGGCTGGCTGTTCGACTCCGACCGGGTGGGCCGCACGCCGCTCTTCGCCGCCTATCATCTGGTGACCGGCGACCAGTTGCTCGCCCGCTCGCCACAGGACGCGGAGCAGCTCGGCTATGGGGCGCCGGAGCTTCTCGGATACGTACGTCAAGCTGCACCGGTGACCGGGGAACTCCGTCTGCGACCGGCAATAATCCCGTGGGCGAAACGATTCGGAGTCGTGCCCCTCAACGGATGAACACCAGTTCCGGCTCCGCCGAGCGCGCCCCGAACGCGGCGTCGCCCTCCGACGCGACGACGCCTCCACGCCGGTCGCCGCAGCGATCGACTCGCTGGCTCGCGATCGTTGCCTTGGGGATGTTCGCTCTCGTGGCGTTCGACCTCTGGTGGGTAACCGTGTACCGGCACAACTACCCACTTACCATCGACGAGGCTGGCTACATCGCGTTCGCCTTGGCGGACCACGCGGGCTTTCAAAGCGGTGGGGTGCATGGATGGTGGGAGTCTTTCCAGAGTCATGCGCCATATGCGCCGCTCGTTCCCGCGGTGACCTCCTTTCTGTATGTTGTCAAGGCCGGGGTCCTCGAGGGGTTCGGGGTCCTGATCGGCTTCATGGCTCTGCTCACCTTCGCGACCTACGGGATCGGCGAGCGCTTGGCCGGACCGCGACTCGGAGCCCTGGCGGCACTCGTAGTCGCCATCGCCCCCGGCACCTTCGTATTCACGAGGGAGTACGTGTTCGCGATTGCGGTCGCAGCCCTGCTCTCATCCGCGGTCTATGCGTTGTTGCGCAGCGATGGCCTGCGATCCCGGACGTGGGCGGTTGCGTCCGGAGTCACGCTGGGCCTCATGCTGCTCGCCAGGACGATGACCATCGCCTTCTTACCTGCTGTGTTCGTCGCAGCGGTCGCATCAGCGCTGATGAAGGCTCGGTACGACGAGCGCCACTCGGGGCATCTCGCCGATCGAGCAGTGAACCTGGCGCTGATGGCAGTGACGACTGCGGCCGTGGCTGCAACCTGGTATGCGCGCAACTTCCAGGTGGTGTTCGACTACTTGACGAGCTACGGCTACGGCTCAAAGAGCTCCTACTACGGGTCCGACCACTCGCTACTTTCATGGACCCGCTGGCGCGATGTCGCGGACCGCATGACCACCACCGACCTGCTCGTGCCACTCGGGGCGCTCCTGCTGGTGGGCTTGCTCGCGCTGGCGGTGTTGACCGTGCACCGGCTCCTTGCTGCGGAGGATCGGCGTGCCGTCCTAGTCGCCATAGCCAAGAGCGATGCCTTCAGCGTCGCGATCGTCTTCGCGATCTGCTATGTGGTGCTGACCAGCTCCCGCAACGGAGGAGAGGGGTTCACCTTCCCGATCAGCGTGCTGCTTCCCCCGCTGGCGGTGATGGCCCTCCGGCGTGCGCGCATCGGGATTGCCGCCCTGGCGGTTGGCGCCGTCCTGGTCATAGGCGGTCTTAGCGTGGCGTCGAATACCAACCTCTCCGACAGCTTGGCAAAGTCCCGCGAGGTATCGGTACCGGGGTTTGGATCGTTGCCCTGGATCGACGGCACACCGCATGCCATACGCGCGATTCGAGCGCAGGTCCCCGGCCCGGCATCGCGGTTTGCCGCTCGCGACCGCGCGTGGTATGAGGCAAACCAGGCAGTGGCCGAGGAGGTCTTCCGCCTCGAAGAGGCGGGAGCCCCTCAACCTGTCGCCTTCTCGTCGCACAACGTCGCCCTCAACACCAGCTCGGTGCTGCTGGCGGGAGAGCTGGTGAGGCGGACGGAGATCTGGTTTGCCCAGCTGACCCCGGAACCCGACGACTCGGTCGCGACCTATGAAAGGGAGCTTTCCTCTGCGGAGTTCGGGATGCCCGGAATCCTGGTGACGATGAGCCGCAACACGGGAGACTTCGATCCGCTCATCACCCAGCACTACGCCGAAAAGGCAGCGCGTCGCGTCGGCTTCCACAAGGTGCGCACGATGACGCTGCCCGATGGCCGCCTCCTGCGGCTCTGGGTCCGTCGGTAGAACAGCCGGTCGCGCGGAACACAGGGCCGGGCAGGTAGCCTCCCAAATCGATGAGCGTGCTCCGTGGCAACGAGGCGACGGCGCCGGCCGGTCCCGCCGAGGCCCCACCCGTCTATCTCGACGCCCGCGCCGAGTTCGCCGCCCGCTACCTGTTCGGCGAGGGCCTGGAGATCGGGCCGCTGCACCTGCCCTTGAAGCTGCCCGCGCACGCCAGGGTGCGCTACGTCGACAGGATGCCGGTCGAGCGGCTGCGCGAGGAGTACCCGGAGCTCGCCGGCTGGGACCTGACCCCGGTCGACGTGATCGACGACGGCGAGCGACTCGAGACGATCGCCGAGGGCTCGCAGGACTTCATCGTCGCCAACCACTTCCTCGAGCACTGCGAGGACCCGATCGGGACGATCGAGACCCACCTCGGCAAGCTGAAGCCCGGCGGCGTCCTCTTCTACGCCGTGCCCGACAAGCGCTACACGTTCGACTTCCGCCGCCCGGTGGTGACCCTGGAGCACATGGTGTCCGACTACGAGCGGGGGCCGGAGGGCTCGCGCCGCGAGCACTACGAGGAGTGGTCGCGGCTGGTGCTGGCCGAGGGGCCCGAGCCGGAGGAGCAGACGCTGGCGCGGGCGCGCAAGCTGGAAGACGACGCCTACTCGATCCACATGCACGCCTGGACCCAGGCCGAGTTCCTGGCGATGGTCCTCGCGTGCCGCAGCCGCTTCGAGCAGGCGTCCGACATCGAGGCCGCGGCCCGACAGGGGATCGAGTTCGTCGTCGTCCTCCGCAAGCAGGGGCCGTTGCCGCCAGCCCGGGGCGGGCCCGCTCCCGGGGGCGGCAAGGCGAAACAGCTGTGGGAAAAGGCCCGTCGCCGAGCCCGCGCCGCCCTGCGATCACGGAGCCGATGAGCGCCCGCCCGATGCCCGTCGACGACGCCACCGTCCAGTCCCCGCCGAGCGGCCCGCCGCCCGCCGAGCCGCCGGAGCGCCCGCTGGCCATCCAGGTCGAGGGCCTGAAGAAGACCTTCCGCATCCCGAGCCAGCGCATCGACTCGATCAAGGAGCGCGCGGTGCACCCGTTCGCCGGGCGCGACTTCCGCGAGCTGCGGGCGCTCGACGGAATCTCCTTCGAGATCCACAAGGGCGAGTTCTTCGGCATCGTCGGCCGCAACGGCTCCGGCAAGAGCACCCTGCTGAAAATCCTCGCCAGCATCTACCGCGCCGACGCCGGCCGGATCCGGATGGCGGGGCGGCTTGCCCCGTTCATCGAGCTCGGGGTCGGCTTCAACGTCGAGCTGACGGCGCGCGAAAACGTGGTCCTCAACGGGGTGATGATGGGCCTCACGCAGAAGGAGACCCGCAGCCGCCTCGACGCGGTGCTCGACTTCGCCGAGCTGGGCGAGTTCGTCGACCTGAAGCTGAAGAACTACTCCTCCGGGATGCTGGTGCGACTCGCCTTCTCGACGATGATGGAGGCCGACGCCGACATCCTGCTGATCGACGAGGTGCTCGCGGTCGGCGACGCCGCCTTCCAGCAGAAGTGCGCGGACGCCTTCCACGGGATGAAATCTGACGGAAAGACGATCGTCATCGTCACCCACGAGATGAAGACGGTCGAGGAATTCTGCCACCGGGCGATGCTGATCGAGGGCGGCAAGGTTCGCCAGGTCGGAGAGCCGGCGGAGATCGGGCGCCAGTACCTGCGGCTCAACTTCCAGCCGGGCGCCGCACCCGGTCCCGAGGGCGGCGCCGAGCCGACGCCGGTGGCCACGGAGGGCGCCCGCCTGCTCGACGCCTGGATCGAGGACGCCTCCGGCGAGCGCGCCACCGGCGTCGAGCACGGCGAGGAGATCCGGCTGCGGGCCGAGTTCGAGCTGACGACCGACACGCTCGGAGTCTCGGCCTCCTTCACGATCGCCAACCCCGACGGGGTCGGCATGTTCCAGCTCGCCGCGCCGCTCGAAGGCGCGGACGGCTCGGCCCGCCTGCACGCCGGCGACCGCGCGAAGGTGAGCGCTGAGCTCGAGAACCCACTGGCGCCGGACCGCTACTACGTGCATTGCGGGATGCAGCAGGACCAGGGCAAGGGGGACGTCGACCTCTTCGTGAAGGATGCGATCGACTTCGTCGTCTTCGGTGGCGAGCGCTCCGGGGGCGTCCTGGCGCTGGAGCACGAGGTCGAGGCGAAGGTCGAGGACGGAGGCGCGCAGTGAGCACCGTGCCGGCAACCAGCGAGCTGCACGAGGTCGGCGGGCCCTCCTCCCTGGGCGGCGGCTGGCGGCGCTTCTTCAGCCTCCTCTGGCTGATGTCGACGACCGAGTTCAAGCGCACCTACTTCGGCACTGTGCTCGGCTATCTCTGGTCCCTGGTGCGGCCGCTGATGCTATTCGCCGTGCTGCTCTTCGTCTTCACCCAGATCTTCCGGGTCGGCAGCGGCGTCCCCAACTACCCGGTGATGCTGCTGCTGGGCATCGTCGTCTTCTCCTTCTTCCAGGAAGCGAGCACCAACGCGGTCACCGCGGTGGTCTCGCAGGAGGGCGTGGTCCGAAAGACGCAGTTCCCTCGACTCGTCATCCCGCTCTCGGCGGTGGTGACCGGCGTCTTCAACCTGTGCGTCAACCTGATCGTCGTCTTCGTGTTCATCCTCGCCTGGGGCGTCGACCCGACCTGGACCTGGCTGCTCTTCCCGGTCGTGCTGCTCCTGCTGTTCGCCTTCACCGCCGGGGTCTCGATGATGCTCTCGGCGCTCTACGTGCGCTTCCGCGACGTGGCGATCATCTGGTCGGTGCTCGCCAGCGTCCTCTTCTACGGCACGCCGATCCTCTACCCGATCGAAATCGTCCCCGACCGGTACCAGAGCCTCCTCCTCGTCAACCCGCTGGCGCCGATCTTCGAGCAGATCCGCGTCTGGGTCATCGACCCGTCCGCCCCGACCGCAGTTGAGGCGGCGGGCAGCGCCGCGGCGCTGATACCGGCAGCGGCGATCTTCGTCGCCGTCTGCCTGCTCGGCGCCTGGGTCTTCGCCCGCGAGGCGCCGCGGATCGCCGAGGAGCTGTAGCTACCACTAACGGCAGACCCGAACCGGCTGCGCCGCCTCGACGCGCAGGCGCCACGGCCGGGCGACGCGATCGCGGGGGACGCGCAGAAAGGTGGTCGAGTCGCCCGAAGCGCCTTCGGTCGAGACCGGGTACTCGCCCGTGGCGAAACGCCGCAGGCTGAAGCTGGCGTGCCCGCCAGGGGCGACCTCGATCCCCGTGACCCCGGGTCCGACCCGAACCTCGCCGCCGGCCGGCGTCCCGCTCACGGCGACGGGCGCGCAGCGGCCCCCGGCGCGCGAATCCGTCCCGGTGAACGTCCTGCTGCTGAGCGGCAGCGCCTTGGCGAGGACGACATCGGCCTGCCGCCGCCCCGCCGCGGGGGCCCTCGCGAGCTCGGCCGGCGTGTAGGCGGGGGAACCGTCCTCGGCGACGGCGGAGAGGTAGCTGCCGGCCTGCACGTCGATCAGCGACGGCGTGCCGGCGATCTCCGGGATGAGGGAGAAGTTCGGGTCGACCGTTCGACCTGCGATCTCGATCGCCGCCAGGTCGGAGCGGGTCAGCACCGTCTGCTCGCGCAGCCAGTCCTTGCCGTCCCGAAGCGGCGCCAGGTTGGAGGCGAGGGCGGCCGCGGTCACGACCCCGCCGACGACCAGAGCCGCCCGGCCGAGACGCACGCCGCGCAGCAGCTCGGCGGCGAGCAGCAGCACGAGGACGGCCCCCGCGTACATGTAGCGGCTCGCGTGGGCCTCGCGACCCGGGATGTAGTTGAAGGCGGCGAGGAGCCAGTAGGCGGCGGTCGCCATCGCGACCGGCCAGAGCCGCGGCGAGGGCCGGAAGCCGCGAGCCAGGCGCCGCGCGACAAGGACGAGCAGCAGCGCCAGGACCGGCGCCCCCCAGACCGCCTTGCCGACCAGGCCGATCGCGGCGAGGCCGAGCAGCGAAGAGAGCGACGCGGCGAGGCCTTCGACGAGATAGAGGGGCGAGAGGAGGACGTTGCGCACGGACAGATGGGTTTCGGCCTCGTGCCCCCAGCCCGCCCACCACGCCGCGTAGAGGAGGATCGGGACGGCGACGAGGTAGGCGCGGCGCAGCCCGTGGCTGCGGCGGCGCTGGAGGACGTCGACCAGCGCCGCGGCGGCGAAGACGACGCCGAGGCTGGAGAAGCCGATCGAGACCGTCAGGCAGAGGCAGGCGACCAGGTCGCCGCGGCGCGTGCCGGGGTCGAGCGCCAGCAGCATCGCCACCCCGAACAGGACGGAGCCGGCGAGCGCGATCTCGAACGGCCACAGCAGCACCTCCCAGGCGGGACCGAGGAAGAGCAGCAGCACCGCGCCGAGCAGCGCCGGCCAGGGGCCGAGCCGCCGGCGGGCGTAGACGAAGACGAGCGCCGCGGTCCCCGCGAGGACCAGGCCCATCGCAACCTGTTCCGGCGCAGCCGAGGTCATCCCGAAGATGGAGGCGAACAGCTTCTCGAGCGCCACCGGGACGATCACGATGTGCTCGTTGTGGGGGTCGAGGAAGGTCGCCACGTCGAGCCCCCGCCGGTGCAGCAGGAAGGCCCAGGTGTCCTGGAAGAAGGTGAGGTTCGACTCGAGCGCCAGCAGCAGCGCGGTCGAGGCGACCAGGGCCGCGGCCAGGAGGATGACCGGGGCGTTCCGCTGCGGCCAGGCCATCAGGGGGCGAGTCTATTTGGCGCGGCGGAGGCGGCGGGTCACGGCCCGTCGCCCGAGAGCACTAGGGTGCGCGAGACCCGCATGGCCCTTCGCTCCCTGCTCAGCAATCGCCTGCTCTGGATCTGGCTGGCCGTCTGGGTCGTCACGCGCGCCCTGATCGTCGTACAGGTCGGTTTCTGGAACGACGTCTCCGGGGTCGAACTGCAGGACGTCAACTCCTACGAATCCTGGTCCAACTTCCTCGCGACCGAGCACCGGATGCCAGTCGACGAGGGTTGGCAGTACCCACCGGGCGCCGCTTTCGTGATGCTGCTGCCGCGGATCGGCGGGGCGCCATTCGGCGAGTCCTTCGTCGTCACGATGCTGCTCTTCGACCTCGCCGGCCTGGCGATGATGGCCTTGCTCGCGAAGCGAACCGGGCGCAACACCGGCGTCTGGGTCTGGCTGCTGGCGATGCCGCTGCTGCAGATGTTCCCGGTGCTGCGCTTCGACCTCGTTCCGACCGTGCTGGCGATCGGCGCCCTGGTCGTCATCCACCGCCGGCCGGCCTGGTTCGGAGCCCTGGCGGGGCTCGGCGCCTCGGTCAAGGTCTGGCCGATCGTCGCCCTGTTCGGCGAGTGGGACCGGCGGCGGCTGGCGATCTCCGTCGGCACCGCGCTCGGCTCGATCGCCCTCGTCTTCATCGTCGCCGCGATTGCCTTCGGCGACCAGAGCACCTTCCTCGACAACCAGGGAGTGCGCGGTCTCCAGGTCGAGTCGGTGGCAAGCGCGCCATGGTACGTGCGCGAGCTGATCACCGGCCAGACCGTGCCCTCGGTGCCGCGCAACGGCACGCTGGAGATCGGCAGCGACTTGGCGGACGGCGTCGCGGAAGCGCTGAAATGGCTCGCCGTGCTCGTTCTCGCCGCTGCCGCGGGATGGTGGCTGGCGCGGGACCGGGCGATCCGACGGGGCCGAAGCGACCTCACCGACCCGGCGATCAGCCGTGACTTCGTCTTCACGATCGTGCTCCTGCTGCTCGTCGTCAGCCGGGTGCTCAGCCCCCAGTTCATGATCTGGATGGTCGGGCTCTCGGCGGTCATCCTGACCGCAGGAACCACACGCCTCGCTCGTCCGGCCTGGATCGTGGTCGGCGCGATCGTCCTCACCGCCGGCCTCTATCAGACCCCGGCGAACAACGTGATCCGCAACACGGCCCTGCTGGTCGCCGCGCTCGATGCAGCGGTGGCGATGGTCCTCGTCCTGCGCGGCACGGGGGATAAACTCGCCGGCGATGGCAGAGCGAACCACGTCCGGGCAGCCCGCCGTCCACCCGAACGGCAGCTCAGAGGATCCTGACACCGCCGCGCTGCGCGAGGAGCTGGCGCGCAGCCGCGAGGAGCTTCTGCGGCTGCGCGACCTGCTGATCGCCAAGGACGCCGAGATGGGCAAAGTGCGCGGCCGGCTCGAGCAGCTCGAGGAGCGCACCAACCGCATGCTCGGCGCAGCCGCCCGGCTGCGCCGCCTCGGGCCCCCCTTCGCCCGCCTCCGCGCCGCCCTGCGGGGCCGGGGCTAGCGTGGCGCCGGCCCCCCGGTTCTCGATCCTCACGCCGGTCCACGAAACGCCGGAGCCGGTGCTGCGGGCGATGCTTCGCTCGATCGTCGGGCAACGCTGCGACGACTGGGAGCTGTGCGCGGTCGACGACGCCTCGACCGCGCCCCACGTCGCGGAGATCCTCGAGCGCGCGCAGCGCGCCGACCCGCGCATCCGCGTCCTGCGGCGCGAGTCCAACGGCGGCATCGTCGCCGCCTCCAACGACGCGCTGGCGATGGCGCGGGGGGAGTTCGTCGCGCTGCTCGACCACGACGACGAGCTGCACCCGCGGGCGCTGTCCCGGGTCGAGAAGGCGATCGCCGCCGATCCCGATGCCGACTACGCCTACACCGACGAGGACAAGATCGACGCGGGCGGGCGTCACTCGGGGCCCTTCTTCAAGCCCGACTGGTCGCCGGAGCGGATGCGGACCCAGATGTACAGCTGCCACCTCAGCGTCATGCGTCGCTCGCTGGTCGAGCAGGTCGGCGGCTTCGACCCCGAGTTCGAGGGATCGCAGGACTGGGATCTGGTGCTGAAGGTCACCGAGCGGGCGCGCAAGGTGCTGCACGTGCCGAGGGTGCTCTACCACTGGCGGATGCTCGATACCTCCGCCGCCGGCGGCGGCGAGGCGGCGAAGCCGTGGGCGTTCGAGGCCGGCAGGCACGCCGTCCAGGCGCATTGCGAGCGGATCGGGCTGCCCGCGCGGGTCGAGCGCGACGCCTCCGACCCCGGCGTCTACCACCTCGAGCCGGCGCTGACCTCCCGGCCGCCGGTCAGCATCGTGATCCCCACCGCGGGTGGCTCGCGCGAAGTCCGCTACGAGCAGGTCGTGCTGATCGCCCACTGCGTGCGCAGCATCGTCGCGGCGTCGACCTACGGGGACTACGAGATCGTCGTGGTCGCCGACGCGGCGGCCGACGACGCGGTGCTCGGCGAGCTGCGCGAGATCGCCGGCGACCGGCTGCGGGTCGTCCGCGACGAGCGGCCCTTCAACTACTCCGCGAGGATCGATCGCGGCGCCGCCCACAGCGAGGGCGAGCACCTGCTGCTGCTCAACGACGACATCGAGGTCGCCACGCCGAACTGGATCGAGCGGATGGCGATGTACTCGGGGATCGAGGAGATCGGCGCGGTCGGGGGCCGCCTGATCTGGGAAGACGGCCGCCTCCAGCACGTCGGCGTCGAGTTCGAGAACGGCCTGCCGGGCCACCCATACCGGGGCTTCGCCGGCGACTTCCCCGGCTACTCGAACAACGTCCGCGTCGCCCGCAACTGCCTCGCCGTGACCGCCGCCTGCCTGATGACCCGGCGCGAGGTGTTCGAGGAGCTGGGCGGCTTCACCACGATGCTCCCGGTCAACTACAACGACGCCGACTACTGCCTCAAGGTGTGGTCGAGCGGCAGGCGGATCGTCTACGACCCCGACACCACGATGTACCACTTCGAGTCCTCCAGCCGCTCGATGGAGGTCGAGGATTGGGAGAAGGAATGGCTCAGGGACCGCTGGCTGCCGATCACCGCGAAGGACCCCTACTCGAACCCCAACCTGCGCCGCGGCGAGCCGCGGCCGCTCGCCACCCTGCTGTCGGTCCTGCCCCGCCCGCGACTGCGAGCGCGCGCCCACCGGGGGGTCGCCTGAGTTGAACTACGAGCGGCTCTACGCGTACCGCTTTCGCGACGTCGACCAGGACGCGAGGATCGCCGTCTGGCAGGAGATCGGCCCGCACGTGCACGGGCTGATGGGGCGCCCGGACAAGGTGCTCGACCCGGCCGCCGGCCGCGGCGAGTTCATCGGCGCCGTCCCGGCGGCCGAGACCTGGGCGGTCGACGAGGTGAGCTATCCGGAGGCCGCCCACAAGGCCGACACGACGGTGCTCGTCTCGCCGATCATGGACGCCGAGCTCCCCGCCGAGCACTTCGACGGCGTCTTCGTCTCCAACTTCCTCGAGCACCTGCACGACCAGGAGGCGATCGCCGCCTTCCTGGAGAAGATGCACGGCGCGATGGAGCCGGGCGGGCGGATCGCGATCATGGGTCCGAACTACCGTTACTGCGCGAGCGAGTACTGGGACTGCGCCGACCACTACGTCGCCCTCACCCACGTGGCGATCGCCGAGCACCTCTACGCAGCCGGTTTCGAGCCGCAGCGGATCGTCCCCCGCTACCTCCCCTACTCCTTCCGCGGCATCCTGCCGCCGTCACGGACCCTGACCCGGCTCTACCTGAAGGCGCCGCCTGCCTGGCGCCTGCTCGGCAAGCAGTTCCTGGTGATAGGCAGCCGAGCCGCATGAGGACCCTCGGCGAAAGACTCCACGGCTTGCGCTGGCGGTTGACCGCCACGCGCCGCCTGTGGAGCGCCGGAGCGACGCCCGGCATGGCCCTGCTATCCCCCAAGCCACTCAACGAGGAGATCGCGGGCAGGCTGGACGACCCGACCGCGAGCGCCACCCTGGAGCGTGGCCTGATCACCGTGCGCGGCTGGGCCTTCTTCCCCTCCGCCCCCCTCGCGCGCATCGAGGTGTGGCTGGGCGGGACCTCGCTCGGTCGAGCGCGCCTGGGGATGCCACGCGGCGACATACGCGCTTGGCTGGGTGACCCCCGGGGGGCAGCCGCCGGCTTCGAGCTGAGCGTCGATATCGGCGAGTGCGCGGAGCAAGACGGCACCTCACAGGTTCGCGCGATCGCCACCAGCGTCGCCGGCGAGCGCCTGGAGCTCGGTCCGGTGCCCGTCGAGGTGGTGGAGGGCGACGAACCGGGGGGCACGCCGGGCGAACGCGGTGAGCTCCCGCCGCTGCCGGTCGAGACGGCCCAGGCGCCCGCACGCGGGGGGCGCAAGGTGCTCTTCTTCACCCATCAGCTCGACCTCGGCGGCGCCCAGCTCTATCTGCTCGAACTGATCACCGCCCTGCTCGAGAGCGGGGCCGCCAACCCGACCGTGGTCAGCGCCGGCGACGGGGAGATCCGCGAGCGCCTCGAAGCGCTCGGCGTCCCCGTCCACATCGCCGGAATGCTGTCGATCGACGACCTCAGCGCCCACATCGGCCAGCTCGAGGAGCTGACCGCATGGGCGGCCGACCGCGAGCTCGAGGTCGTGTTCGTCAACACGGCAACCCCGCTCTCCTTTCCGGGCGCCGAGCTCGCCGCCCGACTCGGGATCCCCGCCGTATGGTCGATCCACGAGAGCGTCACGCCCGAGTTGATGTGGGGGCACATGCACCCGGCCGTACGCCGACGGGCGAGGGAGGCGATGGGCGAAGCTGCGCTGGCGCTGTTCGTGGCCGAGCCGACCCAGCACATCTACGAGGGAATCGCGCCGTCCGAGCGGTGCCTCACCGTGCCCTACGGCTTCGACTTCGAGCCGATCGAGGCCGCTCGGGGGCGACTCGACCGAGCCGCGACCCGGCAGGAGCTCGGGATACCCGCCGAGGCCGAGGTCGTCCTCTGCCTGGGCACGGTCGAGCCCCGCAAGCAGCAGGTCCCGCTCGCCCAGGCGTTCGAGCAAATCGCCGCCGAGCACCCGAACGCGCGGCTCGCGATCGTCGGAGCTCGCGACGACGAGTACACCGAACTGCTCGAACACTGCATCGAGACGGGCAGCGCGACAGCGCAGATCGACCTGATCCCGGTGACGCCGGACGTGCAGCGGTGGCTGTGCGTCTCCGACCTGATGGTCTGCGCCTCCGACATCGAGTCGCTGCCGCGGACCGTCGTCGAGGGGATGGCCTGGGCGATCCCGGTGCTGGCCACCGACGTGTTCGGGCTGCCCGAACTGATCGAGGAGGGCGAGACCGGCTGGCTGTGCGAGGCGCGCGACGTCTCCGCCCTCGCCGCGGGGCTCGAGCGTGCCCTCTCCTCGAGCCCGGAGGACCGGGCCGCGATGGGCGGGAGGGCGCGGGATCTGGTCCTGCGCCGTCACTCGCTTCCGGCCTACGCGCAGCGGATCGCGGAGCTGCTCGACGAGGCGATCGAGGGCGCCGCGGCGCCCGCAGAGGCCGGCCCGGCTCCCCGTTAGCCGGGCGTCTCCCGGGTCCCGAGCGACGCTTGAACGCCACGGCCAATCGCTATGCTGCGCCGGTGCCAAACGCGCCCGCCCTCAACGGTCGCGCGGCTGGGGGACGGCAAGGCACTCGAGCGCTCGTCATCGGTTGCGGCTTTATCGGCTCACACGTCGTCGCCGAGCTTGCCGCCCGTGGCCTGCCGCCGGTCGTGCTGACCCGTTCGCGCCCGGCCGACGCGGTGAGCGGCGCGATCGACCCGGACGACCTCCAGATCGGCGACGCCGCCGATCCCGCCGCGCTGGAGCGAACGCTGGAGGGGGTCGGCGAGGTCGTCTACTGTGCCGGGGGACTCCTGCCGGCCGCCTCAGAGGAGGATCCCGACCGCGACGCCGAGCTCACCCTGCGGCCGCTGCGGGCGGTGCTCGAGGCTCTGCGAGCCCGCCCGGACACGCGGCTCACCTACATCTCGTCCGGTGGCACGGTCTACGGCCAGCCGGGTTCCCTGCCGGTTCCCGAGACCGCCCCCGCCATGCCGGTCGGCTCCTATGGCCGCCTGCACCTCCTCTGCGAGGAGGAAATCGAGCGGCACCGCGCCGAGCACGGCCTGCGCGCGCGAATCCTGCGCTGCGCGACGGTCTACGGCGAGCACCAGCGCCCGGATCGCGGCCAGGGCGCGGTCGTCACCTTCCTGCACCGAATCGAGCGCGGCGAGGAGATCCGCCTGTTCGGCGGCGAATCGACGATCCGCGACTACGTCTACGCGGCCGACGTCGCCGGCGTGGTCGCCGACCTGCTCGGGCGGGCCGACGCCCCGGAGATCCTCAACGTCGGCTCGGGCGAGGGCACCTCGCTGCTCGAGCTGCTGCGGCTCGCCGAGCGGCAGGTCGGCCGCAAGGCGAAGGTCGAGGAGCTGCCCGAGCGTGACTTCGACGTCCACGAGATCGTGCTCGACATCGGCCCGCTGCGGCGCGCGGTGCGTTTCCGGCCCACCCCCCTGCCGACCGGCATCGCAGCGGTGCACAGCTGGCTGACTGACACGCCGCACGAGCGGGTATGAAGCGGGTCGCCGACCGCCTCAGCAGCTTCCGCTGGCGCCTCAAGGCGACCCGCCGCCTCTGGCGCGCGGGCGCCATCGTGGACATCCCGCTGATTCCGCCGGAGTTCTTCGACGCGGTCGCCCGCGGCCAGCTCGACCGGCCCAAGCCCGGCGCTCGGATCGACCGCGAGGTGCTGAAAGCGCGCGGCTGGGCGCTGTTCCCCTCGTCTCCGACCGCGCGGGTCGAGCTCTGGCTGGGCGAGCATCCCCTGGGTCGCGCCCGGCTCGGCATCCCCCGCCCGGACATCGAGACGCTGAGCGAGAACCCGCTGGCGGCGACCGCCGGGTTCGAGATCGTCGCCGATCTCGGCGGCTGGTCCCCGGGGGCCGACGGGGCCAGCCTCCGCGCCCTGGCGACCAGCACCGAGGGCGAGACGTACGAGCTGCCGCCGGTCGCCGTCACGGTCGGGGAGCCGGATGCGGACAGCGGCCCCGCCGGGCTCTCCCCGCCGCCACCGCGGACGCCGCGCAGCGAAGGCGAGGGTCGCCGGGTGGCCTTCTTCACGCACCAGCTCAACCTCGGCGGGGCGCAGCTCTACCTCCTCGACCTGCTCCGCGAGCTGGTCAGGGGGCGGCTGATCGAGCCCACCGTGGTCAGCGCGATGGACGGCGCCTTGCGCAGCGAGCTCGAAGCGCTCGAGATCCCCGTCCACATCTCCAGCATGCTGCCGCTCGAAGACCTCAGCTCCCATATCGGCCGAGTCGAGGAGCTGACCGCCTGGGGCGCGGACCGCGGCTTCGAAGCCGTCTTCGTCAACACCGCAACCGCCCTCTCCTTCCCCGGGGCCGAGGTCGCGGCGGAGCTGGGGGTTCCCGTCGTCTGGGCGATCCACGAGAGCTTCGCGCCGGCCGTGCTCTGGGGAGACCTCTCGCCACAGGTCCGCGAGCGAGCCGAAGCGGCGCTGTCGGGAGCCTCGCTCGTCCTCTTCGAGGCCGAGGCGACGCGCCGCATGTTCGAGACGAGCGTCGGCGAGGGGCGCGGCCTCATGCTCCCCTACGGCCTCGACCTCGAGCCAATCGACGCCTCCCGCGCCGGCTTCGACCGGGACGCCGCCCGCCGCGACGCCGGCATCGCCGAGGACGCCGAGGTGGTGCTCTGCGTCGGCACCGTCGAGCCCCGCAAGGCGCAGCTGCCGCTGGCCCAAGCCTTCAGCCTGATCGCGGCACGTCATCCGCGGGCGCACCTGATCTTCGTCGGCGGGGGCGACAACACCGACTCGCACGCCTTGGCCGACTACATCGAGTCGTCGGGGCTCGCGGACCGAATCGAGCTGGTGCCGATCACCGCGGAGGTGCAGAGCTGGTACGGGATCGCCGATCTGCTCGTCTGCGCCTCCGACGTGGAGTCGCTGCCGCGCACCGTCCTCGAGGCGATGGCCCGGGAAACGCCTGTCCTGGCCACTGCCGTGTTCGGCCTCGCGGAGCTGATCGACGACGGCGAGACCGGATGGCTGTGCGAGGCCGGCGACATCAGGGCGCTTGCCGAGGGCCTCGACCGAGCGCTCAGCTCGACTCCCGAGGAGCGCCGGCGGATCGGTCGGTCGGCACGGGCGCTCGTCGAGCGCCGCCACGCTCTGGACGCCTACGGGCGGGAAGTGGCGCGGCTGCTCGCCGAGGTCGCGACGGGCAAGACCCCGGGGGTGGAAGACCGTGCGACTTCCGGCTAGCGAACGCGCCCGCTGGACGCTCGCCGTCGCCGTCGGCGTGCTGCTGCTGGCGGGTTGAACTTCTGGTGGGTGCTGACCTACCGCAAGGGCTTCCCGCTGAACGTCGACGAGGCCGGCTACAACGCGATCGCGCTGACCGACTGGCTGGGCTTTCACAACGGAGGACTGCACGGCTGGTGGTCGGCGATCCAGAGCCAGGCTCCGACCGCGCCGCTGGTCCCGGCGCTCACCTCCGTGCTGCTGTTCATCAGAACCGGGGTGATGGAGGGATTCGCGGTCCTGATCGGCTTCTTCCTCCTGCTCGCCTTCGCCGCGTACGGGATCGGCGAGCGGCTGGCCGGCCCGCGGCTGGGCGCGCTCGCCGCGCTCGCTGTCGCAACCAGCGAGGGGGCGCTGCTGTTCAGCCGCGAATACGTCTTCGCCTTGCCGGCGGCAGCGCTGCTCTCCTGCGCCGTCTACGCGCTGCTGCGCAGCGAGCGGTTGCGGGTCCGCCGCTGGGCGGTCGCCTGCGGAGTCGCGCTCGGCCTGATGGTGCTGGCGCGGACGATGGCGGTCGCCTACGCGCCGGGCGTCTTCGCGGCCGCGCTGGTCGCGATTCTGGCGTTCGAGCGCAGCGACCTGAGGCAGCGCTTCCTCAACCTGGCGCTGATGGCGGTCGTGGCGGTCCTCGTCGCCGGCACCTGGTACTTCAACAACCTGAAGCCCGTCTGGGAATACCTGACCGACTTCGGCTACGGCTCCGAGAGCGCCTACTTCGGCGCTCAGCACTCAGTGGTCTCCTGGGCCCGGTTCAAGAGGATCGTCGACCAGATCGTCTACGACGACCTGCTGCTGCCGCTGATGCTGCTGGTCCTGATCGGCCTGATCGCGCTTGCCGCGATCGCCGTGCGCCGCGTCTGGGCAGCCGAGGACCGCTCCGAAGCGCTCCTGCGCCTGGCGGCCTCCGACGCCTTCGCGATAGGCCTCGTGTTCGCCGCCGGATTCGCGGCATTGATGACGTCGCGCAACACCGGCAACGGCTTCACCCTGCCGATCTCGATGCTACTGCCGCCGCTTGCGGTTCTCGCGCTGCGCTATTACCGCGTCGCCGCTGCGCCCGTCGCAGCCCTGGTCGCGATCGTCGCAGCGCTCAACATCGCCGCCACCTCCAGCCTCTGGGAGGAGCTCGCCAAGCCACGGTCGGTCTCGGTGCCCGGCTTCGGCGAGCAGCCATGGTTGAAGGGCATCCCGCGCACGGTCGACGCGATCCGCGTGCAGGTCCCCGGCCCCGCAACCAAGTTCGTCGCCCGCGACCGCGGCTGGCCCGAAGCTGACCAACTGCTCGCCAACCAGCTCCTGAAGCGGATCTACGCTGGGGGGCTCGAGTCCGGCGTCGTTGCCTTCGCCTCCCGCCACCGCGCGATCAGCTCGAACAGCGTCCAGCTGGCGCTGCTGCTCTACCACGACACCTCGATCCCCTTCACGCAGCTCGAAGCCGAACCGACCGACTCCGTCGCCACGTACGTGCGGCAGCTGCACAGCCCCGAACGCGGGCCGCCCGGAATGCTGCTGACGATGAGCCGCAACATCGACGACTTCCCGCCGCTGATCACCCAGGCCAAGGCCGAAGCCGCGGCGCGGCAGGTCGGCTTCCACCGCGCCTGGGCGACGACCCTGCCGGACGGTCGGACGCTCAGGCTCTGGGTGAGGCCCGCTCCCGCCCTCGCACCGGTAATCGCCGCGGCTGAGCGCTTGCTCCAGCAAGACGTAGAGGACGATGAAGAGGTAGCGGCTGCCCATCTCCTTGATCGCCAGCTTGGAGACCCCGGCTTTCCGGTTGGTCCAGGAGATCGGCACGACCCCGTAGCTGTAGCCGCGCACCACCGCCTTCAGCGGCATCTCGACCGTCAGGTTGAAGTGGTGGGAGAGGAGCGGCTTGATGGTCTCGATCACCTCGCGCCGGTAGGCCTTGAAGGCGTTCGTCGTGTCGTTGTAGCGGTGGCGGAAGAGGAGGCGAATGCCGAAGTTGACGATGCGGTTCATGACCAGCTTGAGCGGGGGTAGTCGATTACCGTGGCCCCGGGACGAAGCGCGAGCCGAAGGCGCACTCGTAGCCGTCCTCGAGCAAGCGCTGGTAGCAGACCAGGTCCTCCGGGTCGTCGGACCCGTCCGCCATCACGATCGCCACCGCGTCGCCTTCGAACGCCTCGAGGCCTGCGCGAACCGCGAAGCCGAAGCCGTTGCGGTGGGAGAGGCGGCAGCGCACTCGCGGATTGCGCTGCGGCGATCTCCTCGACCACAGCCGCGGTCGGTCCCCGCTGTCGTCGTCGACGACGATCACCTCGTGCTCGATGCCTTCGGCTCGAGAGCGGCGACGATACCGTCGACCGTCTCGCCGACCACCCTCCTCGTTGTGGGCCGGGATGACGACGGAGAGCTTCATGCCGGCGCGGCAGTCCAGCGCTCGGCGTTCGGCTCGTACATTTCCCGCAGGATCTCCTCGATCACGTATCGCAGCCGCCAGTCCGGGTAGTCGGCGTCGAACGGCGCGAGGTCGCTGATCCACCAGCGGTGGTCGCCGATCCGCGGCTCTTCGCTCATCTCCCAGCTCAGCTCCCGCCCGGCGATCCGCTCGCAGATCTCGATCGCCTCCAGCATCGAGCAGTTGCTGCGTCGCGGCCGCCGCCGATGTTGTAGACGGCGGCGGGGCGCGGGTTCGCGTGGAAGGCTCGAAGGCGGCGACCAGGTCGGCGCTGTGGATGTTGTCGCGCACCTGCTTGCCCTCGTAGCCGAAGACGGTGTACGGCGTGCCGGTCGCGGTGCACTTCATCAGGTAGGCGAGGAAGCCGTGCAGCTGGGCGCCGGCGTGATGGGGACCGGTCAGGCAGCCGCCGCGGAAGCAGACGGTGGGCATGTCGAAGTAGCGGCCGTACTCCTGCACGAGCAGGTCGGCCGCGGCCTTGGAGGCGCCGAACAGCGAGTGGGTGAGGCTCGATCGACATCGAGGTGTCGATGCCGCGGTAGTACCGGTGGCCCTCCGGCAGCTCCAGCCGGTCCTCCAGCTCGACGAGCGGCAGCCGGTTCGGCGTGTCGCCGTAGACCTTGTTGGTTGAGCAGAAGACGAAGGTTGCGTCGGGGCAGTGGGCGCGCGTCGCCTCGAGCAGGTTGAGGGTGCCGTTGGCGTTGACGCCGAAGTCGGCCTGCGGGTCGCTCGCCGCCCAATCGTGCGAGGGCTGCGCGGCGGTATGGACGACCAGCTCGATCCTTTCCGGCGCGCTCGGCGAAGACCCGCTCGACGCCCTCGGCGTCGCGGATGTCGACGCTCTCGGTGCGGAACTCGCGAGTGCTCGGCCGAGCCGCTCGGTCACCTGCGAGGTCGAGGCCTCCGGGCCGAAGAAGCGCGGCGCGCATGTCGTTCTCGATGCCGACCACGTCGTATCCGTCCGCGACGAAGTGCTCGACCGCCTCGGAGCCGATCAGACCTCCCGATCCGGTGACGATCGCCATTGGCATCGCTCCTGCCCCTTTCCCCCGTCGAAGCTCGAAGTCCGAGCGCGGCGCGCGATCCGCTCCTCGTCGGCGGCGACCAGTCAAGCGATGTCGGCGAGAACCTGCCGCGGGCCGCGCCGCGGCCGCCAGTAGTTCGAGATCGCACAGCCGGCGCAGTCGGTGAGGTAGACGGGCACGTCGCCTGGCCGGGTCTCCGCGTCCGGCTCGATCGGCACCTCTTGCCGCTCAGCTCGCGGCAGAGGTCGGTCGTCTCGAGCAGCGAGAGACTGCACTCGCGACCGCCGCCGACGTTGACGACGACGCCGCCCCAGCTCTCCGGCGCCGAGCTGCTCGCTCGACCAGGTCGACCAGGTCATCGACGTGGAGAAGGTCGCGCACCTGCTTGCCGGAGCCGCCGAAGCCGATGTAGCGTGAGCGGGCGGCCGAAGCGGTGGGCGAGCAGCCAGAGGGCGAAGACGCCCTGGTCGACCTTGCCCATCTGCCAGGGTCCGGCGATGACCCCGCAGCGGTTGACGACGGCGCGCAGTCCGAATGCTTGCGCGATACTCCTCGATCAGGAGCTCGGCCGCGAGCTTGGTCGCGCCGTAGAGGGTGCGGGCCCCTCTAGCGGGAAGGTCTCGGCGATTCCCTCTGGCCAGGCCCCCGGAACCGGCTGCTCGGCGGCGAGCTCGAAACGGGTTTGGGCCTCCTCCAGCGCCAGTTCCAGCTGCGGCGCGACCGGATAGACGCGGCTGGTCGAGAGGAAGACGACGAAGGCATCCTCCTCGCGCGCCCGCTCGAGGCAGTTGAAGGCACCGAGCAAGTTGGTCTGCACGAGTAGGAGGCGTCGCCGTCGACCGCCGCCATCACCGAGGGCTCGGCCGAGCCCTCGAGCATCGCGTCGAACTCACCGGCGGCGAGCAGGTCGGCCGGCTCGCGTACGTCGCCGTGGACGAACTCGACGCCAGCCTCGCGCAAGCGTGACAGGTTCAGCTCCGAGCCGCGCCGCATCAGGTTGTCGAGCGCGACCACCTCCCAGTCGGGGTGTCGCTCGGCGAGGCCGACGCCGAGGTTAGAGCCGACGAAGCCGGCGCCGCCGGTGATCAGCAGCCGGTTCACCGGGCCGAACCCGCCGAACCGCAGCGCCGGCACCCGCCAGGCCGCCTCGGCGACGATCGCGCCATCCATCTTCGAGGTCGCCGGCCCGGCGCTCGCGGAAGACGATCGGCACCTCGGCCACCTGAAGCCGTGCTGGATCGCGCGGTAGGTCATCTCCACCTGGAAGGCGTAGCCGCGGGAGCCGATCGAGTCGAGGTCGATCGCCTCCAGCACCTCGCGGCGGAAGCACTTGAAGCCGCCGGTCAGGTCGCGCACGCTCGAGGCCGAGCACGAGCCGGGCGTAGGCGCTGCCGCCGCGGCTGATCGCGCGCCGCAGGGCGCTCCAGTCGTTGACCCCGCCGCCGGCGACGTAGCGCGAGCCGATCGCCAGGTCGGCCCGCTCGGCGGCCTCAGCAGGCGCGGCAGGTAGGCGGGGTCGTGGGAGAAGTCGGAGTCCATCTCGACCACCAGCCCGGCGCCCCCGGCGAGCGCGTGGCGGAAGCCGGCGACGTAGGCGGGGCCGAGGCCTTCCTTGCGCGGCCGGTGCAGGACGCTCGACGCGCGCAGCCCGGCGGCGAGGCGGTCGGCGATCTCGCCGGTCCCGTCGGGCGAGCTGTCGTCGACGATCAGGACCCGGGCCGAGGCCGGCAGCTTGTCGCCGCACGGCGTCGACGAACGCCTCGATGTTCTCGGCCTCGTTGTAGGTGGGCAGGACGAGCCAGGCCGGCCCCGGTTCGGGGCGGTCGGCATGGAGGCGATGCTATTCGGCGGCGCGCTCGCCGCAGCGCTCGGCGCGCGCTCTACGGCCGCGGGCGGCCGCCGGTGAGGCGCGACGAACGCGTGCCAGGCGGGCTTCGGCTTGAAGCCGTTGCCGGCGCGGAAGAAGCCGACCGAGTCGCAGAAGTTGCAGGAGCCCGGCGATGTCCTTCCAGGAGAACCAGTAGACGCCCTGCAGGTTGAGGCGGCGGCGGTTGGCATCAGGTAGCGGTAGGCGTGGCGCAGCTGGCGCACCTGGCCGCGCGATGCCCTGCTCGAAGGCGACCACGTTGGGGTCGTTCTGCGAGCCCCAGCCCATCTCGGTGATGTAGAGGCCGGCGCCGGGTCGTGGTTGCGCGAGCACGACTTCGCGCATCTCTTCGGCCATCCCCTCCAGGTCGGCGGCGTTGACCGCGTAGGGGTGCAGGGCGACGCCGTCGAAGTCGACTTGATCCCGGGCACCCGGTAGAGGCGTTCGAGGAACTGCACGGCGTGCATGCCGCGGCGGCCGCGCTGTCCGGTTCGCCGAACAGGCCGGAGATGATCGTGGCGCCCGGGTCGGCGCTCTTGATGCGCCGGTGCGCAGCTTCAGCAGGCGCGCGTAGCGGGCCGGCGAGACCGGGTAGGCGAAGTAGAAGAAGTTGGCCTCGTTCCAGATCTGCCAGTTGCGGATCGGCAGCTTCGGCAGCGGTTCGGCCGAGCCGCGGGCCGTGTTCGCGCCAGAAGCCGCCGCGCGGCCCGTAGCGCTGCACCGCGGCGCGCAGGAAGGCGATCCAGGCGCGCTGTGGCGGCCGCCGCCGATCGGCAGGGTCGTCGGCTTGCGCGGCGAGCCAGCCCGGCGTCCCGTAGACGAAGGGCAGGACGCTGCAGCCGCTGGCGGGCCGCGAGCGCGACGACTTCGTCGAGCCCCCCCCACTGGTATCCGCCGCTCGGCTCGGCTGCATCGCGGACCAGGAGAGCGGCCAGCGGACGCTGCCGATCCCGCCGGCGCGCATGTATTCGGCGTCCGTTTCGGTGAGCGGGGTCTGCGGCACGATCCCGAAGAAGGAGCGCGGCGCGCGCGGCGCCTCGCCGCCGGCTTGGACGGCGGGCGAGGCGCCAGGGCGAGCGGACGAGGGCGAGGAGGGTCTGCGATCTTCGCGGGTCTCAGCGAGCTGCTCAGTAGGTTCCGCCGAGCTTGCGGTGGTCCCAGGTCGCCGTGCGCACGGCTGGAAGCGGATCGCCACCCGCTTCGGCGCCTGCGCCTCGAGGGCCGCCCGGCGTCGCCCTCGACCGAGGAGATCCCCTCCGCGTAGCGCAGGGTCAGCTCTTCGGCGAAGCCGATCACCGTCTCGAAGTCGCGGTTGATCTCCGCCTCGGCCTCGATCATCGCCCCGCGCAGCTCGCCGTACTCGTGGCCGGTCTCGACCAGCAGGGTCGCGCGCGGGTCGCGCTCGAGGTTGCGCACCTTCTGCGACTTCGCATAGGTCCAGATCCAGACCTCGCCGTCGCGGGGCACGAACCACATCGGCATCGAGT
>CAVVHQ010000013.1:0-25946 GCA_963748075.1 uncultured Solirubrobacterales bacterium | reverse complement strand
CCGTGTTCGGCCTCGCGGAGCTGATCGACGACGGCGAGACCGGATGGCTGTGCGAGGCCGGCGACATCAGGGCGCTTGCCGAGGGCCTCGACCGAGCGCTCAGCTCGACTCCCGAGGAGCGCCGGCGGATCGGTCGGTCGGCACGGGCGCTCGTCGAGCGCCGCCACGCCCTGGACGCCTACGGGCGGGAAGTGGCGCGGCTGCTCGCCGAGGTCGCGACGGGCAAGACCCCGAGCGTGGAAGACCGTGCGACTTCCGGCTAGCGAACGCGCCCGCTGGACGCTGGCCGTCGCCGTCGGCGTGCTGCTGCTGGCGGCGTTGAACTTCTGGTGGGTGCTGACCTACCGCAAGGGCTTCCCGCTGAACGTCGACGAGGCGGGCTACAACGTCGATCGCGCTGACCGACTGGCTGGGCTTTCACAACGGCGGACTGCACGGCTGGTGGTCGGCGATCCAGAGCCAGGCTCCGACCGCGCCGCTGGTCCCGGCGCTCACCTCCGTGCTGCTGTTCATCAGAACCGGGGTGATGGAGGGATTCGCGGTCCTGATCGGCTTCTTCCTCCTGCTCGCCTTCGCCGCGTACGGGATCGGCGAGCGGCTGGCCGGCCCGCGGCTGGGCGCGCTCGCCGCGCTCGCTGTCGCAACCAGCGAGGGGGCGCTGCTGTTCAGCCGCGAATACGTCTTCGCCTTGCCGGCGGCAGCGCTGCTCTCCTGCGCCGTCTACGCGCTGCTGCGCAGCGAGCGGTTGCGGGTCCGCCGCTGGGCGGTCGCCTGCGGAGTCGCGCTCGGCCTGATGGTGCTGGCGCGGACGATGGCGGTCGCCTACGCGCCGGGCGTCTTCGCGGCCGCGCTGGTCGCGATTCTGGCGTTCGAGCGCAGCGACCTGAGGCAGCGCTTCCTCAACCTGGCGCTGATGGCGGTCGTGGCGGTCCTCGTCGCCGGCACCTGGTACTTCAACAACCTGAAGCCCGTCTGGGAATACCTGACCGACTTCGGCTACGGCTCCGAGAGCGCCTACTTCGGCGCTCAGCACTCAGTGGTCTCCTGGGCCCGGTTCAAGAGGATCGTCGACCAGATCGTCTACGACGACCTGCTGCTGCCGCTGATGCTGCTGGTCCTGATCGGCCTGATCGCGCTTGCCGCGATCGCCGTGCGCCGCGTCTGGGCAGCCGAGGACCGCTCCGAAGCGCTCCTGCGCCTGGCGGCCTCCGACGCCTTCGCGATAGGCCTCGTGTTCGCCGCCGGATTCGCGGCATTGATGACGTCGCGCAACACCGGCAACGGCTTCACCCTGCCGATCTCGATGCTACTGCCGCCGCTTGCGGTTCTCGCGCTGCGCTATTACCGCGTCGCCGCTGCGCCCGTCGCAGCCCTGGTCGCGATCGTCGCAGCGCTCAACATCGCCGCCACCTCCAGCCTCTGGGAGGAGCTCGCCAAGCCACGGTCGGTCTCGGTGCCCGGCTTCGGCGAGCAGCCATGGTTGAAGGGCATCCCGCGCACGGTCGACGCGATCCGCGTGCAGGTCCCCGGCCCCGCAACCAAGTTCGTCGCCCGCGACCGCGGCTGGCCCGAAGCTGACCAACTGCTCGCCAACCAGCTCCTGAAGCGGATCTACACCGGGGGGCTCGAGTCCGGCGTCGTTGCCTTCGCCTCCCGCCACCGCGCGATCAGCTCGAACAGCGTCCAGCTGGCGCTGCTGCTCTACCACGACACCTCGATCCCCTTCACGCAGCTCGAAGCCGAACCGACCGACTCCGTCGCCACGTACGTGCGGCAGCTGCACAGCCCCGAACGCGGGCCGCCCGGAATGCTGCTGACGATGAGCCGCAACATCGACGACTTCCCGCCGCTGATCACCCAGGCCAAGGCCGAAGCCGCGGCGCGGCAGGTCGGCTTCCACCGCGCCTGGGCGACGACCCTGCCGGACGGTCGGACGCTCAGGCTCTGGGTGAGGCCCGCTCCCGCCCCCGCACCCGGTAGTCGCCGCGGCTGAGGGCTTTCTCCAACCACACGTAGAGGACGATGAACAGGTAGCGGCTGCCCATCTCCCTCATCGCCAGCTTCGCCTCGCCGCTCGTGCGGTTGGTCCAGGAGGTGGGGATCACCGCGTAGCTGTGGCCACGGACGACCGCCTTCAGCGGCATCTCGACGGTCAGGTTGAAGTGCTTGGAGAGCAGCGGCTGGATCGTCTCGACCACCTCGCGCCGGTAGCCCTTGAAGGCGTTGGTCGTGTCGTTGTAGCGGTGGCGGAAGAGGGCGCGGATGAACCAGTTGGCGAGCCGGTTGATCGCCAGCTTGAGGCGCGGGTAGTCGTGAACCCGGGCGCCGGGGACGAAGCGCGAGCCGAAGGCGCAGTCCCAGCCCTCCTCGAGCAGGCGGTGGTAGCGGACGACGTCCTCTGGGTCGTCGGAGGCGTCGGCCATCGCGATCACCACCGCGTCGCCCTCGAACAGGTCCAGCCCGGCGCGGATCGCCATCCCGAAGCCCCTCTCGTGATGCGAGGGCCGGCAGCGCACCCGCGGGTTGTGCTCGGCGATCGCCGCGACCACGGCGGCGGTCGAGTCCACGCTGCCGTCGTCGACGACCAGCACCTCGTAGTCGATCCCCTCGCGCTCGAGGACCGCCACGATCCCCTCGACCGTGGAGCCGACCGAGCCCTCCTCGTTCTGCGCCGGGATCAGGACCGAGAGCTTCATGCCGGGGCGGCCGTCCAGCGCTCGGCGTTCTGCTCGTGCATCTCGGTGAGGATCTCCTCGATCCCGTAGCGCAGCCTCCACTCCGGGTAGTCGGCTTCGAACGGCGCCAGGTCGGAGATCCACCAGCGGTGGTCGCCGATCCGCGGCTCCTCCCCCATCTCCCAGCCCAGCTCGCGGCCGGCGATCCGCTCGCAGGCCTCGATCGCCTCCAGCATCGAGCAGTTGCTGCGTCGCCCGCCGCCGATGTTGTAGACGGCGGCGGGGCGCGGGTTCTCGTGGAAGGCCGCGAAGGCGGCGATCAGGTCGGCGCTGTGGACGTTGTCGCGCACCTGCTTGCCGCCGTAGCCGTAGACCGTGTAGGGGGTGCCGGTCACCGTGCACTTCATCAGGTAGGCGAGGAAGCCGTGCAGCTTTGCGCCGGCGTGCTGGGGGCCGGTCAGGCAGCCGCCGCGAAAGCAGACGGTGGGCATCTCGAAGTAGCGGCCGTACTCCTGGACGAGCAGGTCGGCGGCCGCCTTGGAGACGCCGAACAGCGAGTGGGTCGAGGCGTCGATCGACATCGAGGCGTCGATGCCGCGGTGGTAGCGGTGGGACTCCGGCAGCTCCAGGCGCTTCTCCAGCTCCTCCAGCGGCAGCCGGTTCGGTGTGTCGCCGTAGACCTTGTTGGTCGAGCAGAAGACGAAGCTGGCCTCGGGAGCGTGGGCGCGGGTCGCCTCGAGCAGGTTGAGGGTGCCGTTGGCGTTGACGCCGAAGTCGGTCTGCGGGTCGCTCGCCGCCCAGTCATGCGAGGGCTGCGCGGCGGCATGGATCACCAGCTCCACCTGGCCGGCCCGCTCGCGGAAGATCCGCTCGACCGCGTCGCGGTCGCGGATGTCGGCGCTCTCGCTGCGGAACTCGGGGTGCTCGGCCACCAACCGCTCGGTGACGTGGGAGGTCGAGGCCTCCGGGCCGAAGAAGGCGGCCCGCATGTCGTTCTCGATCCCGACCACGTCGTAGCCGGCGCGGACGAAGTGTCCGACGGCCTCGGAGCCGATCAGCCCTCCCGAGCCGCTGACGATCGCTACCGGCATCTACGCCTGCTCCCTTCCCGCCACCGGGGCATCGATCTCCAGGGCCCGCCCGATCCGCTCCGCGTCGGCGGCGATCCAGGCATCGATGTCGGCCAGCACCTGGCGGGCGCCGCGCCGCGGGCGCCACTCGTCGAACTCGAACAGCCGCCCACAGTCGGAAAGGTACACGGGCACGTCGCCGGCACGGGTCTCCTCGACCGGCTCGATCGGCACCTCGTTGCCGCTCAGCTCGCGGCAGATCTCGGTCGCCTCGAGCAGCGAGAGCGAGCATCCGCGGCCGCCGCCGACGTTGAAGGCGGCGCCGTCCCAGCGCTGCGGGTCGAGCAGCTGGCGCTCGACCAGGTCGACCAGGTCCTCGACGTGGAGCAGGTCGCGCACCTGCTTGCCCTCGCCGCCGAAACCGATGTAGCGGAGCGGGCGACGGAAGCGGTGCGAGAGCACCCAGTGGGTGAACACCCCCTGGTCGACCTTGCCCATCTGCCAGGGCCCGGCGATCACGCCGCAGCGGTCGACGACCGCGCGAAGCCCGAAGGCTGCTCGGTACTCCTCGATCAGCAGCTCGGCGGCGAGCTTGGTCGTGCCGTAGAGGGTGCGGGCGCCCTCCAGGGGGAAGTCCTCGGCGATGCCGGCAGCGGAGGCGCCCGGCAGCGGCTGCTCGGCGGCCAGCTCGAAGCGGGTCTCCGCCTCCTCGAGCGCCAGCGAGAGCTGCGGCTCGACCGGGTAGACGCGGCTGGTCGAGAGGAAGACGAGCTGGGCGCCGGTGCGGCGGGCGAGCTCGAGGCAGTTGTAAGCGCCGGTGAGGTTGGTGTGGACGAGGTAGGAGGTGTCTCCATCCATCCCCGACATCGCCGAGGGCTCGGCCGAGCACTCGACGATCGCGTCGAGCCGGTCGAAGCGGGCGAGGTCGCCGGGCTCGCGGACGTCGCCGCCCACGAACTCGATCCCGGCGCGCTCGAGCCGCGGCAGGTTGAGGTCGGAGCCGCGGCGATAGAGGTTGTCGAGCGCTGCCAGCTGCCAATCGGGGTGCCGCGCCGCCAGCGCGACCGCGAGGTTGGAGCCGACGAAGCCGGCGCCGCCGGTGACCAGCAGCCGGGTCACCGGGCCGAGCCGCCGAACCGCAGCCACGGCACCCGCCAGACGGCCTCGGCGACGATCGAGCGGTCCATCTTCGAGACGCCGACCCGGCGCTCGCGGAAGACGATCGGGACCTCGACCACCTCGAAGCCGCGCTCCAGCGCCCGGTAGGTCATCTCGACCTGGAAGGCGTAGCCGCGCGAGGAGATCGAGTCGAGGTCGATCGCCTCCAGCACCTTGCGGCGGAAGCACTTGAAGCCGCCGGTCAGGTCGCGGACCTTGACGCCGAGCACCAGCCGGGCGTAGGCGCTGCCGCCGCGACTGATCGCGCGTCGCAGGGCGCTCCATTCGGTCACCCCGCCGCCGTCGACGTAGCGGGAGCCGATCGCCAGGTCGGCTCGCTCGCCGGCCTCCAGCAGGCGCGGCAGGTAGGCGGGGTCGTGCGAGAAGTCGGAGTCCATCTCGACCACGTAGCCGGCGCCCGCGGCGAGGGCGTGGCGGAAGCCGGCAACATAGGCGGGGCCGAGGCCTTCCTTGCGCGGCCGGTGCAGGACGCTGAGCGCCGCCAGCCGCCCGGCGAGGCGATCGGCGATCTCGCCGGTCCCGTCGGGCGAGTTGTCGTCGACGATCAGGATGCGGGCCGAGGCCGGCAGCTTGTCGCGCACCGCCTCGACGAACGCCTCGATGTTGCCGGCCTCGTTGTAGGTGGGCAGGACGAGCCAGACCGGGCCCTGTTCCGCGGGCGACATGGCGTCAGATGCTATTTCGCCGGGCCGCGGTCCGCCGGGCCGGCCATCTACGGCCGCGCACGGCCCTGGGCGAGCCGCACGAAGGCGTGCCAGGCGGGCTTCGGCCGCAGCCGCGCCCCTCCCCGGAACAGGCCGACCGAGTCGCAGAAGTTGCAGGAGCCTTCGAGGTCCTGCCAGGAGAACCAGTAGGCGCCCTTCAGGTTGAGCCGGCCGCGGTTGCGGAGCAGGAAGTCGTAGGAGTCGCGCAGCTGGCGCACCTGCCCCCTCACCCCCTGCTCGTAGGCGACCTGCTGGAAGTCGTTCTGCGAGCCCCAGCCCATCTCGGTGATGTAGAGGCCGGCGCCGGGATCGTGGTTGGCGATCACGACTTCCCGCATCGCTTCGGTCAGCTCCTCCAGGTCTTCCGCGTCGACCGCGTAGGGGTGGAGGGCGACGGCGTCGAAGTCGGACTTGATCCCCCGCACCCGGTAGAGCGCTTCGAGGAACTTCACGGCGGGCATGCCGCGGCGCCCGCGCTGGTCCGGTTCGCCGAACAGGCCGCTGAGCAGGACCGTGGCGCCCGGGTCGACCGCCTTGACGGCGCTGTGGGCCAGCTTCAGCGTCCGCGCGTAGCCGGAGACGGAGACCGGGAAGGCGAAGTAGAAGAAGTTCGCCTCGTTCCAGATCTGCCAGGTGCGGATCGGCGTTTTCGGCAGCGGTTCGGCCGAGCGGGGGCCGTGCTGGCGCCAGAAGCTGCCGCGCGGCCCGTAGCGTGCGACCGCGGCGCGCACGAAGGCGCTCCAGGCGCCCTGCTGGCGGCCGTTGGCGACCGGCAGCGTCGTGTACTTCGAAGCGAGCCAGGATGGCGTCGCGTAGAGGAAGGGCAGCACGGTGAGGTGGCGGCGAGCAGCGGTTGCGACGACTTCGTCGATCCCGTCCCACTGGTAGCCGCCCTTGGCGCTCGGCTGCACCCCGGCCCAGGCGACCGGCCAGCGCACGCTGCCGATCCCGCCGGCCCGCATGTATTCGGCGTCGGTGCCGGTCAGCGGGCTCTGCGGGACGATGCCGAAGAAGCTGCGCGGCGCCGACGGCGCCTTGCCGCCGGCGCCGACGGCGGGGAGGGCGAGGGCCAGGACGAGGGCCAGGAGGGTTGCGATCTTCGCGGTTCTCATCGTGCTGCTCAGTAGGAGCCGCCCAGCTTACGGTGATCCCAGGTCGCAACCCGGAGCGGCTTGAAGTGGATCGCCACCCGCTTCGGGGCCTGGGCTTCGAGCGCCGCCTTGGCGTCGCCCTCGACCGAGGAGATCCCCTCCGCGTAGCGGACGGTCAGCTCCTCAGCGAACCCGATCACGGTCTCGAAGTCGCGGTAGATCTCCGCCTCGGCCTCGATCATCGCGCCGCGCAGCTCGGCGTACTCGTAGCCGGTCTCGACCAGCAGGGTCGCGCGGGGGTCGCGTTCCAGATTGCGCACCTTCTGCGATTTCGCGTAGGTCCAGACCCAGACCTCGCCGTCGCGCGGCACGAACCAGAGCGGCATCGAGTGCGGCCAGCCCCGCGGCCCGAGCGAGGAGACGACCGCGACCCGCTCGCCCTCGAGCAGCTCGAGCAGCTCCCCCTCGCTCAGCCTGATCTGGTCGCGGCGGCTCATCCCGGGCCGGAAGACTGCCGCAATTGGGAGCGCAAGGCGTTGCCGAATTGCTTCGTTGTGCGCAAAACGCGCGCGTCGGGGCTCTGTACGGTCGGCCGATGGCGACCTGGGACTGAACCCAGGCTGGCTGCAGGGTGCGGCGGGTCAGCGCGGCAAGCCGTGCCCCCGCCGCAGCGTCAGGACGTGCCCCTTGCGCCCGCCCGGGATCGCAACGAGCAGCTGGGCACGGAGCTTCGAGGCGCCCCGGGTGAGCCGGCGGCCGCGCCTGCTCAGGTGGAGGGAGAAGGCGTGCGCCTGGCCACCGCTCAGCCGGAAGGCGCGCCGCGCGATCGGCGTCATGACGGTCCTGGTCGTCACCACCCGTCTCCCCCGACGCCGCACCACCCGGCGCAGCCGCAGCTTGGCGCGCAGCACGATCCGGCCCGGGCACTGCGCCCCGGCCGGCCACTGGCACTCGAGCCGGACCCGAAGCGCCTTCCGCGTCCCGATGATGTGGGAGAGCGAGATCGGGACCCGGATGCCGACCGACCGGCAGCCCAGCGCCTTGTCGGAGCCGGCGCCGACGTCGACCGCGTAGACGCAGACCCGCTGCCGGCGGCTCGCCACCACCGGGAAGCTGACGTCGAAGCCGTGCGCGGGGCCCGCCGTCGGGTGGGAGAGAGCGACGTCGGACCGCGCCTGCGCCGCGACCGGGCCCAGTTCGTAGGGAGCCGCGCCGCGCCGACCCTGCTTGCCGCCGACGTAGGCGCGGATCGCCAGCGGCTGCGCCGGCGCGTTCGGGTCGAAGGTCCAGCCGGCGACCCTCACCTGCCCCGGCCGAGGCGAGGCAACGAAGTCGAGGCGCCCCTTGGGGTCCTCGCCGCTGGCCACGGTCGCGCCGGCGGTGGAGCCGTCGACGTAGTCGTTGTCGATATTGATCGTCACCCCGCCGTAGGTCTCGTCGTGGCCGCCGCGGTACTGGCGGATCCGGTGGCCGCTCCAGGCGCTTGCCGGCAGGTAGGGGTCGGAGGAGGTGGCGCGGCCGTCCCAGTTGGCGACCCAGATGTCGTCAGGCTCGAGGTAGCCGCCCCCGAGCTTGGCGACCAGGTCGGCGATGCCGGAGGCGCCGCTGCTGTAGACGCCGGAGTCGTAGCCGAGGGCGTGCAGGCGCACCGTCCAAGCGGCGAGGAAGGCGAGCGTGGCGCTGCTGGCGCTCGAGGTGCGCGAGTAGCTCTCCATGTCGAAGTAGATCGGGCTGCCGGGCCCGATCGCCACGGCGCGCGCCTCTGCGACCGCGTCGTCGGCGGCGGCGGTCCCCTGCGAGGCGGCGGAGCTGCCGCTCAGCTTCGCGCAGGAGCCGCAGCTGCTGGTCGGCGCCTGCAGCCCGACGTAGGTCGGTATCAACTGCCAGCCTGCGGCGACGTGGTCGGCCACCCAGCTTGCGGTCAGGTTCGGCTGCGAGCAGCCGCGGTTGGCGCCGCCGATGTAGACGCCGATCGCCCGGTAGGGCGATTTGCCCCAGGCCGACATCGCGCTCCGCGAAGGCGCCGCGCAGGCGTCGAAGCCGAGCCCGGTGAAGGTCGCGGAGAGCTGGGCGGGCGCGACGCGGCTCGCCCTGGCCCTCTCCCGCGCCGCCCGGGCCCGCGCACCAGGATCGACCAGGATCGCCCGCCGCCGCCCGATCGCGCTGGCGGGGCAGTGCTGGTTCGCCCTCGGCCTGCCCAGATAGACCGCCTTGCGGTCGAGCCGCACGCAGATGCGCGGGTGGGCGTCGAGGCGGATCGCCGGCCAGCCGCCGGGCACCGTGACCCGATGGCCATGGAACTCAACCGTCTTCGCGCCGGCGTGCGCAGGCAGGAGCGCGCACAGCGCGATCAGGCAAAGGGCGAAGCGCCGCATCTACCACCAACCATTCCACCCCGCCAACGTTTCGGCTCCGCTGAATCTCAAATGCAAAATTGGAGTCACCGTCGAGAGGAGCGCGAGTCCGGGGAGGCCGATGACCAAGCGGGACGGTCACGACACGACTCCCGCGTAGCAGCGCTACGCGGGATGTCGGGGAGGGGCCGTAGCCGCGCAGCGTCACTCGGCCTCATCCGGGCCGCGGTCATCTCGACGGGGGCTCCAACAACAGCTCGTGCCAGGGCCCCTCGCCGGCCATCGGCTGGGTGCGGCCCTCCAGCCAGTCCGACTGGAGGTCGTCGTAGTGGGGGCTGGCGGGGTGCCCGGACTGGCCGGTGAACATCTGCCAGCGGGAGCGCTCCGGGGCGATCGGGTCGGCGACCATCCGCCAGCTCGGCGCCCAGACAGCCCTGTAGGGGTCGTTCGGGTCGAAGGCGATCTGGCTGACGGTCTCCTGGGCGCCGCCCGCTCTGAGGCTGCGGTTGAGCAGCCGGTGCAGCAGTGGGTTCGCCGCGCCGAGCGCGTGCGGGAACTCCATCTCGTGCACGCGGCCCCAGCGCCAGGCCTCGGGCTCCGGGCCGAAGCGATCGGTGAGGTCGTCCAGCGCCCCGGCCAGCGCCTCCAGCACCAGCTCGTCCCAGGGCCGCCCGATCAGCGCCTCGTCGCCCTCCTCCCAGAGCCCCATCAGGTGCGAGTGCCAGCGCCAGGGCGAGGTGACGTGCGGGGTGAAGCCGTTGTCGGCGCGGTCGAGCCAGCGCTCACAGAGATCGCGGTCGCCGATCGCCGCCCGCGCCACCTCGCGCGCCAAGCGCAGCAGGAAGGCCTGGTAGATCGTCCCGGCGATCGAGTCCGGATCGAGCCGCCCGTCCCAACTCCGCAGCCGCTCGACCGCGCTCGTCTCGCGCTGCCTGGCCGGGGTCAGCCGGCCAAGCCGCCGCGCCGTCTCCAGCCCGGGGATCGAGAGGTTGTCGGACTGCATCGCCTCGAAGCCCTCGATGTCGTGCTCGTCGCCGGCCCGCAGCAGCTCCTCGATCCGCCGCGCCCGGTAGCCGTCCAGCCACTCGCTGGTGATGTGGTGCGGGTACTCGTTGCCGACGATCCGGTTGTTGGCGGTGACCAGGAGGTCGCTGTCGGGGTCGACGACCTCCGGCAGCTCGTCGTAGGGGACCTCCCCGTCCCACTCGAACTCGCCCTCCCAGCCCGGCTTCGGCAGGTCCGGGCAGCCGCCGCGGCGCCGCGGCAGGCGGCCGACCAGCTTGTAGCCGATCGAGCCGTGGCGGTCGGCCCAGACCAGGTTCGAGGCGGGCGAGGTGTGCCCCTCCAGCTTGGCGACCAGCTCCGGCCCGGAGCCGATCCCGTGCAGCTCGAACATCCCCTTGAAGGCGGTCGGGTGGTCGAGCGCCAGCCAGCGCAGCGCGAGCGGCTCGGCCTCGTCGGCGCCGAGCGCCTCGTTGACGATCGGCCCGTGGTGGGTGAGGTGGACGTCGAGCGCCTCCGGCGCCTCGCGGCCCTTCACCGCGATCTCCTCGCGGAGGATCTCCAGCGGCCGCCACTCGCCCTCGAACAGGTAGCGCTCGCCGTCGATCCGCTCGACGAAGAGGTCCTGGACATCGGCCATCACGTTGGTGAAGCTCCAGCAGACGTCGTTGTTCTGGCCCATGTAGATGCCCGGCATGCCGGGCAGCGAGGCGCCGCGGACGAAGCGGTCGCCGAGGGTGAGGCCGACCTGGTACCAGATGCCCGGCATGCTCGGCGGCAGGTGCGGGTCGCCGGCCAGCAGCGGCGAGCCGGTCGCGCTCAGCGCGCCGCTCACCGCCCAGTTGTTGGAGCCGCTCGCCTCGGCGGCCATGCCGACGGCGCGGCGCACCGCGTCGATCTGCTCGGCCAGCGCCAGGCCGTCGCCCGACCACGGTTCCCGGGTGACGATCGGGTTGTCCGCCGGGTAGCCGGGGTCGAGCTTGGCGGCCAGCTCCGGACCGAGGGCGCGGGTCATGTCGGCCCGCAGCAGCTCCTTCTCCCAGTTGGTCGAGAGGCCGAAGGCGAGCAGCTTGCCGAGCCCGAGGACGTCGGCCGGGCGCCAGGGCTCGAAGTCGAGGCGGAGCAGCTGCATCTCGAAGGGCCGCGCCCTGGCGCTCGTCGCGGCGGCGTTGACCCCCTCGCAGAAGCGCTCCAGCAGAGCGCGCAGCTCCGGGTCGAGGCTCGCCTCCTCGCGCTCCGCGGTGCGCCGCATCCCCAGCGTCCGCATCAGCCGGTCGACGGGCAGCCCATCCGGGCCGGCGAACTCGGAGACGCGGCCGGAGACGACGCGGCGATAGAAGTCCATCTGCCAGAGCCGGTCCTGCCCATGGCAGAAGCCCTCGGCGAACCAGAGGTCGGCGGAATGGTCGGCCTCGATGTGCGGGACTCCCCAGCGGTCGCGCCGCACCCGCACCGGCCCTTCCAGCCCGGGCAGCTCGATCGTCCCCTTCTGCCTGGGCAGCGGCCGGCGGGCGAGGAAGTGCCAGAGGACGGCGGCGGTCGCGGCGGCCAGGCCGGTGCCGGCGGCCCCGGCCAGCAGCCCGGCCCGCACAAACCGCTTGCGTCGCACGGCGCTCATCCTTTCTGTGTATCAGTTGGCCAGCTGGCCAGGAAGCCGCCCCTCCGCCTCCAGCTTCTGCAGGTGCGCCTCCATCACAATGGCCGCGACAGGCCGGACCTCGGCGGGGACGTCGTCCCAGACCTCGGCCAGCAGCGCCTCGCGCGAGCGCTCGCCGCGTTCGAGCGCTGCGAGCAGGCGGCGCTCGCGCATCTCGCGGTGCTCGACGTACTCGGCCAGCTTCGCCGCCGGGTCGGTCACCCAGGGGCCGTGGCCGGGACAGATCAGCTCCAGGGGCTCGGCCTGGAGGAGGCGCAGCGAGTCCATGTAGGCGGCGAGCGAGCCGCCGTCGGGCGGGACGAAGGTCGAGCCCTCGCCGAGCACCAGGTCGCCGCTGAAGCACACCCCGTCCGAGGTCAGCAGGCAGACGTGGTCGGCGGCGTGGCCGGGGGTGGCCAGGACGCGCAGGCCGGCCCGCTCCTCGCCGTCCCGAGGCAGAACGATCTCCGGCTTCCAGGCTGCCCCGCCGGCCTTCAGCGCCTGCTTCTCGGCGGCTGCCGTCACCAGCGCCTCCGCCCCGTCCGCATGATCCCCGTGCGAGTGCGTCAGCAAAACCACGCCGATCCCACCCCGCTCCTCTGCCGCCATGCGCACCGCCTCCAGGTGCCCGGCATCGTTCGGCCCAGGATCGATCACGACACACGGCTCCGACCCATACAGGTAGGTGTTCGTCCCCTCAAGCGTCATCGGCCCCGGATTCGGCGCCACGACCCTCAGAATCTCCTCGCGTCCCGGCGCGTGGTCCACGTCAGAGCCCGTCCCGGTAGGGGTGGAACGTCTTGTACTTGTTTTGCGGAGCAACATCCTCGGACGGCCACCCACTGTCTTCAAAAAAAGTTAAGTGGAACCCCTGCCCGGATCGGGCTCTCAAGCGACGCATCACGCGCCGCCAGCCGCGACCTCTTTGGCGATCGCCTCGCGCGCCTCGCCGGGCTCGAGCACGACCAGGTCGCCGGCCCCGCGGAGGATCTCGCGCACCAGCCAGGAGGTCCCCGCGTAGGGCAGCTCGACGACGACCGCGCCGTCGGCAAGCTCCTCGACCACGGTGCGCTCCTCGCGCAGCCAGCGGGCCCGCTCCGGCGAGACCCAGACGCGGGCGACCTGCGCGGTCGGCACCTCGCCGTCGGTCATCCAGCCCTCGACTCCGGCCAGCTCCTCGACCTCCGGCCGCGGCTCGAAGGTCTCGCCGCTCGCCTTCGCCTCCTTGATCCGGTCGAGCTTGAAGTGGCGGATGCCGCCTTTGGTCAGGTCGAAGCACTCCGCGTACCAGCCCTCGCGGCCGTTCTCCAGCCGGTAGGGCTCGACCCGGCGCTTGGTGAACTGGTCCTCGTTCTCCTTGTAGTACTGGATCTCCAGCACCCGCCGGGCGCCGATCGCCTCGTTGACGGCGTGGGCCGCCTCGACGTCGCCGCCGCTGCCGGCGGCGATCTCCAGCCCCTCCTCGGACGGATCGTGGCCGAGCGCCGCGACGATCTTCCCGCGGGCGCTCTGCAGGCCGCCCTGCGGCAGGCGGTCGCCGAACAGGTCGATCGCCGCGACCAGCGCCTTCGCCTCCAGCGGCAGCAGGCGCGCCGGGCGGGCGAAGTTGTCGCCGTAGGGCTCGGAGTCGACCTCGACCTCGTCGCCCTGGATTTCGGCGTAGAGGACGTAGGTGCCGCCGCCGAAGTTGACGACGTTGAGCAGCTCGATGTCCTCCCGCAGCTCCTCATCGGTCAGCTCGAGCCGCTGCCGCAGCTCGGAGACGCGCAGCCGTTCGCTCCGCTTGGCGGAGTCGATCAGCAAGCCGGCGAGGGTGACGAGGCGGGCGAAGCGCTCCGGGCGGATCGCCGCCTCGCCGCGGCCGTTGGCGCGGGAGCGGCGCGGAGCCTCGCGCAGCGGCCGCTCGACCGTCTCGGCCGGCTCGAAGCCGTTCTCGTGGCGGGAGTGGAGCAGGCCGAGGCGGCCGTCGGCCTCCTCGCGCAGCTCCTCGGGCGCCAGCACCTGGGCGTTCTGGCGCCAGCGCAGCACCCAGGCGATCAGCTCGCGCGCCGACGCGTAGGGAGTCTCGAAGACCGAGCCCTTGCCGGGCGCCCCGTCGGCCTTCCTCGCCGGGCGCAGCTCGCCGTAGGCGCCGAAGTCGCGCTCGATCAGCCAGGCGATCCGGTCGCGGACGAAGACCTTCGCGGTGCCGCGGATCTCACCGAGCTGCCAGTCGGCGCGCTGGCCGTAGTCGCGGCGGTCGAAGTCCTCGGGCGGGTTGAAGTCGTGCTCGGCCTTGGAGGCGTAGCCGACCTTGCCCTGGATCCGGGAGAGGCGGAAGACGCGGACCGCGTCGCGCTCGTGCGAGTAGCCGATCAGATAGAACTGGCCGGAGCGGAAGACGAGGTGGTAGGGGTCGACCTTGCGCTTCTCGGTCTCGTCGCGCTCCATCGTGTAGTAGGTGAACTCGATCGTCTTGCGGCGCGAGATCGCCGTCTCGATCTTCGAGAGGCGCTGCGAGAGGTCGCGGCCGCCGGCCGACGCGGTCATCGCCATCTCGACCGGCGCCCGTTCGCCCTCGCTGACCGGGTTGGGGTGACCCCAGGCGACCTGCTGGAGAGCGAGCCGCAGCGGCTCGGCGTAGGCGAATCCGCCGTCGCTGAGCAGCGACAGCGCCGTGCTCAGCGAGGCCAGCTCGTCGTCGGAGAACTTGATCGGGTCGAGGTAGAAGTTCTCGGGGGGCAGCGAGTAGAGCTCCGCCTCGAAGAACCCCTCCCCGGGCTTCTCCACCCCGAGCTGGATGCCGAGGCTCTCCAGCTCGGCGCGATCGGCGTAGAAGCGGCGCGCGAAGGCGTCGTCGTTCATGTCGCTGTAGCCCTCGACCTCGCGCTTGATCTCCAGGGCCGAGACCGGCCTCCCCTGGGCCATCAGGAAGGAGATCAGCGAGAGCTGGCGGATCAGCTTCTCGGTGTCCTTCGCCACAAGGCGCAGGATAGTGAGAGCACCCTGCCCGGCTCCCCACGAGAACCCCCGAAACACGCATTTTGGCGGGTTCTGACGAGGTTAGGCCGCTTCGCGCTGGCCGAAGTACGCCGAACCGGAGATCGCCCGGTCGAAGGCCGACCAGGACTCACCCGCCGGCAGCTCGCGCTCGAGGCGGTCGAAGCTGCCGAGCCGGCCGCCGAGGTTGTCGATCATGTGGACGAGGACGGCCTCGCGAGTGGCGGGGAGGACCGGCGAGCCGTGCTCGAGCGAGCCGTGGTGGCTGAGGATGATGTGAAGGACGGCCTGGGCGAGCGAGGGGTCGAAGCCGGGGATCTCCTCGATCTGGCGGCGCACCGTGTAGTAGCCGAGCGGAATCTCGCCCTGCAGGCGGCCCGCGTCGGTGAGGTCGATCGCCAGCGGGTCGGCGTTGTAAGCCTCGGTCTTGCCGATGTCGTGCAGCAGCGCACCGGCGACCGCGACCTCGCGGTCGATCCCGGGGAAGAAGTTGGCGGCGGCGCTGACCGCCTGGGCGACCGAGACAGTGTGCTCGAGCAGGCCGTGGCGGTAGGCCTGGTGGTAGAACTTGGCGGCCGGCGCGTCGCGGAAGCGGGCCCAGATCTCCGAGCGCTCGCCGAAGAAGCGGTCGAGCAGCTCGCGGAGCTGCGGCTCCTGGACGGTGTCCAGCAGTTGGCGCAGCTTGCCCTCGAGGCTCTCCAGCGAGGCCTCCGACTCGGCCGCCAGGTCCCCGGGCTCGAACTCCCCCGGCGCCGCCTCGCGCAGCTCGGAGAGCTTGGCCTTCGCCCCCCAGCGCTCGCTCACCTCGAAGACGCCGACGACGAAGACCGGGGTGCCGGGGACGGCGAGCGCGTAGCGCGCCTCGGCGTCCTCCCAGGAGACCGCCTCGACGCAGCCCGTGGCGTCGCCCAGCGCCAGTCGCAGCCAGGGCTCGCCGTTGCGCTTGCGACGCAGCTCGCGCTCGCGCACCGCGTAGACCCCCTTTACCCGCTGGCCGTCCTCGAGGTCCCGCAGGGGCAGCCGGACCGGGGCCGGGGCCCCTGTGATTTTCGTCTCAAGCGAGTCCGAAAGTGCCTGCTGGGTCATCCTCCGCTCACGGTAGAGACGGGCGCGGACGCCTCGCGGCCGAGGCCGGATGCGACCCTCGCCCCCAGCTGGTGACCTCAGGCGCGCAGGTCGGCGAGCCGCAGCCCGCCCTCGAGGTGACCGCCGGGGCCGCTGATCCGCAGCGCCGGGACCGTCTCCGCGGTCAGCAGGCCGGTCTCCGCGGTCAGCTCGACGGCGACCTCGAACCAGCGCTCGCAGCGTGAGGGCGTATCGACGATCGCGGTGACGATCGGGACGTGGCGGCGCAGCGCCAGCAGGCGGTCCCCGTGCGGGGCGTGATCGCCGTGGTAGCCCCAGACGCCGCGCAGCGCGGTGGCGCCGGCGGCGCCCTCGGCCCGCAGGCGGCGGATCAGCTCCAAGTGCAGGGCGTGACCCCGGTGCTCGGAGCGCTCCGAGCAGTAGACCATCAGCTTCGTCCACAGGTTCAGCCCGGCCGCGTCGCAGTCCGGCAGCGGGCGGGGACGGACCAGCGCGCGCCCGTCGCGCCTGCAGACGCGGATCGCCTCCAGGGTGGCCAGCGGTCGCTCCATCGTGCCCTCCAGCTCGGCGAGCGCGGCGGCGATCGACCCGCGCTCGCCCACCGCGATCGCCATCGCCGGCACGGCGGCGTTGCTCGAGAGGAGACCGGCGCGCCGTCGCTCCCCGCCCACCGTGCCGTCGACACCGACCAGGACCGTGGCGCCCGCGACACCGTGGCGGTGCAGCGCCGCGACCACGGCGACGTGGGCGGGAACGCCGCCGAGGCGCTGCCGCCGGCCGACGTAGACGGTCAGCTTCACCTCCTCGTGCGGCTCGCCCGCCGGGCCGTGGTCGTCGGCGGCGAAGCGGGCCCGCTCCAGGGTGAGGAGGCCGTCGCCGGCCATCTCGATCAGCTCCGGGACGACCGCCTCGATCCGCTCGCGGCCGTCGACCGCGACGGCGACCAGGGGCAGGTCCTCGGAGAGCGAGAGCAGGCGGTCGGTCTGCAGGCGCTGCCCCGCCCCGAACCCCTCCGCCCCGCGCAGCAGGACGCTGGTCGCCAGCGCCCGCCGCTCGAACAGGTCGAGGATCGCCGCCGAGAGGAAGCGCCCGTCGTGGCGGTCGTGCTCGCCGAAGTAGAAGGTGAGCTTGAGGGCGTCGTCGCCGGGGGGGTCCGCGCTCACCACAAGTCCTCCCGCTTCGCTCTTGGCGCGAAGAACCAGAAATCAAGGGCCTCACCCTCGCTTCGCTCGCGCAGAACCAGACATGCACGCTCGCTGCGCTCGGGGTTCGGAGGCACGCTTGGTCGCTCCACGCTCATAGCGCGCCTCCCAGCCAGCGGCCGAGCGCCAGCGCGAGCAGCCCGGCGAGCAGCGAGAGGCCGACGTTCAGCCAGAGCATGCCGGTGCGCCCCGCCTCGCCGAGCCGCTGGGACTCGAACATCCAGGTCGAGAACGTGGTGTAGGAGCCGAGCCCGCCGCCGGCGACGATCGTCAGCGCGGCGCCGTGCAGGGCCGCGCCAGCGAGCAGGCCCAGGGCGGCGGCGCCGCTCAGGTTGACGGCCAGCGTGCCGACAGGGAAGGGGCCGGCGGCGCTCTCGGCCAGCGCCGCGTCGAACAGGAAGCGGGCAAGCGCCCCGGCTCCGCCCAGCACCGCAATGGCGATCCAGCCGGCCGCGCTCATCGCACCAGCCTCGTCCGTCGCACCGCGGCGGTGGTGAAGTGGACGCAGGCGAAGCCGCCGGCGAGCGTCGCGGCGGCGTAGGCGGCGGCCAAACCGAGGTGACCGGAGTCGAGCATGTCGAACAGCTCGAGCTGGACGGTGGCGAAGGTGGTCAGGGCGCCGCAGAGGCCGGTGCCGAGCAGCGGCCGCCGGTAGCTCGACGGCGGCAGCCGCTCCTGCAGCCGGGTGACGAAGTAGCCGAGCAGCAGCGCCCCCGCCATGTTTGCGGCAAAGGTCGCCCAGGGCCAGCTCGCGGTTCCGTGCGGGGCCAGCTCGGCCAGCCCGACCCGGGCCAGGGCGCCGGCCACGCCCCCCACGTAGATCGCCCCCAGCTCGCGGCGGTCGAGTCGCGGCAGTCGCATGTACGCAGCCTCCTATCAGCGTCGGTGGACGTGGTAGAGGCCATCAGCGGCTCGCGGCCGCGCTTAGGGAGCGAGCCTCATCGCTCCTCTCGGATGTTAGGGCCTGCCGACTTCGGCGCGTGCAACGACGCCCTCCACCGTGCGACGTAGGCGGTCGAGCCCGTCGGGGGCGACCGGCATGTCGTCCAGCCGCCGCAACAGCTCGTCCGGATCCGCCAAGCCGTGCCGGATCGCCTCCTCCGCGAACTCCCAGTCGCGCTCCCGTCCGGCGGCGCACTTGGAGAGGACGAGGTCGTGGGCCTCTGGACACCAGCCGGTCGCCCCACCGGTGTTCTCGTTCCGCACCGCCACCAACCGCTCCTCCCAGCCGGCCGGCAGCGTCGCCGTCTCCGGCCCGACCGCGTGGGCGAAGTATCCGTAGGTCGAATCGAAGTAGGAGCCGTCGCCCAGGCTGCCGTCGATCTCGTCCTTCCTCTCCGGGCAATTGCGCGGATAGACGTCCGCCTCCCGCGAGCCGAGCATCGAGTCGGGGGCGTCGGGGAACTGGCCGAGGATCGCCTGGCTGCCGACGACGACGATGTCCGCGTCATCTGCCACGGCCGCGGCAGCGCGGATCACGTGCTCCAGCTCTGCGCGCTGCATCGGCCCTCAGGGATTCGCCTCGATGATCCGGCGGCGCTCCTGCTCATTCAGGACCCCGGCGAACGGGCTGTTCTGGCGAAGGTCCCTGCCGGTCTGGGTGTCGGCCACGATCGCGCGAGCGACCTCGTCGCGTGGGCGGGCAAGCAGCTCGCGCCAGCGGTCCGTGTAGCGGGGATCGAGATGCCCCTCAGCGGATAGCTGCTCGACGCGCTCGCGCGCGTCTTCGAGCATCGCCTCGTCGAGGCGATCGGCGACCACGCGGTGATAGACGCGAGCACGGCGCTCGGCGGTCCTGTGACCGACGGCCGGCCGAGGGCGATGGGACGCCGCGTCCGCCGTGCCGCCGCCCAGCTTCGCCGCCGCGTCGCGGCGGGCGGCGAGCGCGGCGCCGAGCAGGTGTCGATGTCGGCCTTCCCCAAGCAGCTCGTCGATCGCCTCCCGCAGCTCGACGACGAACTGCCGGGGTACCTCCCGGCGGCCACTCGGAGCGATCACGACCGGAACCTGCCCTGCCGCCACCCACCGATCCAGCGCCGGCTGGCTGACCCCTAGGATCCGCGCGGCGCGCGACCGCGAAAGGGTCGGGCCGAGCCGAGCCTCCAGTTCGCGGCGCACCGGCCGCACCTCGGCCGCCGCCTCCGGCATCCGCTCGACACGGCGGAGCCTGACGATGCCGTCGACCAGCTTCGCGCTCTCGGCAACGCTTGCCATGGCGAGAATCGTAGCAGTATATTTAGAAAAAAGTGCAAGATTCCTTAATATCATTTCATCGAGATACGTCGATGAAGACTGGTATTCTCGCGACCGTGACCGAGCTGCCGGTGATCGACTGCTGCACGCCGCTGGCCGGATCGTCGCTCTCCGAGGAGCGGGCCGGCGAGCTGGAGGCCGTGCTGAAGGCGCTCGCCGACCGCCACCGGCTGCGGATCGTCAACCTGCTGCTGGCGGCGGAGGGCGAGCCGGTATGTGTCTGCGAGGTGCAGCCGCTGCTCGAGCTCTCGCAGGGCACCGTCAGCCACCATCTCAAGCAGCTGGTCGAGGCGGGACTGATCGAGCGCGAGGCGCGCGGCACCTACAGCTACTTCCGCCTCGTGCCGGGGGCGCTAGACGCGGTGCGCGAGGTGTTCGCGACGCCGGCGACGGCGACGTGAGCGGCCGTCCCGACCTGCCGCGCCGCGCCGCCGCCGAGGCGATCGGCGCCTTCACGCTGGTCTTCGCGGGCTGCGGGGCGATCGTCACCGAGGCCGAGCACCCGGGCGCCCTGGGCACGGTCGGCATCGCGCTCGTCTTCGGGCTGGTGATCATGGCGATGGTCTACGCGACCGGCCACCTCTCCGGCGCCCACCTCAACCCCTCCGTCACCCTCGCCTTCACGCTCACCCGCCACTTCCCGCCCCGCGACGCGCTCGTCTACGTCGGCGCCCAGCTGCTCGGGGCGATCGCGGGGGCGGCGCTGCTGCTGGCGATCTGGCCCAGCCAGCCGGCCTCGCTCGGCGCCACCCTGCCCAGCGTGGGGACCGGCAGCGCCCTGGTCTACGAGACGGTGCTGACCGCCTTCCTGATGTTCACGATCATGGCCGTGGCGACCGACACCCGCGCGGTCGGCGCCGGGGCGGCGATCGCGATCGGCGGCGTGATCGGCCTCGACGCCATGTTCGGCGGGCCGATCACCGGGGCGTCGATGAACCCGGCGCGCTCGATCGGCCCCGCCCTCGTAACCGGCGAACTGCACGACCTCTGGATCTACCTCGTCGCCCCGGTGGCGGGCGCCGCCCTCGGCGCCCTCGCCTACCAGCTCGTCCGCGGCACCCCAACCCCTCGCCGACGGGCCGATATGTCCACTCCGAGTGGACATATCGGCCCGTCGGCGGAGAAATCGTGAGTCGGGTTCTCTTCGTCTGCCTGCACAACGCGGGGCGCTCGCAGATCAGCGAGGCGCTCTTCGCGCGCGCCGCCGACGGTCGGCACCAGTCCCGTTCGGCCGGCACCACCCCGGGCGACCACGTCCACCCCGAGGTGGTCGAGGCGATGGCGCGAGCTGGACATCGACCTCAGCGACCGCGTCCCCCGCGAGCTGAGCCGTGAGGACGCCGAGTGGGCCGACGTCGTGGTGACGATGGGCTGCGGCGACGAGTGCCCCTACATCCCCGGCAAGCGCTACCTCGACTGGGACCTCCCCGACCCGAAGGGCCGCCCGCTCGCCGAGGTCCGCGCCACCCGCGAGGAGATCGAGCGGCGGGTGGCGCAGCTGGTCGGCGAGCTGGGCTGAGCCTCCGCTCAGCGCGCCACCGCTCCCCAGCAGACGGCGGACATCTCGTAGGAGCCGTCCTCCCTGCGGAAGGAGGAGACGCTCTCCTCGATCGCTTCGCGGGTCGCCTGGCGCTCGTCCTCGGGCAACGCCTTGATCGCGCGCGCCAGCGGGCCCGCGAGGCGAATCAACACGTCCCAGAAGTCGTCGAAGTCGGCGTAGCGGAAGTCGAAGCGGACTTCCTCCAGCTCGAGCTCGTCGAAGCCTGCTTCGACGACCAGGCTGCGGATGTGGTCAGGATCGGCCATCGCGAAGATCCCCGGCGCGCCCGGCTCGGGGGGCGGCACATGGCCGCGCTGGACGAGGGTCATCGCAGGAAGGGCGGCCCAGGGGTTGCGCTCGGGTGACGCCCAGACCGCGAAGGAGAGCGCGCCGCCGCCACGCAGCACCCGCCGCGTCTCCGTCAGAGCGGCCGCCGGGTCGGCCATCAGCATGTACCCCCAGCGGCAGACCACGGCGTCGACGCTCTCGTCGTCCAGCTCCATCCGCTCCGCGTCGAGCACCCGGTACTCGACGTTGTCTAAGCCCTGCGCCGCGCCGAGCCGCCGGGCCACCTCGACCATCTCGGGCGAGAAGTCCGTCGACAGCGCGCGCCCTTCGGGGCCGACCCGCGCCGCCGCCTGGAAGCCGAGGTCGCCGGGGCCGGCGGCGACGTCGAGCACGGTGTGCCCGGGCTGCGGGTCAGCCCGTTCGAGCACCCACTCGTTGATGCGCCCGGCGACCTCGATCATCCACTCGTTCCGCTCCTCCCAGCCCGGGGCCATCTGCCCCCAGGTATCGAGGCTCTGCTCGCGATAGGAATCAAGGTCGGTGTCCATGCGATCCCTCCAGTTCGTAGCTTCCTCTGCGACGGTAGCGCCTCAGGCCGGTGAGCCACAACCCGCCGAAGCCCGGAGCTCAGCCGGGCGGGACGCCTTCTGCCGAGCCGGCCGCCTCCGGTGACCCGCTCTGCCCCGACCTATTGGGGACCAGCCGGCGCAGCTCGTCCTCGTAGGCGCGGACGATCTCCCCGGGATCGGCGATCAGTGCGGTGTCGGTCATGAAGCCGGCGGTGACCTCGCCGTTGTAGCTGAAGATGCTCACGGTCATCCCGAGGCTGCCCGAGCACGGCGCCCAGACGAGAACGCCGCTGACCGGCGCGTCGGCGAAGTGCAGCTGCTGGCGCGGGCCGGGGACGTTGGTGACGACCAGGCTGGCCTTGTCCGTGAAGAAGCCAATCAGGCGGTCCTCTACCCACGGCGGCGTGAGGCCGATCGCGCTGACGACGCCGTAGGCGAGCAGCGCCTCGTGCGTGCTCTTGATCTCGTCCATCCGGCTGCTCACCTCGCGGAGGCGCTCGGCCGGCCCGATACCCCCGACCGGAAGCTCCAGCAGGATCAGCGCGAAGTCGTTGCCGAGGTCGGCGGGGACCGGCTCGTCGAGGGGACGCAAGTTGAAGGGAACCATCGCGTGGATCTCGTCCGGCAGCCGGCCGTTTGGGCCGAGCAGCTCGTGCAGCGCGCCGGACAAGGCGCTGACCAGCAGGTCGTTGATCGTCACCCGCCGCAGTCGCGCCGCCTCCTTGATCTCCGCCAGCGCGATCGGCTCCGACCAGGCCACCCGGCGGACGCCGGAGAGCGGCTCTCGCAGGTCGCTCGGGGGGTCCGCCGGGGAAGCGAGGAGCTTCGCCACGGTCGAGACGTCGCGCCGGGCGGTCCCCGCCAGCTCACGAAGGTGGTCGGGATGGGCCAGCGTCTCCACTCCCTCGTGGACGGCTGCGGCGCCCAGCCCGCGGATCGCCGAGATCGCGCTGCGGGAAGCACTCGCGAGGCGCCCCAGCGTGCCTGAGGCGGCGTCCGACGGGGGCGGCCCGTCGCTCTCGCCACCGCCGTCGGTGATCGAGAGCATGACGCGGGCGAGGGCGATCCCGTCGGCGATGCAGTGGTGAATGCGCCAGAGGACAGCCGCGCCTCCTTCGTAGCCTTCGATCACGTAGGCGTGCCACAGCGGCTTGCCGGGCTCGAGCGACGGGGTGACCAGCTCGCTGACCGTCGCCTCGAGCGCGGCGCGGTCGCCGGGCGCCGGCAGCACCAGGCGGTGCAGATGGTTGTCGAGGTCGAAGGACGGATCGTCCTCGAAGGCCGGCCCCCGGCCCAGCGAATCGGCAATCCGCTGCCGGAAGCGGGGGAAGCGGGCGACCAGGCGCTGCTCGAGCACCTTGGCGACAGCGTCGAAGTCGGGCGTCTCGGCGAGCACGACGAGGCCGTTGACGACCATCGGGTTGGTCGGCCGGTCCATGTGGAGCCAGGCGGCGTCCGCGGCTGGCATTGGGTGACGGCTCATGGGAGGCTCCCGGGTCGGTTGCCGTTCAACACCGATGATGCTCCTGCGACGGCTGGATCGTATCCGTAATTGGCCGTCCAGTTGGCGCGGTCGACCTTTCGACCGCTATGTGACCCAAATGTCTACCGCGGTCGCCGATCGGCGTCGCCGTATGCGAGAGTCCAGGCGCGATGAGGCTCTGCCGTTTCGCAACGCCGGGCGGCTCTCCGGCGCTCGGGATCGTCGACGAAGAGGAGGTCCTCGACCTCTCCTGCGGCGGGGCGCCGGCGGAACCCGCCGCCGCGCTGGACGGGCTTGGCCCGATCCGCCTCGAGGAGCTGGTCCGGGAGGCGCCTCGCCTCGGGCTCGGCGAGGTGACCCTGCTCGCCCCCGCGTCCCCCCGCAAGTACCTGGCGATCGCGCTCAACTACCGCGACCACATCGCCGAGCTGGGCATGGAGGCCCCCGAGGTCCCGGTCTTCTTCAACAAGCAGGTGACCTGCGTGGTCGGCCCGGGCGCCGAGGTCCACATGCCGAAGGTCTCGACCTTCCTCGACTACGAGGCGGAGCTGGCGGTGCTGATCGGCAGGCGCTGCCGCCACGTTCCCGCAGAGCGGGCCCACGAGGTGATCGCCGGCTACACCTGCGCCAACGACGTCAGCGTGCGCGACTGGCAGGGCCGGGCGCAAACGATGACGATCGGCAAGTCCTTCGACACGCACGGGCCGCTCGGCCCGTGGCTGGTCACGCCCGACGAGCTGGGCGACCCGCACGACCTGGCGATCCGCTGCTTCGTCGACGGCGAGCTGCGCCAGGACGCCCGCACCAGCGAGATGGTCTTCGACTGCTTCCAGCAGGTCTCCCACCTCTCCGAAGCGTTCACCCTGGAGCCCGGAGACGTGATCGCCACCGGCACCCCGGCCGGGGTCGGCCTCGGCCGCAAGCCGGTCCGCGACAACCTGCTCAAGGTGGGCAGCACGGTGAAGGTGGAGATCGAGGGAATCGGCGAGCTGGTCAACACCGTGGTCGAGGAGCCGGAGGGGTTCGTCGCCGGCGGAGAGAAGCGATGATGCTCACCGAGCGGGTTCAGCGCTGGCGCGACGAGGGAGCGATCGAGGAGGTGCTGGGCCGCAAGCTGTTCGTCCGCCGGCGCGGGGGCGGGGACGAGGTGCTGCTGCTCTTCCTGCACGGCTTCCCCTCCAGCTCCTACGACTGGCGCGCGCTGTTCGCGCGGCGGCCGGCCGGCGAGGCCACGCTGGCCTTCGACTTCCTCGGCTTCGGCCTCTCCGAGAAGCCGCCCGACCACCTCTACACGCTCGCCTGGCAAGCGGACGCGGCCGAGGAGCTGGTCCGCCGCGCCGGCTCGCCGCCGGTCTTCGTGGTCGGGCACGACATGGGGACCTCGGTGGCCACCGAGCTGATGGCGCGCGACCTGCGGGGCGAGCTGGAGATGCGCATGACCGGCGCGCTGCTGTTCAACGGCAGCATGCTGTTGCACCTGGCGAAGCCGAGGATCGGCCAACGCCTGCTGCGCAGCCCGCTCGGACCGCTGTTCGCCCGCCTGAGCAGCGAGCGGGGCTTCCGCGTCCAGTTCGGCCGGGTCTTCTCGGCCGAGCATCCGCTGAGCGCCGAGGAGGCGGCCGACCAGTGGTCGCTGATCACCCACGGCGGGGACCGGCGCATCGTCCGCAAGACGATTCACTACATGGACGAGCGCGAACGCTTCACCGAGCGCTGGCACGGCGCGATCCGCGACTGGCCCGGCCCGCTGACCCTGGCCTGGGGCTTGCGCGACCCGGTCGCCAACACCGCGGTGCTGGACGGCCTGCGCGCCCTGCGCCCGGGGGTCGAGGCGATCGAGCTCCCCGATGCCGCCCACTACCCGCAGATCGAACGGCCCGATCTGATCTCCGCGGCGCTGGACAGGGCACTCGAGGCGGCGGGACATTGACGCCCGCGGGCCCTCGGGTCGAGCTGCTCTGGTGGTCGGGATGCCCGAGCTGGGAGGAGGCGGTCCGCCTCGTCCGCGCCGAGATGGTGGCGGCCGGGCTCGACCCCGAGGCGCTCGAGATCCGCGAGGTGCACACGGACGGCGAGGCGGAGCGGGAGGGCTTCGTCGGCTCGCCGACGATCCGCATCGACGGTCGCGACGTGCAGGAGCCAGGCGACGAGCCCGTCGGCCTCACCTGCCGCGTGTACCGGCTGCGCGACGGGCGGATCTCGGCGCTGCCCGACCCGGAGGACGTGCGCGACGCGCTGCGGCCGGGGCGACGCGATCGTTAGCGTAAAGCCCTCCGACCGCTCGACGAAGGAGGCAGAGGGATGACCGCAGACGGGATCGGGATCGGCGACGCGGCGCCAGAGCTGGCGCTGCCCGACACCGAAGGCAACGCGGTGGCGCTGCCGGCGCCGGGCGAGGCGCCGGCGACGGTCGTGCTCTGGACGTGCAATCACTGCCCCTACGCGCTTGCCTGGCACGACCGCCTCACCGCCGCCGCCCGCGAGTACGCCGGCCGCGGCGTGCGCTTCCTCGCGGTCAACTCCAACGACGCCGACCGCTACCCGGCCGACTCGCCCGAGGCGATGGCGGAGCGCTACGACGCCGAGGAGTGGGGCATGCCCTACCTGCACGACGCGAGCCAGGAGGTGGCAAGGGCCTACGGCGCCCGCACCACCCCTGACCTGTTCGTCTTCGACTCCGCCCTGCGCCTCCGCTACCGCGGAGCCCCCGACTCCGACCATCGGGACGCCGCTCGAGCCGCCGCCTGGCTGCGCTCCGCTCTCGAGGCGATCCTCACCGGCTCCGCGCCCGAACCGGCTGAGACCGAGCCGGTCGGCTGCTCGATCAAGTGGCGG
>CAVVHQ010000012.1:0-25762 GCA_963748075.1 uncultured Solirubrobacterales bacterium | reverse complement strand
GCGCATTTACTGGCGCATTGGCTGGCTCGTGAGATCGGCGACGCCGCCTGGATCGGTGCTGGCAATGCCCCGCATTCGGCTCTAACAAGACCCATCCCAACAGAAAACGCCCCTCCGGGGAGGCGGGGCGCTTCTGGGGTTACTACAGGGAGGAGATATATGTATCTCTATATATGTGGATCCGTGGGAGGTAGGTGAGCCCTTATTTGCCGCGGGCGCATCTCGGAGTGATGCGCCATATGAGGCGGCGCCGAGCCCAGCCAGGAAGTTCGTTGTTCAGTCTCTCATCGGTCCTCCTTGAATCCTTGAACCAGCATACGAACATACGTGCGATTTGTGTGTGAGGCGAGTCACAGAGGCCGCCTGGAGAAAGCCCCTGACTTGTGAGTCCGATTGTCCTACCCGTTTCTAAGGTCCCGCTGAACCGGCAATCGGTGTCCGCAGGGCGTACGGGGCGGCTGTACGGTTGAGCCGTGATAAAGGCGCGGATAGACGCGGTTCTGGCCGAGCGCGGCCTCTTTCCGTCGCGCTCGGCAGCCGCCGGCGCGGTGCGGGCCGGCGAGGTTCGGGTCGGCGACGACGGGCCGGTCGCGCTGCGCCCCAGCCAGCTGGTCGAGCCCGACGCCGACTTCGTCCTCGATCCGGGCCCGCGCTTCGTCTCCCGCGGTGGCGTGAAGCTCGAAAACGCGCTCGACGCGCTCGGGATCGACGTCGCCGGTCGCGACTGCCTCGACGTTGGCGCCTCGACCGGTGGCTTCACCGACTGCCTGCTGCAGCGCGGCGCCGCCCGGGTCGTGGCGCTCGACGTCGCCTACGGGCAGATCGACCTGCGCCTGCGGGAGGATCCGCGCGTGACCGTGATCGAGCGGCTCAACGCGCGCGGGCTGGCCCCGGCCGACCTGCCCTTCCGCCCGGAGCTGGCCACGGTCGACGTCTCCTTCATCTCGCTGGCCAAGGTCCTGCCCGCTGTCGCCCGCTGCCTGGCGCCGGGCGGCGAGGTGCTGGCGATGGTCAAGCCGCAGTTCGAGCTGGGCCGCGAGCGGGTCCGCAAGGGCGTCGTTCGCGACGCCGCCGACCGCCGCGAGGCGATCCTCGGCGTCGCCCGCGCCGCCCCCGCTCTCGGCCTGCCGGTGGGCGGCTTCGCCCCGTCCGGCCTGCCCGGGCCGAAGGGCAACCGCGAGACCTTCGTCTGGTGCGGCGGGGACGGCGAGCCGCTCGACGATCTCGAGGCGGCGATCCGCGAGGTGGAGCCTTGAGTGAGCGCGTCGCCGCCCTGATCACCCACTCGCACCCGCCGGCGACGACGGGCGCGGTGGAGCCGTCGCCGCCACGGCCCGGGAGATGGGCTGGCGGCTCTCGCCACCGCGCAGGAGATCGCCAAGCACGGCGATGCCGCCGGCGGGATCGATCCGGTGATCCGCTTCCCCGCCAGGTCGACCTCTGCGTCGTGCTCGGCGGCGACGGGTCGATCCTCTACGCGCTGCGCCACTTCGCCCGCAGCGGCGTGCCGGTCTTCGGCGTCAACTTCGGCACCGTCGGCTTCCTCGCCGCGGTCGAGCGCGACCAGGCGGAGGACGGGCTGCGCCGCGCGTTTGCCGGCGAGACGGAGGCGATCGACCTGCCCGGCCTCGAGGTCGAGATCGGGGGCGGGCCCCGCGTCGCCCTCAACGACGTCAGCTTTCTCCGCCGCCCCCACGATCGGGTCGCCGAGCTGAGCTACAAGATCGCCGGCGAGGAGGTCGGCCACGTCCGCTGCGACGGCCTCGTCGCCGCCACCCCGGCCGGCTCGACCGGCTACAACCTCGCCAACCAGGGGCCGATCCTGGCCTGGGGCGTGAAGGGCTACGTGGTCAGCTACATCGCTCCGCACTCGCTCACCGCGCGCGCCCTGGTCGTCGCTCCCGGCGACGTCCTCCACGTTGGCAACGCCGCCGGCCGCGAGCCGGTCGACGTCGCGATCGACGGCGAACAGGCCGGCGCGCTCGCCCCGGGGCCGAGCTGGAGCTTCGCTTCGCCGAGCAGCGTCGGCCGCCTCGCCCAGCTTCCGGGGACCAGCTTCTACCAGCGCATCCGCGAGAAGTTCGGCCACCTCGCCGTCTGAGGGCGACCGATCGTCCCGCTCATCTAGGGTGTGCGCTCAATGGCGCGCAAGTGGTGGACCCTTCTCCTGATCTCGCTCGCGACGTTCATGCTGCTGCTGGACATCACGGTCGTCAACGTCGCGCTGCCCGACATCCAGCGCGACCTCGACGCCAGCCTCTCCAGCCTGCAGTGGGTGGTCGACGCCTACTCGCTGACGCTCGCCGCCTTCCTGCTCACCGCCGGTCGCTCGGCGACCGGCTCGGTCGCCGGCGCGTCTTCTCGCTCGGCCTCGGCATCTTCACCTTCGCCTCGTTTCTCTGCGGGCTCGCGGCGACCCGACGCTGCTCAACCTCTCCCGCGGGCTGCAGGGCATCGGCGGCGCGGCGATGTTCGCCACCTCGCTGGCGCTGATCGGGCAGGAGTTCCACGGCAAGGACCGGGCGACGGCGTTCGGCGTCTGGGGCGCGACGATCGGCGGCGCGGTCGCGATCGGGCCGCTGGTCGGCGGCCTGATCACCGAGCACCTCGGCTGGGAGTGGATCTTCTTCGTCAACGTCCCGATCGGCGCGTCGCGATCCTCGCTGACCGAGCTGCGCCTCGCCAACGTCGCCGCCCAGGACCCCGAGCGGATCGACCTGCCCGGGCTCGCCACCTTCTCGGCGGCCTCTTCCTGCTGATCTTCGGCCTGATCCGCGGCAACGCCGAGGGCTGGGGCAGCGCGGCGATCGTCGCCTCGCTGGCCGGCTCGGTCGCCTGCTGCTCGCCTTCCTCGCGATCGAGGCGCGCAGCGACCACCCGATGCTCGACCTCGGCCTGTTCCGCAAGCCGGCCTTCAACGGCGTCTCCGCCGTCGCCTTCGGCCTCTCGGCGGGGATGTTCGCGATGTTCCTCTACCTGACGATCTACATGCAGGGCGTGCTCGGCTTCTCGCCGCTGGAAACCGGCCTGCGCTTCCTGCCGCTGACCGTCCTCTCGTTTGTCGTCTCGCCGATCGCCGGCACGCTCTCGCACCGCATCCCGATCCGGGTGCTGCTGGGCGTCGGCCTGGCGCTGGTCGGCCTCGGCCTGCTTCTGATGCACGGCATCGCCGCCGACTCGGCGATCTCGGCGCTGCTGCCCGGCTTCCTGATCGCCGGGGTCGGGATCGGCATCGCCAATCCCGCATCGGCCAGGCGGCGATCGCTGTCGTCCCGCCGGAGAAGGCGGGGATGGGCTCCGGGATCAACACCACCTTCCGCCAGGTCGGGATCGCGACCGGGGTCGCCCGCTCGGCGCGGTCTTCCAGGCCCAGGTCGACTCGAAGCTCTCGACGTTGCTGCCGAACGCCCCGCACGGCCTGGCCGAAGCGGTCTCCTCGGGCGGCTCCCGCGCCGCCGCCGCCTTCGCCCCGCCCGGGCAGCGCGCCGACGTCGTCCACGCCGCCAAGGTCGCCTTCGTCAGCGGCTTCAACGAGATCCTCCTGATCGGCGCGATCCTCTCCTTCGTCGCCGCCGCCCTCGGCTTCGCCCTGGTCCGCGCCGCGCGACTTCGTCGCAAGCTCAGCCGAGCGCCGAAGCCGCGGAGCCCGTCTCTGGCATAAGCGCCTCTCGCGGCGGGTGGCGTCGGGTGGGGGGACTCCGCCGCCCGAAGGCTGCGGAGGGCAAGGCCTCGACCCGTCATGTCGCAATGCCCGGAGCAGCGCGTAGGGCGAGGAGGGCCTTACCCGGCGACAGGACCCGCCGTCGTCCAGGTGCTACAAAGAGATGCGTGCTGCGTGAGCTGCGGATCGAGAACCTGCTGCTGATCGAGCGGGCAGAGCTGCGGCTGGGGGAGGGGCTGAACGCGATCACCGGCGAGACCGGGGCGGGGAAGACGGTGCTCGCGCACTCGCTCGACCTGCTGATGGGCGGCAAGGCGCGGCCGCAGATCGTCCGCCCGGGGGCCGGGGAGGCCTGGGTCGAGGGCGTCTTCGACCTGCCCGGCCGGGCTGCTGGAGGAGCCCGAGCTGGCGGAGCATCGCCGAGCGCCTGCCCGAGGGCGCCGAGGAGATCGTGCTGGGCCGCCGCGTCTCGGCCTCGGGCCGCACCGCCGCCTTCCTCGCCGGCCGCGCGGCCGGCGCCGCGGACCTGAAGCTGCTCGGGGGTCGGCTGCTCGCCTTCTACGGCCAGCACGAGCACCGCAAGCTGACGATCTCCTCCGCCCAGATGGAGGTGCTCGACGGCTTCGCCGGGGCCGAGCATCTGGAGCTGCGCGCGCCGCTACCGCGAGGCGCACCGCGAGTGCGCCCGGCTGGAGGCGGAGCTGGCCGAGCTGCGCGAGCGCGACGGCTCCCGCGAGCGCGACCTCGACCTCTACCGCTACGAGCTGTCGGAGATCGAGGAGGTCGCGCCCGACCCGGCCGAGGAGGCCGAGCTGGCGGCGGAGCGCGAGCGGTTGCGCCACGCCGAGGGGCTGCGCGAGGCGGCGGTCGGCGCCCGCGCGAGCGCGCTCGGCGCCGAGGAGGACGGCGGCGGCGCGGCGAGCGCCCTGGCCGAGGCCGAGGCGCTGCTGCGGGCGCCGGCGGGGTCGACCCCGAGCTGGACGCGATCTCCGAGCGGCTCAGCGCCCTCGCGGTCGAGCTGGGCGACGTGGCGAGCGAGCTGCGCGGCTACCTGGAGGGGATCGACGCCGACCCCGCCCGGCTGGCCGCGGTCGAGGAGCGGCTGGAGGCGATCGAGCGGCTGAAGCGCAAGCACGGCGGCAGCGTCGAGTCGGTGCTCGCCCACGCCGAGCGCTGCCGGGCCGAGATCGAGCGGCTGGCCGGGGCCGAGGAGCGCGGAGCGGAGGCGGAGGCGGCGCTGGCCGAGGCGAGGCGGCCCGGGCGAAGCTGGGCAAGCGGCTCTCCGAGGGCCGCGCCGGCGCCGCGGGGCCGCTGCGCGAGCGGGTCGTCGAGGAGCTGGAGCGGCTGGCGATGCCCGGCGCCACGCTCGAGGTGGTCCTCGAGCCGCATCCCGGCGGCTTCGGCCCGAACGGCGCCGAGACGCGTCGAGCTGCGCCTCTCGCCCAACCCGGGGATCGAGGCGGCGCCGCTGCGCGACGCCGCCTCGGGCGGTGAGCTGTCGCGGGTGATGCTGGCGCTGACCGGGCTCGGCGCCGCGGCGGGCGCCGGCACGCTGGTCTTCGACGAGATCGACGCCGGGATCGGCGGCCAGACCGCCCGCGTGGTCGGCGAGCGGCTGCGGGCGCTCGGCGAGGATCGCCAGGTCGTCTGCATCACCCATCTGCCACAGGTCGCCTCGCTCGCCCCGACCCACTTCCGGCTCGAGAAGGACCTCGACGCCGAGCCCGCCACCGCAACCGTGCAGCGCCTCGAAGGCGAGGGAGTCGTCGAGGAGATCCGCCGCATGCTCGGCGGCGAGAGCAGCGACGAGGCGGCGACGAGGCACGCGCAGGAGCTGCTCGCCGCGGCCTGAAGACGCCCGTGCCGCTTGCTGAAGCGGTTAACCTGCTCGGGTGGCTACCGCCAGTCGCCGTCGTTTTCCTGCCCTGCTGTCGCGTCGAAACGGGGCGTCCGCCGAGTCGGCGATCCGCGGTCGCGCCCGGCTTGGCCGCCGCACCAAGGACCTGGCGAAGCGCCTCGGTCCCGGCGACGTCGCGGTCATCGACCACGTCAACGTCGACCGGATCGCCGCCGAGGAGCTGATCGCGACCGGCGTGCGGGCGGTCGTCAACGCCTCGCCCTCGACCGACGACCGCTATCCGAACGCCGGCCCGCTGCTGCTGGTTCGCGCCGGCATCGCGCTGATCGACGCCGAGGGCGCCGACCCGTTCGAGCTGCTTGCCGAGGGCGAGGAGCTGACGATCTCCGGCGGCACGGTCAAGGCCGGCCAGCGGGTCGCCCTGCGCGGGCGCCTGCTCGACGTCGCCGAGCTGGAACGACGCTTCGATCGGCAGCGCGAGCGGGTCGACGAGGCGCTCGCCGAATTCGCCGAGAACACCGTCGCCCACGTCCGTCAGGAGACCGACCTGCTGACCGGGGGCGTCGAGCTCCCGCCGACCCGTACCTCGTTCCGCGACCGCCACGTCCTGATCGTCGTCCGCGGCGAGCACCACCGCCGCGACCTGAAGGCGCTGCGCGCCTACATCCGCGACGTGCGGCCGATCGTGATCGCGGTCGACGGCGGCGCCGAGGGCTGCCTCGAAGCAGGCCTCAAGCCCGACGTCATCCTCGGCGACATGGACTCGGCCGGCGACGCGGCGCTGCGCTGCGGCGCCGAGCTGATCGTCCACGCCTATCCGGACGGACGGGCGCCGGGGCGCGAGCGGCTGGCGGAGCTGGGGCTGGAGCACACGACCGTCCCCGCCGCCGGGACCAGCGAGGACGTGGCGATGCTGATGTCCTACGAGAAGGGGGCGGACCTGATCGTCAGCGTCGGCGCCCACTTCAACCTGATCGAGTTCCTCGACCGCAATCGCGGCGGCATGTCCTCGACCTTCCTCACCCGGCTGCGGATCGGCGAGAAGCTGGTCGACGCGAAGGGCGTCAGCCGCCTCTACAACCCGCCCTCGACCTTCGCCCCCGTCGCCCTCTTCCTCGCCGCCTTCGCGATCCTGCTGGCGATCGTCGTGCTCACCTCGCCGGCCCTCAACGATCTCTTCCAGCTGGTCTGGCTGAAGGTCAAGATCTGGCTCGGCCTGTAGCGGCGAGCCGGGGGACCATCTAGCCTTCGCCCGCTGATGGGTTACAGCGCGCGCTATCACGCGACCTCGCTGATCGCGGTCTTCCTCGCCCTGGCGATCGGCATCCTGATCGGCGCCGAGTTCGGCGGCGACACGCTGACCAGCACCCGCAAGGACCTCGAGCAGAGCCTCACCGGCAACCTGCAGGACGCCCGCCAACGGGTCAACGAGCTGAACGGCGAGCTGGGCCGGGCCAGCCAGTTCTCCACCGCCGTCTACCCGGTGCTGGTCCGCGATCGGCTGCGCGGCAAGCGAATCGGCCTGCTTGCCCTCGGCGACCTGCCCGGCGACGTCTCCGGGGCGATCGACGACGCGCTCAGCCCGACCGGGGCGCGCCTCGTCGCGGTCGGCGTGGTGCGGGAGCCGGTCGACACCCGCGGCCTGGCCGGCGACCTGACGAAGACCCGCTTCGCGGGCATCGCCCGCAACCCCGACGTGCAGACCGCCTTCGCGGTCGGGGTGGGGCGGCAGCTGGTCCGCGGCGGGACGCTGCTGGAGCGGGTCCGCGGCCAGCTCTTCTCGCGGGCCAGCGGCAACTTCGGCGCCCTCGACGGGGTGATCGTCGTCCGCGACCAGCCGCAGGACATGGGCCCGCAGCAGCGGGCGACCGCGGGCCGGTTCGAGTCGGGGCTGGTGAGCGGCATCGTCTCGACCCACACCCCCGCGGTCGGGATCGAGAGCTCCGGCGCCGAACAGTCCTCGATCTCCTTCTTCGCCGGCAGCGACCTCTCCAGCGTCGACGACGTCGACCTGGTCGCCGGCCGCCTGGCGACCGTCTTCGCCCTGCTCGGCGCCGAGGGGAGCTTCGGGGTCAAGGGCAGCGCCGACCGCCTGCTGCCGGACCTGCTGGCGCCGCACCAATGACCTGGATCGGCTTCCCGGTGGCGATCGCGGTGGCGCTGCTCGTGGTCCCGGCGGGGGTGCGCGGCCTGCTCGACGCCGGGCTGGCTCGCCAGAACTACCGCGGCGCCCTGCTCGCCTTCCCGCTCGGCGCGGTGCTGGTCACCGCGGCGCTGGTCGCCCTCGCGCCGCTCGCCTTCCTCGACGATCGCGCCGACCTCGACCTGCTCGACCCCGGGCTGCGCCGCTGGCTTCCGTACGTGCTCGGGGTCGCCCTGCTCGGCTTCCTCGACGACTCGCTGGGCCGGGGCGAGGCGACGGAGGCGCCACGCGGCTGGCGCGGCCACGCGGCGGCGCTGCGCGAGGGGCGGCTGTCGACCGGGGCGATCAAGGCGATCGGGGCGCTGGCGCTGGCCGCCTACGTCGTCTCCGGGCGGGGCCTCGAGTCGTGGCGCTACCTGGCCGACGTGGCGCTGCTGATCCTCGCCACCAACGCCTTCAACCTGCTCGACCTGCGGCCGGGGCGGGCGGAGAAGGGGCTGGCGTTGCTTGGCGCCGGCCTCTGCCTCGGCGCCTGGACGTTCGCGCCGCTGGAGCTGCTGGGGATCTTCGCCGGCCCGGTGCTGGTCGGCGCCGCCTTCACGCTGCGCGAGCGGGCGATGCTCGGCGACACGGGCTCCAACCTGGTCGGGGCGATCGGCGGCATCTGGCTGCTCACCGTCCTCGGCGGGACGGGACGCCTGATCGCCCTGGCGCTGGTCGCCGCGCTAACGGTCTACGGCGAGCTGCGGTCGATCTCGGGCTCGATCGAATCGCTTCCGCCACTGCGCTGGTTAGACTCGCTCGGCAGAGAATGAGTCGGTCCAAACCAGGAGACACGCGCTTCATCTTCGTCACCGGCGGGGTCGTCTCGGCTCTCGGCAAGGGGATCGCCGCCGCCTCGGTGGGCCGCCTCCTCGTCTCCCGCGGCTTCCGCGTGCAGCTGCAGAAGTTCGACCCCTACATCAACGTCGACCCGGGCACGATGAGTCCCTTTCAGCACGGCGAGGTCTTCGTCACCCAGGACGGCGCCGAGACCGACCTCGACCTCGGCCACTACGAGCGCTTCACCGACGAGAACACCTCGCGCTCCTCCAACGTCACCGCCGGCGCCGTCTACAACACGGTGATCAACCGCGAGCGCCGCGGCGACTACCTCGGCGCCACGGTGCAGGTGATTCCCCATATCACCGAGGAGATCAAGAGGCGGATCCTGATCGTCGCCGAGTCGCAGTCGGTCGACTTCGTGATCACCGAGATCGGCGGCACGGTCGGCGACATCGAGTCGCTGCCCTTCCTCGAGTCGATCCGCCAGCTCTACACCGACCTCGGCCCGAAGCGCAGCATGTTCGTCCACCTCACCCTGGTCCCCTACGTGGGCCACGCCGGCGAACTGAAGACGAAGCCGACCCAGCATTCGGTCAACGAGCTGCGCCGCATCGGGATCCAGCCGCATGCCCTGGTCTGCCGCTCCGAGGGGCGGCTCGACCGCGAGATTCGCGACAAGATCGCCCTCTTCGCCAGCCTGCCGACCGACGCGGTGATCTCCGCCCACGACGTCGACAACGTCTACAAGGTGCCGCTCGTCTTCCGCGCCGAGGGGGTCGACGACCTGGTGCTCGACCACTTCGGCATGGAGGCGAAGCCGCCCGACCTGAGCGACTGGGAGGCGATGGTGCGCCGCGCCGACGCCGCCTCGGGCAAGGTGCGGATCGCGCTGGTCGGAAAGTACGTGCAGCTCGCCGACGCCTACAAGTCGGTGATCGAGGCGCTCAAGCACGGCGGCTACCACCACGGGGTCGAGGTCGAGGTCGAGCTGGTCGACTCCGAGAACTTCGAGCCGGAGCGGCTGGAGGGCGCCGACGGCATCCTCATCCCGGGCGGCTTCGGCGAGCGCGGCATCGAGGGCAAGGTGGCGGCGGCGCGGATCGCCCGCGAGCGGTCGATCCCCTACCTGGGGATCTGCCTCGGCATGCAGATCGCCGTCGTCGAGTTCGCCCGCTCGGTGGCTGGGATGGAGGGCGCCAACTCGGCCGAGTTCGATCCCGAGACGCCGTTCCCGGTGGTCGACCTGCTGCCCGAGCAGAAGGAGGTCTCCGAGATGGGCGGCACGATGCGGCTCGGCGCCGACCCGGTGAAGCTGCACGAGGGCACGCGGGCCCGGGAGATCTTCGGCGAGGCGGTGATCTACAAACGCCACCGCCACCGCTACGAGGTCAACGTCCAGCTGCGCCGCCGGCTCGAAGACGAGGGGCTGGTCTGCGGCGGAACCTCGCCCGACGAGCGTCTGGTCGAGATGATCGAGCTGCCCGACCACCCGTTCTTCGTCGCCTCCCAGTTCCACCCCGAGTTCAACTCGCGCCCCAACCGGCCCGAGCCGCTGTTCCGCGAGTTCGTCGGCGCGGCCGCCCGCCAGGCCGGCGAGCGGCCGGCCGACGGCGCCGAGATAGAGTCAAGTGATGTCTCTGGGTCGGAAATGGCGCGGCCGAGGCAGCGCTAGGCAAGGACACAGGGAGCGCCGCGTGCTCTGCACGCAAGCGACCGAGGACGCCGCCTAGCGATGTCTCGGCCCGCCAGGGAGAGGCTCCATGAGACCTTCGTCCGGCTCTGCGAGATCCGCAGCCCGACCGGAGAGGAGCGCGAGGTCGCCGACACGCTGGCCGCCGAGCTGCGGGCGCTCGGGCTGGAGGTGAGCGAAGACGAGGCGGCCGGGCCGGCCGAAGCCGGCGCCGGCAACGTCCTGGCGCGGCTGCCCGGCCGCTCCGACCGCTGGGCGATGTTCTGCGCCCACCTCGACACCGTGCCCCACGAGGGACAGGTCGAGGTGGTCGAGGACGAAGGCGTCTTCCGCAGCCGCGGCGAGACGATCCTCGGCGCCGACAACAAGGCGGCGGTCGCGGTCTTCGTCGAGCTGGTGGCGCGCCACGCGCAGGAGCCGCCGCCGGTCGGGATCGAGCTGCTGCTCACCGTCGCCGAGGAGCAGGGGCTGCGCGGCGCCAAGGCGTTCGACCCGAGCGTTCTGCGCTCCGATTGCGGCTTCGTCCTTGACCACGCCACCCCGATCGGCGAGGTGATCGTCACCTCGCCGACCCAGCAGCAGATCCACGCCGACTTCTCCGGGGTCGAGGCGCACGCCGGGATCCGGCCCGAGGACGGCAACAACGCGATCGCCGCCGCCGCCGAGGCGATCTCGCGGATGGAGCTGGGGCGGCTCGACGAGAAGACGACCGCGAACGTCGGGGTGATCTCGGGCGGCACCTCGGGCAACGTCGTGCCCGGCCGCTGCCGGATCGTCGCCGAGGCGCGCAGCCACGGCGCCGACCGCGCCGCCGCGGTCGCCGGCGAGCTGACCGAGGCCTGCGCCTGGGGCGCCAGCGAGCACGGCTGCGACGTCGACGTGCGGGTCGAGGAGCTGTTCCGCGGCTACGAGATCCCCTCGTCCTCGCCCTCGCTCGGCCTCGCCGAGGCCGGCCTGCGCCGCGCCGGCTTCGAGCCGCAGCGGATCCCGACCGGCGGCGGCAGCGACGCCAACGCGCTGCGGCTCGCCGGCTTCGACTGCGTCCTGCTCGCCAACGGCACCGCGGCCAACCACACGCCGGAGGAGAGCGTCCCGGCGCGCAACCTCGACGCGATGCTCGAGGTCTGCGAGGCGATCGTCGCCGCGGCCGGCGGCGAGCCGCCCGCCGGGTGAGCGGCCGCCTGAAGCTGCGCCGCGGCGTCGTCGTCGGCGAGGACCCGCTGACGGTCGAGGTCGCCGGGGAGCGGCGCCCGGCCTGGGCGGACGAGGCGCTGCTCGGCGAGATGCGCGAGGGCGACGAGGTGGTGGTCAACGTCGTCGCGCTCGACCTCGACCTCGGCTCGGGCGGCTTCGACGTCGTCCACGTCAACCTGACCCGCGGCCTGGAAGGGGGGGATGGGGGCGGCGAGCACGTGATGAAGCTCAACTACACGTCGCTCCAGCATCCGGTCGAGGGGGTCGAGCGTCCCACCGATGACAAAGCGGGGGAGAGGGCGATGCCGGTCCTCGTCCTGCCCCTGCACGGCCACCTGGCGCCGGCCGCCTGGGCGGCGGCGCAGGCGGCTCCGGGCCTGACGGTCGGCTTCGTGCAGACGGCGGGGGGCGCCCTGCCGGGCTCGCTGAGCCGCGACGTCGCGCAGCTGCGCGAGCGCGGGCTGCTCGGCGGGCACGTCACGGCCGCGCCGGCCTACGGCGGCGAGCTGGAGGCGCTCTCGGTCGCCGGCGCTCTGGACGCCGCCGCCAACCAGCTCGGCTGGAACGCGGCGCTGGCCGGCCCCGGCCCGGGGATCGTCGGCTCCGAGACCCGCCTCGGCCACGGCGGCATCGCCGCCCTCGACACGCTCCACGCCTCCCTGGCCCTCGGGCTGCCGACGCTGCTCTCGCCGCGCCTATCCTCGTCCGACCCCCGCGACCGCCACCGCATGGTCAGCCACCACACGCTGACCGTGATGCGGATGCTGCTGGGCGGCGTCGAAGTCCCGGTCCCGGCCGGCGAGCCGGTGGCCGTCGCCCAACTGGCCGAGGCCTGCGGCTGGCGCCACGGCCTCAGGGAAGCTCCGGCCGATCTGGCGGGCTATGCGGCGGCCGGGCTGCCCGCGCGCACGATGGGACGCGGGATCGAGGAGGATCCCCTCTTCTTCGCAGCGGCGCTTGCGGCGGGCCGGGTCTTGGGCGCCAGCGCATAGTCCCTTGCGTCCCAAGGTTTGCCGCGATGGCGAGCGAAACCACCCCACATGGCCGTCGCCGTTGCGCCCCGCTCGCCCGCCGAGACCCGCTTCGAGGGCTTCGTCCTCGACTTCCTCTCCTACCTGGAGCTGGAGCGGGGCCTCTCCCACAACACGCTGAACGCCTACCGCACCGACCTGCTTCAGTACGGCGAGTTCCTCGCCGAACGTGGGCTCGACGCGCTCGAGGTGCGACCCGCCGACGTCGGCGACTTCCTCGCCGACCTGGCGACCGGCCACGGCCGCCCCGCCTGCTCGGCGGCGACCGTCCACCGCAAGACCGCCTGTCTGCGCTCCTTCTACAAGCACCTGCGTCGCGACGAGCTGATCGCCGACGACCCGACCGCGGCGCTGAGCGCCCCGCGCCGCGCCAAGAAGCTGCCCCAGGTGCTCAACTACTCCGAGGTGAAGAAGCTGCTCGCCGCGCCGCGCGGCGCCGAGCCGACCGCGCTGCGCGACCGGGCGCTGCTCGAGGTGATGTACGCGTGCGGGCTGCGCGCCTCGGAGACGATCGGGCTGGACGTGGGCGACGTCGATTCCCACGAGGGGTTCCTGCGCGCCCGCGGCAAGGGCTCGAAGGAGCGCCTGGTGCCGCTCGGCCGGCAGGCGATCGCCGCGATCTCCGCCTACCTGCGCGGCGGCAGGCCGAAGCTGGTCGGCGAGCGCCATGAGCCGAGGCTGTTCGTCAACTTCCGTGGCGGTCCGCTCAGCCGGCAGGGCCTCTACAAGATCGTCCAGCGCCATGCCCGCGAGGCCGGCCTGGCCGGGCGGATGAGCCCCCACACGCTGCGTCACAGCTTCGCCACCCACCTGCTGACGGAAGGGTGCGACCTGCGCGCCGTGCAGGAGATGCTCGGCCACGCCGACATCGCGACCACGCAGATGTACACGCACCTCTCCGGGCAGCAGCTCAAGGACGTCTACTTCAAGGCGCACCCGCGGGCCACCGAGGACTGACCCCGGCCGCCTGGATGCGGTGCGGTAGACATTTGGCTCGCCCAGCGACCCAAATGTCGACCACGGTTGGGTAGAACTGCGGCATGCCCGAGCTGCCCGAGGTCGAGACGGTCTGCCGCCAGCTCGAGCCGGAGCTGGAAGGGAGGCTGATCGAGCGGCTCGAGGTCTACGACCCGCGCTGGTCGCGGCCGTTGCCGCCCGAGCGGCTGGAAGCGGAGCTCTCGGGCAGGACGATCGAGAGCCTCGGCCGGCGCGGCAAGTACCTGCTGCTGGGGCTCGACGAGGAGCAGACCCTGGTCATGCACCTGCGGATGACCGGCAACCTGATCCTGGTCGAGCCGGGCGGCGAGGCGATCGACCCCTCCGAGGGGCGGCGGCTGTACGAGGGTGAGCGCTCGACCGAGGAGCGCCACCTGCGGGCCCGCTTCAGGCTCGACGACGGCCGCGAGGTCTGGTTCACCGACCCGCGCCGCTTCGGCGAGGCCCGCCTCATCGACGACGGGGGCCTGCACGCCTACCTCGACGAGCGACTCGGGATCGAGCCGCTCTCCGATGACTTCACCCCCGCGGCGCTGGGCGAGATCGCCGCGGGGCGCAGCGCGCCGCTGAAGTCGTTCCTGCTCGACCAGAAGGGGATCGCGGGGGTCGGCAACATCTACGCCGACGAGGCGCTGTTCCGGGCGCGCCTGCACCCGCTCTCGCCGGCCGGCTCGATGAAGCCCGAGCAGCTCGAGGTGCTGCGCGACGGCGTGGTCGCGGCGCTGGAGGCGGGGATCGACGGCGGCGGCGCCTCGATCGACGACTACCGCGACGGGCGCGGCGAGCGGGGCAGGATGCAGGACGAGTTCCTCGTCCACACCCGCGAGGGCGAGTCCTGCCCGCGCTGCGGCGGGACGATCGAGCGGATCGTCGTCGCCGGGCGCTCGACCTACTTCTGTCCGGGCTGCCAGGTGAAGCTGCGGCGCAGGCGTCGCGCCCGCCGATCGCGCAGATAGGGCCCGCCGGGGTGCGGTAGGTTCGGGCGATCGAGGCGCGCCTGACGCACATCGGAGCGGCGACCCTGCTGCTCGAGTTAGGCGGCTTTCGCATCCTCACCGACCCCGCGCTGGACCGGGCGGGGTCCCGCTACAAGGCGACAAAGGTCGTGCCCGGGTTCGGCTCCGAGAAGACGGCCGAGCCGGCCGTCCCCGCCGGTGAGCTGGGCCCACTCGACGCGGTGCTGCTCAGCCACGAGCATCACTTCGACAACCTCGATGACTCAGGCCGTCGGCTGCTGCCGGGGGCGGGCGCCGTGCTGACGACCAGGGCCGGGGCTCGCCGGCTGGGCGGCAACGCGCTCGGCCTGCGACCCGGCGAGGGTCATCGGCTGCAGAGGGAGGGCGGGGCGCTGGAGGTCACGGCGATGCCGGCGCGGCACGGCCCGCCCGGGCCGGTCGCCTGGGTTGCCGGCCCGGTGATCGGGTTCCTGTTGCGCTGGGAGGGGGAGGAGCTTCCCTGGTGGATCTCCGGGGATACGCGCTGGTTCGGCGGGCTGCGCTCAGCGCTTGCCGCGGTGGGCCCGATCGGCGTCGCCGTGGTCCACCTGGGTGGCGCGCGCTTTCCGACCACTGGACGGGCCCGCTACACGATGGACGCCGCCGAGGCCGCCGCGGTTGTGCGCGAGATCGACCCCCGCACGGTGGTGCCGATCCACTACGAGGGCTGGACGCACTTCAAGCAGGGCAGGGCCGCGGTGGAGGAGGAGTTCGCTCGCGCCGGCATCGGCGAGCGAGTGCACTGGCTCGAGCCCGGCCGGCCGGCGACCGTGGGCGCCTGACCCGGCAACCGCCGCGGCCGTCCGGGCCTTGCGGCAACGTTGGCGTATGGCCGGCAAGTCGCTGAAGACGGAGGCGATCGTCCTGCGCAGCATCCGCTACGGCGAGGCGGACCGCATCCTCCACCTCTACTCGGCGCAGAGAGGGCGGATCGGGGCGATCGCCAAGGGGGCGCGGAAGCCGCGCTCGCGCTTCGGCGGGCGGCTGGAGCCGTTCTTCCGGCTCGACCTGATGCTGCACGAAGGGCGCGGCGAGCTGCTCACCGTCACCGGCGTCTCCACGGTCGACGGCTACCCGCGGCTGCGCTCCTCCGGGCCGGCGCTGAGCGCCGCGGCGCGCGCCTGCGACGCGGTGCTGCGGCTGCTCGACTCGGCCGAGCCCAACCCGCCCGCCTACAACCTGCTCTGCCGCTACCTGGCGCTGCTCGACGATCCGGCGGCCGAGCGGGCGACGGCGCTGGAGACGGCGCTCTCCTTCCGGTTGAAGCTGGCCCTCGCCGCCGGCTTCTCGCCGGAGCTGGCCGCCTGCGTGCGCTGCGGCGAGGCGGAGCACCTGGTCGGCTTCTCCGGCGCGGCGGGCGGCGTCGTCTGCGCGAGCTGCGAAGCGGGCGCCTTCCCGCTGTCGGCGGAGGCGCACGGCTTCATGGTCGGGGCGGTAGCCAGGCCGCTTGCCGAGGCGCCCGCTGCCGGGGCGGGAGCGCTGCGCCAGACCGAGCGGGCGGTCGGCGAGACGCTCGAGCACCACGCGCACGTGCAGCTTCGAGCCGCGGCGTAGGATCGTGGCCGTGCAGGCCACGGCGACTCTGGAGGATCGCGTCAGAGCCTGGGAGGCCGAGTTCCTCTCCGACCTGGCGACGCCGTCCTACCCGGCGAGGCGCCGGATCGAGGAGCCCGACAGCCCGCTGCGCACGCCCTTCCAGCGCGACCGCGACCGGATCGTCCACTCGAAGGCGTTCCGCCGCCTCAAGCACAAGACGCAGGTCTTCATCGCCCCCGAAGGCGACCACTACCGGACCCGCCTCACCCACACCCTGGAGGCCTGCGGGATCGCCCGCACCGTGGCCCGGGCGCTCGGCCTCAACGAGGACCTGACCGAGGCGATCGGGCTCGGCCACGATCTCGGCCACCCGCCCTTCGGCCACAGCGGCGAGGACGCGCTCGACGCGGCGCTGCGCGAGCGCTGCGGCTCCGGCTTCCGCCACAACGTCCATTCGCTGCGGGTGGTCGACGCGCTGGAGCGCGACGGCAGAGGGCTCAACCTGACCGAGCAGGTGCGCGACGGCATCCTCAACCACACCGGCTCCGATTGGCCGGCGACCCTGGAGGGGCGGATCGTCAAGCTGGTCGACCGCGTCGCCTACATCAACCACGACATCGACGACGCGCTGCGAGCGGGGATCCTGCGTGCCGAGGACCTGCCCGCGGCCGAGATCGAGCTGCTCGGGCCGACCGGCTCTGCGCGGATCGACACGCTGGTGCGCGACATCGTCGAGCGCTCGGCCGCGGCCGGCGAGATCGAGCAGAGCGAGGAGGTCGGCGGGGCGATGCTGCGGCTGCGCAAGTTCATGTTCGACCGCGTCTACCTGGGCGAGGCGGCGCGCCGTGAGCAGGAGCGGGTCCACGGCGCGATCCGCGGCCTCGTCGACCACTACCTGGAGCACCCCGAGGAGGTGCCGGAGGGCGAGCCGGGGGCGAGCGAGTGCCAGCGGGTCGCCGACTACGTCGCCGGGATGACCGACCGCTACTGCATCGCCCGCTTCACGGAGTTGACCGTCCCCGAGGAGGCGCGCTTCTGAGGTTCCCGCGAAACCAGGATCATTGACCTCATGGCATTGATTTCGGACGACAGCCTGGAACGGGTCAAGCAGGCGGCCGACATCGTCGAGGTGGTCTCCGCCCACACCGATCTGCGCCGCCAGGGGTCGCGCTGGGTCGGCCTCTGCCCGTTCCACGAGGAGCGCACGCCGTCCTTCTCGGTCGACGCGGGGGAGAAGCTCTACCACTGCTTCGGCTGCGGCGTGGGGGGCGACACGATCAAGTTCGTCGAGGAGAAGGAGGGGCTGGGCTTCGCCGAGGCGGTCGAGCTGCTCGCCGAGCGCTACGGGGTCGAGCTGCAGCGCGAGCGCGAGGATCCGCAGGCGGAGGCGCGGCGGCGAGAGCGGCGCCACCTGGGCGAGCTGCTCGACCGCACCGCCGCCTTCTATGCGCAGTTCCTCTGGGACGCGCCCGAGGCGGCGAAAGCACGCAAGTACCTGACCGGCCGCGGGCTGGGCGAGGAGACGCTGCGCGCCTTCGGGGTCGGCTACGCGCCGAGCGCCTGGGACACGGTGCTGAAGCGCGGCCAGCGGGCCGGCTTCTCGGTCGAGGAGCTGCGGGCGGTCGGGCTGGCGCAGCGGGGGCGGGGGGAGGCGAGTACGACCGCTTCCGCGAGCGGATCATGTTCCCGATCCGCGACCGGCGCGGCCGCACGCTGGGCTTCGGCGGGCGGGCGATGCGCTCCGACCAGGGGGCGAAGTACGTCAACACGGCGGAGACCGACTTCTTCCACAAGAGCCGCATGCTGTACGGGATCGACCTCGCCAAGGAGGCGATCGCCAAGGCGGGCCGGGCGGTGGTGGTCGAGGGCTACACCGACGTGCTGGCGCTGCACCAGGCTGGGGTCGGCGAGGCGGTCGGAGTGATGGGCACGGCGATCACCGAGAAGCAGGTGGAGGCGCTCTCGGGGATGGTCGACGAGGTGGTCCTGGCGCTCGACGCCGACGCGGCCGGGCAGGAGGCGATGCTGCGCGCGCAGCGGGTCGCGGCGGGGCGCAAGATGCGGCTGCGGGTGGCGGCGATGCCGGCCGGCGAGGACCCGGCCGAGATGGTCGCCGAGGAAGGGGGAGCGGAGCGCTTCCGCGAACTGGTCGAGGGGGCGGTCGACCTGCCGGCCTTCCAGGTCGGCCTGGTGCTGGAGCGGACCGACGTCGCCTCGCCGGCCGAGCGCGACCGGGCGCTGGGCGAGGTCGCGCCGATCCTCGCCGGGATGGGGGAGACGGCGAGCCGCGACGAGCTGCTGCGGCGCGTTGCCGGGCGCCTCGACCTGGAGCCGGCGCTGGTGATGGGCCGGGTGACGGCGGCGCGGCCGCCGAGCGGGGGCGGTTCCGCGGAACCGCCTCGGGGCGGCGGCGGACCGGCGCCGGGGGCGCGCCAGGGCGGTGAGCTGACCTCGCGCGAACGGCGCGAGCGGGCCCTGCTGGCGATGTGCGTCGCCCTGCCGGCGGAGGGCAGGGAGTACCTGGCCCGCCTCACCGACCAGCACCTCTCGCCGAGCGGCGCCCGCGCCGCGGCCTGGCTGCGCGAGCACCCCGAGGACCCGGCGTCCAACCTTCCCCACGAGGACGGCGAGCTGTCCAGCCTGATCGCCGAGCTGGTCATCCTCGCCCACGACGAGCCCGCCTCCTCGGAGGCGATGGAGCTCAACTACCTGCTGCTCGAGCAGCGCCGTCTCGAGTCCGACATAGCCGCCGCCGGCGAAGCGGACGACTACGGGCGCCGCGCCGCCCTGAGCCGCGAACGAGCCGCCCTGGTCGAGCGAATAGCCCGGACCGAGCGGGTCGGGGGGTAGTTGCGTAGTCCATTCCCCGTCGAATAGTCTTGTATCCGCATCGGTACGGGAAAAGTCGTGGGGAACACCGAGCTGGAGAAACAGGATGGCTGGACGGAGGCTCGACTGCTGTCGACCTCCGGCATCCGGAGCCACAAAGAGCAAGAGAGACGAGCGGCTTCAGCCTTGCTGGCCGTGCTGAGCGCCGTTCCCGATTTCTGCCATGCGCTCTTGTCGGTCATGAAGGCGCCAAAAGGGAAGATCTCCACCTACACGGAGGTGCGCTTCAAGGACGCCGACGAGAAGACCCACGTACCCGACGGGGCGATCGTCATCGAACGCGGCAAGAAGCGGTGGGGGTGCCTCGTCGAGATCAAGACGGGTGGGATGCGGTTGGAGGCAGAGCAGGTTTCCCGCTACCTGGACATGGCCCGCGAGCATGGCTTCGACGGTCTGCTGACCATCTCGAACCAGATCCGCAGCGACCCGAAGGCCCTTCCATACGCGGTCCGGAAGAAGAAGCTTCACGGCCTCACCGTCTACCACGCGTCTTGGTGGCGCGTGCTCACCGAGGCAATCGTCCAGCACCGCTTCCGCGGCATCGACGATCCGGACCAAGCCTGGATCCTCAACGAGTTGATCCGCTACGTCGACGACGACAAGTCGGGGGCAAGCGGATTCGAAGGAATGGGACAGGAGTGGGTTCGCGTCAGGGAAAGCGCGCGCAACGAGACGCTGCGGGCGAGCGATCCGGAGGCGAAGGCGATCAGTGCCCGCTGGAAGCAGTTCGTCGAGTACCTGTGCCTCCATCTGGGCCAGGAACTCGGCGTCGACGTCAAGCACCAGCGGTCTCGGGGAAAGAGCCCGGAGGAGCAGGTCGTAGCGGCGTCGAGGCGCCTTGCCCGGGAAGGCGTGTTGGATTGCTCGATCCGGGTGCCCGACGCGGTGGGGCCGATCGGGGTCGAGGCCAACCTGCGGACTCGACTGGTGACGACCACCGTCGAGATCCCCGCGCCGAGGGAAGGGCGGCCGAGGACGCGGGTCAACTGGCTTCTGCGCCAGCTGAAGGAAGCACCCGACGAGCTGCGGATCGACGTGCGCTTCCGCCACGTGCACTCGACGCGTTCCGAGTTGCTACGGGACTGTCGGGAAGCGCCGGAGCAGCTTCTGATCGCGGACGAACCCAAGCGCGAGCCCCGCGCCTTCGTCCTGGCCCTGTCGAAGCCGATGGGGAAGAAGGGCGGGCGCAACGACGGCTCGTTCGTGGGGGAGACCCGCCGGCAGACGACCGACTTCTACCGCAAGCTCGTGCAGGGTCTCGTGCCGCCCCGAACCAAGGCGCCGAAGATTCGAGGGGAGGAAGAAAGGTCTTCCAAGCCCGACAGCGCTCCGGCGCCCACCCATGAGAAGAGCGAGGGGGAGGCTCGCCGGGAACACGAGTCGGGCGCTCAGCGCTTCGCCGCGGTGACGCCGTTCCTCCCGCAGTAGTCGAACAGACGTGCGGTTTTCTGTCTGAGGCGATTGGCACCATTCCCGCATGGACAAGCGGTTCCTCGAAGAATGCCTGGGGAAGGAAATGTCGCTGGATGCGATCGGCGAGCGGACCGGCAAGCACGCGTCGACGGTCGGCTACTGGCTGAAGAAGCACGGGCTCACCGCCGTCGGCAGGGATAGGTTCTCGCCGCGTGGGGGACTCGACCGCGGCGAATTGGAAACTGCTGTCGAGAATGGCCTGACGCTCAATGAAATGGCCAGGTCGGTGAATCGGGATATCTCGACGGTGCGGTACTGGTTAAGGCGTTATGGCCTCAAGGCCACCGGTGGTTCACGTCGCCGAGAGACGCGAGAAGCGAAGCGGCGTGGACTGAGGCATATCGAGAGACGTTGCCCGCAACACGGCCGAACGAGGTTTGTCCTGGAGAATCGTGGCTCCTACCGGTGCATGAAATGTCGCAGGGCGGATGTCTCTGCATGGCGCCGTCGAGCGAAGCAGCGCCTTGTCGAGGAAGCAGGCGGGAAGTGTAAGGCTTGCGGCTACGACCGCTATCTTGGCGCACTCCAGTTCCATCACCTTGACCCATCGACGAAATCGTTCTCACTGTCTCGGCGCGGTTGCACAAGGGCGTTTGCGGAGCTGAAAGCCGAGGCGGCAAAGTGTGTACTCCTCTGTGCGAACTGCCACGCCGAGGTTGAGAGCGGCGTGGCGGAGGTTGGGCCGCACACTTAGTGTTAACTCCCCCGGGTGGATTCGAACCACCGCGAACTGATTAACAGTCAGTCATGCTTCCGCTACATCACGGGGGACCGCGCCAACTCCTCAGCAGGCGTTAAGCGCGCATTCTACGCAGTGGCGCCACCGCCAGCTGCTCGACCAGCTCGGCGCCGCGCTCGGCTCCGTCGTGCTCGCGGGCCCAGGCGGCCAGCTCCGCAGCTCGCCGGGCGAACGAGGGGTCGGCCAGGATGCGGCGCGCCGCCCAGCGCAGGGGCGCCGGGCGGCAGAGGCGCCAGGGGAGGGAAAGGCCGGCGCCGGTCCAGCTCACCCGCATCGCGGTCTCGCGCATGTCACCGGTGAACGGGCTGATCAGCAGCGGCGCGCCGCCGGCCAGGGCGCGGCAGACGGTGCCGTGGCCGCCGTGCGAGATGACCAGCGAGGCGAGCGGCATCAGCTGGCTGTAGCTGAGCCAGTCGACCAGCATCGCGTTGCCCGGCACCTCGATCGGGCTCTGCGGCACGACCCGATTGGTCGTCGCCACCACCCGCACCGGCTCCTCGGCCAGCGCCCTCAACGCGGTGCGCACCAGGCGGTTTTCCGAGTCGTGCGCGGTGCTCGGCGCGACCAGCACCAGCGGCTGCTCGCCCGGCGGCAGCTCGATCTCGGGGTGGGGCAGCTCGAAGCTCAGCGGCCCGGTCAGCTCGACCCCCGCCGGCCAGCGGCGCGGGTACTCGAGCTGCGGGAAGGTCCCGACCAGCGCCAGCTCGCGGCTGATCCCGCCGTGGAAGCGCTCGGTCGGCGCCAGCCCGAGCCGTGCCCGCTGCCGGTTGAGGTCGCGTCGCCCCCGCTCCAACCCGGCGTTCAGCGCCCGCCGCCCCACTCTCCACACCTGCCGCCCAAGCGGCGTGCGAGGCGGCTGCAAGCCGACCGCGAAGAACGGCAGCCCCGGCTCGAGCGCCGGATAGATGTGAGGGATCAGCGTCACCCGCGGCACCCCGGCGAGCTCGGCGGCGAGCGCCGGCGCCAGGGTGAGGATGTCGCTGATCACCGCGTGTGGACGCATCTCCTCCAGCAGCGGCAGCAGCGCCTGGGCCGCCTCGGCTGCATGGGCGCCCTCGACTGAGTCCGGCTCGGGCGGCGGGAACATCCGGTACTCATCGGCCGCGGCGAACGCCAGCCGGGCGCCTTCGACCGCGGCCCGCCGCTCCTCCCAGGTCTCGACCGTAACCTCGTGGCCGCGCCCGGCCAGCCCCCGCCCCAGGGCGATCGCCGGGAAGGCGTGCCCGGGGTCGCCGAAGGCCCCGATCAGGAAGCGCATTTTAGGGGGTGTCGAGGCCCTCGCCGGGGCGGGTGAAGACAATCTCCGGGACGTGGCAGTTGGGCGAGGTGCGCAGCAGGAAGCGCACCGCCTCGCCGATGTCCTCCGGTCGGATCATCTCCTCGCCGGGGACCTGCCCCTTCGCGAACTCGGTCATCGGAGTGTCGACGAAGCCCGGCGCCAGCGCCGTGCACTGGATCCCGGAGCCGCCCGCCTCGCGGTGGGTCGACTGGGTGAAGTTGATCACCGCGCCCTTGGTGGCGGCGTAGACGGAGAGCCAGGCCTGCCCGCCCTTGCCGGCGATCGAGGCGGTGTTGACGATCAGCGCCTTGCCGTGCTCGGCGCCGGCCTCGCGCAGCATCGGCAGCGCCTCGCGGGTGCCGATCACCAGCGCCCGCAGGTTGACGGCGAGCTGCATGTCGAGGTACTTGGTCTGGATCTCCTCCATCGGCGCGCCGATCCCGACCCCGGCGTTGTTGACCAGCACGTCGAGCCGTCCGTAGGTCTCGCGGTGCCTGGCGAAGACCGCGAGCAGCTCCTCCTCGTCGCCCATGTTGGCGGCGACGCTCTGCACCTCGAGCCCGTCGGCGCGCAGGCCCTCGGCGGCGGCCTCGAGCTTCTCCGGGCGGCGCGCGGCGACCGTCAGCGCGTATCCCTCTTCGCCAAGCGTGCGGGCGATCGCCAGGCCGATCCCGCTCGAAGCCCCAGTGATAAGTGCCGCTCTATCCGCCAACGCTCTCTCCTCCGTGCTCGACTTCCACTCGCGCGCACCCTACCGACCGCCCAATAACATGCGGTCCCGGATGCTCTCGAGCCGAGCCACAAGCGCCCTCGCCTGCGCGCTTGCCGCTGCCGCCCCCCTTGCCGGTTGCGGCGGTGGCTCCGAGTCGACCTCCTCCTCCAGCCAGGCGGTCAACCATCCGGCGCCGCCGAAGAGCGCCTTTCCCAGCGCGGCGGGCAAGACTCTGGGCGACATCGTCAAGACGGCAGACGGCCACTCCGAACTGGTCATCTCGCCGGCGGCACTCGTCTTCCACAGCGGCGAAGACCGTTACCCGGTCGGTGTCTTCCATGCCGACCGCAGCCAGGTCGACGACGCCGAGGTGGCGCTCTACGTCGCCAGGGTGCCGCAGCCGAAGACAGGCGGCGGCCCGACCGCGAAGAACGGCAAGCGGAAGAAGGGCGCCGTCGCGCGGGCCCGCGCCGAAGCGCTCGAACAGCCGGCTGCCGGCCCCTACCCGATGGCAGTCGAAAGCCTCGCCACCAAGCCCGCCTACCGCGCCCAGACCACGAGCAGCGACCCCGACGCGGCGACCGCCGTCTACACGACCGACATCGACTTCAGCAGCGACGGCGAGTGGCGGCTCGCCGCGCTGGTCAAGCAGGGGGACGAAACGAAAGCCACGCTGCTGCCGAGCGCCTCGGTCGGCGAATTCGAAGACGTGCCGAAGGAGGGTGAAAAGGCGCCGCTGATCCACACGCCGACCCTCTCCGACGTCGGCGGTGACCCCTCGAAGATCACCACCCGCGTTCCGCCGGACACCCAAAATCGCGTCGATTACGCGGAAGCTCTGGGCAAGGAACCGATCATCCTCTTGTTTGCGACCCCCCAGTTCTGCCAGAGTCGGGTGTGCGGCCCGGTTGTCGACGTGGCTGAGCAGGTCAAACAGCAGTACGGAGACAAGGCCGCGTTCATCCATATGGAGATCTACAAGGACAACGACCCGAGCAAGGGAGTGCGATCGCAGGTGAGGGCATTCCACCTGCCAAGTGAGCCGTGGTTGTTCGCGATCGACCGCCAGGGAGTGATCAAGGCGGAGATCGAGGGGGCCTTCGGCGTCGACCGCCTGACCCGGATCGTGAAAGAGGTGACGGGGGAATGAGCGAGAAGACCGCACCCGATCCAGAGCTGCTGAAGTCGTTCGCCGAGGAGGCGCGGCGGCGCTGCGACGTGATCGCCGCGGGCCTGGCGACCGAGACCGACGATTTCGAGACGATGCGGGTGGAGGCCCATGCGCTGAAGGGGACGGCTGCCGCGGTCGGCCTGAGGCGCTTGGCCGAGCTGGCGGGACTGATGGAATCCGACCTCGCCGAGGCGAAGAAGACGGGCGTCCTGCGCGGCGGTCGCTCCCATCAGATCGCCGATGCGGCGAAGGCGCTCTCGGAGGGCGCCGGTGCCGCCGCCGAGGGCAAGGAGGAGCCCCCGGACGTCGGCCGCTCCCTCGCCCAGCTGTTCAGCGCCTAGCGATGCTGGTCGAGCGGGTGCAGATCGCCGGGGGCGGCATCGCCGGGCTGTCGGCCGGGGTGGCGCTGCGCCACCACGGCGTCGAGGCCGAGATCCACGAGAAGTTCGACCAACTGCAGGGCCGCGCGACCGGCTTCTCGGTCTGGGCCTACGCGATCAAGCGGCTGATCGAGTGGGGGTTCGACCAGGAGCGGCTCGACGCGATCGGCCGCGAGATCGTCGAGTCCCACATCGTCGACGACAAGGACCGTCCGCTGATGACGCTGCCCGTCCGCAAGGCATCCGAGGAGGTCGGCGCGCCGAGCATGGACGTCGACCGGCGTCGCCTGCAAGAGGAGATGATCGACCTGCTGAGCGCCGAGCGTTACCGCTTCGGCTCCGAGGTGACCGGGGTGGAGGAGAGCGACGACGGGATCGAGCTGCTGCTCGCCGACGGCTCGCGCGCGGTGGGCGACCTGGCGCTGGGCGGCGACGGCATCCACTCGATCGTCCGCGACGAGGTGCTCGGCCAGAGCGTCGACCTGAAGCTTTCCCGTTACGAGGTGATCGAGGGCATCGCCCCCTTCGACGAGCGCCACCTGCCGCGCGGCCATCACAAGCAGGTGTGGGGCGAGAAGGCGCGCTGCGGGGTCGGCTGGGTCAGCGACGAGAAGGCGCGCTGGTTCCTCGGCGGCCGCGGCATCGCGCTGGTCGACGACCCGCCGCTCTCCAAGGACGACCTGCTGGAGCGGGTCGAGGATCTCCCCGAGATCGTCGGTGCGGTGCTCGAGGCGACCGATGAGGACGAGATCGTCCGCACCGAGGTTCGCCACGGCTACCCGCCGAAGAGCTGGCACGACGGCCGCGTCGTGCTGCTCGGCGATGCGGCCCACACCCTCTCGCCGTTCGCCGGCATGGGTGCCTGCTCGACGATCGAGGACGTCGGCCACCTGGTCCGCCTGCTGGGGGAGTCCGCGAGCCTGCCCGATGCCCTCGGCGCCTTCCAGCGCGAGCGCGAGGGCGACGTCTCGGCGATCGAGAAGACCGGCCGCCGCAACGAGCGGATGATGATGCCGACCAATCCCATCCTCTACTGGGCCCGCAACGAGGTCCTCGGCCACACCCCCGACGAGAAGCTCCTCCAAGTCGCCGAGAAGATGACCGGCGCCGAGTCCTGACCGCGCCGACCCCACCGGCCGCGCGCTACCCTCGCGCCACGGGGCGGTAGCTCAGCTGGTCAGAGCAGCGGA
>CAVVHQ010000011.1:0-6421 GCA_963748075.1 uncultured Solirubrobacterales bacterium | reverse complement strand
TCTCGTTCATCAGGTCGTCGATCTGGTTGCGCGTCTCGCGCACGTCGATCTCCGGGTCGACGATCCCGGTCGGGCGCACGATCTGCTCGACGATCCGGGTCGATTCGGCCCGCTCGAACGGCCCCGGCGTCGCCGAGACCATCACCAGCCGGTCGACCCGGTCGAGGAACTCGTCGAACTTGAGCGGGCGGTTGTCGATCGCCGAGGGCAGCCGGAAGCCATAGTCGATCAGCGTCTGCTTGCGGGACCGGTCCCCCTCGTACATGCCGCCGATCTGGGGGATCGTCTGATGGGACTCGTCGACGAAGACGACGAAGTCGTCGGGGAAGTAGTCGATCAGCGTGTGCGGCGGGCTGCCCGATGGCCGGCCGTCGAGGATCCGCGAGTAGTTCTCGATCCCCGAGGTGAACCCCAGCTCCTTCAGCATCTCGATGTCATAGGCGGTGCGCTGGCGCAGCCGGTGCGCCTCGAGCTGCTTGCCTTCGTCCTCCAGCTCCGCCGTGCGCGCGTTCAGTTCGTGGCGGATCTCCTCGACCGCCCGCTCCAGCGTCTCGTCCCTGGTCACGTAGTGGGAGGCGGGCCAGACCGAGACGTGGTCGATCGTGTCGAGGATCTCGCCGGTCAGCGGGTCGAAGTGCTGGATCGCCTCGATCTCGTCGCCGAACAGGGCGATCCGGTAGGCCGACTCGGCGTAGGAGGGCATGATCTCCAGCAGCTCGCCGCGCGCCCGGAAGGCGCCGCGGCCGAGTGCGGTGTCGTTGCGCTGGTACTGCATCTTGACCAGCTTGCGCAGCACCTCGTCGCGGTCGAGCGCCTCGCCGACCTTGAACAGCTGCATCTTCTCGTTGTAGACCTGGGGCGAGCCGATCCCGTAGATGCAGGAGACCGAGGCGACGATGATCGTGTCGCGGCGCGCGAACAGCGCCGCGGTCGCCGCATGGCGCAGGCGGTCGATCTCGTCGTTGATCGAGGAGTCCTTCTCGATGTAGAGGTCCTGCGCCGGGACGTAGGCCTCAGGCTGGTAGTAGTCGTAGTAGGAGACGAAGTACTCGACCGCGTTGTCAGGGAAGAACTCGCGGAACTCGTTGCAGAGCTGGGCGGCGAGCGTCTTGTTGTGGGCGATCACCAGGGTCGGGCGCTGCACCGCGGCGATCGTCCCGGCCATCGTGAAGGTCTTGCCGGTCCCGGTCGCCCCGAGCAGCGTCTGAAACCGCTCGTCCCGCTCCAGCCCTTCGGCCAGCGAGGCGATCGCCTGGGGCTGGTCCGCGGTCGGCGTGTAGGCCGGATTCAGCTTGAACTCGGGCACGCGGCCACCTTAGCGGGGGCGCCGCGCGGTCCCCGGCGAGCGGCGCTCCAGACCTGGTAAACATAGAAGTTCGCATAACGATCTGTTGTCTGTAGAGGTTCTGTCATCAGGCACAGAGAATCCCCGGCATGAAACCACGCGACCGCTTCGCCATAAACCTGCGCAGGGCGAGACTGAAGGCCGAGATCTCCCAGGAGGAGCTGGGTTTTCGCTGCGATCTGCACCGCACCGAGATCTCACTCCTGGAGCGCGGCGGACGCGAGCCGCGGCTCGGCACGATCGTCAAGCTGGCCAGCGCGCTCGGCGTCACTCCTGAAGAACTGTGCAACGGCATCGACTGGAGCGTCAAGAAACAGCGCTTCCAGTTCAAGAAATAGCCGGGCGCCGCTAGGGAAGGATCTGTTCGAGCAGGTCTTGGGCGGGGCCGAGGAAGGTCTGGGCGTCGTCGAGCAGCGAGCGGGCGTCCTGGATCAGCTCGATCGCCCGGTCGAGCGGGATTTCCTGGAGCGCTTCGCGCAGCGGGGCGGCCAGCAGCGGGCTGAGGGCGCCGGCCCGTTCGGCGTCGTCGACCGCCCGCAGCAGGCCGGCGCGGACCGCCCGGGCCAATCTGGCGTCGCTGATCCCGTAGCGGCGGGTGAAGCGCCGGCGCGACTGCGGCGTGGCCAGGGCGCGGGCCAGCGTCTCGCGGCTGACCCCAAGCTGGCAGGCGGCGCCGTCCAGGGCGGAGAGCGAGAACTGCTCGGCGATCTGCTGCAGGCTTTCCGGGTTGCGCCAGGGGCGTGGCTTGCAGGGGTCCTGTGACTTCGCCGGCGCGTAGGAGGAGCCCCCGGCCGCCAGGTAGATCCCGACCAGGGCCAGCGAGGCGGCGATCGCGGAGAGGACCAGGAGATTGCCCCGGTTCACAGTTCGACCCTCCGAGCCAGGCCGATCGGGACAAGGGCGAGCAGGCCGAGCAGCGCGCCGAGCCCGAAGGAGGGGCTGAAGGCGTGGGTGGCGGCGCGGTCGAGCTGGTCCTGGAGCTCTCCGCGCAGCCGCAGCACGTCGGCGCGGTCCTCCGGGTCTGCGGGCAACGGCTCGAAGGCGGGACCGATAGTCGGCACTTTCCCCCGCTCGCCCTCGAGGCGATCCTGGATCCGCCCCGACAGCTCCAGCTTGAGCAGCGGTTCGACCCGCGCGTCGAGGACGACCGCGGTGCTGGCGTCGATCGCGTCGCGCCGCTGCTGGGCGATATCGGCGGTGAACAGCGGCGTGACCAGCAGCAGCCCGACCGCCACCCCCGCGTGGCGGGCCGAGATCGTCCAGCCGCCGTGGATCGCCTGCGGCGCCCGGCCGGCGAGCGCCGTCTCGGTCAGCGCCGAGAGGACGAGCGCCAGGCCCACCCCGACGAGGAGCTGCGGGGGCAGGGTCAGCGCCACCTCGGCGTGGGGCAGCAGCGCCAGGCCGCCGAGCCCGCCGGAGACGAGGATCGCCCCGGCGGCGGCGCGGGCGCGGGCGCTGCCGGCGGCCGGGCCGAGGCGGGCGCCGAGCAACGCCGCCAGCGGCATCGCCGTGACGACGATCGCCGCCCCGATCGGGCTGAGGCGCCAACCCTCGATCAGCAGCAGGACGAGTAGGAAGAGGGCGGCGGCGATCGCCGCGGAGACCAGCGCCAGCGCGAGGTTGGCGAGCAGGTGCGGCCGTCCGGTGCGGCGCAGCTCCGCGGCGACGATCCCGGTCGAGGCCTCGTGCCTGGCGACGGCCAGCAGGGGCGCGCCGGCGGCGATCGCCAGCGGCGCCTGCACGAGGAAGATCGACTGCCAGGAGACCAGCTCGGTCAGCACGCCGCCGGCGGCCGGGCCGATTGCGGCGCCGGTCGCCCCCGCGATCGCCCAGACGGAGGCGGCGCGGCGTTCGGAGCCGACCGAGGACACACCTGAACCGACTCGCGCTCCACTCACGGGAATCGGATCGTGACGTTCGTTCCGCGCGAGCTCGGAAGGCAGCAGCTCCAGCACCGCGGTCACCGCGGCGGCGCCGCCCAGCGCCTGCACGCAGCGGGCGGCGATCAGCGTGCTCAGCTCTGAGGAGAGGCCGCAGGCGAGGCCGGCCCCGGCGAAGACCGCGAGCCCGACCGCGGCGGCGCGGCCGGGGCCGATGCGGCGGGCCAGGTGGGCGGCGGGCACCGCGGCCAGCGCCATCACAAGGTTGAACGAGACCAGCACCCAGGTGACGCCGGCGACGCTGGTGTCCAGCTCGCGGTAGATCTGCGGCAGGGCGAGGACGACTATCGAGGAATCGGCGAGGACCAGCCCCACCGCGAAGGCGAGGGCGGCGAGGCGGGGACGCGGCAGCGCGGTCAATAGCCCAGCTCCCTGGCGTAGGTCTCGCGGTAGGCGCGCTGCTTGTCGAGCACGTCGGCAACGTAGGCGCGGGTCTCCTCGAGCGGGATCTCGTCGAGGCTGAGGTCGGCGCCGCCCCAGCGATCGGCCAGGGTCGGCCCGGCGTTGTAGGCGGCCAGCGCCGCGACCTCGTTGTCGTCGTAGCGGTTCAGCAGTTCGCGCAGGTAGAAGGTCCCGTAGCGGATGTTTATTTCTGGGTCGCCGAGGTCGGCGAGCTTGAAGTTGGTGCCGCCGCTAAGCTTCTCGATCTCGGTCGCCGTCCGCGGCGTGATCTGCATCAGCCCGCGGGCTCCGGCCTGCGAGGTCTGGTCGTGGAAGCGCGACTCGGCGTAGATGACCGCGGCGATCAGCGAGGCGTCGACCTGCTTGTCCTGGGCCTGCTGACGAATGATGTCATCGTGGCGCAGGGGCAGGGTCAGCTCCTCGATCACGTGGCTGAACACGCCGAACAGGCCGAGAATCGCTCCCACCGCGACGCCGGCCAGGACCACCGCGCCGGCGGTCAGCAGGCGCCGCCGCCTCGCCTTGCGCTTCATCCCTTCAGCTTCTCGACGAGGGCGGACAGCTGTCGCTCCAGCTCCTCGATGCTGCCGTCGTTCTCGATCACGTGGGCGGCGCGCTCCGCCTTCTCCTCCTGGGCGAGCTGGCGCGCCTCGCGGGCGTCGACCAGGGCATCGCCGCGCGCCTCGGCCCGGTCGCGGCGGATGGCGTCGGAGGCGACCACGGCGACCGTCGCGTCGAAGGCGTCCTGCATGCCCGACTCGAACAGCAGCGGCACCTCGACCACGGCGATCTCGGCGCCCTCGGGCAGCGACGTCAGCCAGGCGCCGATCCGCTCGCCGACCAGCGGGTGGATCTGGGCCTCCAGCCAGCTCAGCTCGTCGCGATCGGCGAAGACGGTCGCGCCGATCCGCTCGCGGTCGACGCGGCCCTCCGGAGCGACCTCGTCGCCCCATCGCTCGACCAGACGCGACAGCAGGGGCTCGGTCTCGAGCAGCTCGTGGACGAGCGCATCGCTGGAGATCGTCGGCGCCCCGAGCCGCTCGAAGGCGGCCAGCGCCTCCGACTTCCCGGCCGCGATCCCGCCGGTCAGCCCAATCGTCAGCGGCCGACCCACCGCCGATCGCTCAGTCCCCTGACGGCGCCTCAGGCTCCTCGGCGTTTGGAGCCTCCGTGTCGGCCTCTGGCTCCTCCGCCGCGGGCTCCTCAGCCGCTGGGGCGCTCGCCTCCTCGGCCGGAGCCTCCTCAGCTACGGGCTCCGCGGGGGTCTCTTCCGCGGGTGGCGTGGGGGTGGGCACCTCCTCCGCTGCCTGCGAGGAGGAGGGGTCCTCCTCCGCGACAGGACCCGCGGGCAGGGACTCCTCGGGCCCGCTCTCTTCCGCGGGTGGCGTCGGGGTGGGCACCTCCTCAGCCGCTTGCTCGGCGCTGGGGGCCTCGGCAGATTCGGCGGGTGCCTCGTCCTGCGGCTCTGACGTCTCTTCCGCGGGTGGCATGGGGGTGGGCACCTCCTCCGCTACCGCCTCAGCGGCCGGGGCTTCGGCCGTCTGCTCAGACGTCTCTTCCGCGACAGGACCCGCGGCCGAGCCGTCCGGGCCCTCGGCCGAAGCCTCGGCGTCCTGGAGCTGCTCCCCGAGATCCCCCATCGGCATGTTGCCCCCCTCGACCCGCTTGATGCTGAGTGAGAGCCGCCGTCGCTCCTCGTCGATCTCGAGGATCTTCACGTTCAGCCTGGAGTCCGGCTCGACCACCTCGCTCGGGTTCTCGACGTGGTGGTCCGCCAGCTCGGAGATGTGGACCAGGCCCTCGACCCCGGGCAGGATCTCGACGAAGGCGCCGAAGGCGACGACCTTGGTCACCGTACCCTCGAGGACGTCGCCCTGCCGGTACGTGCTGATCACGCGCTGCCACGGGTCCTCCTGCGTCTGCTTGAGGCCGAGCGAGATGCGCTGCCGGTCGCGGTCGATGTCGAGCACTTTGATCCGCACCGTGTCACCGATCGAGACGACCTCGGAGGGGTGGTTGACGTGGCTCCAGGAAAGCTCGGAGATGTGGATCAGCCCGTCGATCCCGTCGAGGTCGACGAAGGCGCCGAAGTCGACGATGTTGGAGATCTTGCCCTCGACGACCTGGCCCGGCTGAAGCCGGCCGAGGATCTGCTCGCGCACCTCTTTGCGCTCTTCCTCGAGCACCGCGCGCCGCGAGAGCACCACGTTGTTGCGGCTGCGGTTCAGCTCGATCACCTTGCACTCGAGCGTCTGGCCGAGGAACGCGTCCAGGTTGTGGACGCGGCGGATGTCGACCAGCGAGGCGGGCAGGAAGCCGCGCACCCCAAGGTCGAGGATCAGGCCGCCCTTGACCACCTCGATCACCGTTCCCTCGACCGGCTCGCCGGACTCGGCGGCTGCCTCGATGCGACGCCAGGCCTTCTCGAAGCGGGCGCGTTTCCTGGAGAGCACGAGGCGGCCCTCGGAGTCCTCTTTGGTGAGGACGAGGGCGTCGACCTCCTCGCCCAGCTCGACCTCGTCGGCCGGGTCGACCGACTTGCGGATCGACAGCTCCATGGAGGGGATGACGCCCTCCGACTTGTAGCCGATGTCGACAAGGACCTCGTCTTTGTCGATCCGCACCACCCGTCCTTTGACGACGTCTCCCTCGTCGAAGGAGACCATCGTCGCTGCGTAGTTCGGGACGACCTTGCCGTCGATTTCGACCAGCAGGCCGCCCGAGCCCTCCACCG
>CAVVHQ010000010.1:0-78293 GCA_963748075.1 uncultured Solirubrobacterales bacterium | reverse complement strand
GTTGGAAAGGGCGATGATCCGATGCCCAACCACCGCCAAGTCATCCCTTCCTGATCCTCTATTGCGGCAAGCCGGAGCGAACGATGTTGTGGAGGCTTCGCTCGGTGGCTGATGGCACGCTCGTCGGGGAGCAGCCCTACGAGGAGCTGGGCTCCGAGATTTGGGACTGGAATCGGATCACCCAATTCCACCTGAAGGGCGAGTTCGCCAAGGAGGAGGTCGACTCCGACCGCCTGCTCGACATCCTTTTGTACCACCTCGACCGCATCGAGGACGATCTGCGCAAGGACGTCGCCCAAGCTGTGCAGATAGTCGGTGCGAAGGAGTCGCCGAGCATCGTCAGCAAGTTCGGGGAATGGCTACTGGCTAACGAAGAGGTCCACCGGCAGATGAGGCGGCTCTACCAGCGCAAGCTGGCGGAGGTGCCCAAGGCGTCGGAAAAAGCCGTGATCGAGGAGATGGTCACCCAAGCCGCGCTGAATTACCTAAACAAGGTCTTCTTCCTGAACCTATGCGAGGAGCGTGACCTGACCGGCTTCTACCGGATCCTGCGCGAGTTTCTGCCCGAGACGAGAGCTGTCACCACGCCGACTACGGCAGCCGTCTTCCTCGGACTCCTTCGCAGAAAGATCAAGGACGCCACCCGCGACTGGGACGCAAGCGAGGAGACCGCGTATCGCGGCCTGCGGGACGAGCTTACGGACGAGATTCGCGAGCACGTGATAGACCAGAACAACTGGAGCGAGCTGATCCGCGTGGCATTTGACCTCGCCCAGGAGGAGTTCCCGCTGGTCTATCGCGAGGACGCCTACGACGCCTTTCGTCCCCACAGGGCCACGGTTGCCGAGCTCGTCTACGACCTTTCGACCAAGAGCTTTGTCCAGCTCACCAACCAGCACGTAGGCAACATCTACCAGGGTCTCCTCTCCTCCCGCCGCCGCGGGGCCGAGGGTAAGAGCGGGCGGCAGGCGCAGCAAGCGAAGCTCGGCGCCTTCTACACGCCGCAGGGCGACGTCGACTACATGGTCTCGAAGCTCGAGCTAACCGCAGAGTCGCGCGTCCTCGATCCCTGCATGGGCTCGGGACACTTCCTCGAGGGCATCTACCAGGCGCTGCGCGAACTACATGGTGCGCGAGGCATTACTGTGGCCGACGCCCATCGCGAGATCATCGAGAAGCAGGTCTACGGCGGCGACATCGACACCTTCGCCACCTCGCTGGCGGCGATCCGAATGTTCTTGCTTGACGAGTGGGGAACGCGTGCGAAGCCGAACCTCTACGTCCACGACATGCTCCTCCACTCGCCCGAGCGACCCGGTGACGAGCTGTTCTCGTTCGAGATGCTTGAGGCGGAGGGACGCCCGAGGGCGGAGGCCGAGCTGGCGGTGAGCAGCGACCGCGACATCGACGACATCCAGCCGATAGACGAGATCGAGTTCGACGCGATCGTCGGGAACCCGCCCTACGGCGCGCGCAAGCCCGACTACAAGAAGTCGGTCTACGCACGGCTCTACGGCGGCAGGACCGCCGACGTCAAGGCGGGAAGCGTCGCGACCGGGGACAGCGACACCTACGCGATGTTCTTCGCCAGCGCGATCGAGCGCCTGCGCGAGGGCGGCAGGCTCTGCCTGATCACGAACGACAGCTTCCGTACGCTGACGACCCACTCCGCGCTCCGCCGCTACGTCCTCGACCGCTGCAAGATCGTCGAGATCCTGCTCACCGACACCAAGCATTTCGAAGGCGTCAGCTTCCAGTTCGCGGATGGCGATCACCACGCTGGAGAAGTGCTCGGACGAGAAGGTACGGCAAGAGAACGTAATGCGGCTGGTCGACTACGTCCGCGATCCGGCCGACTTTCCCAACCCGGCGCCCGAGCTTGTAGGGGAGCTTCGGCAGGGGGAATACGAAGCGCTGCCCGAGACGCCGTTCTTCGTCGGTGTGCCGATCGACGTCTTCTCAGCCGCACGTGACTCTCATCGCGTTGGTCACGTGGCTACGGGTCGTCAGGGACTCGCGACGGCGGACGACAAACGCTTCCTTGCCGGAATCGACGCGGACTTTCCTGGTTTGGAACAAGTCGTTGCACGTGAAGATCTTGCCACCGACCTGCCTGAGAAGCAGCAGGTTGAAGGGATTCCGCGATCGAAACCCCACTGGGTTCCCTTCGCCAAGGGAGAAGGCTTCGGTGAGTATTGGCGTGAGCCTGGCGTCGCGATCGACTGGTCGGCCGATTCGGTCAAAGAGCTCAAGCGCCGGGACGGGCTTCCATCTGGAACCGCACGCAAGCCTCGCTTCCAGAACAGCAGCTACTACTTCAGGCCCGGTCTCACTTACTCGGTCGTCTCCAGTGGAAGGGTCTCGGCGCGGATCATGCCGGGCGGCTGGATCTTCGGTCACAAGGGCAGTGCGATCTTCACCAAGGACGAGGGAACCTCGGAGCTGTTCCTGCTCGGTTACTTGAACTCGGCACTTGCCACCTACTTTATGAAGAAGATCGTCAACACGACCGCCACCGCGGACATCGGCTACATCGAGAAGCTTCCCTTCCGCAGACCATCGAAGAAGCTGGAGAGCGAAGTGGTCAAACAAGTCGAGCAGATCGTCGAGGCGCTGAAAGCCGATCCGGACGCCGACATTGCCGCCTTGCGGGGCGAGATCGACGAGCAGATCTTCGACCTGTTCGAGATCCACGACTCGCGCGAGGAGGTGTTGCGCTTCTACGACGCGATCGGGAAGGTGGCGGAGGAGGACGCGGGCGAGGCGCCTCAGGCGGCGAAGGCGTAGACAGCCACGTTGCTGCGGTCGGCGATGCCGATCCTGCTCAGCAAGGCCTCCAGCTCGTCCTTGCAGTCGGCGCTGGGCAGCAGCTCGAACGGGCAGAGCTCGCCGCCGCCCTCCATGCGCCGCTCGGCCAGCTCCCTGAAACGATCCTCGACGCCTTCGTCCTCGAGGTCGGCTGCGACCACCGCCCTGCCGATCCAGGTCACCCCCCCGGGGCCGTCGGCAAACAGGGTGTCGTCCTCGCCGCGCTTGACGCGCCAGCCGCTGCCCCGGTAGTGGGCCTCCAGTGCCTCGAGCAGCTCTTTGCGATTCGTACCCATAGGCTGCTCGAGCATGGCACCAGCAGCCGACGGAACCAGCAGGCACCGGAGGGGGGCCGGAGCCGCCGCGCGAGCCGAGCTGGCCGCCGCCGACCCGGCGATGGCGGCGCTGATCGAGCGGGTTGGCGAGATCGACTTGCAGACGCGACTGCGGCGGCGCAGCGAGGAGCGGCCGGCGGACGCCTACGGCGCTCTGCTGCGAGCGATCGTCGGCCAGCAGCTCTCGACCAAGGCGGCGCGGACGATCCACCGGCGGGTCTGCGAGCTGTTCGGCGGCAGCACGCCGTCGCCCGAGCAGCTGCTCGAGGCGAGCGAGGAGGACCTGCGCGCCGCCGGCCTCTCCGGCCGCAAGGTCTCCTACCTCCGCGACCTCGCTTCGCATGTGCTCTCCGGCGAGCTGGAGCTGGACAGGCTCGGCGAGCTGGCGGACGAGCAGGTTGTCGAGGAGATCGTCGCGGTGCGCGGGCTCGGCCGGTGGACCGCCGAGATGTTCCTGATCTTCCATCTCGAACGACCAGACGTGCTCTCCGGCGGTGACCTGGGCATCCGCAAGGCGGTGCAGGTCGAGTATGGGCTGGCGGAGCTGCCGGCGCCGCAACGGGTCCAGGAGATCGGCGCCGCCTGGCGCCCGCACCGCAGCCTCGCCTCGCTCTACCTCTGGGAGTCGCTCGCAAACGTTCCTGCCGAGTAAGGGCAAGCGAGCGGCTGGCCGACAATACGAACATGCGCCTTCGCTTTTGGCTCGGATACGCGGTCGTCGCTGCGATCGCGATCGGCTCCCTGGCGATCGCCCTCGTGGTGCACGCGCGCGAAGCGGACAACTTCGCGCGCACCCAGCGGGGCGAGGCTGTCCGCTCGGCCCATCAGGTCGAGACCCGGGCAGCGCTCTCGGTCGGCCAGCTCGCCAGCGCCGCCGCCTTCTTCGAGGCCGACGAGCGGGTCAGCTCGCACGAGTTCCAGGTGATCGCCCGCTCGCTCCTCGACACCGGCGCCCTCAGCGCGACCGCCTTCGTGCAGGCCATCGACGGCTCTCAGCGGCGGCGCTTCGAACGCAACCACGGGCACGCTATCCAGGCGCGCTCGCGCCTCGGCGCGCTGCGCCGCGAGGGACGCCGGGCCGAATACTTCCCGCTGGTCTACGCGGCGACCGACGGCAGCCCCGGGCTGACCGTGCCGCTCGGCTACGACCTCGGCGCGGACCCGGTGCGCGCCGAGGTCCTGCGCCGTGCCCGCGACAGCGGCAAGCCGGCCGCGACCCGGGTGATCCGCCTGCCGCTCGGCGGCACCGGCATCAACGTCTTCCGGCCCGTCTATCGCGACGGCGCCCCCACCAAGACGCCCGCGCAGCGCCGCGCCGCCCTGGTCGGCTTCGCCACCGGCGCCTTCCGGATCTCCGACCTGAGCGCCGCGGCGACGGCGGCGCTCTCCGACGAGGTCGACGCGCAGCTCCTCGAGGGCGGCAGGACCGTGACCGGCCCCTCCCTGGATCGCGACGAAGCCGCCGGCGCGCGGCTGCAGATCGCCGATCGGGCCTGGCTGCTGGTCGTGCGCGACCCCGCTAGCCCCGGGATCGGCCTGCCGGTGCTGATCGGCATCGTCGGTATCTCACTGGCGGCGCTGCTCGCCGCCCTGGTGCTGATCTGGAGCCGCAGCGAGCGGATGCAGGAGCTGCGGCGGCAGGCCAGCCAGGACCCGCTGACCGGGTTGAAGAACCGCCGCCGCTTCGAGGAGGACCTGCGGACCGAGATGGCGCGCAACCGCCGCGAGGGCGGCGAAGCGGCGCTGCTGATGCTCGACCTCGACAACTTCAAGCGGGTCAACGACACCCTTGGGCATCCGGTCGGCGACCGGGTGATCGCCGAGATCGCCGGCGTGCTGAGGTCGCGGATGCGCGTCACCGACGTGGTGGCGCGGCTGGGCGGCGACGAGTTCGCGATCGTGTTGCCGCATTGCGACGCCGCCGAGGCGCGGTCCGTGGCCGAGGCGATCACCAAGGCGATCCGCGAGCACGCGCCGCGCGAGGAGGGTGTGCCACCGATCACCGCCAGCGTCGGCATCGCGACGTTCGGCGCCGACCCGCGGCTGAGCTGCGAATCGCTGGAGGAGGAGGCCGACGCCGCCCTCTACGAGGCGAAGCGGGCCGGGCGCGACGCGGTGCGCTTCGCCCGCGAGGGAGTCGTCCCGCTCGGCGAGCGCCTCAGCGGCAGCGGCAAGTCCGCCTAGGCGCTCAGCCGCCGGCGAGGCGGTGGCGAAGGCGGAGCACGCGACCGGCGGCTTCCTCGAAGGCGGCGCGCGGCAGGAAGCCGGAGCGAAGCCGGCGCAGCAGCGCGCGCTGCGCGCGGGCGGCTTCGCCGGGCTCGGTGAACAGCAGGAGGTCGGCGCCCGCCCGGGCCGCCGCCAGCCCGGACTTCGCCGGACCGCCGAACGAGCGGACGGCGACGGTGTCCAGCGCATCGGTTATCGAGACGCCTTCGAAGCCGAGCCGCGAGCGCAGCTCCCCGGTGGCGATCGGGCGGGCGAAGGCGGCCGGCTTCGCCGAGAAGGCCGGGTAGATCGCGGTGCTCAGCATCACCATCTCGCCGCCCCGGGCGATGAAGCTCCGGTAGGGCGCCTCGTCGACCCGTCGCAGCGTCCGCTTCGAGAGTGGGATGCGCTGCACCGCTTCGTCGGTGTTGAGACGCGCCGCGCCGAGCCCCGGGAAGTGCTTGCCGGTCGCTGCCACCCCGCCGGCCTGCAGGGCGGCGGCGAAGGGAACCGCGGTCGCCGCGACGCGGCCGGCGCTCGAGCCGAAGCCGCGGTCGGTCTTGGCGATCGTCCCGCCCGGCCGGGCGACGTCGAGCACCGGGGCGAGGTCGACGTTGACGCCGACGTTGCCCAGGTTGGCCGCGGTGCGGGATCCCTGCGCGCGACTGAAGGCGGCGCCGCGGGCCCCCATCTGCCGCGCCGAGGCGCTCGGCGCCCCGTCGAGCCGCTTCACCAGGCCTCCCTCCTGGTCGGTCATCACCAGCAGCGGGTCCCGCAGACCCGGTGGCCGGGGAATCGCCTGCAGGCGATCGATCAGGCGCCGGCCGGCGGACCGGCTGGGCAGGTTGTCCGAGAAGAGGACGATCCCGGCGACCCGGCCGGCCCGGACCATCCGCACCACCGACGCCGGCGGCCGCGCCGAGGAGAAGCCGAGCACGATCCGCTGGCCGGCCAGCTGGCTCGCGGTGAGCCGACTGGCGGCGCTGGGCGCCGGCTCGGCGCCGTCGCCGAGCGTGGCTCCGATCGCGAAGGCGCCGGCCGCCAGCCCGCACAGGGCGGCGGCCGCGAGCCGCCGCCTCCTCTTGGCCGTCGCCGCCACCACCGCGATCTTACGAACCTCGGGCCACAGCGTTAGCTCCGCCGCGTTCGCAGTTCTTCCCGCCATCGGCGGATAACTGCGAACGCGACTGGCGTCCGGACGAGCTCCTAGCCTTGCGCCGCATGCAACCCCTGATCAGCTTCGAGGAGGCGCTGGGGCTCGGCGAGCTGAGCGACCACGAGGAGATCGGGGAGCTGGTCGAACGGGCCTGGAAGGTGCGCGAGGAGAACTTCGGCGACTCCACCGACATGTGCTCGCTGGTCAACGCCAAGTCGGGCGGCTGTGCCGAGGACTGCGGCTTCTGCGCCCAGTCGCGCTACGCCGAGGCGGACACGCCGATGCACGCGATGATGGACCCCGAGCAGATCCTCGAGCACGCCCGGGCGGCCGAGGCGGCGGGCGCCCACCGCTTCTGCATGGTCACCCAGGGCCAGGGCCTCTCGAAACGCGACTTCGAGAACGATCCTCGAAGGGGCGAGGCTGGTCGCCGAGCACACCGAGCTGAAGCGCTGCGCCTCGATCGGCCACATGTCGGGGGAGCGGGCGAGGCGGCTGCGCGAGGCCGGCATCCAGCGGGTCCACCACAACGTCGAGTCCTCGCGTTCCTACTACCCCGAGGTCTCGACCACGGTCCGCTACGAGGGACGGCTGCGGACGATCGACGCGGTTAAGGAGGCCGGCCTGGAGACCTGCGTCGGCGGCATTCTCAACCTCGGCGAGTCGCCCCGGCAGCGGGTCGAGATGGCCTTCGAGCTGTCGGCGCTGGAGCCGACCTCGGTGCCGATCAACCTGCTCAACCCGCGGACGGGCACCAAGTTCGGCGACCGGCCGCTGATGGATCCCTGGGAGGTCGTCAAGTGGGTGGCGATCTTCCGGCTGATCATCCCCGGCGCCCTCTTCCGCCTCTGCGGCGGTCGGGTCGAGAACCTCGGCGAGCTGCAGCCGCTGGCCGTCAGGGCAGGCCTCAACGGGGTGATGATGGGCAACTTCCTAACCACGCTCGGCGCCGAGCCGGAGGAGGACCGGGCGATGTTCGAGGAGCTGGGGCTGAACGTGGCGCGACAGCCCGACAACGGCGCCAACCCGCGCCCCGACAACCGTGCCGGCTGGCTCGAGGGCGAGACGCCCCCCACCCCGATCGACGAGCTGGTGGACCGCCGCGAAGAGGCCAACTTCTGGGACCCCTCGACCCAGCTGCGGGTCGTCAAGAAGGCGAAGAAGCCTCCCCCCTATCCGCAGGCCGCATGACCGACGTCGCGGAGCGGCTGGAGGAGCTCCGCGACAGGGGGCTCTACCGGCGGCTGCGCCTGGTCGAGGGGCCGCAGGGACCGCGCGTGCTGCTCGACGGCCGCCCCGTCCTGCTGCTCTGCTCGAACAACTACCTCGGCCTGGCCGACCACCCGAAGGTGCGCCGCGCCGCCGCCGAGGCGGCAATGCGGTGGGGCGCCGGCGCCGGGGCCTCGCGGCTGATCTCCGGCAACATGGAGCCGCACCGCCGGCTGGAGGAGCGGCTGGCGGCGTTCAAGGGCTACGAGGCAGCGCTGCTGTTCGGCTCCGGCTACCTGGCGAACAGCGGCGCGATCGCGGCGCTGGCGGGGCGGGGCGAGGTCGTCTTCTCGGACGAGCTGAACCACGCCAGCATCATCGACGGCTGCCGGCTCTCCCGCGCCGAGACCTTCGTCTACCGCCACCGCGACGTCGAGCACCTCGCCTGGGGGCTGAAGCGGGCCGGGGGACGGGGCTCGCTGATCGTCACCGACAGCGTCTTCTCGATGGACGGCGATGTCGCGCCGCTCGAGGCGCTGGCCGACACCGCCCGCCGCCACGACTGCCGGCTGATGGTCGACGAGGCGCACGCGACGGGGGCGCTCGGGGCGGGCGGGCGCGGAGCGGTCGCCGCCGCCGGGCTGGGCGGGGAGGTCGACCTGATCGTCGGCACGCTCGGCAAGGCGCTCGGCTCCTACGGCGCCTACGTCTGTGCCGGCGACGAGCTGCGCGACTACCTGCTCAACGCCGCCCGCCCCTTCGTCTTCTCCACCGCCCCGCCGCCTCCCGTCCTCGCCGCCGCGGGGGCCGCGCTGGAGCTGCTCGAATCGGCTCCGCAGCGGGTCGAGCGGCTGCGCGCCAACGCCGCGACCCTGCGCGGGGCGCTCGCCGCCGAGGGACTGGGGGTCGAACGAAGCGAGTGCCAGATCGTCCCGGTCGAGGTCGGCGACGCGGGGCGCACGATGGAGTTGAGCGAGCGGTTGCTGGCGCGCGGCGTCTTCGCCCAGGGCATCCGGCCGCCGACCGTGCCCGAGGGGTCCTCGCGGCTGCGCTTCACGGTGATGGCGACCCATCGCCAGGCCGAGCTGCGACGGGCGGCGAGGCAGGTCGGCGAGGTGGCGGGCGAGCTGGGGATCGTCGAACCGGAGCTCATGGCCGCCTGACGGTTCGGGAGCGTGCATGACCGAGCAGGTCGGTGGGCGCAGGGAGGCCGGCGAAGCGAGCGTACAGTCGTCGTACGTGAGCGAGCCGGCCGACCGAGGACACGGAGATGCGAAGCGTCATGTGCGCTCCCGCGGAGTGTTCGTCACCGGCACCGGCACCGGGGTCGGCAAGACCGTGGTTGCCGCGGCGATCGCCCGCACGCTGGCGGCCGCCGGACAGCGGGTCGCCGTCTTCAAGCCGGCGGTGACCGGGCTTGATGAGTTGGCTGACGCCGCCGGTCCGGCCGCCGGTCCGCCTCCCCACATCGCAGGTAGGGAGGCAGCCCGGCGGCCGGACCACGAGGCGTTGCGGGTGGCAGCGAGAGTCGCGGCAGAGTGACGAGGAGATCGCGCCCTATCGCTACGGGCCGCCGATGTCGCCGCACCTGGCGGCGGAGCTGGCCGGGGAGGAGATTTCGACCGGCGCGGCTGCTGACGGCGGCACGTGGCGCCGTGGACGGGGGCGACCTGCTGGTCTGCGAGGGCGTCGGCGGGCTGCTGGTGCCGCTGGCGCCGCGCTACTCGGTCCGAGACCTCGCGGTCGACCTCGCTCTGCCGCTGGTCCTCGCCGCCTCGCCCGGCCTCGGCACGATCAACCACACGCTGCTGACGATCGAGGCCGCCCGCGCCGCCGGGCTCGAGGTCGCGGCGGTCGTCCTCACCCCCTGGCCGGAGGAGCCGGACGGGATCGAGCGCTCGAACCGCGAGACGATCGCCGACCTGGGCGATGTCCAGGTCGAGGTGCTGCCGCGCCTCGCCCTGGACGAACCCGGAGACCTGGCCGGCACTCACCTTGTGACGAGTTGTTATCGCATAGCGACAACAAGTCGTCACAGCGAGCGCTCAGCCGACCGGCTCGGCGAGCGCTTGCTCCTCGGCGGCCGCCTCCGCCTGCTCGGCCGCCAGCTCGGAGCCGCCTGGGTTGACAGCGGCCTCGACGGCCTCCGGGCTGACCTGCCGGTCCTTCGGCCTGGCGCGGATCGCCACCGCGGCGATCGCGGCGCCGGTGAGCACCACCGCCGCCGAGACCCACATCGCGTTGCTGAGCCCGTCCACGAACTGCTGCGGACTCGCGCTTTCGAAGGTCTTTCCTTTCACCGACGCCTGGAAGATCGCCCCGGTCACCGCGACGCCAAGGCTGCCGCCGACCATGCGGAACATCGAGAGCACGCCGGAGGCGATGCCGGCTTTCTCGACCGTGACGGCGTTCATCGCGGCGCTCGTCATCGGCGACATGGTCAGCGCGATGCCGATGCCGAGCAGCATGAAGCCGGCCAGCAGTTCGGGATAGCTGGAGTCGACGGCGATCCCCGTGAACGTGTAGAGCGAGACGGTGAGGATCAGCAGGCCGGCGACGATCAGCCAGCGCGGGCCGAAGCGGTCGGCGAGCCGGCCGGCGACCGGCGCGACGCCGACGATCATCAGCGTTGAGGGCAGGAACCGCACGCCCGCCTCGAGCGGCGTGTAGCGGAGGATGTCCTGCATGTAGAGAGCGAGGAAGAAGAAGACGCCCATCATCGCGAAGGTGATGATCAGCGCGACGACGACCGCGCCGAGGAAGTTGCGGTCGCCGAAGAAGCGGAACTCGACCATCGGGGCCTTGGCGCGGTTCTCGACCGCGACGAAGACGATCCCGCCCAGCACCGAGCCGGCCAGCAGCGCGACGATAGCGGGTGACCCCCAGCCCCAGCTGTTGCCCTCGACCAGGGCGAGGACCAGCGCGGTCAGCGCGCCGGTCAGCGCCGCCACCCCGAGGTAGTCGACCTCGCGGCCGACCGTCGTATCGCGCGACTCGCGCACCGCGAACAGGGTCGCGACGACCGCGCCGGCCGCGACCGGGAGGTTGAGGTAGAAGATCGCCCGCCAACTGACGTGCTCGGTGAGGAAGCCGCCCAGCACCGGGCCGACCGCCAGCGCGAGCGCGGAGACGCCGGCCCAGGTCCCCATCGCCTTGCCACGCTCGTGGGCCGGGAAGGCGTCGGTGATGATCGAGAGCGTGCCGGGCATCATCAGCGCCGCGCCGACCCCCTGCACGACGCGGCTGACCACCAGGTCGGTGGGGCTGGCGGCAAGGCCCGCGGTCGCCGAGGAGAGGGCGAAGATCACGACGCCGACGAGGAACATGCGGCGGCGGCCGAAGATGTCGCCGAGCCGCCCGCCGGTCGCCAGCAGCACCGCGAAGGAGAGTATGTAGCCATTGATCGTCCACTCGAGGCCGGAGATCGAGGCGCCGAGGTCGCGCTGGATCGAGGGCAGGGCGACGTTGACGACCGTGTTGTCGAGCATGATCATGAACAGCGCGAAGCACATCGCCCCGAGCGTCCACCACTTGCGGTTGTCGTCGGTGATCAGGTGGCGGTAGCGGGTCAAGCCGGTCGAACCTCCCTCAGGTGCTCGAAGGCCTCGGCTATGTCCTCCCTGTCCATCAGCGAGTCGACCGCCGCGTCGAGCTTGCGCCGCTGCTCGGCGCTGAGGCTCGCCGCGAACGCCTCCATTCCCGCCTGGCGGACGACGACCAGCGTCTCGACCAGCTTCTTGCCCTTGGGCGTGATCTCGACGCGGCGCACGCGCCGATCCTCGGGATCCTCGACTCGGGTCGCGAGCCGCCCCTTGACGAGGCACTCGACGGCGCGGCTCATCGAGGGGACGGAGACGCCGAAGGTCTCCGCCAGGTCGCTCACCTGGCACGGCTGCGCCGCCTCGCCGAGGCCGCCCAGCTCGAGCAGAGCCTTGGTCTGGGTCATCGAGAGGCCGCTCTCCTCGATGACCTGGAGCATGTTGCCGCGGTCGTAGAGGAAGAGGTGCCGCAGCAGCGCGCTGAGCCGCGCCGCGGTGTCCTGCGCCGCGGCGCTCACCTCGGCCCCCTCGGCGATCGCTGCGATCTCGCTGGCTTGCACGCGAACAATCCTTGCACAAGCGCAACTATTTCTCGACTGCAATAGTTGCTCGTGTGACCGATATCACGCTCCGGAGGGCGCGGAGGCTCAACGGGCGGGACAGGCGCGGCGGAGCCGGTGCGCGCGGTTTCCTCTCCGCGCAATCTCCGGCAATCGGCGGCGGGGGTTCCGGCCGGAGGTCGATCTAAGGTCGGTTCGTGGCGATGTCGGTGGACCCCGCGCAGCTCGATCTTGACCATCTCTGGCACCCGTTCACCCAGCAGCTCGGCTGGGTCGAGGAAGAGCCCCTGATGATCGAGAGGGCCGAGGGCTCGCAGCTGATCGACAGCGCGGGGCGGCGCTACCTCGATGGAGTCTCCTCGCTGTGGTGCAACGTCCACGGGCATCGCCACCCCGGCATCGACGCCGCGGTGCGCGAGCAGCTCGACAGGGTCGCCCACTCGACGATGCTCGGCCTCTCCCACGCAGGCGCCGCCGAGCTGGCGGCGCGGCTGGCCGAGCTGGCGCCGCCGGGGCTCTCGCGGGTCTTCTACTCGGAGTCGGGCTCGACCGCGACCGAGATCGCGCTGAAGATGGCCTTCCAGTACCAGCAGCAGCGGGGCGGCCAGCACGTCCGGCGTACCTCCTTCGTCCACCTGCGCGACGCCTACCACGGCGACACGATCGGCTCGGTCTCGGTGGGGGGGATCGACACCTTCCACGCCGCTTACCGGCCGCTGCTGTTCGGCACCCACGCGGCCGAGCCCGGCGACGCCGGCAACCTGGAGCGCGTCCTCGCCGCCCACGAGGAGGAGGTCGCCGCGGTGATCGTCGAGCCGCTCGTCCAGGGGGCGGCCGGGATGCTGACCCATCCACCCGGCTACCTGCGCGCGGTGCGCAAGCTGTGCGACAGCTTCGGCGTGCTGCTGATCTGCGACGAGGTGGCGACCGGGTTCGGGCGCACCGGGACGATGTTCGCCTGCGAGCAGGAGGAGGTCGCGCCCGACCTGCTCTGCCTCGCCAAGGGGCTGACCGGCGGCTACCTGCCGCTGGCCGCGACCCTGACCACCGAGCGGGTCTACGAGCGCTTCCTCGGCGCCCCCGAGGAGGGGCGCACCTTCTTCCACGGCCACACCTACACCGGCAACCCGCTCGCCTGCGCCGCCGCGCTCGCCAGCCTCGACGCCTTCGAGCGGGAGCGGACGATCGAGCGCCTGGCGCCGAAGATCCGCCTGCTCGGCGAGCTGCTGGCCGAGGTCGAGGAGATGCCCGAGGTGGCCGAGGTGCGGGGGCGCGGGATGATGGTCGGGATCGACCTCGGCGAGCACGATCCGGCGCTGCGGCTCGGCCACCGGGTGACGCTCGAGGCGCGGCAGCGCGGCGCGATCGTCCGCCCGCTCGGCGACGTCGTGGTGCTGATGCCGCCGCTGGCGATCTCCGAAGCGGAGCTGCGCAGGCTGGTCGGGATCACCGCCGAGTCGATCCGGGCGGCTGTGGCCTCGACGAAGACCTCGATTCCCCTGGCCCGGGCCGCGTAGGCGCGCGGGTCCTGTCGGCGGTTTGGGGGTCTCCGCCGGTCGCTGGGTTTTTCGCCCGCTACGAGGGCAGTCTCTCGTAGGCAGCTGGGCGAAAAACGAACGCCGCTCCCTCTGGAGACCCCCCAACCGCCGCCACCCGCGCGAGTACGCTGGGCGAATGACGGAAAGGCAGCGGGGGCCGGCAGAGGCTCCGAATCTGGGTGAGCCGGCGGTGCCACGGCCGTCGGCTTCGGTGGTGCTGCTGAGGCGCGGCGGGGAGCACGGGGGCCGAGCGCTCGAGGTGCTGCTGCTGAAGCGGACCGAGAGCGCCAAGTTCATGCCCGGTGTTTGGGTGTTCCCCGGAGGCGGCGTCGACCCGGAGGACGGCGAGGGCGAAGCCGGTTACCGTGCGGGCGCGGTGCGGGAGCTGGAGGAGGAGGCCGGGATCGCACTCGCCGACGACGAGGAGCTGGTCCTCTTCTCGCGCTGGATCACCCCCGAGGTCGTGTCGCGGCGCTTCGACGCCTGGTTCTTCCTGGCGCTGGCGCCGGCCCACACGCCACCGGAGCCAGACGGGATCGAGACCGTGGAGGCTCGCTGGTTCGAGCCGCGGGCGGCGCTGGAGGCGCAACGCGCCGGCGAGCTGTCGCTCGCGTTCCCAACCGTTCAACAGCTCAAGGAGCTGCTGCCTTTCCGCATCGCAGCGGAGGCAATCGACGCTCACCGCGGCCGGACCGTGGAACCGATCCTGCCGAAGGTGATCGGCACCCGCGACGAGCATCGTGTCGTCCTTCCGGGCGACCCCGACTACCCGGCGTAAGCGCCTCTCGCGCCGGCGCTCAATCCCCGGGGAACGGCTCGAGGCCGGCGTGCCAGGGACCGGGCGGGTAGATGTGGATGTTCTCCTCGTCCATCTCTTTGTGCAGCCGCTTGAACAGCTGGCCGGCGTTGCTCAGCGCCTCCTTCAGCTCCGCCTCGCTGCGCTCGCGCAGGTGCCAGAGGAACCAGAGCTGGCGGTCGTTCACGCCGAAGTCGATCTCGCCGGTCATCGTCGTCGCCCAGGCGAGAAAGCCGGGGCTGAACAGCTCGCGCAGGGCCACCGGGTCGTACTCGCGCGGCACCGTCGCCAGGAAGCGCTTGTTGAAGTCGATCGACTCGAACTCGACCTTGCGGGCGAAGCGCTGCGTGACGACCTCGCGCCCCTCGATCGACTCGACGTTGAAGGCGGGGACGACCTTGGCCAGGTCGGGCATGTGGGCCTTGGCGAGGATCGCGGTCGGCAGCATCGCCTTGCCGAACAGCCCGCCGCTCTCCCGTTCGTCGGCGTCGCACGACGAGCCCCAGAAGCCCTCGGCGAGCTGCCCGGTGAGCCGGTTCGTCCCACCGACGCAGAGCGCCACCGGCCCGTCCTTCGGGTTGATCCCGCCGACCGGCTCGTAGGCGAGCTGGTGGCGCTCGCCGTAGCGTCGCACCGTATCGGCCCATTCCGCGGCTTCCTGCTTCGCACCCACGGGCCGATCCTATGGATCGCCTCGACCCCCCTGGGCGGATCCCCCGGCCTCGGCCACCAGGCCGTCGAGCTGCGCCCGAAGGGCGGGCAGGAAAGCCGACCCCGGCCGCTCCGCTTCGATCACCTCGACCGACTCGCGATAGTGGGCGGCCATGCCGCCGACGCTGGCCCCGATGCGTCCCTCCACGGATCGGCGATCGGATTCCTGGATGCCCCGGCGCAGGCCGACGATGTCGGAGAGCTTGTCCGCGGCGAAGACGGTCAGCGCCCGTCCGCCGGCAGCTCCGACCTGCCGTCGCAGCGCCGCCTTGCGCTCCTCGAAGGACTCGATCGCCGCGTCCTCGGTCAGGGCGAGGACGAGCGAGGAGATCTGCTCCTCCATCTCGCTGCACAGCTCCTCCTCGCTGAGCGCTCCACGCTCCACGGCATCGTGCAGCAGCCCCGCGGCGACCAGCACCTCGTCGAATCCGGCCTCGTTGAGGAAGCCCGCGACTTCGGTTGCGTGGTCGAGGAAGGGACGGTCGTCGACGGGGCGTCGCTGGGCGCCATGGGCGACCCTGGTCATCGCGTAGGCCCGCTCCAGGAGCGCGGACTCGGCGATCCACGGTGGCGCAACCGACATCGCCGGCACCTCCGCCCGCACCGCGACTGGGGCGCCCTCTGCGCGCTCCGAGCTCATCGGCGGCGAACAGTTGCACAAATCGACTGACGCGGCGATGAGTTCCCCGGTTCGCGCCGGTCTGTAGGTTCGGAGACGAGAGCGGCGAGGTCCGCCGGAACGGAGGAGACGGGATGAGCAAACTGCGCTTCAACATCGCGATCTCGCTCGACGGCTACGTCGCCGGCCCGAGCCAGAGCGAGGAGAACCCGATCGGGATCGGGGGCATGCAGCTGCACGAGTGGCTGTTTCCGCTCGCGGCCTTTCGCGAGATCCATGGCGAAGAGGGCGGCGAGGTGAACGCGAGCAGCCAGGTGGTCGAGGGATGGTTCGAGAACGTCGGCGCGGCGATCATGGGCCGCAACATGTTCGGCCCCGTCAGGGGCCCCTGGGGCGAGGATCCCTGGCAGGGATGGTGGGGCGAGGAACCCCCCTTCCAGGTCCCCGTCTTCGTCCTAACCCATCACCCCCGCGAGCCACTTGAGATGCAGGGAGGGACGACCTTCCACTTCGTCGCCGACGGCATCGAGGCGGCGCTCGAGCGAGCCGGGGAGGCCGCCGGCGGGGAGGACGTGTCGCTCGCGGGTGGGGCGAGCGTCGCCCGGCAGTACCTCGCCGCCGGGCTGATCGACGAGATGGAGCTCTCGGTCGCTCCGGTCCTGCTCGGCGGCGGAGAGCGGCTGCTCGACGGGCTCGGCGCCGACCTGAAGCTCGAACAGCTCCGCGCCGTCGAGGCGCCCGGGGTCGCGCACCTCAAGTACCGAGTCGTCAAGTGAGCGATCCGCGGACCTCGTCCGACGGAAGGCTCAACCGCTCCGCGGCGGCCACGGGAAGAACGCGCTCGTGCGGGCGACGTAGTCCGCGTAGCCCTCGCGCCGCTGGATCAACGAGCGCTCGAGCAGCGCGGCGCCGCTGACCCGGATCAGCAGGACGGACATCAGCGCCGGGCCGACGACCGTCCACCAGGCGCTGCCGGTGGCCAGCGCGACGAGCCAGATCCCCCACCACACGCAGAAGTCGCCGAAGTAGTTCGGATGGCGGGTGTAGCGCCACAGCCCGCGGTCCATCACCTTCCCGCGGTTGGCCGGATCGGCCTTGAACCGCCCCAGCTGGAGGTCGCCGACGCTCTCGAACGCGAATCCGACGGCCCACAGCGCCGTGCCGCCCCAGTCGAGCGCGCCGAGTCCGGTGGGCGTGGGATCGCTCATCGCGACCTGCACCGGCAGCGAGACGATCCACATCAGGGCGCCCTGAAGCCAGAAGACGACGACCAGGCTGCGCAACGGCCAGCGGTCGCCATGGCGGCGGCGCATCGCCGCGTAGCGAGGGTCCTCGCCCTTGCCGAGGTTGCGGCGGGCGAGATGGAAGGTGAGGCGCAGGCCCCAGGCCGTCACCAGCGCCGCCAGCAGCAGGCGGCGGTCGGAGCTTCCTGCGGCCAGCGCGAAGGCGGCCCATGCGATGACGACGAAGCCGCTGCCCCAGAAGACGTCGACGATCGAGCTGTCGCGCAGGGCGACGCTCACCCCCCAAAGCGCCGTGACGAGCGCGAGCACCAGACCCGCCTCGACCGCGAGCAGGCCCGGCGTGCTCATGCCGTTGGCGCGACGGCGCCCGCGAAGCGCTCCTCGAGCCAGTCGTCGACGTCCTGCCAGATGTCGTAGAGCCAGTCCGCGCGCGCGGCGTCCGTCTCGGGCACGGTGGACCGCGGCACCCGCGTGATGCGCACCTGGACCACCAGCCCGACCAGGCCGCCACGCCAGATGTCCGAGATCAGCCGCAGGCCGTCGAAGCCGTGGTGGGCGATCACCACCACGTCTACGTCGGGCGCGCCGTCGAGCAGAGCGCGGACGCCGCCGAGCCGCGGCGGCAGCAGATGCCGGAGCCGCTCCGCCCGCGCGGCCAGGCGCGGGTCGCGCGCGGCGATGCGCGCAATCGCCCGGGCGCGGCGCTCCGGCGTGAAGCGGGTCCCCTCCGGGTAGATCGCCACGCCGTCGTCCGCCTCGAGGCCGTGGGCGAGCGAGCGCACCCGCTCCACCTCCTGCGCCTCGCCGGTCCCGCGGCGCACGAAGTAGTTCGGCAGCCGCCGCCCGGCGACGTCGAGGCAGGGATCGGCGAGCAGCTCGCGTTTGAGCACGTAGCGCAGGAAGATCCGGTGCGGGCGGGCGACGAGGTTCGCCGGCAGCAGGGTGTCGACGATGCTCGCATGGCGGATCAGCACGATCATCGGCCCCGCTGCGACAGCGTCCTCGCCCGCCACCTCGAGCCGCAGGCGGAACAGGACGCGCGCCGCCCCGAACAGCGTGCCGGCCCAGCGCTGCTGAAGGCGCCAGGTCGCCTCTGCCAGCCAGGCGCGCCGCCGGCCGCCGAGGCTCGCGACCCAGAGTGCCGCAAGCGCGGCCAGGCCCGCCACCTCGGCGGCGAGGTACACCCAGAGAAACAGCACGAGCCGCGCAGCCGTCGGCGGCACCCCGGGCCCGATCCGGCGCACGGCGTCGGTCAGCAGGCCGATAACGAGGAGCGCCGGCAGCAGCGCGGTGACCACCACCAGGCCCAGCACGAGCGGCGGGATCGTGCGCAGCCGGCGCAGGACCGTCTCCGCCCGGGTCTCGTCGACACCACCGCGGTTCACCCAACGATCTTGCCACGGCCTGCCGCCTGCGGCACGGCGCGCCTCGCGAACCCGGGGGGCGGGGCGCTCAGAGGCGGTGTAGGGCTTCGTGCGCCCGCCGGCTCGACCACCGCCCCGCTCGGTCCCTGCCAAGATGCTGCCATGCGCCGGGAGGACGCGGAGTGAGCGAGGAACGGACGAGCGTTCACCGTGCGCGCCTCAGCTGGGACGCCAACCGGGACGACCTTCGCGCCCACACCGTCGAGCTGGCCGCTCAGACGCTCTCCGCATCCGGCGCGCCGCAGCTCGGAGGGGACCCGGACAAGGCCGACCCCGAGGAGATGTTCGTCGCCTCGCTGGCGAGCTGTCACATGCTCTGGTTCCTCGCGCTGGCCCGAGCCGAGGGGACCCGGGTGACCTCCTACGAGGATTCCCCGGAAGGGACGATGGACGGCGCCAGGTTCACCCAGGTGGTACTGCGGCCCCAGGTCGCCCTCGACCCCGAGCCCGATGACGAGCGGCTCGATTCGCTGCACCACCGCGCCCACCAGCGCTGCTTCATCGCGAACAGCGTCAGCTGCCTGGTCGAGGTCGAGCTGGGGCGATGAGCGAAGCGACCTACGACCGCATCGGGCGCGGCTACAGCGACCATCGCCGCGGCGACCCGCGCATCGCCGCGCAGATCGAGAAGGCTCTGGGCGATGCACGGTCTGTCCTCAATGTCGGCGCCGGCGCCGGCTCCTATGAGCCGACCGACCGTGCGGTGACCGCGGTCGAGCCGTCGACGGAAATGATCGCCCAGAGACCGGCCGACGCCGCACCGGCGTTCCAGGCTAGCGCCGAGGAGCTGCCCTTCGCAGACGGCAGCTTCGACGCGGCAATGGCGATCGTCAGCGATCACCACTGGAGCGACCGGACGGCCGGCATGCGCGAGATGCTTCGGGTCGCCCGCCGCCGCGTCGTCATTCTCAACGCCGACCCCGGCCTCGCCCGGAGCTTCTGGCTGACCCGGGACTACCTGCCAGGCTTCATCGACCTGATCCCCGAGCGATACCGGCGCCCGGGCTACTGGGAGCAAGAGCTGCGAGCCCTGCTGGGCACGGTCGAGGTGCACCCGGTGCCCGTGCCGCACGACTGCCGCGACGGCTTCTACCAGGCGTACTGGCGCCGTCCGCGTGCCTACCTGGACCGGCCGGTTCGCGAGAGCATCTCGGTCTTCCACCGGCTCCCCCGGACGGAAGTCTCGACCGCGATGGAGAGTCTGCGCCGCGACCTCGACGAGGGCCGTTGGGAGCAGCGCGTCGGCCGCCTCTGCGAGCGGTCCGAGCTTGACGTCGGGCTGCGTTTGATCGTCGCACCGGCGGACCGTTGGCTGCGGACAGGCTGTGGGGTGCGCTTGGGCGATGGCCTCCCGCTGAACGGGCTTCCGGATCACGGTGTGGCTGGGGCACCCTCCTCGGCTCCGTCGAGGATGGTCTCCGCAACCAGCTCCGGCTCATCCCACATCGGGAGGTGACCGCAAGCGGCGAGGGTCAGAACGCGAGTGTGCGGCGGCAGCTCGTCGCGACGGCGCGCCTTGGCGGGGACGAGCCGATCCTTCTCGCCCCAGGCGACGGTGACCGGCACCTCGATCCCCCGCCCGCCCTGGAAGCGCTCTCGCCGCGTCGCGGAGAGATGCCGCTCGAAGCAAGGCGTCTGCGCGTAGGTGACCGCCATGTCGACCGCGGCATCGGGCGGGACCCGGCTCGGCTTCGCAACGGTCCCCCGCAGCAGCACGGCGCGACCGGCGGGGTTGCGCATCAGGCCGGGGGTGAGCGGCGCGAAGGCTCTGCCGAGCTTGTGCTGAGCCCAAAGCTGGAAGACGCAGCGCCACGGATCGTTTCTGCGCCACAGCCCGGCAGGGCCGATCGCGACCACCGAGCGCGCCCGACCGCGCTTGGCGAGCTCCAGCGCGGTCCAGCCACCCACCGAGTTCCCGGCGAGATGGGGGCGGTCGATCCCCAGCTCATCGAGCAGTTGCTCCAAGACCGCCGCGTAGCCGGCCGGCGTGTGCGGGGAGCGCGGAGGGGGCGGGTCGGATTCGCCGTGGCCCGGCAGGTCGACGAGCAGCAGCTCCCGCTGCCCCCCGAGCAGATCGACCAACGGTCGCCAGTGTGCCCGCGAGCCGCCCGTGCCGTGAAGCAGGAGCAGAGGCTCGCCGGTCCCGAGGCGATCGAATCTGATGCCGGCGCCGCTTGAGGTCACCCTGCTTTCCTAACGTAATTATCCAGGCAAAGCATTAGACTAGCTCAGATGCAGAGCGAGCGCTTTGGACCGACGAGGCGGGGCGGGCCCGTGTTCAGGTGGCTCGGCGAGCCGCTGGCGATCGACCTGGCGAACACCGTGATGGTGGTCCGCGAGGACGAGACGGTCGACCTGCTCGCCGCACCCGAGGACATGCGCCGCTGGCTGGAGGCGGAGCGCGGCCGGCTCGGCGAGTACGCCTTCCAGCCCGCTCATCTCGATCAGATCCGCGCGTTGCGGCGCGCGATCCGCGAGCTTCTGGGCGCCGCGGCCAAGCGAAACGAGGTCCCGATCCAGGCACTCGATCGGGTCAACGCGGCGAGCTCGGCGGCTCCGGTGGCGCTCCAGCTCAACGACGAGCTCATCGCCGCCGAGCGAGCGCGGGACGAGGCCTCCATCGACTGGCTGCTGGGAGCGCTGGCGCGCTCGACCATCGCCCTGCTCGCCGGGTCAGAGCGTGAGCAGCTCAAGGTCTGCGGTGCGCCGAGCTGCGGGATGTTCTTCCTCGGCGCCCGTCGCTGGTGCTGCGCGGCGTGCGGCAACCGCGCCCGGGCAGCGCGCCACTACCGGCGCACGAGGGCATCCTCATCAAACCGCAGCCGCGTCAGCGAAGCAGCCGGGCTAGATCCCTCCTGAGCTTGTCCCTCCCACCGGCCTCGACGATCTCGCCGTGGCCGGGCAGGATGCGGTCGAAGTCCCACTCCAGGATCCGCCGGACCGAGCGCCTGGCGGCCTCGCGATCGCGGATGCCCAGCCGAAAGGCGACCGTCGGCCCGAGCCGCCTGCGCATCCGCGGTCTCGGCCAGCTCTTCTCTCAGCCGATCGTCACCTCTACCTCGATTGCCTGGCGCGCCAGTCCTCCGCCAGCATCGAGTACACGACGCTGTCGAGATAGCGGCCGTCGACAAGTTCCGCCTGCCACAGCGTCCCCTCCCGCAGAAAGCCGAGCCGCTCCGGGATCGCTCGGCTGCGGCGGTTCTCCACCGCAGCCCGGATCTCCACCCGGTTGAGGCGCCAGACGGACAGCGCATGGTCGACCAGCGTCCGCACCGCGGTGGTCATCGTCCCTTTGCCCTGGTGCCCCTCGTCGAGCCAGTAGCCGATGCGCGTCAAGCGGTTGCCCCAATCGATGGCGGGGTAGCCGATCACGCCGACGATGCCGCTCTCGAGGACGATCGCCGCCTGGAAGCCGTTGTCGTCGGTCAGCTGCTTCCCCGCCCTGTGAATGAATTCGAGGGTGTCAACGAGAGTCTGACTCGCCGCCCACGGCAACCAGCTGGCGAGGTATTCGCGGTTCGCCTCGATCAGTCCGTGCAGCTCCCGCGCATCGGACTCCTCGAGCAAGCGGAGGTAGGAGGCCTCGGGAATCGCCAGCCGCGTCACCAGCGAAACATAGTCGCGGCCCGCCGCACCGGCGGGGCTAGTTGGGGTCCGGCCTGACGATCACCGTGTCGGCGACCGCGATCACCTCGTCAACCGGCAGATCGGCGCGCTCGGCGTGCTTGCGGATCGCCTCCTCGCCGGTCGCCTCATAGATGCAGACGGTGCCAACCGTCCCGTCCTCCTCCGCCAGCGCGTAGCTGCGGATCCATCGCACCTCGTCGGGCATCTCCTCGTCGCCGACGGCGCTGGAGCGCCCCGCTGCCGCTTTGAGGTCATCCTCCGACCGCCAACCCCGTCGCCGCAGGATCGCGTAGGTGTTCATCGCCTTCTCCTTCCTCGAGCTTCCTCCTGACCCGTCTTCCCCGGGCAGAGACACCGTAGCGCCCACGTGCTGGTTGCGAGCTTCGACCCGATCAGCGACGCAGCGCCCGCGCCAGCCGCGTCTTCAGGTTGAGCGCGGCGAGCATCGCCCGCTCGGGCAGCGAGTCGGCCGGCGGCAGGGCGCCGAGCTGCTGTGCCATCTGGGCGCCGTTCATGTAGGCCTCGTTGCGTTGGACCTTGCCGCTCCGGATCGTCAGCAGGTCACAACCGGTGATGTCGACCGTCGCGCCGGTCGGGTCCATGCCCTCGAAGCGGGTGTTGCCGTCGAAGGTGCCGGTGGCGTGCCAGCGCACCGCCGCCTGCTCGCCCTCGGCGACGACGTCGAGGACCTCGAAGCGAAAGTCGGGGAAGGCGGCGAAGAGGTTGGCGAACCAGGCGCGGTAGCTGTGCGGCGCGGTCAGCACGACCAGACCGTGGATCTCGCCCCTCCCTCCCGGCTCCCAGAAACCCATCATCGCGTCGAGATCGCGCGCCCCGACCGCTTCGAAGTAGGCCCGGGCGACGAAGCCTGACTCGGTGGTCTGCTCGGTCGCGGGCATGGGGGCAGACTAGGGCATCTGCTGAGGCTCGGCGACTGTCTTTGAGCAGCGTCAGCCCCACGAACGTCTTGGCGTCGTGGATCGCGGCCAGCACTCGATCGATGTCGGCCATCGGCAGCGCAACGACCGCGACCTGCTCGTCCTCATCGGCCCGGCCGGAGCCGGCCGACAGGCCGGTCGCCTCGTAGATCGCGACCCTCTGGTCGAGGTAGCCCGGGCTGGAGGGAAAGGACGTGCATCATGGTTCCGGCCGGGATCTCCGAAGACGGCCATGCTCCCCATTTGAGGATTGCAGGCGGGCTACGCTGCAAGCACCGTGGGCGACGTGGTCAGCGACATTCCCGCCGGGTTGGGAGAGCCGTGAGCGCGCGGGGGTACAGATCGGCCGCGAAGGCGCCCAGCAGCTGATCGGCGTCCTGGGCGGTTCCGAAGGAGCCGAAGCGACCCTGGAACGGATCGCCGGCGGCCACGTGAAGGCGGTCGAAGCCGCGCTCCGCGAAGCGTTCATGTCGGCCCTCGGGACCGGCCTCAAGCTGTCGGGCGCCCTGATCCTGGCCGGGATCGTCCTCGCCACGATCCTCTTGCGGCGCTCGACCCCCGCCGACGCCGCGCGCAGCGAGCACCCGGTCTTCTCCGCTCGCCGCAGCCGCCGCCGCGCGGCGGCGGCGCAGCTCAGCCGAGGCGGTCGCGCGACGCGGCCACCCTGCGGAAGATCTCCGTGCCGCCGAATCGCTCCACCAGCCACTCGGAGAGCCGCGGAGAGACCTGACCGAGAGCGAGCAGCGGACGGATCGGCGCGCCGCTCTCGATCGTCTCGGGCCGGTCGCGACGAATCGCCTCGACGACCCGCTCGGCGACCCTGTCGATCGGCGTTTCGCCGAGCAGAGGGTTGGAGCGGGCGCCTTCCTCGACCATCCGCTGGAACATGCCCTCGCCGGCGACGAAGCCGGGGCAGACGACGGAGAAGCCGATCGGCGCGTGCCGGTACTCCGCCCGCAGCGACTGGTTGAGGCCGACCAGGCCCGCCTTCGTTGCCGCATAGGCCTCGGAGTAGGCAGGGCCGATCTTCCCCGCCAGCGAGGAGACGAAGACCACATGCCCACGCCTGCGCTCCAGCATCCCCGGCACCAAGCGGTGCGTCAACAGCAGCGGCGCGGTGAGGTTGACGTCGACCGTCGAGGTCAGCTCCTCGCGGCTGTAGAGGGTGAAGGAGCCGACGGTCTCGATGCCGGCGTTGTTCACCAGCACGTCGACCGGGCCCAGGGCTGCCTCGCAGCGCTCGACCAGGGGATCGATCTGGCTCAGGTCGCCGAGGTCGGCTACCACCGACTCCGCCTCGATTCCCAGCTCGCGCAGTTCGCCCACCGCTTCGGCCAGCGCCTCCTCGCGTCTGCCGCTGACGACGACGTTGGCTCCCTCCCCGGCGAGACGGCGAGCGATCTTCCGCCCGATCGCTCCCGACGCCCCCGTGACCAACGCCGTCCTGCCGCGCAGCTCCTCCATCTCGATCGACCCTCCGCCTTGTTGACCGGGCGATCATAGTTTCCGAGCGCGATCTTCCGCCGAGGGCCAGCCACCGCCAGGCCACTACGCGGCCCTCAGGCGGAGCTTGCGAAGGGCCAGTTGCGCTCGACCATGTCGCGGGCGAATCCGGGCGCTTCCCTCGCGTCGGCTGACCCCTGCAGAAGCCGGAGGAGCATCCCGTTCTCGACGTACTTCTCGTCGACCAGCCTGACGCGCAGGCGCTTCAGCCGCCGCGGCATAAGATCGAGCCCCTTGAGGCTCGCCGTGAGCTGATCCCTTGCCCTCGCCCGGGCGGCCTGCAGGGTCCGGTCGGCAGCGGCCCCGGGGGTCCGAAGCTCGTCGAGCCCCCCGGAGAGATACGAGAGCCAGAGCTTCCACAGCTCGGCCGGATCGAGATCGACTCGTGGCTTGACGGCCTCGCCGCGCCAGCTGACCTCGCCGGCGCTCGCCAGCCCCAGGTAGCCCCACGCCAGCGAGGTTGCGATGGCCCCGCGCAACTCGCCGACCCCGGCGCTGTCGAGACGGCCGACCTTCGTCTCGCCGATCAGCTTCGCGAGCGGCGGAACGATCGCGATGGGCGCAGCCTGCCCGACGGCCTTGCCGTGCGACGGTGGGTTGACCTCGTAGTCGACGAATCGCTCGGCGCAAGGAGCCACCGCCTCGACCTCGCGGGGAAGGAGCGGATCGCTCACCCGCTCGATCGCCTGCTCGCCGGAGCCAACGAGCACCTCCGACTTCAGGGTCTCGCCGACCTGCTCACAGGCACCCTTGAAGGAGCTCATCCGCAAAGACCTACCTCACCACTCGTGCCCGCAGCGCTCGCAGATGCGGTCAGAACCACCGATCGTGGCCCCGCATTGAGGGCATGGCCGGCTCGACTGCCGTCGAGCCCAGACCCTCAGCGCGATCACCGACAGGACCCCCAGCAGGGCGGCGATCTGGAAGGACAGGACGAGGCCGATGACCACCAGCGCGCCGAACAGGACCAGGAAGACCTCGGTTCGGACGACCGTCATCCCACTGAGTGTAGATCGGCCGCCGAGCTCAGCCAAGTGGTTACCGCAGCGGGACCGTCTCGGCCGTGGTCGCGCCTATGATCGCCGCGTGAGCATCAGCGATCCCGGCCTCTTCGCGCTCAAGGGCGCGACCAGGCTCGCGCTGGTGATGCCCGGCGCCTTCGCCTTCGCGCTGCTCGTCCTCGACCTGCCGCAGGCGGCGCTGTTCGCCGCATTCGGCTCCGTCGCGATGCTCGTCTTCGCCGACTTCGGCGGCCCGCGCCGCGCGCGCCTGCGCGCCTACGCGCTTCTGGCCCTCGCCGGGGTGCCCCTCGTCGCGCTGGGGACCCTCTGCTCCCGCTCGACCGCCGCCGCGGTCGCCGCGATGGCCGCGATCGGCTTCGTGATCCTCTTCGCGGGCATCCTCAACGGCTACGTCGCGGCCGCCCAGGCGGCGGCGATCCTCGCCTTCGTCCTCCCCGTCATGGTCGCCGCCGACCCCGCGGAGATACCGGCGCGCCTGCTGGGCTGGGCGCTCGCCGCCATCCTCTCGACCGCCGCCGCCCTGCTGCTCTGGCCCGCCCGGCCCCGGGACGCGGTGAGGGCGGACGCCGCGGTCGCCAGCCGCGCTCTCGCCGAGCTGGTCGAAGCGGGCGCCGGGGACGCTCCGGGGACCGACGACCTCGACCGGGCATCCCGAGAGGCGATCGCCTCGCTGCGGCGCAGGTTCCTCTCGCTTCAGCATCGGCCGAGCGGCACGGGCGGTCGCACCGCAGCCCTGGCGCGCCTGATCGAGGACCTCGGCTGGCTGCACGCGACCGCGGCGCGCGCGGTCGAGCCGTCCCGTCGCGACACCGAGCTGCGGGCTCAGCGGGCGGAGATCGAGAGGCTCGTCCCCGCCTCGCTGCGGGCCGCCGCCGCCGGCCTCGAGGGGAACCGGCCGGGCTCCCTCCGACCGGACCTGGTGGCGCTCGAACGCGCTCACCGCGAGACCGGTCGCGTCCTGCTGGCCGGCCTCGCGAAGGCGACCCCGGGACGCGACGAGGCAGAGGCGCGCCTCCTGGTTGAAGAGGGCTACCGGCTGCGCGCCCTGGCCTTCGGCGCCGCCGAAGGGGCGGCGGAGGCTCTGCGGGCCGAGGGAGAGCAGGTCGAGGATCCCGGCGCCGCCGCCTGGGAGCGACTGCGGCCGGCGGGAAGGCTGGTGCGCGCCCACGCCAACATGCGCTCGGTCTGGCTGCGCAACAGTGTGCGCGGCGCGGTAGGGCTCGCCGCCGCGGTTCTCGTCGGCCACCTCGGCGATGTCCAGGACTCCTTCTGGGTCGTCCTCGGGACGCTCGCGGTGCTGCGCTCCGACGCCCTCGCAACCGGCGCGACGATCGTCGAGGCGCTGGCCGGCACCCTGATCGGGATCGTCCTCGGCGGCCTCGTAGTCGTCGCCGTGGACGGCAGTCAGGCCGCACTTTGGGCGGCGCTCCCGCCGGCCGCCCTGCTCGCCGCCTACGCGCCGCGGGCGGTCTCCTTCGTCGCCGGGCAGGCCGCCTTCTCGCTCCTGGTCCTGATCCTCTTCAACCTGCTCGACACCGGCGGCTGGCAGGTGGGCCTGGTCAGGATCGAGGACGTGGCGATCGGCTCCGCGATCAGCCTCCTGGTCGGCGTCCTGCTCTGGCCGCGCGGCGCCGTCACGGTGCTGCGGGGCGACCTGGGCGATGCCTATCGCGACGCGGCCGACCTCCTGCGCTCGACGGCCGAGCGCATGCTGGGGAACGACACCGATCCGGAGGCGGCCGCCCGCACGGCGTTCGTCTCCTCCCAGGTCCTCGACGCCGCCGTTCGCGACTACCTCCACCAGCGCGGCTCGGCGCGGCGTCCGATCGCGGACCTGACGGCGCTGAGCGGTGGGGCGGCCCGGGTGCGCCACGTCGCGGCGCTGCTCCGCGACGCGCGCGTGCTGGTCCGGCTCGAGCCGGTCGACTCGAGCAACCCGCGACTCCAGGCCGCCCGCGAAGCGTTCGAAGCCATCCTGCGGACCCGCTGCGGTTGGGTCTCGGACCTCGGGGCCGCGCTCGCGTCGGGGGAGCCGGTCCCACCGCCGGAGGAGGCCGCTGCGAGCCCGCAGCCGGAGCCGGGCCCGATCGTCCTCGATCGGCCCGACGGCTACACCGGGGTTCCACCCGGGCTGGGAATGGCGTGGGCGACCCTGCACCTCGAAGTCCTGCTTGCCTTCGAGCCGGTGCTGGCAGAAGCCGCCGGCCGGCTTCTCGGAGACACGCGGCGCTGAGTCGCTCAGCGCGTCACTCTCAACGGAACTGCAACTGGGCCTTGTCGAGCGCGTGGACGCGCCAGGGCTCATCGATGCCCTTGAGCTCGTGCTCGCCACGGTCGGTGAACATGAGCTCGCCGCTCTCGGCGTAGTGGGTCTCGGGGTCTGCATGGCGAAGCCTATGCCGCCCCGATCTCCCCGGGGGCAAGCCTGCATCGACCCCTTTTCGCCCTTCTCGGAAGGGCGTAATCGGGGCGCCACCACGGAGGACGACCTCGAGAGGCGGCAGCTGGAAGGGACCGTAGGTGGGCGAGGATTTCGGGATATTCTGAGAGCTTGGTCACGCCGGAGGAGATCGGGGCGGTCGCCGTCTTCGCGGCGCTCGGCCCCCCCGAACGCGAGCAGCTGTCTCGGGCGGCGGCGGACCTCAGCCTGGCGGCGGGCGACTACGCGGCCAACGAGGGGGACGAGCGAGCGTTCTTCGCCGTGCTCGAGGGGCGCCTCGAGACGGTCATGACCATTGACGGTGTCGAGCGCGTCGTCGGTGAGCGTCAACCCGGGGACATCTTCGGCGAGATATCGATCGTGCTCGGGACGCCGCATCCGGCCGGCCTTCGTGCGGCTGAGAGGTCGCGCGTCATGCGCATCGAGGCTCGCGACTACCACGCCATCGCGGCCGTGGCGCCGGACGTCGGCAAGGAGATCGGCAGGCTCGCGCGCTACCGGATGGGCGGCTCACATGGGCTGGAGAGCATCGCGGCCGACCCGCCGCCGCCCCGCGCGATCGTGGTCGGGCATCGCTGGGATGCGCCCTGCGCCGAGCTGCGGCGCTTCCTGGACCGCAACCAGATCACGTTCAGGTGGCTCACGGCCGACGCACCTGACGCGACGGATGAGTGGGGCGGCCCTCTACCCGCCGAGGACGACTGGCCCGTGCTGCGCGTGGTCGACGGAAAGACCGTCGTGCAACCGCAGCTTCGCCGAGTCGCCGAGCTGCTCGGCGTCAACACCGAGGCGAGCGCCGCCGATTACGACACGGTGATCGTTGGCGCCGGCCCCGCGGGGCTGGCCGCCGCCGTCTACGGGGCGTCGGAGGGCCTGCGCACGATCGTCGTCGAGCGGGAGGCGCCGGGAGGCCAGGCCGGTACCTCCTCCCGGATCGAGAACTACCTGGGTTTCCCATCGGGGGTCTCGGGGGACGAGCTGGCGAGCCGTGCGCTGCAGCAGGCGCGGCGTCTTGGCGCGGAGATCCTCGTGACCCGGTCGATCACGCGGATCGATGCCGCAACTCGCGAGGTGCACCTCGACGGCGGCGACGTCCTGCGTGCGCGGACGATCATCCTCGCCTGCGGGGTGACCTGGCGGCACCTGTCGATCGATGGCTTCGAGCGCCTCGTGGGCAGGGGAATCTCGTACGGGGCGGCGCGGAGCGAAGCGCCCAACACCCATGGCCTCGATGTCCACATCGTCGGAGCCGGCAACTCCGCCGGCCAGGCCGCCCTCTTCTTCTCGACCCACGCGCGCAGCGTGACGATCCTCTGCCGCGGGGACCGCGGGGAGAAGAGCATGTCGCGCTATCTCGTCGACCAGCTCGCAACCCGGTCCAACATCGACGTGAAGTTCGGAACCGAGGTCGCAGGCGTGCAGGGCGACGATTCGCTCGAGGCGATCGACGTCCATGACTCCTCGAGCGGCGAGACGTCACGGCTTGAGTCTGGCGGGCTGTTCATCTTCATCGGCGCGGATGCCGAAACGGACTGGCTGCCACCCGAGATCGCCCTCGACCCGCGCGGCTTCGTGCTCACGGGCTCCGACATGCGCGCAAGAGGGTGCTGGACGCTGGAACGCGACCCCTATCTGCTGGAGACGAGCGTTCCGGGCGTCTTCGCGTGCGGCGACGTTCGATTTAGCCCGGTGAAGCGCGTCGCCGCCGCCGTCGGCGAGGGCAGCATGGCGATCGCCTTCGTGCATCAGTACCTCAAAGAGGCAACGGCGGCCCCGCAGGCCCTTGCGGCCGGCGAGCGCGGCGGGTAGCTGGCCTACGTGGCGTGAGCTGCTGGCCTGCCACCTAACGACGTGGGCCCGATCGCCGGCCTAGGCGATCGCCGGAGCCTCGGGCAGCCGCTCGAGGGCGGACTGCATCTCGGCTTCCGAGAACCCCAGGTCCTCCAGCTCACCCGCGTGGTAGGCGGCGTACGCGGCCATGTCGAAATGGCCGTGGCCGGAGAGGCCGAGCAGGATCACTCGCTCCTCCCCCGCCTGTTTGGCCGCCTCGGCCTCGTCGAGCGCCGCCTTGATCGCATGGGCGGGCTCGGGGCCGGGGATGATCCCCTCGCAGGAGGCGAAGCGCACCGCTGCCTCGAAGGCCGCCGTCTGGGCGACCGCGGTCGCCTCGACGACCCCCTCCCTGACCAGCGCGCAGAGACTGGGTGCGTCGCCGTGGTAGCGCAGCCCCCCTGCGTGCATCGGCGGCGGTACGAAGTCGTGGCCCAGCGTGTACATCGGCATCAGCGGGGTCATGCCCACCGTGTCGCCGAAGTCGTAGGCATAGGCGCCGCGGGTCAGGGTCGGGCAGGCGGCGGGCTCTGCGGCCAGGAAACGGGTCCGCTTGCCCTCGCGGATGTTGGCCCGCACGAACGGGTAGGCCAGTCCGGCGAAGTTGGAGCCGCCGCCGACGCAGCCGACCACCACGTCGGGATACTCGCCCGCAAGCTCGAGCGCCGCGATCGACTCCTGTCCGACCACCGTCTGGTGCAGGCAGACGTGGTTGAGGACCGAGCCGAGCGAGTAGTTGGTGGCCTCGCCGCCGGCCGCGACCTCCACCGCCTCGGAGATCGCGATCCCGAGGCTGCCGGTCGGATGCGAGGCCTGTGAGCGGCCCGCATCGGTCAGCTCGGATGGGCTGCGATGGACGGTCCCTCCCCAGGTCTCGATCATCGCGCGACGGTACGGCTTCTGGTCGTAGGAGATCCCGACCATGAAGACCTCGCACTCCAGCCCGAACAGGCGGCAGGCGAGCGCCAGCGCCGAGCCCCACTGGCCCGCCCCGGTCTCGGTGGCCAGCTTGCGCACGCCCTCCTGCTTGTTGTAGTAGGCCTGCGCCACCGCGGTATTCGGCTTGTGCGAGCCGGCCGGGGAAACCCCCTCGTACTTGTAGTAGATGTGCGCCGGAGTATCGAGCTCGCGCTCCAGCCTGCGGGCGCGGTAGAGCGGCGTCGGCCGCCACAGCCGGTAGATCTCACGCACCTCCTCGGGGATCTCTATCTCGGGCTCGGCCGAGACCTCCTGCTCGATCAACCCCATCGGGAAGATCGCGGCAAGGTCGTCGGGCCCGGCCGGCTCTCCGGTGCCGGGGTTGAGCGGCGGCAGCGGCTCTCCGGGGAGGTCCGGCAGCAGGTTGAGCCAGCTGGTCGGGATCTGAGACTCGTCCAGCAGGTACTTCGCGGTCACCGGGCGATTGTACGAGAGCAGCCGCCCCTGCCCCAACCAACTCCGCCCTCGATCGCTTCTCGTCCTTCCCGAAAGGGCGGTTCTCGACGCCTGACGAGGTCGGCAGTTCGCTACTGCCGGAAGAGGAGGTTGCGGCTGGCGTACCAGCCGTCGTGGCGACTGCCGACCAGGCCGGCGGGCCAGTCACCGAGCTCGACGCCCACGTCATAGATCGCATCGGCGAACCGAATCACGGTCGCCTGCGGGTCATCGGCTGTCCGGACGACGTCCCAGGGGAGGACGGCCATTCCGGCCTCGGCAACCCAGCCAGCCCCTTGGACGCCAAAGTCGGCGCCCTCGATGCCCTGCGGAGTCGGGCTGAGGTAGGCGAAGAACGAGGCCTGCGGCGAATCCTCGCTTCCGAGGTGGAAGCCCAGCGCCACGACCTCCCCGGACATCCCATTCTGCTGGAAGACCGGTTTTTCGCTCGGTGGCATCACGAGCCGTCCGCTGTAGCGGGTGGCCGAGAGATCGAATCCGCCCCACATGATGCCCACTGGGGGACGGTGCCCGCGGTAGGGAGCCTGCCAGGTGACGAAGGCGCCGGCGGCGCTTGCGAACGCCGCCCACACGCGGCGCGCCACCGCGGGATCGTAGGGTCGGTCCTCCCGATCCTCGTCGATCGGCGGCGCATCGGGAATCTCCGGCTCGACCGTGGTCCTCAGCGGAGCGATGCCGAGGGGGGCGACCGCCTCGAGAAAGCGCTCATAGAAGCCTGCGACCGACCCGGGCCCAAGCGGGATCGAGACCCGGCCGGTGGATGCGTTGATCGTGACCCGATCGTCGAGCAGCTCGTAGTCAACGTCGAAGGGCACCTCGCCGAGGTGGATCGTCGGAGTGGAGAAGCCGCGCGGGCTCACCGAGAGCACGATGTTGCCCCAGTTGAACTCATAGGGCTGATCGAGCGTGTACTTGCCGCCGATCTGCACCAGGCGGTGCAGATGGTCGACCGTGGGCCTGAGCTCCTCGTAGGGCAGAGGCGGCCAGGCATCGGGCGGGGAGGAAAACCCAGCCATGCTCCGATCCTAGCTCGGTACTGCGTACCGGGTTGGCTCCAGGCCACCCACGGCTCCGCCTGGGAGGTCGCCTCCGATCAAAGCAGCGACGCGGCGGGCTGAGGCTCCGATTCAGCCGACTGGAGCTTTTACCCCCGTTATCGGGGGTCAAAGTCCCAATCGAGCGCACGGCGATCGGGTTGGAGCTAACCCGGTACGCACTAGCTCGGTTCCCCCCTGTCTATCGCCCGACGCGCCGCTACTCGGATTCGGCTCCAGCCACCCGAAGCTGGCGGAGCAGACCGCCGTAGTCCTCGTCGTCGTCGCTGATGAAGATCGGGAAGGAGCCGTCGACCGGGGCCACACCCTCGATCTTGAGCGAGGAGCTGCGGGCCAGCTGCTCCGGGGGCCGCACCGAGCCCAACCGAGCGCCGCCTCTGCCGGCGCGGACCGCGGCGGCGCGGTAGACGGCGCTGTCGAAGGGACCGAGATCGCCGGGGTCGTAGGCGGCGGAGATGTAGAGGTTGCCCTTGGCGTCGATGTCCAGGCCCGAGGCGGGACGCGCACCGGGTGGCTTCAGCGCGGTGAAGGACGCCGAGGTCCATCCATCGCCGAACTCGACCTCGCCGCTGCCACCGATCGAAACGGTGGTCATGTTGATCCTCGTAGTGTCGCTCCCCTCCGCGCGCTCCGCATAGATGAAGTAGTCGCTTCCGTCCACGGTCGTGACGGCGGTGGCCTCGACGTTGACGAGCCGTTCGGGAGTTTCCGGCCAGGGCACCGAGCCGGCGATCTCGACATCGAAGTCGTCATCCCACCTTGCCAGGTAGATGCTCGGATCGGGGTCGTCGCCGTCGGCGTTGCTCTCGACGAGCAGCGCTTCGTTGCGGTCGGGCACCGCCGCGATGCTCTCGAGGTCGTTGGGCACGCTTTTGGCGTCACGCTCCCCCGGAATCGCCCTCAGTTAAGGCGAATGAGAGACCCGCCCGACAGGATTCGAACCTGTGACCTTCGGTTTCGTAGTCCGATTCGGCCGGGACACGACATTGCGCTCTACACGGCCATTTCCGGCGAAATAGCCCTGCTAACGCGTGACTTTCGCATTCACCGAAGCGCCCCGCTAGATACCGCGTCCGACCCCTTTTCGCCCTTCTCGGAACAACGTGATCGGGGCGCCCGAGAGCGCAACGGCAACGGGTTCTTCATCAACGGCGAGCAGTTCGACCACCACCGGGTCAACGAACACGCCCGGCTCGACGACACCGAGGAGTGGCGGATCAAGAACGTCTCAGAGGAGCAGGATCCGTTCCACATCTACATCAACGACTTCCAGGTCGGCTCGATCAAAGACAACGGGATGATGGGGCTGACCGGGTCAGCGAGCCCCGAGGAGAGGACCGGGCCCGGCCGGCCCCGCTGACCCCGGCAGGTCGAGTCGGCCGAGCGAGCGCAGGAAGCTGCGGGTCGTGAGGCGATGGACCCGGCGCTGCGTGGCGCCGTAGAGCCGGGTCCCGAGCGGCGCCATTCGGCCCCGGCCCCGAAGCGAGGGATAGAAGTCGCGCACCTCCATCGTCGCCTTCAGCGCCGCCGTCTTGGACGCCTCCTTGCGATCGGCTCTCTCGATCGTGAGACGCAGGAACCCCCGCCCCCGTCCCTCCCGGGCGACGAGCAGGCCATCGACGATCGGCCAGGTCACCGAGGCGCCGCGGTCGAGACGCTCGTATCGCGGCGGCCCGAACCGCAGCAGGACCAACACGCGAAGGAGGAGGACCACCGCCGGGCGGCCCCGCTCGCTCACGGCCCGGACCAGGCCCAGGAAGCGCCGGCCGAGGAAGCTCCAATAGGCATCGCCGGCGCGTTCGAGCAGCCGGCGGTCGGGCTCGGGGGTCGCGGCCCCGCCGGGCAGCAGTTCCACGGTATGGACCGATTCCAGCGGACCCCTTGGGGGCAACTGCTCGACCTCCTCATGCAGCAGGCGAACGCCGGTCTTCCCCATGGAGGGAGCCTCCGGGTCATCGGCCAGCGCACGTCGCAACGCGTCGAGAAAGGGAATCGGCTCGACGTCGAAGAGCGCGGCGCCCGAGCGGTCGGTGACCTTAGTGGGCGTGGAGAGACCCTCGATCAGCGGTCGGGCCACGGCGGCGTCGACCGGGGTGACGAGGCCGATCCACAGGGAGGACAGCCACGGCGTCAGGAATGGGACCGGCAGCCTGGGACGGGTGGGAGTGCCGAGGGCCTCGGCCATGCGGTCCAGCATGTCGCCGTAGGAGAGGACGTCGGGGCCGCCGATCTGCACCTCCCGCCCCTCGGATTCCGGGACATCTGGTGCTTGGGCCAGATAGGAGATGACATCGTCGATCCCGATCGCCTGGGTCGGGGTCGCGAGCCAGGCCGGCCCGATCATCACCGGCAGCCTCTGCACCAGGTAGCGGAGCGTGCGGTAGGACTCGCTGCCCGCCCCGACGACCATCCCAGCGCGGAAGTAGGTCAGCGGGGGTCCGTGCTCGGCCAGAATCTGGGCGGTGCGGTGGCGGCTGCGCAGGTGCTTGGACTGCGGTTGATCCCCGAGCCCGCCCAGGTAGACGACCCGGCCGATCCCCTCGCATGAGGCCATCTCGGCGAAGTTGCGCGCGGCGCGCCGCTCGTGCTCCTCGAAGTCTCCCTCCCCGCCGCGCCCCATCGCGTGCACGAGGTAGTAGGCGATCTCGACGCCCTCCCCGGCCCCGTGCAGCGAGCCCGCGTCGAGCACGTCTCCCTCGTGAAGCTCCATCCCCGCCTCCGCGAGAGCCGTGGCCCGGCCGCGGTCGCGAACCAGGCAGCGCACCTCCCAACCTCGCTCGGCCAGGAAGGCGGCCAGCCGGCCTCCGATGAAACCCGTCGCTCCGGTCACCAGGGCCCTTCGGGCCACCCCGGCCGTGCCGCCGGCGGCTTCGGCGCGCGCTGTGCTCCTGCTCCTCATCCGCGAGCCGCGTCATTCCCAGGACGAGGGAGCGGCGAGCCGCAACGCCGCCCGTACCGGGTCCGGATCGAGTGCCTGCGCCCCGAGCCGCCGGGCCAGGGCGGCGTCGGCCCCTTCCCCGCCGAGCAGCACCGGCGCGTCACGGGCGAGCCCGGCGATCCGATCGGCGGCCGCCTCGAACACCTCAGCGTTCAAGGCCGCCAGCACAATGGCCGCGGGGCTCAGATCGGCGGCGGTACGAGCGATCGTCTCGATCGGCGTGTCCGGCCCGAGGTAGGTGATCCGCCAGCCCCGATCGCGAAGGACGACGCCGAAGGCGACCAGGCCGAGGTCATGGAGCTCACCCGGCGGGCAGGCGAGCAGCGCCCGCGGCCCGATCCCCGCGCCCCAGTTGCGGCCAAGCGCCAGCATCCGCTCGCGCAGCACGCCCGTCGCGAAGTGCTCCTGGGCGACCGAGATCTCGCCGCTCTGCCAGCGCTTCCCGATCTCGCGCATCGCCGGAAGCACGACCTGGTCGGCGACGCCGTCCACGGTGAACCGGGTGAGCGCGGCGTCGAGGATCGCATGCGCGGCGGCCTCGTCGAAGCGCTCGAGCGCCTCGCGCAGGCGCATTGGCTCCGCCTCACGCGGCACCTCCCCCGCCGGAGGGACACCGCTGGCGACGAGGCGCGCGGACTCCGCTGCCGAGACGCCCGAGTCGATCAGCGTCTTCATCGCCTGCACCCGCTGTTCGTCCTCGCGTCCATAGAGGCGAAAGCCGCCGTCACTTCGCTCCGGCCGCAGCAGGCCGTAGCGGCGCTCCCAGGCGCGCAGGGTGTCGGGCGCCACGCCCGTGCGCCGGCTGAGCTCCCCGATCCTGAGGCGGGGAACGTCATTCAGTCTTCCTGGATCGACAGACATTGGACAGTGTCTTGACAATAACGGATCCCGCTGCTAGAAAGCAAGCATGGACTTTAGACAGACTCTTGACACAACTTCAACGGCACTCCGTGCCAGCGAGGCGCGTAGGCGGAACGTCGCCGCCCGCGGGCTTTTCCTGACCGCAGCCCTGCTCTCCTTCGGACTCTCGGTCGCCCTCTTCTTCTCGGGCGGGGAGAGCGAGGGGATCTTCGTCGGACTCTGGGTCCCCTCGATCCTCGCGCTCGGCGCCTTCCTGGTACCGCGCCGCGAGCCGGACCGCGTCGCCGACCAGCGGGGGGGCGAGCGATGACCCTGGTGATCTTCATCTACGGGACGGTCGTGTTCGCCATCGCCGCGGCCGCCCTCGCCCTGCTCGCCTGGGGCATCGTCAACGAGCGGCGTGATCGCATCCGCTTCGAACAGGGCCGCGAGGTCTTCGGCGAGCCGACCGCCACGATGCACGCCTCGACTGAGAGGGGAGCGGCGACCCCATGACCTCGCACCTTCTGGATCGAGCGCTCGACGTCGCCGTGCTGCCGGGCTACTCGCGGTTGGGGTTCGCGCTGCGCGGCCTCGACCATGAGAGCGGGGCATGTACACGGCGCGGCTCGACACCGCCTAATGCGTCTGCTGCTGCGGGACGCCCGCCAGCGTGTATCGCCTGAACCGTGACTCGAAAGGAGAACGAAATGGCCAGATACACGGGAACAGTCACCTCGCCCCACCCCGCGGCGGAGATCTGGAGCTACCTCGCAGACCTCCGCTCGATCGCGGAGTGGGATCCGAGCGTCGAGGAGATCCGGCTCGTCTCGGGGGATCCCGGGACGGTCGGCGCGCGCTACCATCTCGAGGTCAGCTTCCTCGGTAGTCGCGTCAGCCTCCCCTACGTCACCGTGACGGTGGAGCCGCCGACCCGGGTGGTATTCGCCGCGGAGACCAAGAGCGTCATGGTCCGCGACGAGGCGCGCATCCGGCCGATCGCCGATCGCGGCACCTCCCTGACCTGGAACGCCGAGCTGCGCCTGAAGGGCGCCCGGGGGCTCCTCGATCCGCTGCTCGGTCTCGCCTTCAACCGCCTGGGCAGCCGAGCCACGCGCGGCCTGGGCGAGCGGCTCAACGAGCTCACCTTGCCGCACTCGCTCGAGCAGGTGCGCGGGTGAGCGAGCTGCGGCAGAGAGAGCGGGTCGCCGTGGTCGGCGCCGGGGTGTCCGGCCTGGTCGCGGCCGCCGAGCTGCACCGCGCCGGCCACGACGTCCGTGTCTTCGAGGCCGGGTCCTATCCGGGCGGCCACACCAACACCGTCCAAGTGGAGACCGATGACGGCAGTTGGGCCGTCGACACCGGCTTCATCGTCTTCAACGAGCGGAACTACCCCAACTTCAAGCGCATGCTGGCCGAGCTCGGGGTTCGCTCCCAGCCCGCGAACATGAGCTTCTCGGTTTCCGACGGCGACGGAGGATTCGAGTGGGCGACCCGGGGGGCGCGCGGGCTCTTCGCCCGGCCCGGGCATGCCCTCGATCCGCGCTTCCACCGGATGCTGCGCGACCTCGTCCGCTTCAACCGCGAGGCTCGCGAGCTGGTCGGCAGGCACGGCGACGGGCCGTCCCTGCGCCGGTTCCTCGCCGACGGCGGCTACTCCGACTACTTCGTCGAGCGGCTGCTGGTGCCGCAGGCATCGGCGGTCTGGTCGGCCGACCCCCGCCAGATGTGGAGCTTTCCGGCTGGCTTCCTCGCGGAGTTCTTCGAGAATCACCGAGTGCTACAGCTGCGGGGGCGGCCGTCCTGGCGCACGATCACGGGCGGCTCGGGGCGGTACGTGGAAGCCCTGATCAAGCCCTTCCGCGAGCGCCTTCGCCTGTGCACGCCGGTTCAGTCCGTCGTGCGTAGCCCCTACGGGGTTACGCTCGAGCTGGACCACGGGTCGGAGCGCTTCGACCAGGTGGTGCTCGCCGTCCACTCCGATGTGGCGCTGGCGCTGCTCGCCGACCCCAGCCCCGCCGAGGCCCGGGTCCTGGGTTCAATCCCCTACCAGCGCAACGAGGCCGTCCTTCACACCGATACCCGCATCATGCCCCGGCGCCGCGCCGCCTGGGCCAGCTGGAACTACCACCTGAGCGACAAGCAGGCCGACCGTACCACGGTCACCTACCACATGAACCGGCTGCAGTCGCTCGCGGCCGACCGCGAGTTCATGGTCACGCTCAACCGCACCGAAGCGATCGACCCGGACGAGGTGATCCGGGTGATCGACTACGCGCACCCCGTCTTCACGCCGGAGGGAGTCCGAGCGCAGGAGCGCTGGGACGAGATCTCGGGCGTAAGGCGAACCCACTACTGCGGCGCCTACTGGGGTTGGGGCTTCCACGAGGACGGCATCTGGTCCGCCCTGCGGGTCTCGGAGGCGCTCGGCGGGCGGGGGCCTCTCCGCCAGCCGGGCGAGCGAGTGGACGTGGCCGCCCCGCACGAGCCCGCCCCGCTCGAGGTAGTGGAGGCTGCATGAGCGACTCGGCGATCTACGAGGGCTGGGTGACGCACCGGCGGCGGGCCCCCGTCCCCCACTCCTTCCGCTATCGCGTCTTCATGCCGCTCTTCGACCTCGGCGAGCTGCCCGGGCTGCTCGATCCGATCCCTCTTTGGTCGGCCCGCTGGCCGGCGCCCGCCCGGTTCCGTTGCGACGACTTTCTCGGCGACAGCACCCTCCCGCTCGCACAGAGAGCTCGCGACCTCTCCCTCGACCGCATCGGGCGCCGGCCGGCGGGCGCCGTCAGGCTGCTCGCCAACCCGCGCTACCTCGGCGTCGGCTTCAACCCCGTCTCCTTCTTCTTCCTGCACGGGCACGACGGGAGTAGTGTCGAGGCCGTGATCGCGGAGGTCACGAACACCCCTTGGGGCGAGCGTCACTCCTATGTGCTCGACGGCCTCACCCGCGATCCCTCCGGCGCGATCCAGGCCGGGTTCGAGAAGCGGATGCACGTCTCGCCCTTCCAGCCGATGGAGCAGAGCTACGAGATCTCGGTCAGCGACCCCCGCGAAGAGCTGCGGGTAGTGATCCGGAGCCTGGAGGGCGGCAGCGAGGTCTTCATCGCGACAATGGCTCTGCGCCGCCGCGAGTTGACCCGGGCCCGGATGGTCGGCCTGCTGCTGCGCTATCCGCCGTCCACGATCGCCACCCTCGCCCGCATCTACGCCAACGCCGCCAAGCTGCGGCTGAAGGGCGCCCGCTTCCACCCGCACCCGAGGAGCGCGGCGCGATGAGCGCCCTCGCGCGCGGCGCCGTCCACGCCGTCCTCGCGCGGATCCGGTCGGGCCGGGTCGAGCTGCGGGAGACCCGCTCGCGGAGCATGAAGCGCTTCGGCCCGGACGACGCCCCGCTTCGCGCGGCAGTCGAGGTCCACGACCCGCGCTTCTACGACGCTGTCGCGCTGCAGCGGAGCGTCGGCTTGGGCGAGAGCTACGCCGACGGGCTCTGGGACTCCCCGGACCTCGTCGATCTGCTCCGGATCGGCGCCAAGGAGATGTTCCGGCTCGACCCGGCGCGGCGACGCCTCGCTCCCCTCGCCCGGCCGGTCCACCGCCTCGCGATGCTTCCGCTGCTCAACACGCGGCGCGGGGCGTGGCGAAATATCGCCTCCCACTACGACCTCGGCAACGAGATGTTCGAGACCTTCCTCGACACCGAGTCGATGATGTACTCGAGCGCCTGCTTCGAGCATGAGGACCAATCTCTGGAGGGGGCGCAGCGCAACAAGCTGGAGCGCATCTGCGGCGCCCTCGAGCTCGGCCCGGACGACCACCTGCTCGAGATCGGGACCGGCTGGGGCGGGCTCGCGATCCACGCGGCGCGGGAGCACGGCTGCCGCGTTACCACGACGACGATCTCCCGCGAGCAGCGCGAGTACGCGGAGAGCCGGATGCGCGCTGCTGGCCTCGAGGGGCTGGTCACGGTTCTCGGAGCCGACTACCGCACGCTGCAGGGCCGCTTCGACAAGCTCGCCTCGATCGAGATGATCGAGGCGGTCGGCTGGGAGTACTTCGACCTCTTCTTCCGCCGCTGCGGGGAGCTGCTAGAGCCGGACGGCCTCATGTTCCTGCAGGCGATCTGCATCGACGACCGGGCCTATGAGGCGGAGAAGTCCACCCGCAGCTTCGCCAACCAGCTGATATTCCCCGGCGGCTGTCTGCCCTCCGTGGAGCGGATCCACCGCTGCCTCGCCTCGGAGACCGACATGCGTGACGTGTGGCTGGAGGACATCTCCCCCTCCTACGCGCTCACGGTACGCGCCTGGCGCGAGCGTTTCACCGGCTCCTCTTCCCGGCTCGAGGAGCTCGGCTATGACCGCCGCTTCCGCAGGCTGTGGGAGCTCTACTTCGCGATCTCGGAGGCCAGTTTCCGTGAGGCCCGACTGAGCGACGTCCAGATGCTCTGCGCGAAGCGGGAGTGGTCGGGCCGGGTCGCAGCGCGGGCGCTTCGGCGGCCGGCGACCGCCGAGCCGGCGCCTCACTAGGACCTCGAGCCGCAGCCGGGGAGCGAGGTCCCCGACTTCCTCGCCGACAGCCTCCGGGACCTCGACGATTCGCTGCGCGACACGCCAGCATAACCTGCCGATTACCAGGGGATTCGTAGCGCGCCCGACAGGATTCGAACCTGTGACCTTCGGTTTCGTAGACCGATTCGCGTACGGCACGGCTTTGGCTCTACAGGGCGACTTCCGGCCAAACAGCCCTGCTAACGGGCGACTTTCGCGTTCACCGATGCGCCCCGACCGACACCGCATTCGACCCTTTCTCGCCCTTCTCGGAAGAGCGTAATCGGGGCGTGCCACCGCCTGGGGCCTAACGTGTGATCGCTATTCGACGAGGGCGCAGCAACTCATCCGTAGGTTTAGGAACCAACGAGGCCGAGCGCTTCTGCGTGGGGTTCCAGCGCCCCGATTACGAACGCGATGTGCTCGTCGAAGTCCTCGCCGATCGCCGCGGCCCCCTGCCGCAGCTCCTCGCGGTTGACGGCGGCGGCGAAGCTCGGCTGCTTCAGCTTCTTCTTGACTGACTTCGGTGTCATCCCGACGATTCCGGTCGGCCGCACCAGCGCGACGGCGGCGATGAACCCGGTCAGCTCGTCGACCGCGAACAGCGCCTTCGCCACGCGCGTCTCGCGCGGCACGCCGAGGTAGGTGGCGTGGCCGGCCACCGCGTCGATCAGCTCGCGCGGATAGCCCCACTCCTCAAAGAGCTCGATGGCGACCCGCGGATGACCGCTCTCGGGGTCTGGATGGAGCTCGTAGTCGAGATCGTGGAGGATCCCCGTCGCGGCCCAAAGCTCCTCGTCCTCGCCGTACTTGCGGGCGTAGGCGCGCATCGCCGCCTCGACGGCGAGTACGTGCTTGCGCAGCGAGTCGGACTTCGTCCACTCGCAGAATAGTTCCCAGGCGTCCTCGCGGGTCGGTGCGCTCATAGCCGCGAGCTTAGTGCCGTGGACTCGGCCCCCTGTAGCGATCAGCGGCCGGCGAGCGCTGCGCAAACGGCGAGCAGATCGGCGCGCCGCAAGGCCTTGAAGGCGGCGCGGACGGCGCTGCTTCTAGCGCTGGGCGCCATCTGTGCGTTCGCCGAAACGGTGACCGAGCGCCTGCCGTCGAGGCTCGAGGCAGTGAACTGGGTGAACCCGGGCAGGTTGCCGGTATGCCCGTAGACGACGCCGCATTTGGTCTTGTACCTGAAGATCCCCAGGCCGGCGGAGTTCACGCCGGGTCCCGGGGGCTCGGAGTGGCCCTTGACGAACCTAAGCTGCTGCCGCTGGGTGGCCCGACCGAAGAGCCTTCGCCCGACGTAGCCGCGGATGAAGCGATTCAGGTCGGGGGCGGTGGACTGGATGCCTCCGGCGGCCCAGAGGCTCGACATGCTGATAAACGTGGTCGCATCCTCGGGGGGCCCCGGCGGCGAGAGCAGGTATCCCCGGACGTGCGGAGCCGGCAGGCGGAACCCGGTCGGCAGGGTCGTGTCGTGAAGGCGCAGGGGCCGATTGATCCACCGTCTGAGGACCCGGCTGTAGCTGCGATCGCTCGCCGCGGCGGCAATAAGCCCGACCACGATGTTGTCCGTGTTCGAGTACTCGTAGGCCGACCCGGGGGCAAACTCCGGTGGCTTTCCGGTGACGTATTCGACCAGCGCCCGAGGCGCGACATAGGCGTGAGGATGAGTGCCGAAGCCGGTCTGAAAAGCCTTCGACCGCGAATAGTCCGGCAGCCCGCCGGTGTGGTGGAGAGCCTGAGCGAGGGTTACCTGCCCCCATGACTCGGGCAGCCAGGGCAGCCAGTTCCGGATCCGGTCGCTCAGCGAGAGCCTGCCACGGTCAACCAACGAGAGCGCGGCCGCCCCGCTGAAGGCCTTGGAGACGCTGGCCAGGCGCATGTGGTCGTCGGGGCGCCAGCGACTGCCGGTGGCTTCGTTTGCCACCCCCGCGGTGTGGAATCTGCGGTTGTCTCCGCGCTGGACGATCGCCGCGACGCCCGGCGGGCCACCTGGCATCCGCACGAGCTGATCCAACGCCGTCTTCAAAGCCTTGTCGGCGCTGGCGGCCGAGCCCGCGGCGGGCGCGGCGGCCGACGCGAAGACAGCCATCAGCGTCGCAGCCAAAAATGCAAGGACGAAGCGGGGAAGGCGGCTCAAGCTGGAGATACGAGGATTCTCCTATAGATCGCGACTTAGCGCCCGTTCAGGCTCGGCGATGGCCAGGAGGTCGACCACGTGACCAGCGTGATCCCGTAGGCGCAGGTCGACAGCGGTCAGCGAGCCTCCGCCCAGGGAGCGGCTCCGGATGTCTTCTTCTTCGCGGCGACGCAGGTCGGCGTAATCGGGGCGCGGCCCGTAGCCGGCAGCTGTGCCAATTCGCAGAACATGCCGATTACCAGGGGATTCGTAGCGCGCCCGACAGGCGAACCTGTGACCTTCGGTTTCGTAGCCCGATTCCACCATCGCAGGCCTCTCGGCTCTACAGAGCCGTTTACGGCCGAATAACCCTGCTTCGGCCGGCCGTCGAGGGCCCTGAACTCGCCCTTCTCACTCCCGTCGGGATTTCGGACCGCAAGCGGCCGATAGTCTCGCCTCCCGTGGCTTCAGACCAGACAGTTCCGCCGGAGATCGAGATCGTCGAGGCGGGCGTGGATCGACTCGAGGACGTGGAGTCGCTATGGCGAGCCATGCAGGAGTTCAACGCCGAGGTCGTCGGCAAAGCTCGCGAGATCGCCCCGATTCGGCGCGCGGAGGACTCCTGGCAGCGACGCCGGAGGGAGTTCGAGCGCTGGATGCGCGCCGGTGGCGCCTGGCTGCTGATCGCCGAGCAGGAAGGCTCCCCGGTCGGCTTTGCCTGCTTCCGGATCTGCGACAGCGACTGGACCTTCGAAACCAACGAGCAGATGGGCGAGCTTGAGGCGCTCTCGGTAGAACCCGAGCTGCGCCGCTGGGGAATCGGCTCATTGCTTATGGAGCGGGTCGAGGAGCGTCTCGCCGCCGCGGGGATCGACTTCATCGGGCTGACCTTGATCGCCGACAATCAGGATGCGCTGCGCTTTTACGAGCGCTGGGGAATGGCGCCGTCTCACGTCCGTTGCCTGGGGCGGACGCTTCCCGGCAATGGCGGCATGTGACTACTGCCGGCTTCCCTCGACCGAGCCGAGCAGACAGCCGCTAAGCCGAGCGATCGGGGCGGCCCCGATCTAATAGCATGAGCATCGTCGGCACAGCCGGTTCCAGGAGGGAGAACAGCACGAATGAGTCTCAGGGTGATCGCAGCGGCCGTGCTCGGGACCGTGGCAATGTTGGTAGTTGCTGCCTGCGGTGACAGCGAGCCCAGCGGCACGGAGGCGAGCGGCACCTTTGCCGTTGGGGACTGCGCCGTCTCGGTCGATCCGGAATCCACAGGTAAGGTCAAGAAGGTGGACTGCTCCGACAGCTCCGCTGAGTTCAAGATCACCGGGGTCGCTGCCTCGCTCAACGAGCTGGGCTCCTGCGACCTCGGCGTGCAGATGGGCGATCAGGCCGTCTGCATGGAAGCGGTCGGGACAAATCCCGATTCCGCGACCGCCGAACAGGACGAGTTGGACTACAGCACGCTGAAGCCGGGTGATTGCACAGATGCCTCCGTCGAAGATCCCGGGCCAACGCAGGTCCTCCCGTGTGACGATCCCCGCGCCAAGAGCGAGGTCCTGGGTCAGGCCTCGGATCCGCTCGATTGCAAAGGCGACGTGGCGGCTCAGCGCGACGGCGTAGTGGTCTGCATGCGATCGCTCTAGTAGACCCTCGCTGCCAGCTTCGCACCCGTGAGCAACTTCAAGGGCGGGCCATCGCCCGCTCCCCAGACGAAGAATCCTTCTGGGTATTCGCGGACTGCTCCGGCCTCACCGCCCTCTCCCACACTCAACTCGACCTTCTGGAGGGCGGGGCGTGCCATCGCTGACAGATTCAGCGTCCAGCCCGGGACTACTTCAAGAATCCGAGTCAGTTCTTACGGCCGGGTGGGCTAGCGGGCCCGCGGCGGCCGGGCGTGGGTTTCCAGCCAGTCAAAGACACGTTCGTTGCGGCGCTGAGGGGCCATCGGCTCGCAGTGCAGCTCGGCGCCTTCGGCGATCGTGAACTCAAGCAGGGTGCTCTGCTTGCGAAGCCACTTGTGCAGGGTCCTGGCCTGACCGGGCCAGAACTGCTCGCGCTGGGCCGAGAGGATTCCGACTGGGCAGGAGATGCGGTTGGCGTCGGCGCGGCTGAGAACGAACTTCTGCGCCAGCTTCATTTTCTCGTAGCCGTCGACCTCGCCGTAGATCTCCGCTCGCTTGGCGAAGCCGGCGCGGGCATTTGGCTTCAGGTGGCTGGGGATTTCGTCCCAGAAGCCGTTGAACTCGGCCCGACGGCCCGCGGCTAGCAGCTTCAGCAGGTCGGGGGGCAGGTTGCGGCGCCAGTTGGAGAAGGCGTTGACGACGCCGGGGTCGGGGACGACCGCCGCCAGGCGGTGCTCGTAGGCGGCCGCCCGTGCGGTCAGGTAACCGCCGAAGCTCTGGCCGACCAGCGAGATCCGATTGCGTTCGACCTTCGGGTGGTGGCGCAGCCAGGTCACCACCGGGGTGATCACCCGCTCCCAGTCGGGGATGAAGGCCCGGTTGCGGAGGAACAGGTTGGAGCCCTGGCCGGGTCCTTCGAAGATCAGCGCGTTCCAGCCCCGTTCCAGCGCCGCGGCACCGCCGTAGACATACATGTCGACGTTCTGCGCGTCGGAGCCGGTGTTGAGGATCACCGTCGGCCGCCTGGTCTTGCCGCCGGGGCTGAGGAGCCAGCCGGGCAGCTCGCCGGCGAAGTAGGGAATCCGGACCGACTTGAAGCGCGGTCGGAAGAGCGCCGCGGCCTGGGCCCAGGCCTTCTCCGTCTCGCGGTAGAGGGCACCCTCGTGGCGACGCGTCGGGTTGCCTGAGCCGAGCGCGAAAAACAGCGCCTGGTCGAGGTACATCGAAGCGCGCAGGTAGCTGGCGCGGGCGCTCTTCCTGCGACCGGCCTCACGGTCGCGGTCAGCGCGCTCGCGGGTGCGGCGGCCGAGCCGCTGGAACTCGTTGAAGGTGGCGCGGTAGGTATCGCCCTTGCCGTGGATGCGGTCGAAGGTCGAGAGCAGCTCGCCGACCTCGGAGGCACCGTAGCCGGCGGCGCCGAGTGCGAACAGCATTTGGAAATTGAGTGCCGGTTCCTTGAAGAAGGTCGCGGCCGGCTGCGCCTCGGTCTTCGAAGCGTCGCCCGGCGAGGTGGCCAGGGCGGCGGCGGGCCCGGCCAGCGCTGCGGCGCCACTGGCGGCGAGCGCCCCGGCGAGGAGCTGGCGACGATCGAGGTGCTGTCCGGTCTCGGGCTCGGGCTCGTACATCTCGCGCACCATATTTATCGCAATTCGGGATCCACGCCGTGGCTGCGGACGCATGGCCGGCCGCGGTCGCATTTCTCCCCGGATAGCGGACTCCTTCGAGCTGCACCTTTTCGAGCGCGACTGAGGGCCCGGGGCGAGCCGGCTCGTCCGCAAAGGCGAGCCGGCTCGTCCGCCCCTCGCCAGGTGGAGGCAGGTAGTCGAACCGAGGAAGGGGTGAGGCACCCCAGTGGACACCAGTTTCAACCCTTGCTCGCCCTTCTCGGAAGGGCGTATTCCGGGGCGCGGCCTGTGACGCCCGGCTGTGCCGATTCGCAGAACCTAGCGATTACCAGGTGATTCGAAGCGCGCCCGACAGGATTCGAACCTGTGACCTTCGGTTTCGTAGACCGACGCTCTATCCAACTGAGCTACGGGCGCGAGGTGGGGCCGGTGGGGCCTCTGCGAGGGGATTCTATGGGGTCAGCGGCCTTGGAACTCCGCGTGGCCGGGGCCCTTCTCGAGGAAGGTCTTGACGGCGCGTTGCAGGTCCTCGGTGGCGAAGAGGTCGGCGGCGTCCTGGCGGACCGCGTCGTCGGCGGCCGGGGTGCCGCCTTCGCGGAAGCGGCGGAGGATGTGCTTGGTCATCGCGTGGGCGCGGGTCGGGCCGGCGGCGAGGTTGGCGGCGAAGGCGCGGGCGCGGTCGTCGAAGCCGTCGTCATCGAAGACGAGGTTGACGACGCCCCAGCGCTCCATCTGCTCGGCGCCGAACAGCTCGCCGCTCATCACGAAGTGGCGGGCGCGGCCGCTGCCGGCCCGCTCGGCGAGGCGCTGGGTGCCGCCCATCGACGGGGTCAGGCCGACCACCTTCTCGACCAGGCCGAACCTGGCCGAGCGGGCGGCGACGATCAGGTCGCAGCCCAGAGCCAACTCGAACGCGGCGGTCAGGGTGAGCGCGTGCGCGGCGAAGACGACCGGCAGCGGCAGCGCTTCGACCCGCTCGACCGTCCCGATCAGCTCGCCCCAGAGCCGGCTGCCCGTCTCCGGCGTCAAGCCCTCGAACTCGTGCACGTCGACGCCGCCGGAGACGGCGCGGCCCTCGGCGCGGAACAGCAACGCCCGGGGTGGGTCGGCCTCCGCCGCCTCAATCGCAGCCTGCAGGCCCTCGAACATCTCCCGGTCGAACAGGTTGAGCGGCGGCTTGTCGAAGGTCGCGACCGCCAGGCCGCCCTCGTCGCGCTCGAGCCGAACCGCGTCGGAGTCAGTCACGTAGTCCCCCTTTGGTTGCCCGCGCGACAATAGAGGGGTCGAGGAAAGGAGGGAATCGTGAAGATCGCGGTCCTGGGCACTGGAACGGTTGGAAGGACGATCGCCTCGAAGCTGGTCGAGCTGGGGCACGAGGTGACGATGGGCTCGCGCTCGGCGGACGGCGATGCGCTGCTCGAGTGGGTTGGCGAAGCGGGCGAGCGGGGAAGCGGCGGCACTTTCGCCGACGCAGCGGCGGCGGCCGAACTGGTCTTCAACTGCACCGCCGGCGGGGCGTCGCTGGAAGCGCTGGCCGCGGCCGGCGCCGAGAACCTCGCCGGCAAGACGCTGATCGACGTCGCCAACCCGCTCGACTTCTCGCGGGGGATGCCGCCCACGCTCTCGATCTGCAACGACGACAGCCTCGGCGAGCGGATCCAGGCGGCCTTCCCGCAGGCGCGGGTGGTGAAGGCGCTGAACACGGTCAACGCGGCGATCATGGTCGTCCCGGACAGCGTGCCCGGCGACCACAACCTCTTCGTCTGCGGAGATGACGGCGGCGCCAAGTCGGAGGCGACCGCGCTGTTGGAGAGCTTCGGCTGGCCGCACGGCTCGGTGATCGACCTCGGCGACATCTCCGCCGCGCGCGGCACCGAGATGTACCTGCCGCTGTGGCTGCGATTGATGGGCTCGCTCGGCAGCGCCGAGTTCAACATCGAGGTGCGCGGTAGATAGCAGCCGGAGCTTGCCCGGTCGATTATCCTTGCAAATCTACAATTGTACTTTAAAATTGCAGGGATGATAGAGCGCCGAACCGCGGGAGAGATCAGTCGCCGGCTGGCCGATATGCCAGCCGTCGTCTTGTACGGCCCACGCCAGGTGGGCAAGACGACGCTGGCACTGGCGGCAGCCGAAGAGCGACCGTCCGTCTACCTGGATCTCGAGACCGAAGACGATCGGCTCCGCCTCGCCGAGCCCAACCTCTACTTCGCCGACCACGCCGACGAGCTGGTGATAGTCGACGAGATCCACCACGCACCGCGGCTTTTCGAGCCGCTGCGCGGCATAATCGACAAAGGCCGCCGTGAGGGACGCGGCACCGGCCGGTTTCTCCTCCTGGGCTCTGCCGGCATCGACCTGCTCGCGCAGTCCGGCGAGACGCTGGCCGGGCGAATCGCCCTAGTCGAACTCGCTCCGCTCGACATCACGGAGGTCGGCGCCGAGAAGCTCGATCGGCTCTGGGTACGTGGCGGCTTCCCCGACAGCTTCCTGCCCGAGGACGACCGGCTCAGCCTCGAATGGCGCGAGGACTTCCTCCGCACCTATCTGGAGCGTGACATCCCGCAGTTCGGCGCGCGGATTCCCGCCGAGACCCTACGGCGGTTGTGGACGATGCTCGCGCATCAGCAGGGGAGCCCACTGAATGCATCGCAACTCGCAGCCGGCCTCGGCATCAGCTCCCCAACCGTCGGCTCCTACCTCGACCTGATGGTCGACCTGCTGCTGGTCCGGCGGCTGCCGCCGCGACTGACCAACGTCGGCAAGCGGCTCGTCCGTTCGCCGAAAATCTACGTTCGCGACAGCGGCCTAGTGCATACGCTGCTCGGGCTGGCCGACAAGGAGGCCGTCCTCGGCCATCCGATCGCCGGCCCGAGCTGGGAGGGGATGGCGATCGAGAATCTGATCGGGATCGCCGGGTACAGCATGGAGCCGAGCTTCTACAGGACCAGCGGTGGAGCGGAGGTCGACCTCGTGCTCAGCTGGCGGGACGGGCGCGAGTGGGCGGTGGAGGTCAAGCGCACCCTGGCCCCCAAGGCGAGCCGAGGCTTTCGGTCCGCGATCGACGACATCGGCCCGGAGCGCAGCTTCATCGTCTACCCGGGGGAGGATCGTTTCCGCCTCTCGGAGTCGATCGAGGCGATCGGGCTGCCGGAGCTTTGCGCGGAGATCGCATCGGCCGCGGTGCGCTGACCGGGAAAACTCCTGCTCAGGGCACGCGGTGGACCTCGAACAGGTTCGTCCCCAACTCCTGGTCGGGCGTGCCGGCGACGATCGCGATCAGATCGCCTGACTTGGCGACGCCGTGGCGGGCGGCGAGCGCGGCGCAGTCGTCGACCAGGTCGCTGACCTCGGTGCCGTGCTCGCTGTGGATCGCGGTGACGCCGAACAGGAGGCTGAGGCGCCGCACCGTCTCGATCCGCGGCGAGATCGCCAGCACCGGCACGTTCGGCCGGTGGGCGGAGACGAGCCGGGCGCTGCGGCCGCTGCTGGTCGGCACGACCAACGCCGCCAGGTTGAGCCGGTAGACGGCGCCGACCGCGCCCTGGGCCACCGGGTCGGCGACGTCCTGGGTCTCCTGGTCGGTGCGGGTGAACAGCCACTCGCCGTAGGGAAGATCGGGCTCGGTGGCGCGGGCGATCCGGTCCATCGTCCGCACAGCCTCGGCCGGGTGGCGGCCGACCGCGGTCTCCTCGGAGAGCATCACCGCGTCGCTGCCGTCGAAGATCGCGTTGGCCACGTCGGCCACCTCGGCCCGGGTCGGGCGCCGCTCGCTGACCATCGAGGCGAGCATCTGGGTCGCAGTGATCGCCGGCTTGGAGCGCTGACCGGCGGCGCGGATCAGCCGCTTCTGCACGACCGGCACCTCGGCCAGCGGCAGCTCGATCCCGAGGTCGCCGCGCGCCACCATGATCCCGCCGCTCGCCGCGCGAATGATCTCCTCGGCGTTCTCGGCCGCCTGCGGCTTCTCGATCTTGGCGATCAGCGGGATGTCGGAGTCGAGCTCGCGCAGCCGCTCCGCGGCCGGCTCGAGGTCCGCCGCGGAGGAGACGAAGGAGACCGCGATCAGGTCGAGCCCCTGCTCGACCGCGAACTCGACCCAGCCGAGGTCGCCGTCGGTGGCGGCGCGGGCGGCGACGCCGGGGACGTTCATCCCCTTGTGGGAGGACAGCGTCCCCCCCACCTCGACCTCGCAGTCGACGCCGCCGCCCTCGGGCTCGCGCACCCGCAGTCGAATCGAGCCGTCGGCCAGGTAGACCAGCTCGTCCTCGCGCAGCGAGCCGACCCCGGGCCAGTCGACCGGGATCGTCTCCCGGTTCCCCTCGAGCTGTCGCGGCGTCAGCTGCACGTGCATCCCGGTCTCCAGCTCGGCCACGTCGTCGCGCAGCTCGCCGATCCGCAGCTTCGGCCCCGGCAGGTCGCCCAGCACCGCCACCTCGCGTCCGGCCCGCTCCGCGGCGGCGCGGATCGAGGCGACCGTGCGGGCGTGGCGGTCACGGTCGGCGTGGGAGAAGTTGAGGCGGAGGACGTCGGCGCCGGCCTCGATCAGCCGGGCGAGCCCGCCGTCGTCCCAGCTCGCGGGCCCGACGGTTGCGATGATCTTGGTCCGCCTCTCGTGCATGCCTCAGATGAATGTAGAGGCTGGCTGATATGACATCGATCTGTGTAACACTTACCCCGTGAGCGAGCTGGCCGATCCCGCCGCGCCCCCCGAGGCCGCCGAAGCCCCGGCCGTCGCCGGCCTGGTCGGCGAGGCGCCGCCCTCGCCGGCGGGTCCGATTGAGCCGAGCGAGGCCGCCGGCCTCGCCGCGCCCCCGGTCGTCGGCCTTTCCCCGTTGCTGCAGACGCTGCGCTTCAACCAGCGCCAGATCCAGTTCGTCTTCCGCGCTCGCCGCGAACTGGGCGAGGTGTTCGGGATGCGCGGCGCCCTTCCCGGGCCCGACCCGGTGATCACCAGCCATCCCGACCACGTCCGCTCGCTGTTCACGGCGAAGCCCGAGCAGGCGCCCTCGCTGACCGGCGAGTCGCCGCTGCGTCCGATCGTCGGCCCGAACTCGGTGCTCACGGCGGTCGGGCCGCGCCACATGCGCCAGCGCAAGCTGCTGCTGCCGGCCTTCCACGGCGAGGCGATCGAGCAGTACACGCAGATGATCGCCGACGCCGCCGAGCGGGAGATCGACGGCTGGCCGCTCGGCGCCCCCTTCGCCCTGGCGCCGCGCATGCAGGCGATCACCCTCGACGTGATCATGGCCGGGATCTTCGGCATCGAGGGCAGGCCGCAGCGCGGCACGCCGGAGCACCGGCTGCGCCAGACGACCAAGCGGCTGGTCGCCGCCTCGACCCAGCCGCTGGCGCAGATCGGCGAGCTGGTCAACCTCGGCCGAACCGAGCCGGTGGGGCCGATGAAGGTCGCCCTGGGAATACTCGACCGGGCCACCTACGCGGTGATCGGGCAGCGCCGCCGCGCCGCCGATCTGGCGGAGCGCCGCGACATCCTCTCGCTGCTGCTGCAGGCCCGGACCGAGAGCGGCGAGGCGATGAGCGACGAGGAACTGCGCGACGAGCTGATCACCCTGGTCCTCGCCGGCCACGAGACGACCGCCAACTCGCTCGCCTGGACGTGGGAGCGACTGGTCCGCGCGCCACACGCTTACGAGGCGCTGCGCGACGCGGTCCGCTCCGGCGAGGACGCCTCCGAGCTGATCGAGGCGACGATCGTCGAGGGGATGCGCTCGCGGCCGGTGATCCCGCTGATCGGCAGACGGGTGAAGGCGCCGTGGCGGCTCGGCGAGTACACGGTCCCACCGGAGACGCCGCTGACGATCAGCATCCTGCTGGTCCACCACCGCGAGGACCTCTACCCCCGCCCCTTCGACTTCCTGCCCGAGCGCTGGCTGGGCCGCAAGCCCGGCACCTACGAGTGGATCCCGTTCGGCGGCGGCATCCGCCGCTGCCTCGGCGCGGAGCTGGCGATGGCCGAGCAGCGCGTCGTCCTGGAGGCGATGGCCCGCCGCCTCGACCTCGAGGCCGCCGACCCCGAGCCGGAGCACGCCCTGCACCGCAACGTGACGATGATCCCCGCGCGCGGCGCCCGCGTCGCGATCCGCTCGCGCCACCGCTGATCCGCCACGGGCGCAACGGAGAGGGAGGGATTCGAACCCTCGAGAGAGCTTGCGCCCCCTACTCGCTTAGCAGGCGAGTGCCTTCAGCCGCTCGGCCACCTCTCCGGGGCCTCAAAACATAGCGCCGCCTCCGGGATGCGGCGCGGTTAGGCTCGCTCCGTATGGATCCGGGCCTCGACCAGTCGCACGCTCGCTACGAGGCGATCCTCGCCGAGGTCGAGGCGCCGTTCGCCTTCGTCGACCTCGACGCGATGGGCGCAAATGCGGCGGCGATGCTGGAGCGGGCCGCCGGCAAGCCGATCCGCGTGGCCAGCAAGTCGCTGCGCTGCCGGGCGCTGCTGGAGCGGGTGCTGCGCAGCGACGAGCGCTTCCGGGGGCTGATGACCTTCACCCTGCCGGAGACCCTGTGGCTGGCCGAGCAGGGGTTCGAGGACCTGCTGCTCGCCTACCCGACCGCCGACCAAGGCGCGCTGGGTGAGCTGGCGCTGCGCTCGGTCGCCAACCCGGCCGGGGCGCCGATCGTGATGGTCGACTGCGGCGAGCACCTCGACGCGATCGAGTCGGTGCTGGGGGCCGGCGCGGCGCCGGTCCGGGTCTGCATCGACATCGACGCGAGCTGGTGGGCTCTGGGCGGGCGAATCAAGGTCGGTCCGAAGCGCTCACCGGTCCACACGGTCGAGCAGGCGGTTGCCCTGGCGCAGGAGATCGAGCGGCGCCCGCAGCTCGACCTGGCGGCGCTGATGGCCTACGAGGGGCAGATCGCCGGAGTCGGCGACCGCCCGCCCGGCCGCCGCCTGCGCGGTGCCGCGATCCGCTGGATGCAGCGCCGCTCCGCCGCCGAGCTGGCCGAGCGCCGCGCCGCGATCGTCGCCGCGATTCGCGAGTTCGCCGAGCTGCCGATCGTCAACGGCGGCGGCACCGGCAGCCTCGAGCTGACCGCGGTGGAGGACCCCGTCACCGAGCTCACCGCCGGCTCGGGCTTCTACGCGCCCGCCCTCTTCGACCACTACAGCCGCTTCTCGCTGACCCCGGCGGCGGGCTTTGCGCTGCCGGTGGTGCGCAAGCCGGCGCCGGGCGTGGCCACCGCGCTCGGAGGCGGCTACCTCGCCTCGGGCAGCGGCGACGCGGGGCGCCTCCCCGCTCCCTGGCTGCCGCCGGGCCTGAAGCTCGACCCCGAGGAGGGGGCGGGCGAGGTGCAGACGCCGCTGCTCGGGCCGCCCGCGACCCGGCTCTCGATCGGCGACCGGGTCTATTTCCGTCACGCCAAGGCCGGTGAGCTGTGCGAGCGCTTCGACCTCCTCCACCTCGTCGAGGGCGGCGAGATCGCCGACATCGTGCCGACCTACCGCGGCGAGGGTCGGGCCTTTCTCTAGCCCGACGCTAGACGCCGCGCAGCAGCTCCATCGCCGGCACGTCGAGTCCCCGGGCCAGCTTCGCAACCGTCGAGACCCGCAGATCGCGAGCGCCGCGCTCCGCTCGGCCAACCTCGACGGGGTGCATCCCGGCCCGGTGCGCAAGCGCTTCCTGCGTCAGGCCGAGGCGGTGACGCTGCGCCCGGACGTTCCTCCCAACGATCCGCTTCGGCTCCACCTGGAGATCATCAGGAGGGAAGCCGATAGCGTCCAGAACCAATGACGTATTTCATCCATTGGGAGGACCTATATGGAAACGCTGTGCGCAGCGGCGCGCGCAAGGCGTCGGGCGGCGGCGGGCGAGGCGACCGGGCGCTCGCCCTGAGCGGCATCGCCAGGGCGCCGCAGACGATCAGGGGCCGAGCACCGCGGAGGCGTAGTCGTTGCCGAAAACGCGCTCGGGATCGAGCTCGTCGCGGGCGGCCTGAAACTCCGCCCAGGCCGGGTAGCGGGGCGCCAGGGTCGCCGCGGTTTGGAAGTGCCGCTTGCCCCAGTGGGGGCGGCCGCCGTAGTCGCCCATGATCGCCTCGACCGCCTCGAAGTAGGGCCGCCACTGCATCCGCCGGTACTGGTGGACGGCGATATAGGTCGTGTCGCGCTGGTACGAGGGGCTGAGCGGGGCGTCGTCGCCCGCCACGACGCGCATCTCGATCGGAAAGAAAACCGGGTAGCGATTCGACCGCACCCACTCGATCACCCGCCGCGCCGCCTCGAGGCCGTGCTCGCGCGGCACTGCGTACTCCATCTCGGTGAAGCGGACGCGGCGCTGGCTGGCGAAGACGCGATCGCTGCGGTCGATCGTCTTGCCACCCGAGGCGAGCGCGGCGGCGAGGCGGGAGAGGCGGGGGATCGCGCCCGGGAAGGCCCGGCCGGCCGCAGAGAGCGCCTCCAGCGCCCAGTTCTCGAGCACGACGTCGTTCAGGTAGGAGGCGAGCCGGCCGCGTGGACGCGGCGGCCCTTCGACCCGGTTGCGCTCGAGGACGAGCGCCGAATCCGCGTAGGGGAAGGTGAACAGCTCAAAGTGGTCGTTGGCGGCGGCGCGCTCGTCGAACGCGTCGAAGACCTCCTCGCGGGGCGCCGGCGAGTCGACCCGGCGCAGGACGAAGGCGGGAACGCAGCGCAGGGTCACCGCCGAGATCGCGCCGAGCGCGCCGACCCCGACCCGGGCGGCGCGCAGCAGCTCGGGCTCGGCCGCATCGAGCTCCCGCACGCCGCCGTCGGCGAGCACCATCTCCACGGCCTCGACCTGGGCGGAGATGTTGCGCAGCTTCGCGCCGGTGCCGTGGGTGGCGGTGGATATCGCCCCGGCGACCGTCTGGCGGTCGATGTCGCCGAGGTTCTCCATCGCCAGGCCGAGCCTGTGCAGCTCCTCGTTGAGGTCGGCGAGGCGGGTGCCCGCGCCGACCCTGACCAGGCCGGAGGAGCGATCGGCGTCGATCGTGCCGCGCAGGGCGGCGACGTCGACCATCGTGCCGCCGGTCAGCGCGGCCTCGGTGAAGGAGTGTCCCGAGCCGGCGACGCTGACCCTCCGCCCGGCGGCGGCTGCAGCGGCGACCGCGGCCGCCAGCTCGTCGCGGTCGCGCGGGCGAACCAGCTCGGCCGGGCGGCAGCGCTGATCCCCCGTCCAGTTGCGCCAAACGTCACCCACGTTCCCTAACGCTAACTCTCCGCCGGCTGGATCAGCGGCGGGACCAGGGCGCGGTAGGCGTAGGCCGAGGTCGCGAGCAGCAGGGCGGCTACCCCGAGGCTGGGGAGGGCATAGCCGGCGGCGCTGGCCAGGCCTCCCCCGGCCAGGGCGCCGACGGTCTGCCCTGCCGCCCAGGCCATGTTGGAGAGGCCGGCGGCGTAGCCCTGGTGCAGGCGGCTGGTGTCGGCTGTCTCCGAGAGCGTGGTGAGGGCCGGCGCGAAGCAGATCCCGGCCCCCAGCGAGCTGAGGATCAGCGCCGCCAGCACCGGCGCCAGGGCCGGCGCCCCGGCGATCCCGACCATCGCGAAGGCGCAGATCGCGATGCCGATCACGAACGGGCTGCGTCGCCCAAAGCGGTCCGAGTAGCGGCCGGCGAGCGGGGCGAGCGTCGCCTCGAGCGCCGCGCCGGCGATGAAGCCGCCGGCGATCGCCACGTGGCCGCCGCCGAGCTCGTCGATCCGCAGCGGCACCAGCACCTCGACCACGCCGAACATCAGCGAGGGGACGGCGACGAACGCGGTCGCGGTGAGGATCGGGCGACTGCCGATCGTCGCTGCAACCTCCCGCAGCGACTGTCGCTCCGGCGCTCCGGCTTCCGGCAGGCGCGCCGCGATGGCGGCGAGCAGCACGGCGACTCCCAGCACGGCGCCGAACACCGTCTCGGTGCCGACCTCGGCCGCGATCGCGCCGAAGACCGGGCCGACCAGGGCGCCGGCGACCGCGGTGCCCAGCACCGTCCCGATCAGCGAGCCACGACGCTCGGGGGGCGCGGCGGTGATCAGCCAGGTCAGCGCCCCCGACCAGATCAGCGCCCCGGAGACGCCCTGGACGAAGCGCGCCCCGTCGAGCAGCGCGATCTCGCCGCCGAGGCCGAAGACGAGGCTGGAGCCGCCGAGCAGCAGCAGCCCGGCGATCACCGTGCGGCGCGGCCCGAGCCGGGTCGCGACCAACCCGGCGGGCAGCGAGGCCAGCAGGGTGCCGGCCGCGTAGGAGGCGGCGAGGATCCCGGCCTCCGCCTTGCTCAACCCGAAGTCCGCCACGTAGTCGGGCAGCAGCGGGGCGATCGCCGCGTAGAACGCGACGTCGAAGAAGACCATAATCGAGGCGAGAATCAGCAGGCGGCGCATCGTCCGTGAATCCAATCACCATCGCGGCTTTTTACTCGGTGCCTTTTCGTCCATAAATTTGCGGCTAGCATCGACATCGCGGCACAGTCCCCGGAGGGGTGGCAGAGCGGTTGAATGCGGCGGCCTTGAAAGCCGTTAGGCGTCGTAAGGCGTCTCGTGGGTTCGAATCCCACCCCCTCCGCTGAACCGCTTCCCGACCTGCTGCCGAAGCTCGGACCGTCGATCGAGGACAATACGTTCCACGGCGAGTTCTGCACCGATCCTTTGCACCGGCAGGAACGCGGTCGCCGCGGCAGAACTCTCGGGGATGAACCGGGAGCGGTGGTTGCGGCGTGCTCAGCGGGCCAGCGATGCGTTTGGGCTGGTGCTGTTGCTGTTGCTGGTCACGTATGTGCTTGCCTCGCTGCTGAGCAACCGCGGCTGGCCTGCGGTGGTCGAGCTTGCCGCCGGGACCGCGACCGCGGTGGTGGCGCTGGTCAGCGCCCACGCCCCGGCGCGGATCGTCCGCGCGGCGATCGGCCTCGCGGGGCTGGCGATCGCCCTGGCGGTCGTCGCCGCGATCACCGGGACGCGCGGCTGGCTGAGCGCCGGGGCGCTGCTCGAGGTGGCGCTGCTGAGCGCCGCGACGGTCGCCGTGCTGCTCCGTGTGGTGACCGCCAGCGAGGTCAGCTCGCGCACGATCCTCGGCGCGATCAGCGTCTACGCGATCCTCGGGCTGCTCTTCACCTTCCTCTACGCGACGGTCGAGCGGCTGCAGGGCGGGCCCTTCTTCGGCGAGATCGCCGACCCGCAGAACAGCGACTTCCTCTTCTTCAGCTTCACGACCCTGACCACCACCGGCTTCGGCGACCTGGTGCCGGCCGGGCAGCCGGGCCGGATGCTCGCCGGCCTGGAGATGATGATCGGCCAGATCTTCCTGGTCACCCTGGTGGCGCGGCTGGTCAGCCTCTGGCGGCCCGGGGAGCGGCTGCGCCAGCGGGCTGAGCGCTGATCATCGCCTCCAGCTCGGCGAGCTGCGACTCGATCCCGGCGCAGACCCGGTCGCAGAGCTCCAGCACCCCCGGGTCGGAGATCCGGTACAGCGTCCTGGTCCCCCGCTTGCGGCGGCTGACGAAACCCTCGGCGTGGAGGGCGGAGAGGTGCTTGGAGACGTTCTGCTGGGAGGTGCCCAGGGCCTCGGTCAACTCGCCGACCGAGGCCTCCTCGCGCGCCCGCAGCAGGTCGAGGATGCGCAGGCGCGTCGGGTCGGAGAGCGCCCGGAAGCGGCGGGCGATCAGCTCGGCGGCGTCGTTCTCGAGGGGGCTCTGCATCGGCATCGCTCTCTTGCCTCTCGTTCTGCTATCTTACCTATTCACAACTGTTAAGTTGTTAACTTGTAGACCGTGAGAGGAAGGATAGCGATGCCGACCGTTGCCGCCCCCCGCACTCCCGCTTCGACAGCGCCGGCTCCTCTCTGCCGGGCGTCGGCCCAGCGCCGGCGCGGCGCCGGTTCCTCTGCGCGTCGAGGCGAGGCGCGGCGGCCCGGTGAGCCGGCTGGGACCGGTCGGGCGGCTCGGCCGCTTCGCCGCCCGCCAGCCGCGCTGGGTCTTCGTCGCCTGGGCGGTGATCGCGGTCGGCCTCGGCGCGCTGGCGCCAAAGGTCGAGACGGCGCTCTCCGGCGCCGGCTGGCAGGCGAACGGCTCGGAGTCGGTCGCGGTGCGCGAACAGGTCGACCGCGCCTTCGCCGGCGGCGGCGCCTATGCGCTGCAGGTCGCCGTCCACTCCTCGCAGCTGACCGCGACCGAACCCGCCTTCCGCGCCACGCTGCGCCGCTCCGAGCGGCTGCTCGCCGCCGACCCGGCGGTCAGCCGGGTGATCCCGCCGCGCCCCGCCGTCTCGATCTCGCGCGACGGCCACACCGCGGTGATCCGCGCCGGCGCCGCCCGCGACCCGAACGAGATGGTCGCCGCCGCAAACGACCTCAAGGGGCCGCTCGCCGCGACCGCCGCCGACGGCGTCGAAGTCAACCTGACCGGCGCCGCCGGCATGTGGTCGGACTTCAACGAAGCCAACAAAGACGCGATGCTGAAGTCGGAGCTGCTCTCCTGGCCGGTCACCCTGGCGATCCTCGTGCTCGCCTTTGGCTCGCTGGTCGCCGCCGGGCTGCCGCTGATGCTGACGATCGTCGGCCTGATCGCCTCGGCCGGCGTCCTCTACCTCGGCACGCTGGTCTCGCCGATCTCGATCTGGGCGATGAACTTCGCGCTGATGTTCGCCCTGGCGCTCGGCATCGACTACGCCCTGTTCATCGTGATGCGCTTCCGCAACGCGATGTTCGGCCAGCGCCTCTCGCCGCCCGACGCGGTCGGGATGACGATGGACACCGCCGGCAAGGCGGTGCTGTTCTCCGGGCTGACCGTGCTGATCTCGCTCTCCGCGGTGATGCTCGTCCCCAGCCCCGCCTTCCGCTCGATGGCGCTGGGGATCATGATCTCAGTGCTGTTCGTGCTGGCGGCGACCCTGACCCTGCTGCCGGCGGTGCTGGCCAAGCTCGGCCCGCGGGTCGACAAGCTGAGCCTCCCCTGGGCGCACAGCGGCGACCACCGCTCGCCGCGCTTCGCCCGCTGGGGCGAACGGCTCTGGCGCCGGCCGCTGCTGTTCGGCGGCGCCGCGCTGGCCGCGCTGCTGGTCCTGGCGCTGCCGGTGCTCGGCCTGAAGACCGGCATGCCGTCGATCAAGGTCGTGCCGAGCGGCGACCACTCGCGCCTCGGCTACAACCAGGTCGTCGACGCCTTCGGCCCCGGCGCGCCCGGCGCCCTTCAGGTCGTCATCCCCGCAAACCACCCGCCGACGGGCCGAAATGTCCACCCTGGCCCCACTTTTCGGCCCGTCGGCGGGGTGTTGAGGACGTTGCGGGGGGATCCGGGGGTCGCGGCTGTGCTGCCGCCGCAGGTCGGTGCCGGCGGCATCGTGCTCGTCGAGGCGATTCCCGCCGCCGGCCCCTCCACCCCCGCGTTCGGCGCCAGCGTCGACCGGCTGCGCGCCGCGCTGCCCGCCGGCGGGCTGGTCGGCGGGCCGGCGGCCGAAAACCACGACCTCGAATCGGCGCTCAGCGCGAAGACGCCGCTGGCGATCGGCATCGTGCTGGCGCTCGGCTTCCTGCTGCTGCTGGTCGCCTTCCAGGCGCCGCTGATCGCGGCGATCGGCGTGCTGACCAACCTGCTCGCCACCGGCGCCGCCTTCGGCGTGGCGACGCTGATCTTCCAGGACGGTCACCTCTCCGGCCTGCTCGGCTTCGAATCGCAGGGCTTCCTCGACGCCTGGGGGCCGATCTTCTTCTTCGCGATGATCTTCGCGATCGCGATGGACTACACGGTCTTCCTGCTCTCCTCGGCCCGCGAGCACTGGGAGGAGTCCGGCGACGCCCGCGAGGCGATGGTCGGTGGCCTCGCCCACTCGGGCCGGGTGATCCTCGCCGCCGGGGCGGTGATGGTCGCGGTCTTCTTCACCTTCGCCCTTTCCGGGCCGCTGCCGCCCAAGGAGATGGGGGTGATCCTCGGCGTCGCCGTCCTGCTCGACGCCTTCCTGGTGCGGCTCACGCTGCTGCCGGTCTTCCTGCGGCTGGCGGGGCGCGCCGCCTGGTACCTGCCCGCCTGGCTCGACCGGCTGCTGCCCGAAGTCCACTTCGGGCATCGCGGCTCAGCTGAAGTACTGCCCGTGGAACCCGAACGGGATGTGGTGGGGGACGCGGGCCCGGCCTAGCTCGGAGAGGCTGACGGCGTCCAGCACCAACAGGTAGGAGCGGGCGTCGCGGCCGTCGAGGACGACGGAGAGCAGGACGCCGTCGTCCTCGGCCCGGTCGGGCTCGGGCGAGGGGACGAAGACCGGCTCGCCGGGGTAGGAGCCCGGCTCGAACCAGGTCTGCGCCTCGCCGCTGTCGATGTCGACCTTGACCAGCTGGTCGAGGAAGTCGGGGGCGTCGCCGTCGGGGTGGGCGCCGGCGCCGTAGACGTGGCGGTAGGGGCGCCCGTTGCGCTCGCGGTAGTCGATCCGCGGCAGCTCGAGCTGGACGTCGCTCAGCTCTTCCTCGCGGACCCGCGGGTCGTCGAGCGAGACGCGGTAGCGGAGCAGGCGGGCGTTAGCGGACGGCGGCGGCGGGGCGGCCCGCAGGCGGTCGACGTAGAGGGAGTCGATGATCGTCGCGTCGTCGTAGGCGACCAGGTCGAGCACCAGCTCCGAGTCGCGTTCGAAGGCGTTGACGTGGTGGAAGGCGAAGCGCGGCTCCGCCGTGTACTCGCCCCGCAGCGTTCCGTCCTCGCGATCGAAGACGAGCAGGCGCGTCCCCAGCTCGGGCTTCCACTCGTAGTTCTCGATGAAGGGACGGGCGCCGGTGGCGAGCCGCAGCGGGTTGACGACGTGGGGGAACGCGGCGAGGATCGCGTAGCGCTCGGTGAGCGCGAAGCTGTGCATGTAGGAGGGCTCCTTGACCCGGGCCGAGGCGATGCGCCGCTGCCGGTGGCGATCGCGCTGGGCGAAGATGCGGTACTCGCAGCGCGGGCCGAAGTGGGTCACGTAGGCAATCAGCTCACCGCGCTGCGGATCGTGATGGGGATGGGCGGTGGCGTGGAGCCCGGGCGGGGTGAAGGCGACGCCGAGGGCGTCGAGGGTCTCCGGGTCGAAGGCGACCGGCATCGGCGTCTCGGTCATCGCGATGTACTCGTCGCCGAGCCGGGTCAGGTTGACGTTGCAGTTGTCGGTCAGCTTCGGCCGGAACAGCGTCGCCGCCCGCTTGAACAGCGAGCGGCAGGGGTCGGTGGCGAACTCGCTGTAGGCGATCCGCCCCTGCTCGGCCTGGCGGTAGGCCTCGCTGCGCAGGAAGCGGTTCGCGTAGGAGACCCGGCCGCCGCCGAAGGAGAACTTGTGCAGCATCGCGAGTCCGTCGAACCAGTGCCGCAGCGGCCGCTCGCCCACCTCGAACTTGGCCGGGCCGGTTCGCAGCAGGGTCCCGGTCAGCCACTCGGGGACCGACCCCTCGAGCGGCAGCGAGTCGACCTCGACCTCGGATTCCAGCGTCGTCAGACCCGCCAGGTAGCCGGGGCGGGATACGGTCTGCGGCTCCAGCATCGTCAACCTCCCGATTCACAGTTCATTCTAGACCGTGCAAGATATATCATTAGACTTGCGCCGATGTCAAGCGAGACCCGACTCACCCCGACCTCCTACATCGTCCTTGGCCTGCTCGAGGCGGCAGGCGAGGCGACCCCCTACGACCTGAAGCGGATGGTCACCGTCAGCCTCGCCAACTTCTGGTCGCTCCAGCACGCCCAGCTCTACACCGAGCCCGAGCGACTGACGACCGCCGGATATCTGAGCGAGCGCCGCGAGCAGGGCGGGCGGCGCCGCCGCCACTACAAGATCACGACGAAAGGGCGCGGGGCGATGCGCGATTGGGTCGCCGAGCCGACCGCGGAGCTATCCGAGCTGCGCGACCTGGCCCTGCTCAAGGTCTTCTTCGGCGCCGATCCTGCGCCCCTGGCGGCCGAGCAGGTGCGGGCGCACCGGGCGAAGCTGGCCGAATACGAGGAGATCATGGAGCAGGCGGGAGAGGAGCTGCCAGACGGCGTGCGCATCTCGCTGGAAGCGGGCATCGGCGCCGAGCGGCAGTGGCTCCGCTTCTGGTCCCGGTTCGAGGCGTAGCCCGGGCAGGTGCGCCTCGATGCCGGCGGCGCTACTCGGAGAGCTCGACCCGTTCGACCGTCTGCGGCTCGAGCGGTCGGTCGGAGGCGTCGGTCTCGGTCGACTCGATCGCCTCGACCGCCTCCGTCCCCTCTGCGACCCGGCCGAAGACCGTGTGCTTGCCGTCCAGCCAGGGCGCCGCCTCGGTGGTGACGATGAAGAACTGCGAGCCGTTGGTGTTCGGCCCGGCGTTGGCCATCGCCACCGCGCCGCGGACGATCTTGTGCTCGTTGATCTCGTCCTCGAAGGTGTAGCCGGGACCGCCACGGCCGGTCCCCTCCGGGCAACCGCCCTGGATCATGAAGTCGGCGATCACTCGGTGAAAGACCAGCCCGTCGTAGAAGCCGTCGGCGGCGAGCTTGCGGAAGTTCTCGACCGTCTTCGGGGCGTCGGAGTCGTGCAGCTCGAACACGATCTCCCCAGCGTTGGTGTGGAGCGTCGCCTGCGACATCGCCGCCCACCCTACCCGAGCGCGGCGCTGCCGACTTTCACCCCCGATGGCCTGGAGGAAGTCGAAAACACCATCGGCGTCACCCCCACACCCGAACCGTGACCGGCCGCGAGGCTCCGGGCGCGTAGGGCCAGCCCTCCTCGGCGAGGGCGACGGCGCGCAGGCGGATCGTCGCGGTGCCGGTCACGTAGCGGAACCGGTAGGCGGCGAGGAAGCGGCCGCCATGATCGCTGTGGACGATCACCACCGGGCGCCAGCGACGGGCGCCGGTCTCGTAGTACTGGATCGCGACCAGCTTGCCGCGGCGCGGCAACGGGGCGCCGCGGTAGCCGACACGTCCCCGGAGGCGAAGCGACTGGCCGGTGCGCAGCGTCCGCGGCCTGGCGTGCAGGGAGACGGCGCCGCGCACCCGCAGCGCCAGGCCAGGCCGTCGCGAGGCCCCCCACCTGGCGCCGCCGCGGTAGCTGACGGTGAGGCGGCGTGAGGGCCCTGCCGGAAGCGCCAGGCGAAAGCCGCCGTGCGGGCCGGTGGCGACCACCTCGACGCGGCGGCGGGCAAAGGCCCCGCGCGCGGGCCGTGAGACGACCTGCAGGCTGCGGCCGGCGAGCCCGGCGCCGCCGGCCGTGACGAGCCGCCCGGAAACAGTCGCCGCGCCGCGGAAGGGAACGGTCACTCGCACGCCGCGCCGCCGACGCGAGCTCAGGCGGGCGAGAAGGCGGGTCCTCGCCGGCGGCCGTTTCGCACCCGGCGGAGCGCTCGGCGACGGCGTCGGTGCGATCGAGTCGCTGTGCTCGGAGCGCGGCGCCGACTTGCGGATCGCCATCTCCCTGCCGTCGGCGCGCAGGGTGGTCGAGGCGGTGTTGCCGGCGGCGTCGGCGACATCGGCGCGGAAGACGTAGGTCCCGGGTGCGAGGTGGTCGGGCACGATGGCGAACAGGTGACCGACGCCGGGGGCGCCGCTCGCCCTGAGCGTGCTCGGCAAGCCGACCCAGCAGTCGCTGCCCAGGCGCCGCATGCGGACCTCGCCCCAGGCCGGGCCGGACTGCGCGTCGGCGACCTCCGCCTGGACCGCCTCCGGCACCTCCTCGTCGGGGGGTACGGCGAAGGCGACCGCGGGCGGCACGTCGTCGATCCCCGCCTTCGCCTCCCCCGCCATCAGCAGCAGCAGCGCCAGCGCCAGGCAGATCCCGAACACGACTCCACGGCCCAACCCAGCTCTCCTCCCGGACATCGGTCCCCCCTCGTCGAATGCATCTGAGGGACCAAGGGCGCAGCGGCGCGAACTCTCCCCCCTTCGAGGCGGGACGATCGTCCGGCCGCGTGCCGCTGGTCCGCCTTTGCTTGAATGGACCCGATGGCACTGCCGACCCAGGAGCAGGTGACCGAGAAGCTGCGGGCCGTGATCGACCCCGAGCTGCGCCGCTCGATCGTCGAGCTGGGAATGGTCCGCTCGATCGACGTCAAGGAGGGCGGCCGGGTCGAGGTGGTCGTCTCGCTGACCACCGCCGGCTGCCCGATCCGCTCCCACTTCGAAACGGCGGTCGCCCAGCGGGTCTCCGAGCTGGACGGCGTCACCGCGGTGGCGGTCGGCTTCGACGTGCTCTCCGACGACGAGAAAGGCAAGCTCCAGCAGAGCCTCGGCCGCAGCGGCCTGCCCGAGGGCGCGCTCGCCCAGGTGAAGAACGTGATCTGCGTCGCCTCCGGCAAGGGCGGGGTCGGCAAGTCGACGATGACCGCCAACCTGGCCGCGGCGCTCGCCGCCGAAGGCCACCCGGCCGGCGCCCTCGACTGCGACGTCTACGGCTACTCGATCCCGCGCATGCTCGGCGTCAACCGCAAACCGGAAGTCAACCCCGAGCGCAAGATCCTGCCGCTGGAGGCGGCCGGCGGCGTCAAGGTGATGTCGATCGGCTTCTTCGTCGAGGAGAACGCGGCGGTCGTCTGGCGCGGCCCGATGCTCCACAAGGCGATCCAGCAGTTCCTCGAGGACGTCGCCTGGGACGAGCTGGAGTACCTGCTGCTCGACCTGCCGCCGGGGACGGGCGACGTCTCGATGACCCTCTCCCAGCTGCTGCCCCAGGCCAAGTTCGTCCTGGTCACGACGCCGCAGCCGGCGGCGCAGAGCGTCGCCAGGCGGGCCGCCGAGATGGCCCTCAAGTTCGACCTCGAGCTGCTCGGCGCGATCGAGAACATGTCCGGCTTCACGACGCCCGACGGCGAGCGCTTCACGATCTTCGGCGAGGGCGGCGGCCAGCTGCTGGCCGACGACCTCGACATCCCGCTGCTCGGCAAGGTGCCGCTCTCCGAGCCGCTGCGCGAGCACGCCGACAACGGCTCGCCCCTGGTCATCGACGAACCGGACTCCCCGGCCTCGCAGGCGATCCGCCAGGCGGCGCGCGGCATCGTCGCCGCGACCCCGCAGGAGCTGCCCGTCCTGCAGGCGACCCCGCCCAGCGCCGAGCCTGCCGAGATCGGCGGCATCCCGCTCCCGGTCGTCCAGGGCGGCGCCGGGGCCTAGCCTCGTCGCCGCCGCTCGGCCTCGGCGAGGGTGGCGATGTCTTCCAAGTCGCTTGGACGGCCGGCGGCGCGCTTCATCCGGATCAGGTCGTCGAGTGAGGCGATCGCGACCCCGACGCCGTCGAGCTCAACCACCAGGGCGGCCTCGCGCAGCTTCGCGAATGGGCGTGCCCCCTTCGGCTCCTTGAGGATGTGGACCTGACCATGACGGGTCAGCAAGGGTGGAACGATCGCGGCGATCGCCAGCCGCTCGGGGTCGGCGGCCGCGAGCTCGGCGTTCTCGAGCTGCTGCTCGCGAGGGCGGGCTTCGAGCTCCGAGAGCGCCGCTCCGAGGCGGCTGAGGTTCTGCGGGTCGGGATCTGGCGTCAGATCTAGGTCCATGGTCGTCCGCCGGTGGCCGTGGACCTGAGTGGCCACACCTCCGATCACGACGTAGTCGACTTGATGACGAGCCAGGACCTCGATCAGCTCGCCGATCTCGAGCGGGCGGCCCGACCGCTGCCCGGACCCGTTCATCGATCGCCTTTCCGGGTCGCCGGATGACCCTCCCGCCGAGCCCGCTCCCCGGCATTCCCCAGCCGCGTCGCAAGCCGGTTCCAGCCGACCGCCTCGCGGAGGCGCTCGGCGGGGGTCATCGCGATCGCGGCAGCCAGCTCGACCCCCCGCACCGGGCTCTCCAGTGGCGCGACGTCGAAGACAAGGCGCTGTCCCATCACCACCATGAGCTGGGCGAAGCGCTCCAGCGTAGGGGCCTCGACGCCACGCTCGATACGGCTGATCGCGTCCTGGCTGGTTCCCGCGCGCAGCGCAAGGCGGCGCTGGCTGAGTCCCTGCCTTTTTCGGGCCGCGCGCAGCGAGCTGCCGAGATCCAGATCACTCTGACACCGCATAGGGTGTCGAACTATAGAGAGGCCGGCACCGACTCGGCGATCAAGATGGGCTTCACCACTTGGTCATGCCCAGATCGCAACGGCCGTCGCGGAACCGCTAGCGATGCGGCGCCGCGCCCAGCCTCAGGCGGCCGATTTGCTCTTGTAGTAGTCGGCGTTGATCTCGGCGTATTTGGCCCACTCGGCCGGGAGCTGGTCCTCGGCAAAGCAGGCGTCGACCGGGCAGGCCTCGACGCAGGCATCGCAGTCGATGCACTCGTCCGGGTCGATGTAGAGCATCTCGGTCGAGTCGTAGTCGGGCTCGTCCGGGGTCGGGTGGATGCAGTCGACCGGACAGACCTCGACACACGAGTTGTCCTTGGTGCCTATGCACGGCTCGGCGATGACGTAGGTCATTCGAGGCTTTCTCCTGAAGTCGTCTTTTCGGTGCCAGGCAGGGCTCTGCCCCCACCAAAGCGGCGAGCCGACATTTTAGGGATACGCGACGCGGAGCGGTGGCGCCGGGCGATGGCTAGGGTTGACCGCAGCGGATGGGAGACGCAGACCTAAGCGAAGCTCGGCGATGCTGCTGCTGACGGGGGCGACCGGGAGCGTTGGATCGCGGCTGCTGCCGCTGCTGCTCGAGCAGGGCGAGGATGTGCGCTGCTTGGTGCGCGAGCCGCGGCGGCTCGGCGAGCGGCGGGTCGACGTGCAGATCGCGCTCGGCGACCTCGGCGAGATGTCGGATCCCTACCTGGTGCGCCAGGCGCTGCGCGGGGTCGACACCGTGATCCACCTGGCGGCGACGATCCGCGACCAGCCTCCCCACCGGATCGAGGAGCTGAACGGCCTGGCGACGGTGCGGCTGCTGCGCGCCGCGGAGCGCAGCGGAGTGCGCCGCTTCGCCTTCTTCAGCGCCCTCGACGCCGCTGCCGCCCAACGCACCCGCTTCTTCCGCGCCAAGTGGCTGGCCGAGCGGGCCGTCGCTTCCTCGCCGCTGGAGACGATCGTCTTCGCGCCCTCGATCGTCTACGACCGCAGCGACCCCTGGGTGACCCTGCTGCGCCGCTTCTCCTTCCTGCCGGTGATGCCGGTGTCGGGAAGCGGGCAGGCCCGCTTCCAGCCGATCTGGGCTGAGGACGCCGCCCGCTGCGCGCTCGCCGCGCTGCAGCGCGGCGAGCGCGACCGCTACGAGCTGGCCGGCCCGGAGACGCTCAGCTACGACCAGATGTCCGACCTGGTCAGCAGGGCCGCCGGGCGGCCCCGGCCGCTCGTCCACCTGCCGCTGCCGCTGGTCCGCGCCGGCCTGATCGCCCTCCGCAACGTCTTCGGCGAGGCCGTGTTCGCTACCTGGGAGGAGGCAGAGCTGATGGAGGTCTCGATGACGACCGAACGCAGCACCGAGGACGCGGAGGAGCTGGGAGTGGCGCCTAGAAGGATGGAGGATGTCCTGGCGGAGCCATAGACGGGCGGCGATTCTGGCGATCGTCCTCGCCGCGGTCTGCGCGGGACAGGCCTCCGCGCGGACCCTGGTGCCGCCGAAGCCGGGCGTCTTCTTCGGCGTCAGCGATCGCGGCACCACCCAGGACTACGAAGAATTCGCCGCCCTGCTCAATAAGCACCCGGCGCTGCTGGAGACCTTCCACCCGTGGGGCAACAGCCTCAACAACGCCTACGAACGCTGGCGCGAAACCGGGACGCGACCGATCCTGCACATCTCGACCGCCGACGACCAGACGCTGAGCGAGCTGATCACCCCCGAGCAGATCGCGCTCGGCTACGGCGACGACTACCTGCTCCAGCTCAACGACTTCTTCGCCAAACACGGCCTGCTCGCCTACATCAGACCGCTCGGCGAGCCCAACCGCTGCCTCAACGTCTGGTCCGCGGTCAACTGCGACGGCAGCCAGAAAGGCGGCGAACACGCCCCCGTCTGGTACAAGCAGGCGTTCCGGCGGATCGCCGCGATCGTCCGCGGCGGCAACACCCTGGAAGGGATCGACGCCACCCTGGCCGAAATCGGCCTGCCGCCGCTGCAGCGGACGAAAGGCCCCACGCCGACCAGCCTGCCGGCGGCGCCGATCGCCACCATCTGGAGCCCGCTGCCGGGCGGCTCGCCGCGGGTCAAGGGCAACTTCCCCGGCAACTACTGGCCCGGGCAGCGCTGGGTCGACTGGGTCGGCACCGACTTCTACTCCCAGTTCCCGGTCTGGAAAGACCTCAACCGCTTCTTCCACGGCAAGCATTGGCGCGGCAAGCCGTTCTCGATCGCCGAGTGGGCCGTCTACGGCAAAGACGAACCGCGCTTCGTCAAGCAGCTGGTGGCCTGGACCGCGAAGCGACCGCGGGTGCGGATGTTCGTCTACTACGACGGCTTCGGCACCGGCAAAGAAAACCCCTACGACCTCAGCCTCTACCCGCGCACCACCAACACCCTCCGGTTGAAGGCTCGCAGACAGAACTTCATCCAGTACGCCGAATACAACACCGGCGTGTACCCCCCGCTGCCGCCGAAACCGAAAAAAACCCCCTGACGCCGGGCGACGACCCGCGGACCTGTCTCGGAAGATCCGGGGTGTGCGGCTGGCGCGCGCCGGACCAATCAGGGCCAGGACGCAAGGAGCCCGAATAGCAGCGCTATTCGGGCTCCTGAGGACGCCGCCCTGAGCCGGTCCGCCGCCGCCAGGCGTGCGCACCGGGCTTTCGAGCCAGGTCCGCGGATTCGACTACATCATGCCGCCCATGTCGGGCATGCCGCCTCCGCCGGGCATGCCGGCGCCGGCGCCCTCTTTCTCGGGCGGCTCGGCGACGACCGCCTCGGTGACGAGGATGTTCTTGGCGATCGAGGCGGCGTTCTGGAGCGCCGACCGGGTGACCATGGTCGGGTCGATCACGCCGGCCGCGATCAGGTCGCCGTACTCGCCGGTCGCGGCGTTGAGGCCTTCGCCGGCCTTCAGGTCGCGGACGTCGTTGACCACGACCGAGCCCTCCAGGCCGGAGTTCTCGGCGATCTGACGGGTCGGCTCCTCCAGCGCCCGGTGGACGATGCGGGCGCCGGTCGCCTCGTCGGGATCGCCGAGCTTGTCGGGGTCGAGGTCGCCCTGCGCGTTCAGCAGCGCGACGCCGCCGCCCGGCACGACTCCCTCCTCGAGCGCCGCCCGGGTCGCCTGGAGGGCGTCCTCGACGCGGTGCTTCTTCTCCTTCATCTCGGTCTCGGTGGCGGCGCCGACCTTGACCACGGCGACGCCGCCGGCCAGCTTGGCGAGCCGCTCCTGGAGCTTCTCGCGATCGAAGTCGGAGTCGGTGTTCTCGATCTCCTGTTTGATCTGGCTGATCCGCCCCTTGATGTCCTCCGCGTCTCCGGCGCCGTCGATGATCGTCGTCGTGTCCTTGGAGACGACGACGCGACGCGCCTTGCCGAGCTGGGAGAGCTGGGTGTTCTCCAGTTTGAGCCCCATCTCCTCGGTGATCACCTCGCCGCCGGTGAGGATGCCGATGTCCTCCAGCATCCGCTTGCGGCGGTCGCCGAAGCCCGGCGCTTTCACCGCGACGCCGGTGAAGGTGCCGCGCAGTTTGTTGACCACGAGGGTCGCAAGGCACTCGCCCTCGACGTCCTCGGCGACGAGCAGCAGCGGCTTGCCGCCCTGCATGACCTGCTCGAGCACCGGCAGGATGTCCCGCACCGAGCCGATTTTCTGGTTGGCGATCAGGATGTAGGGGTCCTCCAGCACCGCCTCCATGCGGTCCTGGTCGGTGACCATGTACGGGGAGATGTAGCCCTTGTCGAACTGCATCCCCTCGGTGAACTCCAGCTCCATGCCGAAGGTCTGGCCCTCCTCGACGTTGACGACGCCGTCTTTGCCGACTTTCTCGATCGAGTCGGCGATCACCTCGCCGATCTCGTCGTCGGCGGCGGAGATCGCCGCGACGCGGGCGATCTGCTCCTTGCCGGCGACCTCTTTCGACTGCTTGTCGCGCAGGTTGTCGACCACGTCTTCGACCGCCTTCTCGATCCCACGGCGCAGGGCCAGCGGGTTGGCGCCCGCGGCGACGTTTTTGAGCCCCTGGCGGACGATCGCCTGGGCCAGCAGGGTCGCCGTCGTGGTGCCGTCCCCGGCCACGTCGTTGGTCGCGGTGGCGACCTCGCGGACCAGCTGGGCGCCCTGATTCTCGAAGACGTCCTCGACCTCGATCTCGCGGGCGATCGTGACGCCGTCGTTGGTGATCGTCGGCGCGCCGAATTTCTTGTCGAGCACGACGTAGCGGCCCTTCGGGCCGAGCGTCACCTTGACCGCGTCGGCGACGGCGTCGACGCCGTCCTGCAGCGCCCCCCGTGCCTCCTCCTTGTACTTCAGCTCCTTGTGAGCCATTCGTTTCCTTCCTCCTTGCTCTCTCTAAGTCCTGTTGGCGGGGGGTCAGCCGAGCTTGGCGAGGACGTCCGACTCGCGCAGCACGAGCAGTTCGTCGCCCTCGACGGTGACCTCGGTGCCGCCGTATTTGGAGTAGAGGACCTCGTCGCCCTCGCTCAGGTCGAGCGGGCGGCGGCTGCCGTCCTCCTGAATTGCGCCGTCGCCGACGGCGACGACCTTGCCCTTCTGCGGCTTCTCTTTGGCCGTGTCGGGGAGGACGATGCCGCTAGCGGTAGTCTCCTCCTCCTCGATCGGCGTGACGATCAGCCGGTCCCCGAGGGGCTTCAGCTTCATCCGTAGACCTCCGTTGTCGGTCGATTACTGGTCATAAGGTCGGAAACCGCGCTGGAGAGCTGTTTAGCGAGCCCCCGGCGCTTGGCACTCTATCCGCGAGAGTGCCAACAGCGGGAACGATAGCGAACCGGCGTGCGGAGGGGCCGATTTCCCACGATATAGAGCCTGTTTTCGGCCCGTCGGCGGGGATGGTGGGGTCAGTCAGTGACTGGCGAGCAGGCGGCAGCCGAGCAGCCTCGCGATCCCCTCGCCGCCACGCGCCATCACCCAGTCGTGGTTCCACTCGAAGACCGGGCGGGCGAGCGGGGCGAGCAGGTTCATCCACAGCCTCGTGGTCGCCACGTCCCACTCGTAGAGGACCGCGGTGGCCCCGTCGCTCTCGAAGAGGCGCCAGCGGCCGCTCCCGGTCAGCTCGCCGACCGCCTCGCCCTCCATCAGGTGCGGCCGCTCGACCCGGGTCGTCGTCACCTCGAAGTTGACCCGGTAGGGGAGCAGGCTGCGCCATACCATCCGGGAGACCGCGCCGACCCCGTCGCCGTCGCCCGGCTGCAGCTCCTCGGCCGCCTCCACCCCGCGCCACCACTCGGGCCAGCGCTCCTGCGCGTAGATCGCCTCCCAGACCGCCTCCCGCGGCGAGTCGACCAGCCAGGTCGTGAGGAAGGAGTAGTGCGCCACGGCGGGATCAGGAGGAGCCAGCGATCAGTTGTGCCGCGGCGTCTCCCCGTTGCCGAAGTGCGCCCGCGGCGGCTCGACGATCTGCGAGAAGCGGATTACCGTGACGATGTCGTTTCGGCCGACCGCGCGGCCGTAGATCTGTTCGAGGAACTTGACCTCGTCCTCGAGCCGGCGGAACTCGGGATTGTCGTGCTCGATGTCGCGCGGCGAGAGGTCGTCCACCTTCTTTACCTCGACGTCGTCGATCACCGCAGCGAATATTTTCTCGCGCGGGCTGTGGCGGAAGCCGACGGTGATCCAGACCACCTGGCCGCGTTCGTACTTGCCGGTCTTGTCGCCAAGCCGAATCGTCGCCGTCTTGCGGCCCCGCTTCAACTGGTCCACGAAGACCGTTGAGTAGAAGTTGAGTACGTAGATGCCGCCGCGCATCTCGGCGCCAGAGTATCTGACCCTGGACGTTTGTTTGCAGCGGGGTGCAGCAAGCTCCAAGCCGGCCGATGAAAAAGGCGATGCGATTTGCCGCGTTCCGCACCAAGGGGTTCCTGGCCGCGATCGCCTGCGCGGTCGCGCTGCCGCCAATCGCCGCCGCCGGCCAGGCTTCGGCGGCGAGCTGCGCCGGCAAGCACGCGACGATCGTCGGCACGCCCGGCAACGACGTGATCGTCGGCAAGAGGGCGAGCGACGTGATCTACGGCGGCGGCGGGGACGACAAGATCTACGGCGGGCCGAACGGCAACGACACCGTCTGCGGCGGGCCGGGGAGCGACACGCTCCACGGCGGGCGCGGCTACGACACCCTCTACGGCGGCGGCGGGGACGATGCCCTGCTCGGCGAATCCGGCAGCGATCGCCTCGACGGGGGCGGCGGGGACGACAGGCTCTCCGGCGCGACCGGCGGCGACGGCCTCTACGGCGGCGGCGGGGACGACCAGCTGTTCGGCGCCAGGGGCCCGGACCGGGAGTACGGCGGGCCCGGGAACGACGCCCTCTACGGAGGCCGTGGGCCCGACGCGCTGAAAGCCGGCCCCGGCGACGACCTGCTCTACGCGGGCAAGGCCAGCGAGCGGGTCGTCGCCGGCGAAGCGGGCGAGGACCGGGTCTTCGGGGGCCGCGGCAACGACACGCTGGACGGCGGGCCGGGCAACGACCAGGTCGACGGCGGGCTCGGCGACGACACGCTGAACGGCGACGGGGGCAGCGACCGGCTGCTCGGGGGCCACGGCCGCGACGACGTCTTCGGCGGAGCCGGCGACGAAGACGTGCTGCGCGGCGACATCGGCTTCGACAAGCTCGACGGCGGGCCCGGCGTCCGCGACATCGCCTCCTTCGCGACCGCCTCCGAAGCGGTCACCGTCGACCTGACCAGCGGCTACGCGCACGGCGACGGCCGCGACACCGTCGGGCCCGGGGTCGAGGACGTCGTCGGCTCCGCCTACGGCGACACCCTGATCGGCGACGCGGAGCCGAACCGGATCGACGGCGGCGCCGGCTACGACAACCTCCAGGGCGGCGGCGGAGGCGACCAGCTCCTCGGCGGCCCCGACGGGGCGAGCTGCGGCGCCGCCTCGCTGACCGAGTCCTGCGAGCCGCCCGGAGCAAGCGGCGCCGGTCCCGCCGTGTCCCGGGTCCACAGCATCGACGGCAGCGGCTCTCTCAGCATCCGCGGAACCCCGGGCAACGACTCGATCGCGGTCTCCCAGCAGAGCGGCGCCTACGTCGTCTCCGACGCCGGCAGCCCCTTCCCGGCGGGCAACGCCGAGGGCTGCACGGCGAGCGCCGGGGCGGCCCTCTGCGCGGCCGACGTGCAGACGATCCTGATCGACGCCGGCGCCGGCGAGGACCAGGTAACGGTCGACGCAAGCGTCCCGGCGAGCGTCGAGGTGCGGATCGAAGGAGGGCCCGGCGCCGACCGGCTGCGCGGCGGGCGGGGCGGCGACGTGATCGAGGCGGGCGACGACGCAGACCCCGACCTGCTCGAGGGCGGCCCCGGCGACGACGCCCTGGTCGGCGCCCGCACCGACTTCCACGTCCCGGTGCACAGCGGCAGGAGCACCCTGGTCGGAGGCCCCGGCTCCGACGTCCTGGTCGGCGGCGACCCCTGCGACGGCGACCTCTTCGACGGCGGCCCGGGCAACGACGACGCCAACTTCTTCCGCTTCACCCCCGGGGTCAAGGCCGAGGTCGGCGGTCCGGTCAGCCGCGGTGGCGGCTCCTGCACCCCCGGCCACATCATGCCCTCGGTCGAGGAACTGGAGGGCTCCCCCGGGCCGGACGTGCTGATCGGCGGCAGCCACGCCGCCTCGCTCTACGGCAAGGGCGGCAACGACGTCCTCAAGGCCCGCGGGAGCGGCAACCGCCTGGTCGGCGGCGGCGGCAAGGACCGCCTGGTCGGCAACCGCCGCCGCAACACCATGCGCCAGTAGTCGCCCTCAGAAGACGTAGTTGCGCAGCTTCTCGGGAGCCCGGACCGTGACCCGGCCGCGGCCGGGGCGGACGACGCCGGCCCGCTCGAGCTCGGCGAGGAAGCGGCTGACGCTCTCCCGCGAGGTGCCGGCGAGCTGCGCGAGGTCGGCCTGGGTCATGCGGATCGTCACCTCGCCCCGCTCGCCAGCGCGCGGCGCCTCTTCGGAGACGAGCTGGGAGAGGACGCCGGCGACGCGACTGGGGACGGTCTGGAAGGACTGCCGCGCGATTCGCTCGTTGGCGGCGCGCAGGCGGCGCACCAGGGCGGCGACCAGCTTCACGCTGATCTCCGGGTGGCGGGCCAGCAGCGCCCGCACCTCACCGGCCGGCAAGGCCAGCAGCTCGCCGTCGGAGAGCGCTTCGACGCTGGCCGAGCGCACCTCGCCGTCGAGCATCGCCAGCTCGCCGAAGATGTCGCCGGGCCCCAGCGTCGCCAGCGTGATCGCCCGCCCGTCGGAGTGCTCGCGGGTGACCCGGAAGCTGCCCGAGCGGACGATGTAGCAGGCGTCGGAGTGGTCGCCCTCGTGGAACACCCGCGTCGCGGCGGGGAAGGAGCGCGGCACCGCGACCTGCGAGAAGCGCTCCAACTCCCCCTGCTCGAGGCCGGCGAAGAGTGGCACGCTGCGCAGCAGCTCGACCGGGCTGACGCTCTCCTCCGAATCGGTCATGCGTTGGATTATCGCGCCAAGGGGAGGAGAGATTCGTCCGCCGTGGCCCTTGTAGGGACGTGGAAGGCGCTGAATGAAGCGGCGAAACTCCATGTAGACGATTTTGTAGACTTGGACCATGGCTGTCGTCGAGACGACCACGATCCGCGTCCGCAGGAGCACCCAGCAACGCCTTGCCAAAGAGGCCGAGCTTGCGGGGACGAGCGTGGTTGAGATGCTCGACGGGGTCGCGGCCGTAGACCTGTTGGAGGAGGCGCCGACGCCGGTGAGGACGATCTGGCTGCCGCCGTCGCTTTCGCCGAACAGGCTCAGCGGCTTCTTGACCTCGATCGCGGACGAGTCCTCAGCATGGGGACGAGATCCACGAGGAAATGAAAGCCTGGTTGGAGCTCCCCGACGGGTGGCCTGATGCGGATCGCTAGGCCCCAGGTCAAGCGCGGCGAGGTCTACCTGGCCGATCCCGACCCTGTGGCAGGTCACGAGCAGGGGGGTCGGCGCCCCTTCTTGGTGATCTCGATCGATCCCATGAATCGCTCGGCAGCGAAGCTCATCATCGCGGTACCGCTGACGACAACGGATCGCGGGAGCAAGTTGCACATCCGCCTTGATCCACCCGAAGGCGGACTGAGCAAGGTTAGCTTCGCGATGCCCGAGATGGTCCGGATACTTTCGACGATCCGCCTGAAACGAAGGTTGGGTCGCGCCTCTCCGGACGCGGTCGGAGTCGTGGCAAAGCGAGTCGGAATCTTGATCGGCCTCGGCCGCACCCGCTGAGCTCAGGCCGAAGCCGTGAGCTTGCGTGGGCCGCGGCTGAAGCCGGCGCTGAGCAGGGCCTCCTCGTGGCCGGAGCCGATCACCGGCTCGCCGTCGAGCTTCTCGATCCCCAGCTTCGGCAGCAAGCCGCTGGAGACGGCGTCTGCGAGGGCCTGCGCGGCGCTTGCCAGCTCGGCGCCGTCCAGATCGACCAGGCGGAGGATGCTGCGACCGCCGCGCTCGACGTAGACCAGCGGCTCGCCGTCGCGGAGCAGGACGTGGGCGCCGGGGGCGCGGGCCGGGCGGCGGCCCGAGGCGGGCTTCGGCCAGGGCAGCGCGGCGCCGTAGGGGTTGGCCGGATCGGTCGCGGCGAGCACCTGGAAGGAGCCGTCGGCTTCGGGCAGCGAGCGCAGTCGCTCGACCGCGCCGGGCAGGGCGAACTGGGCGCCGCCCAGTCCCTCGACGAAGTAGCCGCGGCGGGCGGTGCCGAGCAGCTCGAGGTTGCCCAACTCCGCGTAGAGGGTGGAGAAGCCGCCGGGGACGCCCTCGGCGAGCACGGTCTCGCGGGTGACGATGCCGTAGCGCTCCATCATCAGCTCGGCCTGGGCGCGCAGCTTGGGGCCGGCGCCCGGGGCGTCGGCGAACAGCGGCGCGGTCAGCGACCAGCGGCCCTGCACGGCGGCGCCGGCGGCGGAGCGGCGTCGGGCGAAGCGGCGGCCGCGGCGCTCCTGGGAGGGCACGGCGCGCAGGCGGGGCGCCCGCAACGGCGCAAAGGCGTCGTTGGTCACCTCGCCCGACCAGGCGAGGTCCCAGAGGGCGTTGTGCAGCTCCTCGGCGGGAAAGTCGAGGTCGGCGAGCAGATCGAGCCAGAACGAGGGGCCGGCCGCGAGGCGCTCGCGGATCGCCTCCTGCGCCGCCCCCTCGCTGCGCTCCAGCTTCGCGTTGGCCGGCGGCGGCCCGGCGAGGCGGACGTCCTCGCGGAAGTAGAGGGCGACCCGACCATCGCTGCGCCCGCGCGAGCCGGCGCCGATCCAGACCAGCTCGCCGCTGGTGCAGAGCTCGTCGAGCCAGGCGGGCGAGTAGGCGCCGAGCCGTCGCGGCAGCACGTCCTCCTCCCAGACCCTGGGCGTCAGCGCCACCCCCTGCAGCGGCACCAGCGCGTCGCGCAGGCGGTCCGGCCCGGCCCCGGCGGCGCGGTGGGCGCCAACGTTCTGCCAGCTCGGCAGGAAGCGGGCGAAGCGGTCGCGGGCGGCCGGCTCGACTTCGCGTCGCAGGTGGGCGAGGCTGGCGCGGCGCACGCGGCGCAGCACCTCGGCATCGCACCACTCGCGCTCGCCGCCGCCGGGCAGCAGCTCGCCGCGCACCAGCGCGCCTTCGCGCTCCAGCTCACGCAGCGCCGGGGTCGGGTCGACGCCGTAGCGGGCGGCGAGCTGCGCGGTCGGGAAGGGACCGTGGGTGCGGGCGTAGCGACGGACCAGGGCGCGCATCGCGTCGGGGTGGTCCTCGAGGAAGGTCTCGGGCAGTCCGGGCGGGGGCGGCACGCCGAGCGCGTCGCGGTAGAGGCCCGCGTCCTCGCCGGCGATGAAGCGCTCCTCGCCGCCGATCCGCACCGCGGCGACGCGGCGCTCGGCGAGGAGCTTCTCCAGCATCGAGGCGGCCGAGTAGCCCTCGGCGACCCGCTCGGCGCACTCCTTGGCGCTGAGGTCACCGAGGTTGCGGAGGACCTGCTGGAGGGCGTCGCGGTCCGCCGCCCGCCCCGCCTCGGCCCGGTGCTGGAGCTGCGCCTCGACCTCGGCCAGCGCCTCGGGGTCGATCAGCTCGCGCAGCTCCTCCTGGCCGAGCAGCTCGCGCAGCAGGTCGCGGTCGAGCGCCAGGGCGGCGGCGCGCCGCTCGGCGTTCGGCGTGTCCCCCTCGTACATGTAGGTGGCGACGTAGTCGAAGAGCAGCGAGGAGGCGAAGGGCGAGGCGGTCGGCGTCTCGACCTCGACCAGGCCGAGCTTGCGCGAATCCAGGTCGGCGAGGATCTGACGCAGCGCCGGCAGGTCGAAGACGTCGCGCAGACACTCGCGGTAGGTCTCGAGGACCACCGGGAAGCGGGGGAAGTCGCGCGCCACCTCGAGCAGGCTCTGCGACCTCAGCCGCTGCTGCCACAGCGGCGTGCGCTTGCCCGGGTAGGCGCGCGGGATGAGCAGCGAGCGGGCCGCGTTCTCGCGGAAGCGGGCGCCGAACAGGGCCGAGCCGGACAGCTCGCGCACCACCAGGTCCTCGAGCTCGTCGGGCTCGACCATGACCAGGTCGGCGGGCGGCGGCTCGTCGGCGTCGGGCAGGTGGATGACGATGCCGTCGTCGGACCAGATCGCGTCGGCCTCGAGCTCGAGCTCCTCGCGGATCTTCTGCCCCAGGGCCAGGCCCCAGGCGGAGTGGACGCGGCCGCCGAAGGGCGAGAGCACGCAGAGTCGCCAGTCGCCGATCTCGTCGCGGAAGCGCTCGACCACGATCGTCTCGTCGGAGGGGACGACGCGGGTCGCCGCCTGCTGCTCGCGCAGGTAGGCGACCAGGTTCTCGGCGGCGCGGCGGTCGAGGTCGTACTCGCCGGCCAGCTCGGCTCGGCTCGCGCGAGACCGCCTCGCGGGCGAAGGCGCCGATCGCCCGCCCCAGCTCCGCCGGGCGGCCGACCCCGTCGCCCTTCCAGAACGGCACGGCGCCGGGCAGGCCGGGCGCCGGGGTGACGATCACGCGGTCGCGGGTGATCTCCTCGATCCGCCAGGTCGTCGCGCCGAGCAGGAAGGTCTGGCCGGGCCGCGCCTCGTAGACCATCTCCTCGTCGAGCTCGCCGACCCGCCGGCCGTCCGGCAGGTGGACTCCGTAGAGGCCGCGGTCGGGGATCGTGCCGGCGTTGGTGACGACCAGCTGGCGCGCCCCCTTGCGGCCGTGCATCGTCCCCCTGGTGCGGTCCCAGACGATCCGCGGCCGCAGCTCGGCGAAGCGGTCCGACGGGTAGCGGCCGTCGAGCATGTCGAGCACGTTCTCGAGCTGTTCGCGGGACAGCTCGCCGAATGGCTCGGTCGGCGGTGACGAGCCGCTCGACCGCGTCGATCTCCCACTCGTCGAGCGCCGCCATCGAGACGAGCTGCTGGGCGAGCACGTCGAGCGGGTTCTGCGGGATCACCGTCTCCTCGATCGCGCCGTCGCGCATCCGCCGGGCGACGACCGCGCACTCGAGCAGGTCGGCGCGGAACTTGGGGAAGATGCGGCCGCGGCTGACCTCGCCCAGCGAGTGGCCGGCGCGGCCGACCCGCTGCAGCCCGCGGCTGACCGACTTCGGCGACTCGACCTGGATCACCAGGTCGACGGCGCCCATGTCGATCCCCAGCTCCAGCGAGGAGGTCGCGACGAGGCAGGGAAGCTGGCCCGACTTGAGCATCTCCTCGACCACGCTGCGCTCCTCGT
>CAVVHQ010000009.1:0-12125 GCA_963748075.1 uncultured Solirubrobacterales bacterium | reverse complement strand
ATCGGCGGCAAGCGCCCGCCGCAACGCCTCGACGCGGAACGCCTGCGGCGTCTGCGCCGCCCAGAGGCGGCCACGATCCACCGTCGTCTCCACCTCGATGGAAGGGTTTTGCCCCCATGGGTGGCAGAATCCTCCCGCGAGCCCTCTCCGGGGGCGGAGGCGGCGCGCTTGATCGTGTCGGCGACCGGCGCGGCGGCGATCGCACCGACGGCCTCGGGGTCGGCGGCCAGGGTCGCGACCACCGCCTCGACCAGCTGCGGCGTCAGCAGCGGCCGCGCCGCGTCGTGGATCGCGACCAGCTCGGTCCCGACCGCCTCCATGGCGTTGGCGACCGACTGCGAGCGGGTCGCGCCGCCCTCGACCACGCCGAGGTCTCCCCCACCGAGCTCGTGGACGTGACCGGGCGGGCAGGCGACGACGATCGAGCGCACGCCGGCCGCCCCCCGCAGGGCGGCGATCGACCACTCGACCATCGGCCTGCCGGCCAGCCGGACGAAAGCCTTCGGGCCGCCGGCTCCGAGCCTCTCCCCGGAGCCGGCGGCCGCCACGACCGCGGTGACGAACGCGGTGGGGCTACGCCGTGGCGGCGAAGCGTTCCTCCAACAGCCCGTCCAGGTACCCCTCCGCGCCTTCCTCGTCCTTGTCGAGCGCGTACATGAACTCCGACGCGAGGATCTTCTTGGCCCGCGTGTACATCTGCTTCTCGCCGGTGGAGAGGCCCTTCTCCATCTCGCGAATCGCCAGGTTGCGAACCACCTCGGCCAGCTCGAACACGTCGCCGGTCTTGATCTTCTCGCGGTTGTACTTGAAACGCCGGTTCCAGTTCTTCGGCATCTCCGAGACGTCGTCCGTGAGAACGTCTGTGACCTTCTTGATTTCCACCTCGTCGATCACGCGGCGCAAACCAGCCTTGCCCGCGTTCTCGCAGGGGACCATCACCGTGAGCTCGTTGTGGAGGATTTTGATCGTCAGGTATTCACGCTCCTCACCCATCAGCTCGCGGCTCTCTTTCTTCAGCACCAGGCCCGCGCCGTGGTGGGGGTAGACGACCTTGTCGCCCTCCTCGAAGTCACAGACGTACGGGACGTCCTGCTCGGCGCTTGCCTCTATGGCCTCCTCTAGCTGGGGAATCGCTCACTCCTTTCGGTTCGCGACGGCGCCATTCGCCGTCAACTCTGCAAGTACCGGTCGACCAGGTCTACCTCCTGGAGCCGCCGTAGGCCCTCGCGAATGTCCTTGGCCCTGGTCGGGCCGACTCCGTCCACCGCCTCCAGATCGTCGTCGGAGGCGGCGAGCACCTCCTCGAGGCCGCCCAGCTCGTGGACGATCTTCTGGACGACCAGCTTGGGGATGCGGGGGATGCGACCCATCACGCGGTAGCCGCGGGGCGCGATCGGGAAGTCGAGGGTGTTCAGCTTGCGGTCGTAGCCGAGCAGCTCGGCGAGGCGGCCGAAGTCGAGCACATCCTCGTGCGGCATCCGCGTCAGCGAGTGCAACACGGTCGCGAGGTTCTGCTCGGAGTCCTCGACCGAGTAGTCGCGGATCAGCGCCGTCTTTTCGGCGCCGACGCCGACCATCGTCTCCTCCAGCTGCATCTCGATCAGCCGGCCCTCGGTGCCCAGCTCGACGATGTAGCGCTCCACCTCGACCGCCATCCGGGTGACCAACTCGGCTCGCTGCAGGACGGTGAGGGCGTCGTAGAGGACGCCGCCGCCCTCGAACTCGAGGACGGTGAGACGGGTCGAGACCCCCTCGAGCCGCTCCCTGTACTTCTCCAGGGTCGCCAGGCCCTGGTTCGCCTTGGCGAGCACCGCCGGGATCTCCTGAAGGATGTACTTGGTGCCCTCGACGTAGAGGCTGACGACGTCGCGGCGCTGTGAGATCGCGATCACCAGCGCCTCGGTCTGTTTGGAAACGCGCTCGGCGGTCCGGTGGCGGGTGCCGGTCTCGGTCGAGAGGATGGTCGGGTCCGGCATCAGCTGGACGTTGGCCCAGATGATCTTCGTAGCCTCGGGGTTGAGGACGATCGCGCCGTCCATCTTCGCCACCTGGTAGAGCATCGCCGGCGTGTAGTCGGTGTCGAGCCTGATCCCGCCGGAGAGCAGGTGGGATATGCCACCCGGATCGCCAACCACGATCAGGCCGCCGGTGCTGGCGTGGACTATGTTGTCGAGGCCCTCGCGCAGCGAGCCGCCCGGGGCGACCACGTCAAGAGCCCTCAACAGCCGGGGATCCTGCCGTTCCGCTAGCTCGTGAAGCTCATCCCCGGGCAGCGCAGACATCGGTTGAAGGATGTCAAATTTCGCTCTGCAATGCGGTCTGGCTAAAACCTAGTGGACAGGTCGGAATGGACGTTGTCAAGGCAATCGGTCACTCAGACCCCGGGTTTTGGGTACTGACTCGCGTCAGGGATCGCCAGGCAAAGCCGCAGGGAGGCCCGCAAAGGGGGGCGCACATAACAAGTGCGTGACCCCCGCAGCGGGCCGACCGAGGGCGCCGCATGGCGGCGCCTGACACGCGTCAGAGGTGGAGGCGCCGGTGGTGCGCGTGGTGGTGGAGCTGCTCGGGGGGCGGTTCGCCGGCCACCGCCGGATCCGGACCGCGCCGCTCCGGGTCGCGCACGAATCCCCAGCTGAGCGCGGTGCCGATCGCGCAGAGCGCGACGATGACCCAGGTCGAGCCGGCGATCGCCGCGGCGAAGCCGTCGCCGCCCGCCTGCAGAGCGTGGAAGGCGGCGCCCACCGCCGCCAGGGCCAGCGCGCCGGCGACGATCCTGTCCATCGCCAGCACGCCTGAGGCGATGCCGACTTTCTCGCGCGGCATCGCCGCCATCGCCGCGGTGGACATCGGCGCGTAGACGAGGCCGAGCGCGATCCCGAACAGCAGGTAGCCGACCAGCAGCAGACCATAGGCGCTGTGCGACCCGACCTGCGTCAGCACGACCAGCCCGGCGGTTCCGCACGCCATCCCCGCCGTCATCAGCCCGCGCGAGCCGAAACGCGCGATCAACGGCCCCGAGAAGGGAGAGACGAAGACCGTCGGCGCGGTCACCGGGAGGATCAGCAGGCCGCTCTCGATCGCCGAGTGGCCGCGCGCGTCCTGGAGGTACTGCGGCTGGAAGAACATCACCGACCAGTAGGCGCCGACCAGGCAGAAGGCGGCGGCGCTGGCGCCGAAGTAGGGGCCGTTGCGGAACAGCGCGAATTCGACGATCGGCTCGCGCACCCGGTGCTCGATCCACCAGAAGGCGACCAGCACGGCGACTCCGAGCCCGGCCATCGAGACGATCGCCGCGACGTCCCAGGCGCTCGCCTGGATCATCGCCAGGACGACGGCGGAGAGGCCGATCGTCAGAGCGAGCAGGCCGGGCAGGTCGACCCGGGTGCCGGCGCCCGGGTCGGTCGACTCCGGCGCCGCCGCGACGATGGTCGCCACCCCGAGCGCAACGATCGGCAGGTTGATCCAGAAGATCACCCGCCAGTCGATCGCGATCAGGAGGCCGCCGACCACCGGCCCGATCGCCAGCGCGATCGCCGAGACCCCTGCCCAGATGCCGAGCGCCCGCGGTTGCTCGGCCTTCGGGAAGACGTTGCAGACGATCGCCAGCGAGAGGGTGAGCACCGGCGCCGCCCCCACCCCCTGCAGGATGCGGCCGCCGATCAGCATCTGCGGGCCCTGGGCGGCGCCGGAGAGGATCGAGCCGGCGCCGAAGACCAGCAGGCCGGCGACGAACACCCGCTTGCGCCCGAACATGTCGCCGAGACGGCCGGCGGTGACGACGAGCACCGCGATCGTCAGCAGGTAGCCGTTCATCACCCACTGCAGCTGCTCCGAGGTGGCGCCGACGTCGGCGCGGATCGAGGAGAGCGCGAGCGCGACGACGGTCGAGTCGAGCATCAGGATGAACAGGCCGAAGCAGGCCCCGGCCAGCGTCCACCAAGGTCTGTTCGCCTCGTTGATCCCCAGCACGCCGCGACCCTACAGGGACGTGCGTCGCTTCGGTGTCCATATGGGCGCCGGGATGGACGGTCCCGCTGTGCGGGGGCTGGGCCGGGTCAGGCGCTTGCGGCGGCGAGGTCGCGCACGGGGTCGATGCCCCAGCGCCCCCCGACCTCGACCAGAGCCTCGCTCACGGCCCAGCCGTCGGGGCGCTCCTCGCCCTCGTGGTCGGGGCTGGCGCCCTTCAGCGCCATGCAGCCGCTGTTGTCGCCGACGGCGCGGATCGCGGCGAGGTCCGCCTCGCTCAGCCGCTGCTCGGCCGGCATCCGCCCCAGTTCCACCTTCTTGGCCTCGATCGGGCAGGCCTCCGGGGCCGCCTCTTGGACCAACGTCGGCGCCACGCACTCGACCGCCGGGTGGGCGAGGTTCCACTGGCAAGCGAGCTGGATCGGCGTCAGCCGCGCCCGTTCGGCGATCGGCAGCACGCGCTCCAGCTTCTCCAGGCCGGCCTCGATCCAGCCCGGCGGCCGGAAGGCGCGGTGGTCGTGGGGCGCCAGCTCGGCATCGGGCCGCAGGTCGCCCCAGAAGATCCCGCCGTAGTCGACGACGCGGGTCAGCACCTTGACCTCGTGGCGCGCCGCAGCCTCGAGGCAAAGCTCGCCGGGCCAGGGCTCGAACGGGTTGAGGATGATCATCGCCCAGTCGATCCGCTTGCCGAAGCGCTCCAGGCAATCGATCAGGTCGAGGGTGAAGCCGTTGGCCGGGCCGGGGGCGACGCCGATTCGCGCCGTCAGCCCGGCCTCGCGCAGCGCCTCCATGCCCTCCCAGACCGCCTCGCTCGAGTAGCCGATCCGGTCCGGGTTGTGGAGCAGCAACAGGTCGAAGCGATCGGCGCCGAGCCGCTCGAGGCTGCGCTCCGCGGCCATCCGCAGGTAGCCGGCGTAGTCCTCCGGTCCCCTCAGTCGCGGGTCGGTGAACCGGGGGAACCCCTTCGGCCCGTCCCGCTCCCCCTCGTAGAAGTCGTGCCCGACCGCCCCGATCAGGCAGTGCGAATCACGTTCGGCCCCGTCCAGCGCCCGCCCAAGCAGCGAGTCCGCCTCCCCTTGCCCGTAGACATCGGCGGTGATGACGGTGTCGATCCCGTCGCCGGGCCGCAACAACCCTTCGAGCCGCTCCTCGTCGACCGCCTCGCCGAAACGCATGAACCGCCCCCCGCTCCAGGTCCCGATCGCAGCTCTTCCAGGCTCGCGCACCTCCTGAACCATAAGCGTCCACTCGCGCGGGTGGCGTCGACAGGACCCGCGCGCCAGGTGTGCTCAGCCCTGACCGTCGCCGCCGGGAGGTTCGTCCGGCTGCGGCGCGTCCTCGCCCTCGTCCTTCTTCGCGCCGACGCCGATCTTCTCGGGCTCGGGCTTGGCTTTCTGCTGCGGCCTCTTCGGCGCGACGATCGACAGCTTCAGCGGCCGGTCCTCCTCGTCGCCGGAAGGGTCGCGCTCGACCAGCACGGTCGAGCCCGGCGCCATCTCGCCTTGGCGCAGCACTTCGTCGGCGAGCGGGTCCTCGACGTAGCGCTGGATCGCTCGGCGCAGCGGCCGGGCGCCCATCGACGGGTCCCAGCCCTTGTCGACCAGCAGGTCCTTGGACTCCTCGGAGAGCTCCAGCTGCAGCTCGTGCTCGGCGACCTGGACGCGGACCCGGTTGATCATCAGGTCGATGATCTCCTTGACCTCCTCCTTGGCCAGCTTGTGGAAGACGATCACCTCGTCGATCCGGTTGAGGAACTCGGGCCGGAAGACTTTTTTCAGGTCCCCCATGATCCGGTTTTTCATGTCGTCGTAGGACATCCCGGTCTCGTCGGCGACGGTGAAGCCGATCGAGGTGTTCTTGGCGATCTCCGAAGCGCCGATGTTCGAGGTCATGATCACGATCGCGTTGCGGAAGTCGACCGTGCGCCCCTGGGCGTCGGTCAGCCGCCCGTCCTCGAGGATCTGCAGCAGGATGTTGAAGACGTCCGGGTGGGCCTTCTCGATCTCGTCGAGCAGCAGCACGCTGTACGGCTTGCGCCGCACGGCCTCGGTCAGCTGGCCGCCCTCGTCGTAGCCGATGTAGCCGGGCGGGGAGCCGACCAGGCGGCTGACCGAGTGCTTCTCCATGTACTCGGACATGTCGATCCGGACCAGCGCCTCCTCGTCGCCGAACAGGAACTCGGCGAGGGTGCGCGCCAGCTCGGTCTTTCCGACCCCGGAGGGGCCGAGGAAGATGAACGAGCCCGCTGGCCGTTTCGGGTCCTTGATCCCGGCCCGGGAGCGGCGGATCGCTTTGGAGACGGCGGTTATCGCGACCTCCTGGCCGATCACCCGCTTATGCAGCTCCTCCTCCATGCGAATCAGCTTCTTGGTCTCGGCCTCGGTCAGTTTGAAGACCGGGATCCCGGTCCACATCGAGACGATGTCGGCGATCTCCTCATCGCCGACGTCGGGGCGATCGGCGCTGTCGCCCTCCGACCACTCGTCTTCCAGCTGGCGCTTGCGGGTCGTCAGCTGGCGCTCGGTGTCGCGCAGGTTGGCCGCTTTCTCGAACTCCTGGGCCTCGATCGCCGACTCCTTTTCGCGCCGCGTCTTTTCGACTTCCTCCTCGAGGTCGCGGTAGACGGGCGGCGCGCTCATCGACTTGATCCGCATCCGCGAGGCGGCCTCGTCGATCAGGTCGATCGCCTTGTCGGGCAGGAAGCGGTCGGAGATGTAGCGGTCGGCCAGCTCGGCGGCGGCGGCGAGCGCGTCGTCGGTGATGTTGACGCGGTGGTGCTGCTCGTAGCGTTCGCGCAGCCCCTCGAGGATCTTCACGGTGTCCTCGACCGAGGGCTGGTCGACTTTGATCTGGGCGAAGCGGCGCTCCAGCGCCGAGTCGCGCTCCAGGTATTTGCGGTACTCGTCGAGCGTCGTCGCACCGATCGTCTGCAGCTCGCCGCGCGCCAGCGCCGGCTTGAGGATCGAGGCGGCGTCGATCGCGCCCTCGGCGGCCCCGGCTCCGACCAGGTTGTGGAGCTCGTCGATGAAGAGGATGATGTCGCCGCGCTGGGTGATCTCCTTCATCACCTTTTTGAGGCGCTCCTCGAACTCGCCGCGGTACTTCGAGCCGGCGACCAGCGCCGCCAGGTCGAGCGTGTAGATCTGCTTGTTGCGCAGCAGCTCGGGTACCTCGCCCTTGTTGATCCGTGCGGCGAGGCCCTCGACGACGGCGGTCTTGCCGACCCCCGGCTCGCCCAGCAGCACCGGGTTGTTCTTGGTGCGACGGGAGAGGATCTGCATGATCCGCTCGATCTCCGTTTCGCGGCCGATCACCGGGTCGAGCTTGCCCTCCTCGGCCAGCTTGGTCAGGTTGCGACCGAACTGGTCGAGCAGTTTCGAGGACTTCTTGCCGGCGCCAGCCTCGCCCTGGCCGCCCGGGCCGCCGCCCTGGCGGCGACCGCCGGGACCGGACAGCATCCGGATCACCTCGTTGCGGATCTTGTCGGAGTCGGCGTCGAAGTCGAGCAGGATCCGCGCCGCGACGCCCTCGTTCTCGCGCACCAGGCCGAGCAGGATGTGCTCGGTGCCGATGTAGTTGTGGCCGAGCGAGAGCGCCTCGCGCAGCGCCAGCTCGAGCACCTTCTTGGCGCGCGGCGTGAACGGGATCTGGCCGGAGGTGACCTCCTCGCCCGAGCCGACGATGCGGACCACCTGCGAGCGGACGCGCTCGGTGGTGATGTCAAGCGACTCGAGGACGCGGGCAGCCAGGCCCTCCTCCTCGCGCAGCAAGCCGAGCAGGATGTGCTCCGTGCCGATGTAGTTGTGTTTCAGCGTGCGGGCCTCTTCCTGGGCCAGGACTACGACCTGTCGGGCTCGCTCAGTGAATCTCTCGAACAAAGGGCTTCCTCAACCTCTCGCTTCTTGGTCTAACGCAGTTGGTGGTCGGAAGTACCGCAGACGCCCTTCGGGTATCGGGAGGCGCCCATGTGCCCTTTACACGATACCGAGCGCGCCGCATTGGCTCCGGTCCCCCGATTGCCGCTGATAGCGACTTTTCGAGGGTCGTTTCGCGGTCTTCAGGACCGCATCGCCGGAAAGAGGACGACTTCTCGCAGGCTATCGGCTCCCGTGAAGACCATTGCCAGGCGGTCGATGCCAAGCCCGACGCCGCCGGTCGGCGGCATCCCGTGCTCGAGCGCCTCGACGAACGCCTCGTCGTAGGGCTGCGCCTCTTCGTCGCCGCGGGCCAGCTCGGCGGCCTGCTGCTCGAAGCGACGCCGCTGCTCGTCGGGGTCGTTCAGCTCGCTGAACGAGTTGGCGATCTCGATCCCGCCGACGAACGCCTCCCAGCGCTCGACCAGGCCCCGCTCGCTGCGATGCGCCTTGGCGAACGGCGACAGCTCGACCGGGTAGTCGAGGACGAAGGTCGGCTGGACCAGCTCCGGCTCGACCGACCTGGAGAGCAGGCCGTCGACCAGCTTGCCCCAGCCCTCGGCCGGGTCCAGCTCGCTCCCCATCGCCGCAGCGAGCGCCTCCCGAGTGGGGTGCTCGGCGACGTCGACGCCGGTCCGCTCGCGGATCGCCTCGCGCAACGTCACCCGCCTCCAGGGCGGCGCCAGGTCGATCTCCACGCCGCCCCGCTCGAGCTTGGTCGTCCCCAGCACCCGCTCCGCCACCTCGGCGACCAGCAGCTCCAGGTCGTGGGCGGTCTTCTCGTAGTCGGCGTAGGCCTCGTACCACTCGAGCATCGTGAACTCCGGGTTGTGCTTGTGGGAGACGCCCTCGTTGCGGAAGTCCTTGCCCAGCTCGTAGACGCGGTCGACGCCCCCCACCACCAGCCGCTTCAGGTACAGCTCGGTGGCGATCCGCAGGTAGAAGTCGCGGTCGAGCGCGTTGTGGTGGGTGACGAAGGGGCGCGCCAGGGCGCCGCCGTAAAGCGGCTGGAGCACCGGCGTCTCGGCCTCGACGAACCCCCATTCGTCGAGCTGGCGCCGCACCTCGGAGATCATCCGGGCACGGATCGCGAAGATCCGGCGGCTCTCCTGGTTGGCGAGCAGGTCCAGCTCGCGCTGCCGGTAGCGGGTCTCGACGTCCTCGAGGCCGTGGAACTTTCCGGGCGGGGGGCGCAGGCTCTTGGCCAGCAGGCGCCAGCGGTCGATCGCCAGCGACAGCTCGCCGCCGCGCCGGGTCGCCAGGGCCGTCCCCTCGACGCCGATGAAGTCGCCCAGGTCGAGGTGGACGAGCAGCTCGTAGGGTTCCGCGCCGAGCAGGTCTGCGCGAGCGTGGAGCTGGATCTGCCCACTGCCGTCGCGAATGTCGAGGAAGCACGCCTTGCCGTGGCCTCGGCGGGCGACGATCCGCCCCGCCACCCGGTGACGCGACTCGGTCTCCACCCCCGGCGCCAGGCCCTCGTGCGCCGCCCGGACCTCGGCGATGTCCTCACGCCCCGCGAACTCGTGCGGGAACGGGTCGATCCCGGCGTCCCGGATCCGTTCCAGCTTCTCCCTCCTGTCACGGAGGACATCAGTTCCGCCCCTCTCCTCTGCTCCCGCTCCCTCGGGGGAATCAGACTGTGACGCTCGGTCGCTCCCGCGGTCGGAGGGGAGCGGGTGGTCTCTTTCCTGCTCAGGCTCGGTCATCCGAGTGCGAGCCTATCGGGCACTGAGAGGCAGTTCCGGCAGGGGTGGAGCGTCTTGTACTTTTTCCGGTGCGAGGCCGACGGACAGCTGACAACTGTCTTCGGAAAAAGTTAAGCGGAACCCCTGCCGGGACTGCCTCTACGCCGACTCGATCTTGGTGATTTTCAATTTCTTCTTCGGCCCGCGCGGCACGTCGACCGTGACGATCTCGTTGCGCCTGTGACCGAGCAGCGCTTTGCCGATCGGCGACTCGTTGGAGAGCTTGTGCTCGAGCGGGTCCGCCTCGGTCGAGCCGACGATCTGGAACTTCTGCGAGTCGCCGCTTTTCTGGTCTTTGACGTGGACGACCGAGCCGAAGCTGACCCGGTTGGTGTCGACGTCCTTCTCGTCGATCACCGTGGCGCGCCGCAGCCGCTCCTCGAGCTGGGCGATCCGCTGCTCGAGCAGGGCCTGCTCGTTCTTGGCGTCGTCGTACTCGGCGTTCTCGGAGATGTCACCGAACTCGCGCGCCTCCTTGATCCGCCCTGCCACCTCGCGCCGCTTGGCGGTAGAGAGGTACTCGATCTCCTCTTTGAGCTTCTCGAGCCCTTCCGGGGTGATTACGGCCTGCCGAGTCACTTTGCTGACCTCGCTTTGCTTGGCTGGGTGGTGGGGAGCAGCGCTCCAGATCGAAAAAAACGCCCGGATGCGACGGCTTGCGCACGCCACACCTGGGCCCGAAGTCGCGGGATTATAGCGAGGCGCGGAGCCGGGCACTAAGGCATTTTCCGCGCATCGCCGCGACGCTCAACAGACCGGCTGCGGCGCGGCGAGGGCGCCGATCAGCTGTCTGGCCCGGGGCAGGTCGGCGCTGCGCTGGAGCTCCGCGGCGACCTCGGCGGGAGCGCCGAGCGAGTCGACGTACCAGGGGTAGAACTTGCGCAGGTAGCGGGCCGCTCGCTCGCGACCGAGGTGCTCCTCGGCGCGGTCGATCGTCCAGAGCAGCTCTGCGACCACCTCCCCGCGCGAGGGCGGCTCGACGCGGCGGCCGGTCAGCTCCTCGAACAGCCACGGGTTGCCGAGCGAGCCGCGGGCGATCATCACCGCGGCGGCGCCCGACTCGCGGAAGGCGCGCCGCGCAGCCGCGGCGCTGTCCAGCCCGCCGGAGACGATCACCGGCACCTCGAGCCGCTCGACCAGCTCGCGGGCGAGGGCGTAGTCGGGGCTGCCCTTGTGCTTGGTTGTGGCAGGACGCGGGTGGAAGCCGATCGCCGCCGCGCCGCCCTCCCCGGCGAGGCGGAGGGCGAGGTCGAAGCCCGAGCGGTCGCCGGGCCGCAAGCCGGAGCGCAGCTTCACCGTGACCGGCAGGCCGCTTCCCTCGCGGGCGCCGCGGAGCAGCGCCAAGGCGAGGTCGGGGTCGGCGAGCAGTTCGACGCCGGCGCCGGTCTTGCGCACCTTGCGCACCGGGCAGCCCATGTTGATGTCGATCAGGTCGGCGCCGGCCTCGGCGGCGATCGCCGCGCCGGAGCGCATCACCTCGGGGTCGTGCCCGAAGAGCTGCACGGAGACGGGATGCTCGTCGGGATGGATCCGCATCAGCTCGCGGACGGTTCGCTCGTTGCGGTGGTGCAAGCCGAAGCTGGAGATCATCTCCGAGACGGCCAGCCCCGCTCCGTGCCGCTTCGCCTGCAGGCGGACGAACCAGTTGCCGATCCCGGCCAGCGGCGCCAGCAGAACGCGGTTGGCGATCGGGACTCCCCCGATCTCGAAGGGCTCGGTCAGCTCATGCGTTGCGCTCATGGATCAACCGTAGACCCTTGAGCGTCAGCATCTCGTCGACCTCGTCGATCGTCTCGGTGAAGGGGACGATCGACGCGGCGAGGCCGCCGGTGGCGAGCACGCTGACCTCCCCCAGCTCGTCCTCGATGCGGCGGAGGACGCCGTCGATCAGGCCGGCGAAGCCGAAGACCACGCCCGACTGGATCGCGGCGCGGCTGGAGCGGCCGATCGCCGTCTCCGGCTCCTCGAGGTCGATGCGGGGGATGCGCGCGGCCCGGTCGACCAGGGCGGTGAGCGAGATCTCCAGGCCCGGGGCGATCGCCCCGCCGAGGTATTCGCCGTCCTCGGAGACCGCGTCGAAGTTGATCCCGGTGCCGAAGTCGACGACGACGCAGGCGCCGCGGAAGCGCTCGTAGGCGGCGACCGCGTTGACGAGGCGGTCGGCGCCGACCTCGAGCGGGTTGTCGATCCGGATCGGCATCCCGGTTCGAACGCCGGGGCCGATCGTCAGGAAGCCGGCGCTCAGGTAGCGGTCGCGCAGCAGCTCGTACTGGGCGGCGAGCGGCGGCACCACCGAGGAGACGCAGACCGCATCGAGGTCGTCCAGGCCCAGATTCCGCAACGAGAGCAGGCTGTCGACGCGCTCCGCCAGTTCGTCGGCGGTCGCGCCGGCGTGCGTCTGGAAGCGCCAGTGCTCGGCGAGGCGCTCGCCGTCGAAGGCGCCGAGGTGGGTCTGGGTGTTGCCGACGTCGACCGCGAGAAGCACGCGGCGATTATCGCC
>CAVVHQ010000008.1:0-74044 GCA_963748075.1 uncultured Solirubrobacterales bacterium | reverse complement strand
CCTGCAGGAAGGCGATCAGCGGAAAGCCGGTGGCGAGCACCCGGGCGCAGTGCCGCAGCGCGTTGACGTCGTCGGGGTTGAGCAGCCGCTCGCGGGCGAGCGGCGTGCCGAGGATGACCTGGATGCGCTCGATCAGCTCCGGCTCGAGGCCGGTCTCACGCGCCACCTCCTCGACCGTCGACTGCTCCTCGGAGCCGGGGAAGAGGTCCTCGACGAAGCCGAAGGCGAGCCGCCCCTCGCGGCCCGCCCGTCGCAGTTCCTCCAGCGAGTGCCCCCGCTCGCGCATCCGCCCCACCACCCGCGCCTGCGCGGCGGCGGCGGCCGTCCAACGGCCGCGCCGCACCGGCACGACGTGCTCTGCGGCCCAGCGCCTCAGCGTGCTGGCCGGGACGCCGGAGCGCCGCGCCGCCTCGCTCAGCGATATCCGCTCGTCCGCCGTCATCTCACACCAGTCTCGCGCTGCGCACGCGACGCGAACTGTCGGATATGCACACTTGCCTCAGCACTCAGGCCGAGGCTAGAGACAAGCGGGGACAAACACGAGCGGGGCGGCGAGAGCCGCCCCGCTCGTGTGACTTGCCTCCTCCAGCGCCCTAGGCGGTGATCTCCTCCTCGGGGTGCGCTTGGAGCACTGCCTCTCCGCCCTCGCCGGTGCGGATGCGAATCGCCTCCTCCACCGGCAAGACGAAGATCTTGCCGTCCCCCACCTCGCCAGTCCGGGCGTGTTTGAGGATGGTTTCGACGACCAGGGATTTGTCTTTGTCCTCGACCACGACCTCGAGCTTCAGTTTGGGCCGGACATTGACGGTCAGGGTCGAGCCGCGGTACCGCTCGATGATCCCCTTCTGCCTGCCCGAGCCCTTGGCCTCGCTGATCGACAAGGAAGGGAACCCTTTGTCGAGCAGCTCGGTCCTGATCGGCTCGAACGCCTCGTGACGTATGAACGCTTCTATCTTCTTCATGCCTTGAGGCCTCCTAACGCGACTCGGTCGCGGTCATCTGGGCGGGCGCGGCCGAGGGAATCGCGGCCCCACCACCTCCCATCGTGCTTGGCAAACCGGTCGAATACTCCGGCTGCGGGATGAACTGCTCCGGGTACCCATACATGCCGTGGCTGCTGATGTCCAGGCCGGCTTCCTCCTCCTGGTCGTCGACCCGCAGCCCGATCGTCGATTTGATGAAGCCGAACGTGGCGATCGAGATCACGAAGACGACGACGAAGGTGAACAGCACGGCCAGGCTCTGGACTCCGAGCTGGCCCAGGGTGGAGCTGAACGGTTCGCTGCCGAATATCGAGTACCAGACCCCCGGCGAGGCGCCTTCGCTGACCAGGCGCGCGGAGCCGAAGATGCCGACCGAGAGGGTGCCCCAGATTCCGGCCAGGCCGTGCGCCGAAAGGGCGCCGACCGGGTCGTCGAGGAGCTTGTCGATCGCCAGCACGGCGAAGACGACGACCAGACCGGCGATGAAGCCGATGATCGGCGCCGCCCAGTACTCGACGAAGCCCGACGGGGCGGTGATCCCGACCAGGCCGGCGATCGCGCCGTTGCCGGCCATGCCGACGTCGAGCGATCTGCTCTTCAGGTAGACGGCGAGCGACGCGCCGATCACGCCTGCGGCGGCGGCGAGCTGGGTGTTGAGCATGACCTCGCCGAAGAACGAGCCGGCGGTTTCGAAGGTCGAGCCTCCGTTGAACCCGAACCAGCCGATCCAGAGGACGATCACGCCGAGGCCGACCAGCGGCATCGAGTGCCCGGGGATGACCCGCGGCTTGCCGCTCGCGTCGTACTTCCCCTTGCGCGGGCCGAGCAGCAGCAGCGCCGCCAGGGCCCCGACCGCACCGGTCAGGTGCACGACCGAGGAGCCGGCGAAGTCCATCACCGGCTTGCCGCCGACGTCGCCGAGCAGGCCGCCGCCCCAGACCGCGTGGGCGACCAGCGGATAGATCACGGCGCCGAAGACGATCGCGTAGATCACGTAGGCGCCGAACTTGATCCGCTCCAGCGTCGTGCCCCAGACGATCGCCAGCGAGACCGCGCAGAAGGCGAGCCCGTAGAGCATCAGCATCGCGGTTTCACCGGTCGCCGCTTCCCCCGCGACCGACTGACCGAAGTGGAAGAAGAAACCGCTGTCGCCGAAGAAGTCGTTGCCGCCTCCTTCGGCTATGCCGTAGCCGATCGCCCACCAGGCGATCGTGCAGAGCGCCAGGTTGACCAGGACCTTGGCGACCCCGGTGCCGGCGTTCTTCTGTCTCGAGAAGCCGATCTCGAGGAACATGAACCCGGCCTGCATGAGGAAGACCAGGACGGTCGCCAGGCCGACCCAGACCATGTTCAGCTCGCTGGTCTTTTCCTCGATTGCGCCGGCGACTTCGCCCACGGTGGCTGCCGATGCCACCGTGGGCAGCAATAGGGCAGCAAACACCGCAAAAAGCGCGGCGACGCCGATCTTCTTTCTCATCGAACTTCCTCCTTGCCCGCCGTGGCAAGGCCGCGGCGGTCGCGGTTTGGTAGCGATTGCAGCCAAGGTATGGCCGGCCCGTCGGGCTGTGTTTGGACTCTTGGAGGAAATCTGCGAAGCGCATTTCTCACGAGTGGCAGTAGGGTCATCCGCCGATGCCGACCCGGCTGCGACCGAAAGCGCCGCTCGCCGCCGACGCGATCCTGGTCGGCGACCCCGGCCGCTCGCTGCTTCTCGCCCAGGAGTTGCTCGAGAAGCCGCTGATGAGCAACCACGCGCGGGGACTCTGGGGGTACTCGGGGCGGACGCACGCCGGCGACGAGCTGACGATCCAGGCGACCGGGATGGGCGGACCGAGTGCCGCGGTCGTGCTCGCCGACCTGGCGAAGCTCGGCGTGAAGCGGGCGGTGAGGGTCGGCACCTGCACCGGCCTCGAGCCAGGCTCGCGGCCGGGCGAGCCGCTGCTCGTCGCCGAGGCGCTCGCGGCCGGCGGCAGCGCCGCCGCGGTGGGCCTCGCCACCGGCGAGGCCGTGCCGCCGGACCGCGTTCTCCTGGAGCGACTTCGGGTGGAGTTGGGGGGCGAGGCGCGCGCGGTGGTGGCGGCGAGCTTCGACGCGCTGCCGGTGGAGGCCGCGACGGCGCCGCCGGCCGCCGCGGCGGCCGACATGCAAACGGTAGCCGTGCTGGCCCGGGGGCGTCAGCTGGGAATCGCCGTCGCAGCGGTGCTGATCGTCAGCGAGACGGGCGGGGGCGAGGCGCTCGCCGACGAGCCACTGGAAGCGGCGGCGAAGCGGGTCGGTCGGGCCGCCTCCGCAGTACTCTCAACCTAAGGTCAAGGGTTAGAGCTATCCCCTCGGGGCCTCGGAGGCCCCCTGCTCGGCGCGGTCGGCGGCGAGCTGCCGCCGCAAGCCGCCCAGCTCGCGCGAGACGCGGTCGAATTCGTCCTCGACCTCTTCCAGCCGCTGCGATACGGAGCGCAGCCGCCGCTCGAGACGCTCGACTTCGCCGGCCGTCGGGACGTTGAGGGCCGCCAGCGCCGCGTGCTGGGCCTCGACCGCCTTCTCACGGGCGCCGAACGCGGCCGCTACCGCGTTCTCCAGCACCTGGCTGTCGAGCAGCGCCTGGGCCAGCTCCCCGATCGCCTGCTCGCTGCGGGCGCGGAGGCTCTCCTGGTCTTGATCCTCGAGGCTCATCGACGACACCATAGCCGTCGGCGCGCCGGGGCGGGGCGGTGCCGAAACGGACGGCTGGCGAGCCCATCCGGGTGGGTTGCGATCCTCCCGCTGCACAGCCATGGAAACGCCGTTGATTAAGGCCGTGTTGGGGACCAGCACCCCGCATTGCGCGTCTACCCGCGAATCAGTAGCGTGCTTATGTCTGATCCCTGGGGAGAGAGGTGAGGCGGGTCCGCTGCAGGACCGGAACCGTGTGCGCGGGTATCGAGGCGCCGTCGAATGAGACACAAGCTCGCACTGACGATAGCTCTGGCCGGGTTCGCGATGGCTACCGCGCTCGGCGTCGGCATGGCCGGAGCCGATCAGGTGAACGGGCTCGGTGACAGCCAGGCGATCGGCACGAGCCCGACCGCCCCGGTGCTGCCGCCGGCCCAGCAGCCGGCCTGTGCGAACGAAGCCGACGACGACGGGGACGGGTCGATCGACCTCGAAGACCCCGACTGCGGCTCTCCGTCGGACCCCAGCGAGGAATCCGAGGCGCCGGCCGAAGGGGAAGGCGAAGCAGCGCCCGACGCTGGGGCGCCCGGCGCGGCGGCGACCGACGCGGGAACGACCGGCAAGCAGGGGAGCGGCAACGGCGTCCAGGCCGGTGCGCCGCTCGAAGCGAGCAAGGCGCCCCCCGCCGGCGGAGAAGGGGTGAGGCGCAACCAGAGCCTCGGCGAAGGGACCGGCCGCGACGGGGGGGTGCAGGCGCCCAGCAGCGCGACCGCGGGCGTCCAGCCGCCGGCAAGAAGCGCCGATGGCGGCTCGCAGTTCGGCAAGGGCGGCGCCCCCACCTCGGCCAACCCCTCGACCACGATCGCCCCCTTCGGCCCGGCCCCGATCGGCGTCCCCAACCTGATCATCGACTCCTTCGAGATCCCGCCCTTCCTGCTGCCGATCTACCAAGCCTGCGGCGCCGAGTACGGGATCCCCTGGGAGGTGCTGGCCTCGATCAACAAGATCGAGACCGCCTTCGGCACCAACCTCAACGTCTCCAGTGCCGGCGCGGTCGGCTGGATGCAGTTCCTCCCCTCGACCTGGAAGACCTACGGGATCGACGCCAACGCAGACGGCCGCAAGGACCCCTACAACCCGGTCGACGCGATCTGCGCGGCCGCCAGCTACCTGAAGGCCAGCGGGGGCACCGGCGACCTCTACAACGCGATCCTCGCCTACAACCACGCCGACTGGTACGTCCAGGAGGTGCTGCTCTACGCGCGCGCTTACGGCAAGCTGCCGACCGGGCTGGTCGGCTCGCTGACCGGGCTGACCGAAGGCGCCCACTTCCCGGTCGCCGCCGATGCCCGCTACGCCGACGACCTCTCGACCCGCGCGGCACTGAGCCGCGCCACCCCGAAGGCGCGCTCCGAGTCCGGCAACGCCGCCGAGGTGATCGCCTCCTCGCCGACCCGCCGGGGGATCAACATCTTCGCGCGCCGCGGCGCGCCGGTCGTCGCCGTCAACGACGGGGTGATCGTGAAGCTCGGCAACTCGAAGAAGCTCGGTCGCTACGTGGTCCTCAGGGACGCCTACGGCAACCGCTACACCTACGCGAAGCTGGGGAAGATCGTTCGCGACCGGCGCCTCGTGGTGATGCCCACCGGCAAGGAGAAGCGGGTACCGGTCGACAGCCAGAACATCCGCCCGCGCCTCTACGCGCTGCCGGGCCGCGCCGACCGACGGCAGCGGCAGCGGACCGACGGGAGGCGCGACAGCGCCACGACGGTCGGCGCCAGCGGAACCCTAAAGGTCGGGTCGAAGGTGATCGCCGGCACCGTCCTGGCGCGGATCGGCGCTGGCGAAGACGGCGTCGACCCGCACATCAACTTCTCGATCCGGCCGGCCGGCCGCGGCGCCCCGAGGATCGACCCGAAGCCGATCCTCGACGGCTGGAAGCTGCTCGAGGCAACGGCCATCTATCGCGCGAAGGGCAAGAACCCGTTCACCGCCAAGCTCAGCGGCGCCGGGGTCCTGCTGCTCTCCAAGGAGGCGCTGCAGCGTCGCGTCCTCGCCGACAAGCACCTCGAGATCTACGAGTGCGGGCGCACCGACATCGCCACCGGCAGGATCGACCGGCGGGTGCTGGCGATGCTCGAGTACCTGGTCTCCAAAGGCTTCGAGCTGTCGGTCACCTCGCTGGAGTGCGGCCACGGCTACCTCACGTCGTCGGGCAACGTCTCCGAGCACTCCTCCGGTGACGCTGTCGACATCCCGACGATCGACGGCGTGCCGGTGACCGGTCACCAGGGACCGGGCACGCTGACCGACCAGCTGCTCAAAACCGTGCTGCAGCTGCAGGGGACGATGCACCCCCACCAGCTGATCTCCCTCGAGGACCTGCCCGGGCCGACCAGCATCGCCCTGTCCGACCACAACGACCACGTCCACGTCGGCTACCGGCCCGACCCCGGACCGTTCGGCAAACAGATCGACGCCCTGCTGAAGCCGAAGCAGTGGCTGCGGCTCACCCACCGCCTCGACAGGATCCGCAATCCCGCCGTGCCGACCTCGCCGTCGGGTTACTCGCTGCCCGACAAGTGGCACAACCACAACTCTTCGGATTCGCGCAGTTCGAGCTCGCCGGCGCGCTAGCCGTCCCGGATGGGCGGTACCTGGTGCGCGGGGGCGACCCGGACGAAGCGGAGAGCGTCCTGGTGATCGAGACCCTGGGAGCGCCGCCGCCGGCGCGACGGCGGCGCAGGCCAAGGCGGGCGGATCCGGGCGCCGCGCCCCCGCCCCTGCCGCTGACCCGGGCAACCGCCGTGCGCGCCCACCACCCCTTCGACACCGAGGGAGAGGCGGCGCGCTGGCTCGAGGGGGCGCTGGCGTCCGAGGAGCAGGTCGAGGAGCTCCTCGCCGAGGGCATCGACCTGCTCAACCGCGCGCTCCACACCCAGGCCGCGTCCAGCGCCGACCCGCGCCTCGCGGAAACCAGCCCGGAGCGCGCGATCACGGTCCGAATCGGCTACGGCAGCGGCAAGGAGGTCGCCGCCGGCCGCTTCACCGCTGCGCACGAGATCGACCTCAGAAGCAGCTCCTCGTCCCGGCGCCGGCGCCGGGACGAGGAGCTGCGCCCACAGGAGCGGGTGGCCGCCGTGCTTGGGCGGAGAGAGCGGATCGATGCCTGCGAGACGCTGCTGCTGCGGGCCCGCGCCGACCTCGACGCCGGTCGCCGCCGCGAGGCCGCCCTGCAGCTGCGGATCGGGCTGGAGGCGCTGCTGGTCGAGCTGGCCGGGGCGCTCGCCGACCCCGGGCACGAGGAGGACATGGCGTTGCTGGAGGCGAGGCGCGGCGAGGCCGGCGAGGCGGCCAACACGGCGCTGCGCGGCGACTTGGACGACGAGCGCGAGCGCCAGGTTCGCGAGTTGGTCGAGCTCTGCGAGCGGATCCTCCGCCGTCGACGTATCCTTCGCGGCTGATGGGGACGGCAGGGGTCGGGACGAGGAGAGGGGCACCCCCGCCCAGACAATCGCCGGCCTAATTAGGCCGGCGATTTGAGTATCCGCCCGTTCGGGGGTGCCCCTCTCCTCGTCCCCATCACGCTGTCGGAGCACCCCCATGACGTCGTCGGAACTCAACCCGCTCGTCGCGCCATTCGGAGCTCGGTGCGTATACGGTTCCGTCAGGTAGGAGCTCTACAGTCGGCCGATGCCTCGGCCAGACTTCCCGCGGACGATCATGGAGTTCCAAGAGCGCTTCGCAACCGATGAGGCCTGCCTGGAGTACCTGGCGGCTTCGCGCTGGCCGGAGGGCTTCGTCTGTCCATGCTGCGGGTCGCGCCAGGCCTGGGTGCTCGATCGCCGCCACCTATGGGAGTGCGCGTCCTGCCACGCGCAGACCTCGGTGACCGCCGGCACCGCGACGCACCGCACCCGCACGCCGCTGAGGCTGTGGTTTTGGGCCGCCTACCTGGTCGCCACCCACCAGCCCGGGATCTCCGCCAAGCAGCTCTCCCGCCAGCTCGGCCTGCGCTACGAAACCGCCTGGCTGATATTGCAGAAGCTGCGCCGGGCGATGGTCGCCCCCGAGCGCTCCCCGCTGCGGGGAGAGGTCGAGATCGACGAGTGCTGGATCGGCGGCGTAGAGCCGGGAAAGCAGAGCCGCGCGCCGGGGCCCAAGACCCTTGTCGGCGTCGCCGTGGAGGTGCGGGACAGGGCTCCGGGCGTCTGCGGCTGGCACCGCTTGAGGATGCCGCGAAGCCGACCCTGGGAGCCTTCGTGAAGGCGACGACGGCACCCGGGTCGATCGTCCACACCGACGGCTGGAAGGGCTACAACGGCCTCGCGGCCGAAGGCTATGACCACCGCCCCCGCAGCCAGCGCGCCGGGGTTGGCGAGGAGCCTTTCCTGCCGCGCGCACATCGGGCGATCTCCAACCTCAAGGCCTGGATGCTGGGCACCCACCGCAGTGTCTCCAAGGAGCATCTTCCGGTCTACCTCGACGAGTACGTGTTCCGCCATAACCGCCGGCGCACCCCGATGGCCGCCTTCCAGACGCTGCTGGGGCTGGGCGCCGCCCACGAGCCCGCTACCTACGAAGAGATCTCACGGCGAGATCAGGCAGCAGCCTGAGTCAACCGTATACGCACTCGGAGCTCAAAGCGAGAGACGGCGCGCGACCAACTCGTCTTGGAGGGAGCTGGCGAGGTGGTGGGCTTCGTCGAGTGCTACGCCCTCGAGCGACGGGATGCCGATCACCGTCAACCCCGCGGCGCGCGCCGCGGCGACGCCGGTGGGCGAGTCCTCGAGGGCGACAACCCGCGGACCGGCCTCGACGTCGAGCCTTCGACACGCCTCCAGGTAGGGGTCGGGGGAGGGCTTCGGCGCCGCCACTTCGTGGGCGCTGAGGACGACGTCGAAGCGGTCCTCGAAGCCGACGATCTCCAGCGAGCGCTGCACGAAGCGCAGCGGCGAGTTGGAGACGAGACCGGTCGGGGTCCCCCGCCGCCACAGCTCGTGCAGCAGCTCGCGCGCGCCGATCATCACCTCGACCCCGTGCTCGAGCTCGGCGATCACCAGCTCGTTCAGCTCGTCGATCAGGGCTACGGCGTGGCCGGGCTCCGCCAGCCGCCGCTCGAGGATGTCGCCGGCGATCTCGGCGGAAGTGCCGACCAACTCCAGCTTGTGAGTCGGGGTGAACTCCAGCCCGCGGCGCTCGAACAGGTCCCGCTCAGCCCGCGTCCAGACCGACTCGGTGTCGAGCAGCAGGCCGTCGTTGTCGAAGACGACCGCCTCGGGCGCCGCCGGCGCCCCGCCGCCCAGCCCCGCCATCGCTCAGGCGAGCGCCCCCAACACGGCGCTCAGCTCCTCGTCGACCTCACCGTCCAACTTCAGCTCCGCCTCGCCGTCGTACGGGGTCGGCCCCTTGGTGACGATCGCCAGCCGTCCGCCGCTCTCCAGGGTGAGCCCCGGCAGCGCGGCGACCGGGTGGACGACGAGCGAGGAGCCGACGCAGAGCATCAGCTCGGCCCGCGCGGCCAGCTCCTGCGCCCGAGCCATCGCACCCTCCGGCAGCAGCTCGCCAAAAAGGACGACCTCCGGCTTCACCGCCCCGCCGCACTCGGCGCAGCGAGCGACGTCGGCGGCGTCGAACAGCCCCTCGACCTCGTCGATCCGGTAGGAGGCGTCGCAGTCCCTGCAGGTCGAAGTCTCGATCGTCCCGTGCACCTCGACCACGTTCTGCGAGCCGGCGGCGCGGTGCAAACGGTCGATGTTCTGCGTGATCACGCCTTCCAGCAGGCCGAGCCGCTCCAGCTCGGCCAGCGCTTCGTGGGCGCCGTTCGGCCGCTTCTCCCCAAGCGTCTGGAAGCGCGGCCGGTAGTAGGACCAGAAGCGGGCCGGCTCGCGCTCGAATACGTCGATGTGGGCGACCTCCATCGGGTCGACCTTCTCCCACAGCCCGGTCTCCGGCGTGCGGAAGTCGGGGATCCCGGAGGGCACCGAGACCCCCGCTCCGGTCAGCGCCACCGTGCAGCGCGACCCGCGGATCAGCTCGGCGAGCCGCTCAGCCTTCGCCGACGGGCCGAAATGTCCAGTCGGGCTGGACATTTCGGCCCGTCGGCCGATGTTGTCGGGTGTTAGTTGCCGCTCCATTTGGGGGTGCGTTTGCCGAGGAAGGCGCTGATCCCCTCCTTGGCGTCCTCGCTGGCGAAGGCCGCGGCGAAGGCCTGCTTCTCGGCCTCGATCCCCTCGTCGAGGTCGCCCCTGTGCGAGGCGCGCTTGATCTGCTCGCGGGCGACCGGCGCCTGGCCGGCCAGCTTGCGGGCCCACATCAGCGCCGTCTCGAACAGCTCGTGGTCGGGGACGACGCCGCTGACGAGGCCGAACTCGAGCGCCTCCTCGGCGAGGATCGCATCGCCGATCAGGTTCATCTCCAATGCCTTGCTCGGGCCGACCAGGCGGGGCAGCCGCTGGGTGCCGCCGAAGCCGGGGACGATCCCCAGCTTGATCTCCGGCTGACCGAAGACGGCCGCCTCGGCGGCGAGCCGCACGTCGCAGGCCATCGCCAGCTCGCAGCCGCCGCCGAAGGCGATCGAGTTGACCGCGGCGATCGTCGCCACGCTGTCCTGCCCGAGCTCGCGCAGCAGCGCGTGGGTGGTGTGGAGCAGCTCCTCGCCCGCCCCCTCGTCCATCTGGGTGAACGCCTTGATGTCGGCGCCGGCCGAGAAGACGACCGGGATCGAGGAGGCGACGACCATCGCCCCCAAACCGTCCGCCGTCTTGACCCGCTCCCAGACCGCGCCGAGGTCGCGGATCACGTCGGGCGAGATCGCGTTCATCGGCGCGTTGGCGAGCCAGGCGATCGCCACCTCGCCACGCGTCTCCAGCTTCACGGTCTCCGCCTGCTCGCCGTCGTCGGGCTGCGGGTAGGGATAGAAGCCCTGGCCGGACTCGAGCCCCAGTCGCCCCTGGGCGACCAGCCGCTTCAGGGTGACCGGGGGCGCGAAGCGCCCGCCGTATTTCTCCGCCAGCCGCTCGATCCGCTCCAGCACGTCGCCCAAGCCCTCCAGGTCGGCTTTCCAGAACGGCGGAAACAGGCCTTTGCGCGGGTCGAGCCCGGCCCCGGCCATCATCCCGAGGTCGATGTCGCGGACCGAGCAGACGCCCTCCTCGACCAGCAGGCAGGCCTCGATCAGCGCCCGGCCGGTGAACATCGCGACCAGCTCCTCTGCGTCGGGCTCGGCCTCGCCGGGGATCGTCTGCTCGCCGCTGGAGAAGAAGCCCTCGCCGCCGCTCTTCGCGCCGAGCTTGCCGTCGGCGACGAGCTGCCGCAGGCCCTTGTGGACGTAGAAGCCCTCGCCGTAGGAGTCGGCGAGGTGCTCGGCGACGTGCAGGACGGTGTCGAGGCCGAGCAGGTCGCTGAGGAAGAACGGGCCCATCGGCGCGACCTTGGCGGCGGCGATCGCCTCGTCGATCGCCTTCAAGGACAGTCCCTGCTCCTCCTGGGCGCGCCAGATCTCGCCGATCGTCGCCATCAGCACCCGGTTGACCACGAAGCCGGGCACCTCGCCGCAGACGATCGGCTGCTTGCGGATCGCCTGGGTGAAGTTGTAGGCGGCGGTGGCGGTCTCCTGCGAGGTGTCCTCGCCGGCGACCACCTCGACCAGTGGCATCACCGAGGCCGGGTAGAAGAAGTGGAAGCCGACCACCTTGTCGGGGCGCAGGGTCGCCTCGCCGATCTCGGCGATCGATAGCGAGGAGGTGTTGGAGGCGAGGATCGCGTGGCCGGGCGTCGCCGCGTCCAGCTCGCGGAAGACCGCCTGCTTGATCTCCATCTTCTCCGGCACCGCCTCGACCACGAAGTCGACTTCGCCGAACCCCTCGTAGGTCGTGGTGCCGGCGATCAACTTGATCACCTCGGCGAGGCGGGCGTCGGCCTGCTCTTGGGTCAGCTTCTCCTTCTCGACCAGGCGGCCGAGCTGGCCCTCGGTGACGGCACGGGCTTTCTCGAGCGCCGCGTCGACGAACTTCTGGTCGACGTCTTTGACGACCACGGGGATGTCGGAGGCGGCGATCGCCTGCGCGATCTCGCCGCCCATCGTGCCGCCGCCGACGACGGCGGCCTTGGAAACGAACATTCGGCTTGGCTCCTAGGTTCTTGGCTTGCGGGCGCCGACAGGCTAGTTGATCGCATCGCCCCGCTGCGTGTATTGCCGGCAGTCCTGGCACGGGGAGCCAAGCGATGCCGGCGGTAGGAATCGGCTCACTATGGAGCGAAGCGAGAACACCGCTGCCGCGACCGCCCAGGCTGCGCGCGTGAAGCGCTTGCGCGAGGACGGGCGGCGCCCGATCAGCGTGAACCTGGCCGAGACGATCGCGTTGGGCCACGCGCTGCTGAAGATGGCGGATGCCGCGCGGCGGCGATGACGACTGCCGCCTTCGACGAGATGCTGCGGCGGCTGGTAGAGGCGGGGGCGGAGTTCGGTGGTGGTCGGCGAGCTCGCCCTCGGAGCTCATGGGGTTGTGCGCGCCACCAAGGACATCGACATCGTCGTCGCGCCCGATGCCGAGAACCTGAAGGTGGTGGCCGAGGTGGCGGCGGCTGCCGGCGGGCACGTGCAGAGAGGCGAAGCGCTGCTCGGCACGCCCTTCTCGATCGCGGCGGAGCTGGCAAGCGGAGAGCAGATGGCGATCGATACCGACCTCGGTCGGCTCGACATCGTGCAGGGGCTGGAGAGAGTACCGAGCTATGAGGAGCTTCGCTCGCGGGCCAGCGAGGCCGAGGTGCTGGGAGTCAACGTCGCGGTCTGCTCGGTGGAGGACCTACGCGCGATGAAGCGGGCCGCCGGGCGCGGCCAAGACCTGGTCGACCTGGAAAACCTCGAGACGGCAGAAGGCTGACAGCCGACCGCAACGGGCTCCTAGAAACGACCTAGCGGTTGCCATCCGTCTTTGACCGGAAAGGAAATCGCGTTGTCGCTGCCCGCCTCGTCTAGGCTCCGGGCCGTCCCTCGTTCACCCAGGCTGCCAGCAGCGGGTCGACGAAGCGATAGCCGGTAGCGGTCGCTGGGTCGGGGATGATCTCGCCGCGGTCGCTAAGCGCCTCGGTGGCGCTTCGCACCGCCCCGCCGCGCGAGCCGCCGTGGCGCCGGCCGGCAGCGTAGACGCCCTCGCGGTTCTCGGCCACGGAGGCGAGCACTCGCCGCTGGGAGGTGGGCAGCGCCGACCAGAGGGCACGCAACTCATCGCGGACATCGCGCATCACCCGGTCATAGGCGGCAAGCCAGGTCTCCTGCGTAGCCTCACCTCCCTCGGGAGTGAGCTCCCAGAGGCTGTGGGCGAGCAGCATCGTCCTCTGGGGATGGCCCTGAGCGGTCGCCAGCAGCGACTCGAGGGCGACTCCTATCCTGCGACCGCCAGCCTCGAAGCGCGCGGCGAGATACTCGGCTACGTCGTCGGGGCGAAGCGGCGGCAGATCGACCGGGCCGGCCTGCCCGTAGAAGGCACGGCGGCGGTCGGAGAACAGCTCGCGCATCATCCCGACGTGCGAGCCGGCGAAAACGTAGCTGGCGGCGTCCCCGTGGTGCTGAATCTCCGAGCGGATCACCGCGTCGGCCCGCTGCTTGGCGGCAAGGATGTCCTGAAACTCGTCGAAGATCACCAGCGCCCGAGTTCCGTGGCGCTCGTGCAGACGTGCGGGTAGAGCGAGACGCTCGACCAGCGGCGGCTCCGCTTGAGGGTCGACGGTGACCTCCACGCCGGCCGGGAGGGCTCCGCCCCCGACTTGGAGCGTCGGACGCAGCAGCCGCCTCACGCCGGCGAACCAACTCGCAGCCCGTCCCTGCAGCTCGGCTGCATAGGCGCGCTCGATGCGCTGCGCTATGTCGTCCAGAGTCAGGACGCCGAAGAAGTCGACGTACACGGCCGCCCATCCCTCGTTGCGCGCGTCCCGGGCAAGACGGGAGAGGAGTGAGGTCTTGCCGTAGCGGCGTGGCGCAACCAGGCGACTGTTGTTGCCGCTGACCGCCCGGTCGAGCAGCTCTTGAGCCTCCTCGTCGCGATCGAGTAGCTCGTCGGCCGGAACCGGCTCGCTGTAGCGGAATGGATTTCTGCTCTCTAACATAGAGCTATACCGCTCGATATTCTAGAGCAACTTACCGGGGCGGACTTGACGCTTGCCTGGGAGATGCGGAGGGGCCCAACCGACATAGTGCGTACCGGGTTGGCTCCAACCCGATCACCGTGCGCTCGATTGGGACTTTGACCCCCAATAACGGGGGTAAAAGTCCCAATCGGCTGAATCGGAGCCTCAGCCCGCCGCGTCGCTGCTTTGATCGGAGGCGACCTCCCAGGCGGAGCCGGGGGTGGCCTGGAGCCAACCCGGTACGCAGTAAGTACGTTGAGGCCTTCATGGCCCAGGGACGGGCGGCCGACTTGAGGCGGATGACGCGATGGCACGCCCTGCCGGATAACTGGCACGAGATGCCCTATCCGGACTTCCTCGAAGCCCGGCGGCAACTCATCGCGGCGATCACGCGCGAGGGGTTTGAGTCCCTGCGGGGATCGGCCGCGGCGTCGGAGCCTGTAACCGAGGCCGCCTGACAAGACGACCGAGATAGCCATTCCGGCACGGACAAAGGCGCCGGGTGATCCTTGTACCGCGGTACAAAGGCATTTCCCGCCTCCGCCCATTAGGCTCCTCTGGCTCTTTCAAGGGAGTTGACCGGCAACCGATCGCGCCCGCCAGGCCGGGTGCGCCGAAGCGAGGGACCGACACAGCGATGACTCGTATCCGCCAGCAGAACGTGACCGCCGCGCAGTGGAGCTCCAACGGGGAGGTGCTCGGTGCGAGCGACCTGACCCAGCCCGAGAACGACCCCTTCGCGACCAACGTCTTCTCCGTCACCGTGCAGCGCGAACGGCTGCCCGACGGAGTCTTCGAGGAGCTGCAGGCAGCGCTGAGCGGAGGCGAGGCGCTGGCGCTCGACCCGGCGCTCGCCGACGCCGTCGCCACGGCGATGAAGGACTGGGCGCTGGAGCAGGGGGCCACCCACTTCACCCACGTGTTCCAACCGCTGACCGGCTCCACGGCCGAGAAGCACGACTCGTTCTTCGAGCCGGCCGGTGACGGAAAGGCACTGGCCGGCTTCTCGGGCAAGGAGCTGATCCAGGGCGAGCCGGACGCCTCCTCGTTCCCGACCGGCGGCGTCCGCGCCACCTTCGAGGCGCGCGGCTACACCGCCTGGGACCCGACCTCCCCCGCCTTCATCCTCGAGAACCCGAACGGCGCGCTGCTCTGCATCCCAACCGCCTTCGCCTCCTGGACCGGCGAGGCGCTCGACGCGAAGATCCCCCTGCTGCGCTCGATGGACGCCCTCTCGCGCTCGGCGATCAAGGCGTTGCGGCTGCTCGGGGACACCGACAGCCAGCGCGTCTTCACCACGGTGGGGCCCGAGCAGGAGTACTTCCTGATCGACGAGCAGTACTTCTTCGAGCGTCCGGACCTGATCTACACCGGCCGCACCCTGTTCGGCGCCAAGCCGCCGAAGGGCCACGAGCTGGACGACCACTACTTCGGCTCGATCCCCGAGCGGATCCTCGCCTGCATGCTGGAGGCCGAGTTCGAGATGCGCAAGCTCGGCATCCCCGTCAAGACCCGCCACAACGAGGTCGCGCCCAACCAGTACGAGATCGCCCCGGTGTTCGAGAACTCCAACGTCGGCTCCGACCATCAGCAGCTGATGATGCAGGTGATGGAAAGCGTGGCGCGCCGCTACGGCCTCGTCTGCCTGCTGCACGAGAAGCCGTTCGCCGGCGTCAACGGCTCCGGCAAGCACAACAACTGGTCGATGGGGACCGACACCGGGACCAACCTGCTCGACCCGGGCGACACCCCGGCCGACAACGTCCACTTCCTCTTCTTCTGCGCCGCGGTGATGCAGGCGGTCAACAAGCACCAGGGGCTGCTGCGGGCCTCGGTCGCCAACATCGGCCAGGACCACCGGCTCGGCGCCAACGAGGCGCCGCCGGCGATCATCTCGATCTTCCTCGGCGCCGAGCTGAACAAAGTCTTCGAGGCGATCTCGACCGGCTCGGGCGACCCGCACACCCCCGCCTCGTTCCTCGAGCTGGGGGCCACCGTGCTGCCGAAGCTGCCGATGCACGGCGGCGACCGCAACCGCACCTCGCCGTTCGCCTTCACCGGCAACAAATTCGAGTTCAGGGCGCTGGGGTCGAGCATGTCGCTCGCCTTCCCCAACACGGTGCTGAACACGATCGCCGCCGAGGCGATCGACGAGCTGGCCGACCAGCTCGAGGCGAAGAAGGACGACGGCATGGACACGGCCGAGGCGGTGATCGAGATCGTCAAGGACTCCTACGCCGCCAACAGGCAGATCTGCTTCGACGGCGACAACTACACCGAGGAGTGGCACGCGGAGGCCGAGCAGCGGGGCCTGAAGAACCTCCGCACGAGCCCGGACGCCCTGCCGGAAGTGCTCACCGAGCAGACCGTGAAGGCCTTCAGCGACTACGACGTGCTCTCGGTGCGCGAGCTGGAGTCCCGCTACGAGGTCTGGCTCGAGCAGTACGCGATCCGCGCCAACATCGAGGCGGAGACGACGTTCTCGATCGCCAAGACGATGATCCTGCCGGCGGCCCTGCGCCACCTGGCGCTGATCGGCGAGTCCGGCGTCTCCGCGATCGAGGGCGAGGTGCGCGGCCTGGTCGACGAGCTGGTCAGCGCGCTGGGCGAGCTGGAAGCGGCGAACGCCTACCCCGAGGACCTCGAGGGGATGGCGCTGGCGATCCACGCCCGCGACAAGCAGCTGACGGCGATGTCCCGGGTGCGCGAGGCTGCCGACAAGCTGGAGAGCGTCGTCAGCGACGATCTCTGGCCGCTCCCCAAGTACGAGGAGATGCTGTTCATCAAGTAGGGGGCGCCCCGGGCAACCCCCCGCCCCCGTTGAGGGGGTTGAGGTCGGCGAGAAGCTCGAGCAGGCGAGGCTCGGGCTCCTCGTCGTCGATCACCACGGCCGTCCCCGGCCAGGCGTAGCGCAGGTAGCGCGCGTAGGCCTGGCGCGAGCCCAAGTCGGGCTCGTAGATCCACGAGCCGGTGTTCCAGTAGCGGGTGCGCGAGTCGTGGCTGGAGCGGACCTCGGCCAGCGGCTGGTGGGTATGGGCGAAGACGATCCTCTCGGTCTCGCGGTTCCAGCCGAGGTTGGCGACGACCTGGGCGAAGGCCTCCAGCGCGTGCTCGGAGGGATCGCTGCGGGAGACGACCGAGGCCTGCGGGTAGACCGGCCGCGGCCAGCCGATCCCCTGGATGGGCTGCTCGCGGTTCTGGCGCGCCGTCTCGTCGCGGACGACCGAGTCGAAGTGCTCCTCGCTGGGCAGCGCCTCCCCCACCGCGCCGTCGCCTACTCCGCGGTCGCGCAGCTCGGCGGCGAGCCGCTTGGCGCCCCGCACCGGCAGGCCGAGCGCCGCCACCGCCTTGCCCAGCCGCTGCACGGCCCGGAAGACGTTCTGCTGGGCGTGGGTGCCGTGCGGCATCTGCGCGGCGATGTAGAGCCACTCGGTGAGCAGGGTGATCACCGACTCGTAGTCCTCGACCGTCTTCGGGTCCTCGGGGCCGCCGGTGGCGATCGACCAGAGCGTGCGGGTGAGGACGCGGTCGCCGCGCGAACCGGCCAGCCGGGCGTGCGGATCGAGGTAGTGGCCGTGGGTGCAGAGCACGCCGGCGAAGCTGTAGGCGGGGTAGGCGACCTCGACCTCGATCCCGGGCAGGCGGCTCTCGAGGAACGACTGGAACCAGCGCGGGCCGGCCTTCTCCGAGCCGCGCTCGCCGCCATCCGCGCTCCCCGGCTCCAGGCCGGCGGCGAGCCGCGCCTCCATCCTGTCCTCGCCGTCGCGGTGGACGAGATGGTGATCGTGGTTGCCGGCCAGGAAGACCAGTCGCTTGCCGGGCATCCGCTCGGCGATCAGCCGCAGCAGGCCACCGCAGGCCTCGACCGCGTCGCCGACCGAGCCGAACAGGAAGTCGAACAGGTCGCCGAGGAAGATCAGCTCGTCGATCCCGTCGAGCGCCGGCTCCAGCCGTTCCAGATAGGCCTCCTCGCGCAGCAGGTCCCGGCCCGTCCAGGCGCCGAAGTGGGTGTCGGAGATGACCAGCGCTCTCACGCGCGGGACAGTACCCGCATCCGCAGACCCCCACTGGGCGAGAGGGTCGGCATCTGGCGCACGGTCATCGTCCGCCCGGGAAGGGCGTCGAGGCGCAGCCGCTGCAGCAGCATCGTCGCCACCAGCTTCACCTCGGTCTGGCCGAAGCGCTTGCCGATGCAGATCCGCCGCCCGCCGCCGAAGGGAACGTAGGCGCCGCGGGGCAGCGCCGCCTTGCGCTCGCGGGTGAAGCGCTCTGGGATGAACGCCTCCGGGTCGGGGAACACCTCGGGAATGCGGTGGCTGGCCCAGGAGCAGTAGTTGACGTAGGCGCCGCGGGCGACCCGGGAGCCGCCGAACTCGAAGTCGCGGACGGCGCGGCGCGGCCCGATCCAGGCCGGCGGGTAGAGCCGCAGCACCTCGTCGAGCACCATCTCCAGGTAGGGCATCTCCCCCTCCAGCCGCTCGATGTCGGGCGGCTCGCCCCCCAGCACCCGGTCCTGCTCCTCGCACAGCCGCCGGACCACGTCGGGGTGGCGCGCCAGCTCGTGCATCATGAAGGTGAGGGTCGAAGTCGAGGTGTCGTGGCCGGCGAACATCAGGGTCATCGCCTGGTCGCGCACCTCCTTGTCGGAGAACCCCTCCCCCGTTTCGTCGCGCACGCCGAGCAGCAGGCTGAGGATGTCCCTCCTGCCCGGATCGGGCTCGGCGCGGCGCTCGGCGATCTCGCCGTAGACGATCTGGTCGAGGATCGCCCGCGAGGCGACCATCTTCGACCAGGGCGAGCCGGGCCCGCGCACCAGGCGCATGTGGAAGTCGATCCCGTAGTAGCCGAGCGCCCGCTCGAAGTGCTCCGCCGCGGCGGCGCCCTTGCCGGCCTCGTCGGGGTCGAGGCCGAGCAGCGCCCGCATCGCGATCCGCATCGCCAGGTTGCGCATCCACTCGTAGACGTCGACGACCTCACCCGGCCGCAGCGCCTCGATCGCAGGCGTCGCCTCGGCGATCATCGTCTCGACCGAGGCGGCGACCTGCTCGCGGTGGAAGGCCGGCATCATGATCTCGCGCGCCCGGTCGTGGTAGGCGTCGTCGATCGTCAGCAGGCCGTCGCCGAGCAGCGGGATCAGGTCGCCGAAGCTCGACTCGCGCCAGTGGAAGTTCTCCGGATGGGCGACGGTGATGAAGTGGTTCGCCTCCGGCCCGAGCATGAAGACGACCGGGTGGTGGAGGATGCGGAGGCTGAAGATCGGCCCGTGCTCCTCGTAGAGGGAGAGCAGCAGCGGCAGCGGGTCGCGGGCGGCCTGCAGGGTGCGGCCGAGGCTGAAGCCCTGCGGACCCGGCGGGTAGGCGCCGTGGCGGCGGACCCGCAGCTCGGCGCGCGCGTCGTCGAGCAGGCGGGCTACCGGGTTGCCGCTCCGCTGCTGCGGCGGCGGGACGCGCCGCGAGGGGGCGCTTACGGCGTCGGCTGGCACGGACGGATGGTAGTTGGCTGACCAAACGTCGTCGACCAGGAGGATGACCGGGCTGGCGCTAGCCGCTCGGGTGGCGGGACTCGCCGGGCGGGCTCTTCGCGCTCTCGCTCGGCACCCCTCGAGCTAGCGGGCGACCGGCCGTCGCCGCGAGCTGACCGCAGGCGGCGTCGATGTCGCGGCCGCGGGTGAGGCGGACGGTGGCGGTGAGGCGATGCTCGGCGAGGATCGCCCGGAACCGCTCGATCCGCTCGGGCGGCGAGCCGTCGTAGGCCCCGGTCGGGTTGTAGGGGATCAGGTTGAGCTTGTAGGCGCGGGGGTCGAGCAGGGCGGCGAGCTGGCGGGCGTGCTCGGGCAGGTCGTTGAGGCCGTCGAGCATCACGTACTCGACCAGGACCCTGCGACGGCGGCGGGCCAGGTAGCGCTCGCAGGCGGCGAGCACCTCGGCCAGCGGGTAGCGGTCGTTGACCGGCATCAGCTGCGAGCGCAGGCCGTCGTTCGGCGCGTGCAGCGAGAGGGCCAGGGCGAGCGGCATCTCGCATCCGGCGAGGCGGTCGATGCCGGGCACCCAGCCGACCGTGGAGATCGCCGTGCGGCGGTGGCTGACGCCGAGCTCGGGCAGCCGCCCGCAGGCCGCGAGCACCGCGTCGAGGTTCATCGTCGGCTCGCCCATCCCCATGAAGACGACGTGGTCGATCGCCTCGACGCGGCGGAAGTGCAGCGCCTGGTCGAGGATCTCGTCGGCGCTGAGATTGCGGCCGAACCCCATCTGGCCGGTGGCGCAGAAGCTGCAGGTCAGCGGGCAGCCCGACTGCGAGGAGAGGCAGACCGAGCGGCGCCCGTCGCGGTAGCGCATCAGCACCGCCTCGACCGGCCGTCCGTCGGCGGTGTGGAAGAGCGCCTTGACGGTGCCGTCGTCGGACTTCGCCTCGGCCTGCAGCTCGAGGGTCGAGAGCGGCACCTCGGCGGCGAGCCGCTCGCGCAGCGCCACCGGCAGGTTGGTCATCTCCGCGTAGGAGCCCGCCCCGCGCGCCACCCACTCCCAGACCTGGGAGGCGCGGTAGGAGGGCTCGCCGGCCTCGGCGAGGGTCTGCTTCAAGAGCGCGCGATCCACGCGCCCGAGTCTAGGAGGCGGGCGGCGATTGCTCCGCCGGGGGCGGCTGCTGGTCGGCCGGCAGCGGCGGCGGCATCTCGCTCGGCGGGCTGGGTGGCGGCTCCTGGCCGGGCAGCGCCTCGGCTTCCTGGCGCCAGATGTCGTTGAGCGAGACCTGGATGTAGGCCCAGAGGGCCGGAGAGAGCAGCAGGTAGAGGATGATCGCGATCCAGCCGTTGAGCGGTTCCTTGCCGGCGAGGCTGGAGGCGCCCATCACGCGCTTGACGCCGCGCCAGTAGGCGATCAGCGCCGGGACGATGATGAGGCCGCCGGGGAACAGCGCGAGCAGCGAGTTGGTCGGGTTCTGGCCGAGGTCGTAGCCCTTGGCGTTGCCGTAGTCGCGCAGCTCGCGGTTGATCCGGTACCACCAGACGAGGTGGTAGATGCCGAGGGTGATGATCGGCAGCAGGGCCGCGGCCCACGGGCTGCGGATCTTGACCTCGTCCTGGGTGCCGCGGATCTTCATCTCATAGGCCATGAGGAGACTCCGTTCTGTGGGAGGAGACAGAGGAGACGAACCGACCCTAACCCACTGAGTCGTCGCTTTCCAGCGCCTTCATCGCCCGCGGCCCGATCCAGCCCCTCGACGCGGACGACCTTCTCGCGCGACTTCTCTCCGCGCACCACGCTGACCCGCGACGGCGCCACGCCGGCCCGCTTGGCGATCAGCTTGCAGAGAGCCTTGTTGGCCTTGCCGTCGAGCGGCGGCGCCGTCACCTTCGCCTGCAGCACCCCGTCCCGGACCCCGGCCAGCTCGTCCCGCGAGCCCCTCGGCCGCAACCGAACCCGTATCCGAGCTTCCGACATACGACGAGAATCAGCGCAGGCGGGGCAGCACCTGCTCGACGAAGCGGGCGAAGATCGCAACGCTGCCGGGACCAGGTCGCGGGCGACGGCGCGATCGGTGTGGACGGCGACGTTGAGGAAGGCACCGAGGGAGGGGCTGCGATCCGGCGCCGCTGCCCGCGCCATCTCTGGCCGCCCACGCGAGGCGGCTGGACGCGCCGCCGACCTCGACCTCCTCGCCACGCAGATAGGCATGGATCGCTTCCAGCGCCGCTCCAGCTCGGCTGCCGGGACCGGCTGCTGCCCGACCTGCGTCAGCGCCGAGTCGCCGCGTCCGAGGCCGAGCACCGCCCGCCCGCCAGTCTCCGCCTGCTTGGTCAGCGCCGCCGAGGCGGTCACAGCCGGGTGGCGGGGACCGGTTGGTGGCTCCAGGCCCCGACTCGATCCGCTCCGCCGCCGCCGCCGCCAGCCCCAGCTCGAACCAGACGTCATCGTCGAGGTTCTGGCTGTCGGCCACGAGGAGCCCGTCGAACCCCCAATCCTCGATCCTGCGCGCCAGGTCGGCAACCTGCCGCAGAATAGCCAAGGCGTGCATCCAGCCCTCCATCGGCCGTGGGCCCATGCCAATCGATCGAGAATGCTTAACCATGAAGCGGCGGGGCGGGCCTATGATCGCCCCTGCCAACCCAGTCGAGGAGGAACGATGAACGGTCACACGGTGAAGACGATCGACGAGATGGAGGCGGTGTTCGGCGGCGGCTTCAAGCGGGCGCGCGCCGAGCTCGGGGTCGAGTCCTTCGGCATGCAGATCATCGACATGCCGCCCAACTTCGACAACTACCCGGAGCACGACCACGCAGAGGACGGTCAGGAGGAGGTCTACCTCGCGCTGCGCGGCAGCGGCGAGCTGGAGATCGACGGCGAGCGCTACACGCTGGACACCGACCACGCCGCGCGGGTCGGCCCGGGCGTGAAGCGCAAGATCTGGCCGGGGGACGAGGGGATCCGGGTGCTGGCGATCGGCGGCAAGGTCGGCGAGACCTACGACCCGCCCGACGTCACCAAGCTCGGGGAACCCGACCCGATGGCCAGCTGAGCCGGCGAGCGCCGGCGACGTTCAGCTGGCGAAGCGGCCGCGGGCCAGCGGCAGCTCGGGGGGCGCGCCGGTGGCGGCGGCCAGGAGCTGCTGCACGGAGATGTCGCCCCGTTCGAAGGCGAGCGCCGAGCCGGTCATGTAGAGGCGCCAGATCCGCTCCCTCTCCTCGCCCGCCGCGGCGATCGCCGCCTCCCGAGCGGCAGCGAGGTTTGCGACCCAGAAGCGCAGGGTCAGCGCGTAGTGCTCGCGCAGCGACTCGGCGTCGCGCAGCTCCAGCCCCGCCCGCTCCATCGACTTGACCACCCGGCCGACCGGGTGCAGCTCGCCGTCCGGGAAGACGTAGCGCCAGATGAAGGTGTCGCGGCGGCGCGGCGCCGGCGCCAAGCGCACGATCCCGTGGTTGAGGACGAGACCGCCGGGACGGACAAGCCGCCGCAGGCAAAGCATGTACTCGTCGAGCCGGGAGGCGCCGACGTGCTCGTACATGCCGACGCTGGCGAGCTTGTCGTAGGGGCCGTCGTCGACCTCGCGGTAGTCCCGCACCCGCACCTCGCAGCGACGCCCGAGCCCGGCCGCGGCGATTTGCCGCCGGGCCAGCTCGGCCTGCGGCTCCGAGAGCGTGACCCCGACCGCGCGGACGCCGTAGTTGCGCGCCGCGTGCAGGATCAGCGAGCCCCAGCCGCAACCGACGTCGAGCAGCCTCTCCCCCGCCGCGAGGCGCAGCTTGCGGCAGATCACGTCCAGCTTGCGCTCCTGCGCCCGCTCCAGCGTGTCGTGCGGCGAGGCGAAGTAGGCGCAGGAGTAGACCATGCTCGGCCCCAGCACCAGCCGGTAGAAGTCGTTGGAGACGTCGTAGTGGTGGCGGACCGCGGCGCGATCGCGCCGCAGCGAGTGCAGGCGCCCGCCGAGCCGCGCCTCGCTGGCCGGCGGCGTGGGGCGGCGCAGCCGCAGCGCGCCGGCGCGGGCGGCGGCGGCGAGCGAGGCGAGCTTGTCGCCCAGGCCGAGTCGCAGGTCGCGCAGCCGCTCGCCGGCCCGCAGCGCCCGTTCCAGGTCGCCCTCCAGCTCGAGGTCGCCGGCGACCCAGGCGCGCCCCAGACCGAGCTGGTTGGGAGCCGTGGCGACGTAGGCGAGGGCGCGGCTGTCGCGGACGACCAGCGTGTCGCCGCTGCCCTCGTCCTCGGGCCGCAGCTCGCTGCCGTCCCAGAAGCGCACCGCGAACGGCAAGCCGCCGGAGAGGCGGCGCTCGAGTCGCGCCGTGAGCGGCGCGAAGCTGTCGGCGATGCCGCCCGTGCTCTGCATCCGCCCGCCAAGGGTAGACCGCGACCGACGGCTACGGCAAGGTATCGGCAGGCAAACGAAGGAGGGTCGATGAGCAAGCCGATCACGCTGGAGATGTCGAGGGCCGACGCGGAGGTGCTCCTCGGGGTGCTCGCCGCCGAGCGCCACAACCCCGACGTGGAAGCCGTCTGCGACGCGCTGCGCGCCCAGCTGGACGAGAAGCTCGCCGAGGCCGGCTAGGAAGTACCGCCTCGCCAGCGGCTAGCTTTGCCGTGTGAACGGCGCAGCGACCCTGTTCGATGCCGACGCGCCCGCCTTCAGCGGGACGGTCGAGGTGCTCGGCGTCGTGTTCAGCGCCGAGGAGGACGGCTATGCGGTGCTCGAGGTGCAGGACAGCGAGTCGGGCGAGGGCTTCGCCCTGGTCGGACCGGTCGCCCACCTGAGCGCCGGCGAGCGGGCGGAGGTGAGCGGCGACTGGCAGACGCACTCGCGCTACGGGCGGCAGCTGAAGGCCAGCGGGGCGCTGCCGCTCGATCCGGTCGACCGGGCCGGGCGGATCGCCTACCTGACCTCGCTGCGCCACATCGGACCGGCCCGTGCCGAACGCCTCCTCGACGAGCACGGCGAGGGCGTGCTGGGGGCGATCTCCGCCGACCCGGTCGGCGTCTTCGGCGCGCTGCGCGGGGTCAGCCCCGACCAGGCGGCCGCGGCGACCGAGTCCTGGCACGCCTCGCGGGCGATCCGCGACCTCCACGTCCAGCTCGCCCCGCACGGGCTCGCCCATCTGGCGACGCCGATCCACGCCCGCTTCGGCGAGCGCTCGATGGTGGTCCTGCACGAGGACCCCTACCGGCTGACCGAGGTCGCCGGGGTCGGCTTCGCCCGCGCCGACCGGATCGCGCTGGCGGCCGACGTGCCGCCGGAGTCGCCGCGCCGCGCCCAGGCCGCCGCCGCCTTCGCGCTCGCCGAGGCCGAGCAGCAGGGGCACACCTACCTGCCGCTCGAGGAGCTGACGCGGCGCACTGCGAGGCTGATCGGCCTTGCGCCGGATCCCGACACGCTGGTCGCCGCGCCGAGCCTGCTGCTCGACGAAGGGCGGGCTTACCGCGAGTCGACCCGGGCGAGCGAGGTCGCGGTGGCGGCGACGCTGGCGGCCCGCGCCGCCGCCCCCTCCCAGCTCGAGCACGACCCCGGTGAAGAGACGGCCGAGGCGGCCGAGGAGACCCGCCTCACCGACGAGCAGTGGGCCGCGGTGCGCGGCGCCTTCGCCGCGCGGATCTCGGTGCTGACCGGCGGGCCGGGGGTCGGCAAGACGGCCTGTACGCAGGCGATCGTCGCCGAGGCGGGCCGTGTCGGCGTCTCGATCGCCCTCTGCGCGCCGACCGGCCGCGCCGCCCGCCGGCTCGAGGAGGCAACCGGCCGCGAGGCGCAGACGATCCATCGGATGCTGGAGTGGATGCCGGGCCGCAAGCCAGCCTTCAACCCCGACCGCCCGCTGGCCGCCGACCTGGTGATCGTCGACGAGGCCTCGATGCTCAACCTGCGGCTGGCCGAGGTGCTGCTCGGCGGGCTCGCCGAGTCGACCCACCTCGTCTTCGTCGGCGACGCCGACCAGCTGCCTCCGATCGGAGCCGGCAAGCCGTTCGAGGACCTGATCGCCTCCGGCATCGCCCCGGTCGTCCGGCTCACCCAGATCTTCCGCCAGGCGGCCCGCTCGATGATCACCACCGCCGCCCACCAGATCAACCGGGGGCGGCCGCCGCAGCTGACGCCCGCCGAGGACCAGGAACGCGACTTCTTCTTCATCGACCGCCCCGGGCCGGAGCGGGCGCTCGAGACGGTCGTCGAGGTGGTGGCCGAGCGGGCTCCGCAGAGCTTCGGGGTCGACCCGATCCGCGAGGTGCAGGTGCTGGCGCCGATGTACCGGGGCGTGATCGGGATCGACGCGCTGAACGAGCGGCTGCAGGCGCGGCTCAACCCGGACGGCAAGCCAGTTCTGGGCGGGCGCTTCCGGATCGGCGACCGGCTGATCCAGACGAGGAACTCGCACGAGCTGGGACTGATGAACGGCTCGATCGTCTTCCTGCGGGCCGACGATCCCGACGAGGAGACGATCCTCGTCGACACCGACGAGGGCGGCGCGCTGGCCATCCCCTACGACGAGACGGCGACCCTGAGGCTCGCCTACGCGATCTCGGTCCATAAGGCGCAGGGCTGCGAGGTGCCGGTCGTGGTCGGCGTCTGCCATCGCTCCCACGCGCGGATGCTGAGCCGCCCGCTCCTCTACACGGCGATCACGCGCGCCCGCAGCAGTTGCGTGCTGGTCGGCGACCGGGCGGCGCTGGCGGGCGCGGTCCGCCGCGACGACAGCGGCGGCCGCCACTCGGCGCTGGCCGCGCGGCTGCGCGATCCCGGCGCGCTGCGCTGAAGCGCTCGGGGCCCGCAGCCCCGACAATGCTTGCGCCGAGCATGGAGTCGCCGAGACCCTCACTTGCCGCCGTCGCCGTGACCCTGGCCGGGATCGCCGCCCTGGCGCTGCTGGTCCTCGCGGTGCCCGACCTGCGCCAGGTCTTCGAGGCGGCGGTGCGGGGCGACACCGCCGAGGTTCGCAGCCGCGTCGACAGCATCGGCCTGGCCGGGCCGCTGCTGGTCGTCCTCCTCGCCCTTCTGCACGCGGTCGTCTTCTACCCGGCCGAGATCGTCGACGCCGCGGCCGGCTTCGCCTACGGCTTCTTCCCAGCCCTGGCGCTGATGATGCTCGGCTGGCTGCTCTCGGGGCTGCTCTGCTTCGCGGTCGGCCGCTCGGTCGCCCGGCCGCTGCTCGACCGCTGGTTCGGCCGCGAGCGCTTCGAGCGGACCGAGGCGGCGATCGAGCGCGGCGGCGCCACCCTGCTGCTCGCCGTGCGCCTGCTCCCGATCGTGCCCTTCAGCCTCGTCTCCTACGCCGCCGGCGCCGCCCGCGTCCCGGCCTGGCGGTTCGCCTGGACGACCGTGGTCGGCTACCTGCCGATCACCGCCATGGCGGTCTACCTCGGCACCCGCCTCGAGGGCCTCAGCCTCACCGACCCGCTGGTGCTGGGCGTCGTCGCCGGGCTGCTCCTGCTGCTGCTCGGCGGCCACTGGGTGATGCGCCGCGGCGGCGGCACGCGGGACGTGGCCGAGTCGCCGGAGCGCGACGGCTGAGAGCTGCATGGGCGCCTCTGTCGCGGTCCTCGTGGGGTTGATGTCGCAGAAGATTTACGTTTGCCGCCCACATGTATGATTTGGGCCTTCATACTCTCGGATATGACCAAGACGATGCCACGTCGAACCATCTACCTGCCGGACGAGACCGAGAAGGCGGTGCGCGAACGCGCGATCCTGGATGAGTCGTTCTCGGCGACGATCGTGCGCCTGCTCGAGTTCGGTATGCAGGCGGAAGACGACCAACCACCGCTCGACTACATCGGAGCTGGTAGCAGCGGCTTGCCCGATCTCGGCATCAACGCCGAGAAATACCTCGGCCTGAAGCCGTGGGGACCGGGAGAGGGACCGGGCGATGAAGGTCCTGATTGACGCCGGACCGCTGGTCTCGGCGATCGACGACACCGACCCGGCGCATCGGATGGCATCCACCGTAATGAGGCATCTCCGCAGAGCCGCGATCGTTCCCTCGCCGGTGATGGTCGAGGTGGATCACCTCACCCGGCGACGTGTCGGCGACGCAGCCGCCCGCACGTTCATGAAGACGGTGGTCGGCGGCGCCCACGAAATCGCCTTCGCCACGCAGGGCCTGATGCGCAGGGCGGTGGAGCTGGACTCGAAATACGCCGACCTCAACCTCGGCCTCGTCGACGCCTGCGTGATGGCGATCGCGGAGCGCCACGAGCTGCCGATCTTCACCTTCGACTTCACGGACTTCCGCGCCACGGAATCCGCGTCCGGACCCTGGCGCCTTGCGATCGACGAGGACGTCTTTCAGCGAGAGATTCACCAGCGGTAGCGTGAGGATCCCGCTTTGGCGTGACTCACCGATTCCGCAGCCGCTTGACGCGGAAGCGGTAGACGGCCGGCGTGCGGTCGACGTTGCCGGCGCGGTCGCGGGCCCTGACTTCGACGACGTGCCTGCCGATCCCGTAGCGACGCGCGAACCGCGCATCGCAGCGACGGAACATCCCCCGGTCGACCCGGCAGAGGAAGGCGACGCCCAGCTCGTTCGAGCGGGAGCGGAAGACTGCCTTTGCCCGCCTGTGGCGGGTGCGGACCAGCTTGCGCGGGCGGTGGTTCAGGAAGGTCTTGGGGGCGACCCGGTCGGCGACGCCGGTGACGGGCGACGGCGTAGCCGCGGCCGAGGGGGCGGTCGTCTGGAGGCCTTCCCCGGCTTCGGTCGGCGGCGCTCCGCTGCCTTCTGCGCCTCCCCCGCCGCCTCCTTCGCCTCCCCCGCCGCCTTCTGCGCCTCCCCCGCCGCCTCCTTCGCCTCCCCCGCCTTCTTCCACCGGTGGGGAGGGGGGCGGCGTGCAGGCCGGGATCGGCACGCCTCCGGCCACATGCAGCCGTTCGATCGCCTCCACGGCGTCGACCAGGCCGGCGCCAACCGCGCATGGACCGAATGCGCCAATCGGGTCGGAGCCTTCCTGGATCGCGTTGTGGATCTGTTCCGGCGTAGCGCCCGGTTCGTCCTCCAACATCAGCGCCGCGACCGCTGCCGCGTGCGGAGCCGCGGCCGAGGTTCCGCAGAACCGCCAGTCGCCTTCGTCTTCGAACGCGAAGAAGGTGGTCACGCCGCAGTCGGTCGCGGTCACATCCGGTTTCGACAGCACCTCCGGACTGGCAAGCGGTCCTGCGGCTTCACCGGCCCCGGTCACCGGCCCGAAGTAGTGGGTCACCGGACCGCGCGAAGAGTAGATCTCGGGCGCAGTGGTCGGGTCGTAGGGGATCGCCGCCACGCTGGTCACGTCTTCGCCGCCGTTGTGGCCGAAGATCGACGGTCCGACCACGTCGCCCCCCGTCGATTCCGGGTACTCGCTGTTGGTCACTCCACCACCGTTCTCGAGGAGGGAGAACTTCAGGCGTGGGCTGACTCCTTCGTAGCGGTTGATCACCAGCTGCACGTTGGCCGGTGAAGACGACACGTTTTGCCAGCCGACGAGCTCGAAGGGTCGCCCTCCGAGGATGTTGCCTTCGATGCTCCCGGCTTCGACCAGGCCACCCGGCCCGATCAGGAAGGCGTCGATGTCGGTGTTCACCCCTTCCCACGGTTCCGCCCATTGGAGGTCGGCGAGCAGCACCGCACCGGGGGAAACCGTGATCCCGAAGGTCGTGTCCTTCCCCGCACCGGGACTGAAGTCCATGCAGTGGCTCGCGTTGAGCCCGAATTCTTCGGACAGCGTCACCACAGCCGAGGGACAGCTGCCCGCATCGCGGTAGCTGGGTGCTTCCCAGGAGGCGATGTCGTTGCCGCTGCCGTCGATCAGGTTGTTGTTGGCGGCCGAGGAGAAGTAGCTGACGCCGCCCGCCGTGACGTTGCTCGCCGCGACCCCCACCGGGCCTTCCTGGAAGAAGGGCTCTTCGAAGTAGGTGACGTCGTCGGCGATCACCTGCGCTTCGGCGCCGCCTTCGCCGCTCGGCTTCGCCAGCTCTTCGATGTTTTCGGCAAACGCAGTTTCGCCGTTGAAGGCGGTGGCGAAGGCGAGGTTGGCTCCGGGGGCGAGGTCGTGGACGATCTGGCTCATTGCGCGCCCCTCGTCCTCGCCTCCCGTGTCGGAGTCGTCGAGGACGTCGGCCGGCGTCAACTGGCCGCTGCACGTGTTGGCGGCACCGGGGAGGTCGCCGGTTTCGACGTCTTCTGCCGCGTGGGTGGCGACGGGGCCGCCACCGACCGCTTCGGTCGCCTGATCGAACGAGTCGGAGAGGATGCCGACGGTGACGCCATCGCCGTCGACGCCGAACGCTTCGGCGTCGCGGGCTTCGGCCGCGTGGAGCTGCTGGTCGCCCTCCGAGACGACGGCGCCGGAGGGGCAGGTCGAGGAGGTGATCGGGGTCAGCACCTCGGTTGCGGCGGCGACGCGTGGCACTTCGGAGATCCGCTCCAACTCGCCGGGCTTCGCGGCCACCGTAACGGTCTGGTAGGCGCGGCTGACGTTGACGACCTCGACGCCGGCGGCACGCAGGTCGTCGACGCCTGCCGCGGCGCCTCGGTCGAAGCGGACTTCGACGAGGACCCGGTTGCCTTCGCGAAGGAGGCTGCCCGGCCCTGCGGGGGCGAGGCTCAGCGCCTTCGCCTGCTTCGCCTGCGGCGCCGAACGGACGGCCGGCTCAGCCAGCTCAGCCAGCCTCGACGAGAGGGGGGCCGCCGATCGGGGGATGGCGGCCGCCCGGGCGGACGACGGGGCGAGGGCGGCAGGCAGTGCCGAGGCCAGGCCCAGGGCGAGCGGCGCGCAGGCCAGGGCCAGGGCGATGGCCGAGCGCGGCGCCGTCCGGAGGCGAGGCGAGTTCCCGGGCTGCATTACGTACCACCGTATCGACCGTACATCTCGGTTCCTCAACCCCGGAACCCCGGTCCCGGTGCGCCCCGTGTCTCCTATGCGGACACGGGGTGCACCGGGAGCCTGGGACGGCGCCCCCGGGGCCAGTTCGGCCCGATCAGGACCGCGGCGTGCCGTGGAAGCAGCCGAGCGTGTAGGGGTATTCGAGCGTCGCGTTGTAGTGGTAGATGCGCTGCCAGCGACCTTCGAAGAAGACCTTGCTGACCTGGCCGTGGCAGGCGTCGAGGTCTTCGTTGGTGAGCAGCTTGCCGTGGGCGCCGCGCGGCCCGTAGATCGGATAGCCGTCGAGCGCGTAGCCGACCAGGCCGGAGGCGCGGTGCTTCGATTCGCCCTTGGTCAGGCAGGAGGGGATGTCGTGGTAGTGGTATGCGCCGCTCTGCTGCGGGTGCCCGCCGCAGCTGTCCTGCACCTCGTGGGCGACCGCGTCGCGGTCCTGCGCGTCGAGCGCGTTGAAGATCGCGACGCCGTTCTTGGCGATCCCGATCGGCCCCATCGAGAGGCAGTTCGGCGTCGTCGCCGCCTTCGGGTGGCTGGGAAGCGAGTAGTAGACGCTCTGGGAGCGGATCGAGTTGGGGTTGCGGTCGTACTGGTAGGCGTCGTCGCTCGACTTGACCGGGAATTCGCCCGTCGTGCTCCCCTTCGGCAGGCCGTTGCCGGAGAAGGTGCGCCGCTTCGAGTTGCTCTTCGTGCGCAGCCTCGCGTTGCGCCAGCGGACCGAGCCGTCGACGGTGGCCTTCGCGGTCAGGTCGAAGGTGCTGCCGTGGATCCACGGACCTTCGACCTGGGCGCCGCCGCCGCCCGGCGGGCCGCCGGTCGAACCGAATCCGGTACCGCAGGAGTAGACGTAGCCGCGCTGCGGCCCCGAGGTCGTCACCTTGCCGTCGCCGATCGGCAGCGACGACGGGTTGACCGAGGACGCGGTCGCGGAGGACGCCGTCGCGACGCCCGCTGAGACGCTTCCCAGCCCTCCCAGGCCGACCGCCGCGGCGGTGGCGGCGAGCGCGCAGAGCGCGAGCGAAACGAAGATCTTGATGCGGCGTGAACGGGTCATGGTCCCTCCTTTGCTCGTTTACCGCCGCAGCATCCGCCGCCGGGATCAGAGCCGCGTCACCACAACGTAAGGGCTGTGTAAGGGACGCCGTGCCGCCCGACCCTGCTACGGTCCCGGGCGTTAGGCCGGGAAATGGACCCGGCAAAGTCGTGTCTAGCGCTCGCGTCGTTGCTTCACCAAAGCCTCCGCGTTCGCAGCACATGAAGTGGAGGCAATGCATGCCAACTGGAACTGTCAAGTGGTTCAGCGACGACAAGGGCTACGGGTTCATCACGCCCGACGACGGCTCTAAGGACGTCTTCGTCCACCACAGCGCGATCCTCGGCGAGGGCTTCAAGTCCCTGACCGAGGGTGCCAAGGTGAGCTACGAGTCCGAAGAAGGCCCCAAGGGCCCGGCCGCCGCGAGCGTCCAGCAGACCGCGTAGTCGCGCACCGCTCCTAGCCGTACCGGGGCCCGCCGCCACGGCGGGCCCTTCTTATGCTTCCCAACCGCGCGGTCGACTTTTGAGTCGCATGGCGAACCAAAAGTCGACCGCACCGCCATGAAGACAAGAGACGACCTCAGGAACATCGCGATCATCGCCCACGTCGACCACGGCAAGACGACCCTGGTCGACGCGATGCTGTGGCAGACCGGCGCCTTCCGCCAGGGCCAGGAGGTGGCCGAGCGGGTGATGGACTCGATGGACCTGGAGCGCGAGAAGGGGATCACGATCCTCGCCAAGAACACCGCGATCAACCACGCCGGCGTCAAGCTGAACATCGTCGACACCCCGGGCCACGCCGACTTCGGCGGCGAGGTGGAGCGCGGCCTGACGATGGTCGACGGGGCGTTGCTGCTGGTCGACGCCTCCGAGGGACCGCTCCCCCAGACGCGCTTCGTGCTGCGCAAGGCGCTGGAGGCGGGCCTGCCCGTGATCCTCGTCGTCAACAAGGTAGACCGCCCCGACGCCCGCATCGCCGAGGTCGTCGAGGAGGTCTACGAGCTGTTCATCGAGCTGGACGCCGACTCCGAGCAGATCGACTTCCCGATCGTCTACGCCAACGCCAGGGCCGGCTGGGCCGCGCTGGAGGAAGCAGCCGAGGGAAGCGACCTCTCCCCCCTGCTCGACCTGATGCTGAAGCGGATCCCGGCCCCCGGGCACGACCCCGAGCACCCCTTCCAGGCGCACGTCACCAACCTCGACGCCGACCCCTACGTCGGCCGCTTGGCGCTCTGCCGGGTGCGCAACGGGACGGTCCGCAGCGGCCAGCCGATCGCCTGGTGCAGGGCCGACGGCAGCGTCGAGCGGGCGGCGATCAGCGAGCTGTACGTGACCGAGGCGCTCGACCGGGTGCCGGCCTCCGAGGCCGGGCCGGGCGAGATCATCGCCGTCGCAGGGCTGCCAGAGGTGACGATCGGCGAGACGCTGGCCGACCCCGACGACCCCCGCCCGCTGCCGGTGATCACCGTCGACGAGCCCTCGCTCTCGATCGTCGTCGGGATCAACACCTCGCCGCTGGCCGGCACCGAGGGGGACAAGCTGACCGCGCGCCAGATCCGCTCCCGGCTCGAGGGGGAGCTGGTCGGCAACGTCTCGATCCGGGTCGAGGACACCGAGCGGCCCGACTCCTGGGAGGTGCAGGGACGCGGCGAGCTGCAGCTCGTCGTCCTGCTGGAGATGATGCGCCGCGAGGGATTCGAGCTGACCGCCGGCCAGCCGCGGGTGATCACCCGCGAGATCGACGGCAGGGTCCACGAGCCGGTCGAGCGCCTCTCGATCGACGTGCCCGAGGAGCACGTCGGCGCCGTCACCCAGCTGCTCGCCGGCCGCAAGGGGCGACTCGAGCAGATGACCAACCACGCGACCGGCTGGGTGAGGATGGACTACCTGGTGCCGGCGCGGGGGCTGATCGGGCTGCGCACCGAGTTCCTCACCGAGACCCGTGGCGCCGGGCTGCTGCACCACGTCTTCGACCGCTGGGAGCCGTGGGCGGGAGAGCTGCGCACCCGCCCGACCGGCTCGCTGGTCGCCGATCGACGCGGCGCCAGCGCCAGCTACGCGCTGCTCAGCCTCCAGGACCGGGGCACGCTGTTCATCGGCCCCGGCGAGGAAGTCTACGAAGGGATGGTGGTCGGCGAGAACGCCCGCTCCGACGACCTCGACGTCAACGCGATCAAGGAGAAGCACCAGACCAACGTCCGCGCCGCCAGCGCCGACCTCCTGATCCGCCTCTCGCCGCCGAAACGGCTCTCGCTCGAGGCCGCGCTGGAGTTCCTGCGCGAGGACGAGTGCGTCGAAGTGACGCCCGAGTCGGTGCGCCTGCGCAAGGTCGAGCTGGACAAGACGAAGCGTCAGAAGGCGGCGCGCCAGGGCGCCCGGGTGGCTTAGGTCCTTGGACCCTCAGCTCGCCGGGGGCGGAGGCGAGGGAGGCGGTTCGCTCGGTGGCGGGGATACGGCGGCGGCGGCCGGTTCCGGGGCGGCGGCTCCGCCAGCCAGCTCGTAGTACATGACAGTGACCGCGATCGCGTAAATCGGGGCGGTGAGCGTGCCGGAGATGATCGATGCGATCCAGGTCGAGAAGTCGCCGCTGCCGATCGGGTTGGCGATCGCCGCCAGCACGACCTGGACCACGACCACGATCAGGAAGATGATCACGAGGACCCCGAACACCTGCCAGGCCTGACCGCGCACGAGGCGCCAGCTGCGGCCGAAGGCGTCGATCGGGCCGATGCCCTCGACCACGATCGCCGGCGCCCCGAGCGACCAGAAGGTCACCAGGATCAGGCCGGGGATGACGATCAGGAGGAAGCCGACCGCGGCGCCGATGCCGAACAGGATGCCGAACCCGATCAGCGGCAGGATGAAGGGCCCCGCCGCGGAGAAGAGGTCGCCGACCGTCTGGTCGCGGCGCCCGTCGCGGACATCCCGCACGAGCCCGACGACGAAGCCGGTGTAGAGCGCCTGGCCCGCCAGGCTGACGGCCGCCGCAAGCAGCAGCAGCAGGACACCCCCGGCCCGCTGCAGGATGCCGGAGACGAGGCCGACGACGACGAAGACGGCGAGCGCGCTGCCGACCAGGGCAACGATGTTCTGGCCGTACACCGAGAACGTCTCGCTGATGACGTCGCCGACGCCGATGCGCTTCGCGGGTGAGCCAGCGGCCTCCTCGAGGGGCGATTCTATGGCCGCCGGCGGAAGCGCGTCAAGCCGGTCCATCGCCGGGCGGGCTGCTCGTGGGGCGCCCACGCGGCCAGCCCGCGAGCGCCAGCGCGACAACCCCCGCGCGGATCGCCGGCAGGAGCCTCGCAGGACGCGATGGGCGGGGAGCCTGCGGGCGCGCCGCCCTTGCGGCGTCGGCGCGCCCGTGGAGGTCCTTTGAGCTAGACGGTGGCGGCTGCCTGCTCGGCTTGGCTGTCTTCGGCGCCTCTCGCCTCCGGGGTCTTCTCCTCGATGTTGCGCGGCAGCAGCACCTCGCGGGCGATCACCAGGCGCTGGATCTGGCTGGTGCCCTCGTACAGCTGCATGATCTTCGCGTCGCGCATCAGCTTCTCGACCGGGTACTCCTTGATGAAGCCGTAGCCGCCGTAGACCTGGACCGCGTCGACGGTGATCTCCATCGCCGAGTCGGCGGCGAAGCGCTTCGCCTCCGAGGAGACCTGGGTGTTGCGCTGGCCACTGTCGAGCAGCACCGCCGAGTTCCAGACCAGCAGCCGGGCGGCATCGACCTTGGTCGCCATGTCGGCGATCATGAACTGGATCGCCTGGTGCATCGCGATCGGCACCCCGAACTGAACCCTTTCCTTCGAGTACTCGGCGGCGTACTCGAACGCGGCGCGGCCGATCCCCACCGCCATCGCCGAGACGCCCGGGCGGGTGCGGTCGAGGGTCATCATCGCCAGTTTGAAGCCGTGGTTTTCCTCGCCGAGCATGTTCTCTGCCGGAACCTCGACCTCGTCGAAGGAGATGGTCGCGGTGTTGGAGGCCCGCTGGCCCATCTTGTCCTCCTTCTTGTCGACCGTGACCCCCGGGGAGTCGGCGTCGACGACGAAGGCGCTGATCCCGCGGTGACCCGCCTCCGGGTCGGTCTTCGCGTAGACCGTGAAGTAGTCGGCGTAGCTGCCGTTGGTGATGAAGCACTTGGAGCCGGTGATGACGTACTTGTCGCCCTTCTTGACGGCCCGGGTCTTCATCCCCGAGACGTCGGAGCCGGCGTCCGGCTCGGTCAGGCAGAAGGAGGCCAGCTTCGGCTCCTCGGTCAGCATCCCGAGATACTTCTTCTTGGTCTCCTCAGAGCCGCCGAGGGTGATCGGGGCGGAGGCGAGGCCGTTGGCCATCAGCGAGGTGCCGATGCCGGAGCAGCCCCAGCCCATCTCCTCCTCGATCAGGCAGCCGGAGAGGTAGTCGAGGCCCGGGCCGCCGTAGTCCTCGGGAATGTGGGTGTTCATCAACCCGACCTCCCAGGCCTTGTCGATGATCTCCTGCGGCCAGGTGCCCTCTTTGTCGTGCTCCCAGGCGACTTTGCGGATCTCTTTCTCCGCGAAGCTGTGCGCCAGCTCGCGCAGATCCTTCTGCTCGTCGGTCAGGGTGAAGTCAACCACTGCTCGAAGCTCCTTTTTCTCGCGGGTGGGAGGGGCCGATTGACTGGTCAGTCAACCAGGCCCAAGGTTAGCGGATGACCGGCTCCCCATGGGGCCGCGTACCCTTGACGGATGGTCCTGCCGTCGGCGGCGATCGGAATTCAGAGCGGCTACGTGCTGGCCGCGATCACCCTGATCGCGTTGCCGATCGCCGCTACGGCCTTCGCACGCGCGGGACCGGCCTGGCGCGGGATCGGCAAGGGTCGCTTCGCGATCGAGCAGGAGCTGCCCCCGACCCGAATGGCGCAGCCGCAGCCGCCGGTCGACCGCGAGCTGCAGGAAACCGAGGCGCGGCAGATGCTCGAGGCGAAGTCCTACCGCCGCCAGCGCCGCGGCGAGCAGCCGCTCGACGTCGAGGCCGAGGTGACGCGCCTGCTCGACTCCCCGGGGGCCGCCGGACCCGGCGTCGACGAGAAGCTGCGCGAGGAGGTCCGCCAGCTCGTCGTCGCCCGCAACGAACGGCGGATGCGTCGCGGCGAGCAGCCACTCGACGTCGAGAGGGAGACCGAGCGCCAGCTCGCGGATTTGTAGGATCGTTGCCGATGGCCGCCAACCCCGACAACCTCTTCGAGGTCGAGGAGCTGCTGATGCAGCCGGGCACCTACTTCAACCCGCAGACCGAGGTGCTGGTCGTGGTCGACGACTCGACCTCGCTCGACCAGGAGGTCTTCAACATGGAGGACTACGAGGGGGCCGACTGGGTGCGCATCTCCGACGACGTCCCGGTCGACGAGGACAGCCGCGACCGCGCCCTCGAGGAGTTCCAGACCCACTACCACCCAGGTTCGGCCGGCTCGGTCTCAGAGACGGCGCTCGAGCAGGGCGACGAGGAGCTCGACGAGGACGAGACCGGCCAGGACCCGGGGCGCGAGGACTGACCAGGCGGATGCTCGAAGCCGGTCAGGAGACGCCTGAATTTGATTGCAGCCAGCTAATGCGCGCTCAGGCAGGGTGATAGTCGTACCGCGAGGCTATGGGCCCGATCGCCTCCCGTGTCAAAGGGCCCGAGCGTGCCGCCTCGGCGAGGTCGCGCATGTAGTTCTCCCATCCTGAGGACGTGCTGAAGTTGAGGAAGCGCACCGGCGCGTCGCTGGGGTTGCTGAACGTGTCGCTGGGAGCAGTGGCCAGTCGCCAATACCGCGCAAGGGCACGACGTCCCCTACATGCGACCTCGCAGCGGCCGGGAGGCAGCCGCGGGCCTCTTCGGGGACATCCAGGCGGATTTCGAGGTGAACTCCCTCAACCCGCATACGTTCCTCGAAGGGGATGGCTGCGGCGCGGCGGTGGTCGACGTCGACATCACCATCAATTCGACGGGCAAGCGAGTCCATGACGATGTGGTCCACTTCTTCGAATTCGGTCCCGACGGCAAGGTGACCTCGTTCCGCAATTTCCTGGACACGGCGAAGGCCATCGAGGCCCACTCGTAAGGTGGAACGCCCGGACCGGCGCAGCATCCACCAACAGAACGGATCGCGCCAAGCGGCCCGGTCGTTTCGCGCCACGCTGTCTCAGTCGCCGCTCGTGGACACCCCGGGCTGTACGACCCATGCCTGCGGCGTTCGCGACCACGGCAGCGACTACAAGGTGGCGGGAGAGTCGATCGATGGCAAGAAGCACTCGGGCGTCCAGCGCGCCACCTTCCCGATCGACCGCGACGGCAAGATCGCCATGGTCATCCCCAAGGCCTCGCCGAAGACCCACGACGACGACGTGCTCGAGGCGCTCGCCGAGCTGGCTTCGGACTGAACCGCAGCCAGATAACAGCCGCAAGGCGCGCGGTAGACATTTGAGTCGCTAAGCGACTCAAATGTCTACCGCGCACAGGCCCGGGGGGAGAGAATAGGTGTGGTCGACCCTTGAACCGGTATGCGATCCAAAAGTCGACCGCACGCACCCAGCATGGGTCCAGACCCCGCCGCTGGATCGCGGTCCGAGCCCGCCCATGGCCCGCTGGCCGACCTGGCGACGCGGCAGCATGGCGTTGTCTCGGCTCGCCAGATGATCCACTCGCTCGGATACTCGCGGAGCGCGGTGGTGCGAGCTGCGGACAACGGGCGCTTGCACCGCCTCTATCGCGGCGTCTACTCGGTCGGACATACCGACCTCTCGCTTCAAGCACGGTGCCTCGCGGCGGTCTTGGCGTGCAGACCCGGCGCACTGCTCAGCCACCACTCGGCGGCGTGGCTTTGGGGCATCGCACGCTGGTCCCCGGTCCCACTCCGGGTCACAGCACCGAACCCCCGAAGGCCCAGACCGCCGATCCAACTGCACCATGCCCGCGCGCTCGCCGCCGAGGACCGAACCGAGATCGGCTGTATCCCGGTCACGGCCCTGCCACGCACCGTGCTCGATCTCGCCGCCGCCGTCCGCTCCGACCGCCTGCAGCGGCTGCTCGAGCGCAGCGAGGAGCTCCGCCTCTTCGAGCTTCGCGACTTCGAAGCGCTGCTTGCCCGCGCCGCCGGCCACGCAGGCGCCGGACGCCTTCGCCGTGCCATCGCCCTTTACCGCCCGGCTCCGTTCACCCGCTCTGGACTGGAGCGCCGCTTCTTGGAGCTCGTCTGCGACGCGGGCCTGCCCCGGCCGGCCACAGGCTTCGTCGATGCCGGATACGAGCTGGACGTCTACTGGCCCGAGGAGCGCTTCGCGGTCGAACTCGACACGTACGAGACTCATGACACGCACGCCGCCTTCGAGCGCGACCGCTGTCGGCAGGAGAACCTGAAGCTCGCGGGGATCGAGATGACGCGGGTGACGGGCCACCGCCTCGATCGCGAACCCCGGCAGGTGATCGAACGCATCGGCCAGCTTCTCGAGCAGCGTGGCCGACAAATCCGCCGGGGTGCGGTCGACCTTTGAACCGCTATGCGACTCAATGTCAACCGCACGACGACCCGTCGTGCTCGAGGCGCTCGCCGAGCTGGCCGAGGCCTGAACGCGCCCCTCAGCCCCGCACCACGACCACCACGATGAAGGTGAGGTAGAGAGCGAACCAGCCGAGCACGGCGGGCAGCTCGAAGCGGCCGCGGCGGTGCAGGGCCCGGTAGGCGAGCAGGCCGCCGCCGAGGCCGAGGACGATCGAGAGCGCGGCGTTGGCGCTCAGCTGCCAGTCGGTGAAGATCAATCCGATCCCGAAGGGGATCGTCGACTGGAAGACCATCGCCCCGGTGATGTTGCCGAGCGCCAGCGCGTCCTTGCCCTCCCGCACCCAGAAGAAGCTGTTGACCTTCTCCGGCAGCTCGGTCGCCAGCGGAGCGAGGATCAGGGCAAGGACGACGGCCTCGACGCCGAGCTCTTCGGCGATGTCGAGAAGCTCCTCGACGAACAGGTGGGCCCCACCGATCATCGCCCCCAGCCCGACCAGGAGCTGGATCGCCGCGAGCACCAGGCTCGGCCGCATGCGGTGCTCGCTGCGCCGCTCGAAGATCAGCGGCTCGAGGGTGGCGTGATCCTGCACCTCACCGCCCTCCAGCAGGGTGCGGCGGATGTAGAGCGGGTAGGCGGCGAGGGCGAGCACGCCGACCGCGATCCGCAGCCCCGCCGGCGGCCCCCAAGCGAGCGCCAGGGAGAGCAGGAAGAAGGCGCCGAAGAAGAGCAGATCCCGCTCCAGAGTCGGTCCGTGGGCGTTCAGCGCCAGGCCCTGCGAGCGCCGCTCCCGGTACAGGTAGGCGAACAGGCCGACCAGGCCCATCGCCAGGGTGCCGAGCAGGAAGGGGGCGCCGACGATCGCTCCGATCGCGACCTGGTCGGCCCCGCTGGCGCCGCCGACCAGGGCGACGATCGCGATCAGCGTCTCCGGCATCGCGGTCCCGACCGCGGCGAGGACGCTGCCGACGGCGCCTTCCCCCAGCCCCAGCCCGTGGCCCATCCACTCGACCGCGTTGGTGAAGAGCAGCGCTCCGGCGAGGATGATCGCGAAGCTGAGGACCAGCAGGACGACGCTCATCAGCGACGGACGACCCCTCGACCAGGCCCGAAGGACCGCCGTCGCGACGGCGGTCCGCCTAGCGGAGCTTCGAAGCGCACTTCTGCACGTCGGCGGCCGTGGTCGCGCCGGCGATGCAATTCAGGTAGGCCTGCTGCCCGCCGCCCCCGGAGCCGCCGCCCTTGTTCGAGGAGCCGCCGCCGTTGGAGGAGCCGCCGCCGTTGGAGGAGCCGCCGCCGTTGGAGGAGCCGCCGCCCGCTCCCCCGAGCCCTTCCAGCAGGCCGCCGAGCCCTTCGCCGCCGCCTTCGCCGTTGAGCAGACCGAGCAGTTCGACCGGGTTGACGCCGAGCTTCAGGAAGAGGTCGTTGAGCGGCTTGGCGTTGCCCGGCGCGGAGATCTGCTGTTCCTCGTTGACCTCGGTCAGCTTCAGGTCGAGATCGATTTCGATGCTCTTCGGGCCGCTGCCGCCGTTCTTCGGTTCGATCTTCAGGCGGGCCGAGATCCGCCGCACGATGTCGTCGTCGCCGACGTAGACGTCGGCGTGGGCGGTCTTCACGGCGCTCTTCACTTCGTTCTTCGCCTGCTCGATTTCCGACTTCGAGGGCAGCGGGCCGACGGCGCCGAGCTGGGCGCTGCAGGCCGGGCCTTCGGCCAGTTCGACCAGCGCGTCGACCGCCCCTGGGACGTCGAGGTCGCCGCTCACCTCGGTCGTAGCCGTCCCGCCCACGTCGGCGCTGCCTTCGTTGCTAGGGTTGTCGACGAAATCGGCGACCTTCAGCTTGCCCGCTTCTTCCTGGCAGGCGGTGACACCGGGCGATTCGCCTTCCGCGCCGCCCTGCCCCTGGGCCTGCTTGAGCGCCGACTGGACGAAGCTGAACGTCGTCGGGTCGACTTCGTACTCGGTCCCTTCGTATTCGACATAGGCGCTGTTGGGGAGCAGCGTCAGGCCGCCATCGAAGTCGACGTCCCGGCCGTTGACCTTGCCGCTCGCCTTGGCGGTCATGTCGAGCTGCGGGAGCTTGCCCTTGCCGCCGCCCTGGAAGGGCCCGGAGAGGCTGACGTCTACCTTGCCGCCTTGCTTGCCGGCGGCCTCAATGCCGACCGAGAGGTCGAGTCGGCCGCTGTCGATGCCCTGCAGGGTGGCTTCGTCTGACGACCTTCTGCGGGCTCTCGCCGCTCTTGTCGCTGCTGCCGCCGCAGGCGGCGAAGCCGGCCGACAGGGCGAGGAGGGCGGCGAGGGTGAAGGGGAATCGGAGTCGGCTCAAAGCGGTGGGCCTCCTGGGAGTCGGGTCGGAACCTCGGGATGGTAAGGCTAGCCGCTGCCTACCGCCGGTTCTCGATCTGCGGTGGGGTGCTCTCGGTCAGGCTGAGCGCCAGCGGGAAGAGGAAGGCGCCGAGGAAGATCAGGATCACCCCGCCGGCGACCAGCCAGCGCGACCCGCTGAGGTGCCCGAGGATGCCGATGGCGAACCCGAGGCCGATCAAGACCAGGTACGGGGTTGCGCTGTGCGGCAGCAGCGCGGCTAGCGAGATGGCGAAGTCGGGCACGGGCGCGCATTATCATCGGCTCTCGAGCGCGGAGCGAGCAGGCGTGCATGTCTGATTCCTCGCGCCGCGAGCGAAGCGCAAGGATTTGTTCAGATGAACCCAACGCCAACCCCAGACTCGGTTCCAGCAACCAAGGAAGCCCTCGCCCGCGCGGACTACCTCGCCGACGAGCCCGCCGCGCTGGTCTCCTTCCTCGCCCAGCGACTCGGCAAGCCGATTTTGGTCGAGGGCCCGGCGGGGGTCGGCAAGACCGAGCTGGCCAAGGCGCTGGCCCGGGCGGGCGAGCGCGAGCTGATCCGCCTGCAGTGCTACGAGGGTCTCGACGAGGCGAAGGCGCTGTACGAGTGGAACTACCGCAAGCAGCTGCTGCGGATCCAGGCCGGCGGCGAGTCCGGCTGGGAGGAGGTGCACGGCGACATCTTCAGCGAGGAGTTCCTGCTGGAGCGGCCGCTGATGCAGGCGATCGCCAGCCGCGAGCCGGTGGTGCTGCTGATCGACGAGATCGACAAGACCGACCAGGAGTTCGAGGCGATGCTGCTCGAGCTGCTCTCCGACTTCCAGATCACGATCCCCGAGCTGGGCCAGGTCGCGGCGACGACGATGCCCACCGTGGTCCTCACCTCGAACAACTCGCGCGAGCTGACCGAGGCGCTGAAGCGGCGCTGCCTCTACCTCTGGCTCGATTACCCGGAGCTGGAGCGCGAGATGGAGATCGTCCGCCTGCACGCGCCGGAGCTGCCCGAGGCGCTTGCCCGGCGGATGGTCGAGGTCGTGCGGATGGTGCGGGCGCTCGACCTGAAGAAGCCGCCGTCGATCGCCGAGTCGATCGACTGGGCGCGAACCCTGCTCCTGATGGGTGCGGAGGACATCGACCGCGAGACCTTCGAGCGGTCGATGTCGATCATCGTCAAGCACCGGACCGACATCGACCTGGTCGCCGAGCGGGTCGGGGTGAAGCTTGCCGACGCCGTACGGCCCCAAGCCTGAGGCCGGGCCGCCCGGCCTCGCCGCGAAGCTGCTCGGCTTCTGCGAGGAGCTGCGCGAGGAGGGGGTCGCGGTCGGGACCTCGGAGATCCTCGACGCCTTCGCGGCGTTGGACGAGGTGCCCTGGACCTCGCAGGACGATTTCCGCGAGGCATTGGCGGCGACGATCGCCAAGTCCCAGGAGGACCGGCGGCTGTTCGAGCTGCTGTTCGAGCGCTGGTTCTTCCGCGCCGCCGAGACCGAGGCGATCGAGCGCGGGATCGGCGAGGAGGGGCAGCGCCACGAGGGCGGCGAGCGGCTCGACATCGACGAGCTGCGCGAGCAGGTCCGCGAGGCGATCGCCGCGGGCGACGACGGCGAGATGCGCGACCTGGCGCGGCTGGCGATCGCCGCCTTCGGCCGCCGCGGCGAGGGCTCCGGGGTCGTCGGGGTCGACGTGCAGCGGATCCGCCGCACCCTGGGGCTCTCGGCCGGGACGCAGCAGGGCGCCGAGAACGGCGCCGGCGAGCTGCCGCCGATCGACCGCGAGCAGCTCAACCGCTTCGAGCGCCACCTGCGCCGCGAGCTGGAACGTGACCTGATCGAGCGCACCGAGACCCTGCCCCCCTCCCGCCCGCTGGCCGAGCTGGACCGCGCCCTGCCGACCAGCCCGACCCAGGACCTCGCCGCCGTGCACCGCGCCGTCTCGCAGATGAAGCGGCGCCTGGCGACGCTCGGGCACGAGCAGCGGGGACGTCGCAAGGGGCGGGTCGTCGACGTGCGGCGCACGATGCGCGCCTCACTGGAGACCGGCGGCGTGCCGCTGCGACTGCGCCACCGGCCGAAGCGGCCGCGGCGGCCGGAGATCTACGTGCTCTGCGACGTCTCCACCTCGGTCACCTCGGCCAGCGTCTTCTTCCTCTCGGTGCTGCACGCCCTGCACGACTCGTTCCGCAAGCTGCGCAGCTTCGTCTTCATCGAGCGGATCTCCGAGGTAACCGAGGTCTTCGAGCACGAGCGCGACTTCCGTCAGATCGCCCAGCGGATCTCCAGCGAGGGCGGCGTCGCCGACGTCTCCGGCTACACCGACTACGGCCGCGTCTGGCTTGAGTTCCTGACCGAGATCTCCGACGACCTCGACCCCCGCTCGACCGTGATCGTGCTGGGCGACGCCCGCACCAACGGCCGCGAGCCGCACGCCGAGGTCTTCGCCCAGGTGGCCGAGCGCGCCGGGCGCCTCTTCTGGCTCAATCCCGAGCCGCGCCTCTACTGGAACTACGGCGATTCGGTGATGGCCGCCTACGAGCGCTGGTGCGACGGCGCCTTCGAGTGCTGGACGACCCGCCACCTGGAGAACTTCGTCAACGTCGTCGCCGGCGGCGTCCCCGCCGCGGACTGACCCGCAGCGCGGTTCGCGGCTTTTCCCGGATGACCGCCGCCGATCCGTCGGCGATCATCGCGCCAACTCGCGAAAGGAGAAGAAATGGAGCCAGCTGCGTATCCAGTCACGTTCTCGGTCGACTATCCGGACCGCGACCTGAACCGCCTCACGACCGGGCTGCGGATCTTCACGGTGATACCGATCGCGATCGTCGCGGCGCTGCTGCCGGGCGGCAGCTCGACCGGGGTCGCCTGGGGCGGCGCGATCGCCGGCAGCCTCGTCGTCCTCCCAATTGTGCTGATGATCCTCTTCAAGAAGAAATACCCGCGCTGGTGGTTCGACTGGAACATCGAACTGATGCGCTTCTCCAACCGGATCGGCGTCTACCTCCTGCTGATGGACGACGAATACCCCTCGACCGACGAGAAGCAGGCGGTCCACCTCGACTTTCCCTACCCGGACGTCGAGCGCCTCGAAAGGGGCCTACCGCTGGTCAAGTGGCTGCTCGCCATCCCCCACTACATCGTGCTGATCTTCCTCTACATCGGCGTCTTGTTCGCCGCGATCGGCGCCTGGTTCGCGATCCTCTTCACCGGCCGCTACCCGCGCCGCATCTTCGAGTTCGTCGAAGGCACGATCCGCTGGAGCAACCGGGTGACCGGCTACGCCTTCGCCCTGGTGACCGACGAGTACCCGCCGTTCCGGCTGAAGCCCTGAGCGCCTCTAACGCGGCGCCCAGGCGTCCGGGGAGGCGGCGAGGTCCTCGACTATCGCCGGCAAATCGCCGCTGACCAGCTCGGCCAGGGTGACGTGCTCGAGCACGGCGCGGAGGTTGGCGCGGACCGCGATCCAGACCTCCCGCAGGTGCTCGGCATGGCCGCGGTACTCGATCGACTCCGGCGGGGCCGACTGCACGTCGGCGATCGGCCCCTCGACGGCGCGGACCACGTCGGCGATCGTGATCGTGTCGGCGGGCTTGGCCAGCCAGTAGCCGCCCTTGGCGCCGCGGCGGGCGCGGACGATGCCGTGGTGCTTCAGCTCGAGCAGGATGTGCTCGAGGAACTGGAGGGGAATCTCCTGCGACTCGGCCAACTGCTCGCCCTTGATCGGACCCCCCTTGGCGGCCGCCAGCTCGGCTGCCGCCCGTACCGCGTAGTCGGCCTTTGCGGAGACGCGCATGGCGTCAACCTATCCGCTGGTCTCGGGCGCAAGGTCGGTCGTGCCCTCGACGGCCCGCCTTGCTTCGCGCAGGCGGCGCCGGTGCAGCCAATGCGGCGCGTAGAGAATCGCGCCGAGGCCGACCGCGGCGACAGCGGCGGCGATCGGCCAGACGGTCGGGTCGCCCTTCTGGATCGTGACGATGCCCGAACCGACGAGGACGACGCCGAGCGCGATGCGGATGAAGCCCTGCGGCGTCTTGCCGGAAAGCGCGGCGCCGATCGACCACGCCCGGGCACCGAGCCGAGCAGGATCGTGCCCGCCAGGGCGAAGTCGACGTTGCCCCCGACCCAGTGGGCGATGCCGGCGGCCCAGAGCAGGACGGCGGCGTGGACGACGTCGGTGCCGACCACCTTCTTCGGCGCCAGCCGGTAGACGGCTATCAGCAGGATCGCGATCACCGTGCCCGAGCCGGCCGAGGTGATCCCGATCACGAAGCCGGTGGTGGCGCCGATCAGGACCGCGGCGACTTTGTGCCGCCGCTCGATCTCGAAGCGGTCCCGCTCATCGACGAGGTTGCGGAGGATCAGTGCCCTGGTCAGGGTGACGACGCCGACCATCAGCAGGGTGCCGCCGAGCACCGCGTAGACCAGCGAGTCGAGCCGCCCGGGGTCGACGTGCTGCTCCAGGACCGAGACGATCGCGACCCCGATCACCGCGGCCGGGACGCTGCCCAGCGCCAGCCACTTGACCAGGTCCATGTTGACGGTCTTCATCCCCAGGTGGCGCCAACTCCCGACCGTCTTGGTGACGGCGGAGTAGAAGATGTCGGTGCCGATCGCGGTGGTCGGCTGGATCCCGAAGATGAGGATCAGCAGCGGCGTCATCAGCGAGCCTCCGCCCATCCCCGTCATCCCGACGAGGATGCCGATCCCGAGTCCGAAGATGATGATGGCTGGGTCCATTCGGCTCCCCGCACCAACTGGTTATCGACTTTCTTGACCTTCTTAGTCAGAAGCGCGGAGTGCGCCAGGATACCAGGGTGGCTGCGGAAACCAAGGGATTCGTCATCGACGCGACGTCGCCTGCCACCCGAGAGCCCCCGGGTGTCGCCGTCTCGATCCACGGCCTCGAGCACTCCTACGGCGAGCTGCGGACGATCGAGCGGCTCGACCTGGAGGCGCCCGCGCATTGCGTGCTGGGGCTGGTCGGCCCGTCGGGCTGCGGCAAGTCGACGCTGCTGGAGCTGATCGCCGGCCTGCGGGAGCCCGCCGCCGGGAAGGTCGAGGTCGGCGGCGCCTGCGACCCGCGCGGGCGGCTCGCCCGCACCGCGCTGATGCCCCAGCGCGACATGCTGCTGCCCTGGCTCTCGGCGATCGACAACGCGGCGCTGGCGCTGCGCAACCGCGGCGCCCACCGCCGCCCGGCCCGCCGCGAGGCGGGGCGCCTCTTCGAGCGCTTCGGGCTGGCCGGCTTCGAGCTCGCCCGGCCGGCCGAGCTGTCGGGCGGGATGCGCCAGCGGGTCGCCTTCCTGCGCACCCTCCTTTCCGGCAAGCCGGTGCTGGCTCTCGACGAGCCGTTCGCCTCGCTCGACGCGATCACCCGCGCCGAGATGCAGGCCTGGCTGGCGACGGCGCTGGGCGCGGACCCGCGCACCGTCGTCCTGGTCAGCCACGACGTCGAGGAGACGCTCTATCTCTCCGACCGCGTCGCGGTGCTCTCCTCCCGGCCCGGCCGCATCGTCGAGCAGCTCAGCGCCCCCGCCCCGCGCGCGCCCGACCGCGACGCCGCGGTCACCGACCCGGCCTTCGTCGCGGTGCGGGAGCGGGCGATGCATGCCTTGAGAGGTGGTGTGACGACTTAGTCTCGCTGTGGAGATTTCTTCGCCATGCGGCAACAGCCCGCCACGGGAGGATGCCTGAGGCGCTGGATCCTGCCCGCGCTGGTGCTCGCGGCGCTGGTCGGGGCCTGGCAGATCGCCGCCAGCACCGGCGCCCTGGCCGACCTGCTTGGGCTGGAGAGCTTCCTCGTCCCCTCCCCCGCGGAAATCGCCTCCTCGCTCTGGGAGAACCGCGGCCTGCTCGGCGAAAACGCCTGGGTCACCCTGCGCGAGGTCCTGCTCGGCCTTCTCTGCGCACTCGCCGCCGGCCTCGGCTTCGCCGTCCTCCTCCACCTCTCCGAGACGCTGCGGCGCGCAGCCTACCCGCTGCTCGTCGCCTCGCAGGCGATCCCGATCCTCGTCGTCGCGCCGATCCTCGTCGTCTGGTTCGGCTACGGGATCGGCCCCAAGCTGGCGATCGTGGCGCTGATCTGCTTCTTCCCGATCGCCGTCAACGCGCTCGACGGCCTGCGCTCGGTCGACCCCGAGGCGGTCAAGATGATGCGCACCCTGGACGCCTCGCGCCGGCAGATCCTCTGGCGCGTCGAGGCGCCCACCTCGCTGCCCTACGTGTTCAGCGGCGCCAGGATCGCCGCCGCCGTAGCGCTGATCGGCGCCGTCTTCGCCGAGTGGGCCGGCTCGGACTCCGGGCTGGGGCACATGATCCTCCAGGACAACGCCCAGCTGGAGACGGCACGGGTGTTCGCGGCGGTGGTCGTTCTGGCGGCGATCGCGATCTCCCTGTTCGGCCTGCTTGCCCTGGCGGAGCGCCGCATCGTCACTTGGCGATAGAAAGCAGGGGATGAAGCGCGTCCGACTGCCGACGATCGCCGCCGCCCTGGCGGTGCTCGCCCTTGCCCTGGCGCTGGCAGCGTGCGGTGCGAAGAGCGAGGAAGGGGGCAGCGAGAAGCAGCCGTTCAGCCTGACGCTCGACTTCTATCCCAACCCCGACCACGCCGGCATCTACATGGCCCAGAGGCTCGGCTACTTCGAAGAAGCCGGGCTCGACCTGGCGATCCACACGCCGTCGGACCCGGCGGCGCCGATCAAGCAAGTCGCCGCCGGGCGCACCGACCTGGCGATCTCCTATGAGCCAGAGGTCGTGCTGGCGAGGGAACAGGGACTCGACGTGATCGCCGTCGACGCGATCGTCGACCGGCCGCTCACCTCGATGATCTGGCTGAAGAAATCGAAGATCGACGGGATCGCCGGCCTGCGCGGCAAGACGATCGCCACCGCCGGAATCCCCTACCAGGACGCCTACCTGAAGACGATTCTCGCCCGCGCAGGCCTCTCCCTCTCCGACGTGCACACGGTCAACGTCGGCTACGGGCTGCTGCCGGCGATCGTCGGCGGCCGCGCCGAGGCGATGCTGGGCGGCTTCAGCAACGTCGAGGGCGTCGACCTGCGCCTGCGCGACAAGCAGCCGGTCGTCACCCCGGTCCACGAGCTCGGCGTGCCAACCTACGACGAGCTGGTCCTCGTCGCCAGGCGCGGGCAGCTCGAAGAAGACCCGGAAGCGGTCCGCCTCTTCCTCGCGGCGCTCGCCCGGGGCACGGCCGCCGCGAAGAAGAGCCCGCAGGCGACGACGAAGGCGCTGCTGAAGGCCAACGGGGACCTCAACCCGAAGCTGACCGAAGCCGAGGTGGAAGCGACGCTGCCGCTGCTCTCCGCCCGCGGCGAGATGGACCCCGCGAAGTGGAGTCGCTTCATCGCCTGGATGCGCGAAAACGAGTTGATCTCCAAGCGACCCGTCCCCGCCGAACTGCTCAGCAACGCCTACCTACCGGGCGGCGTTCCCTAGTAGCTCGAAGCCGCCCTCGCGCAGCAGCCGCGTCACCTGCTGCGGCGGCAGCGGCGGGGAGAAGAGGTGCCCCTGGGCGAATTCGCAGCCCAGACGGCGCAGCTCGGCGAGCTGCACCTCGCTCTCGACCCCCTCGGCGATCGCGTCGAGCGAGAGCGCCCGGGCCATCCCGATCACCGCCTCGACGATCGCGGTGCGCTCCTGCTCGATCCCCAGACCGTCGATGAAGGAGCGGTCGATCTTCAGCGCATCGAAGGGGAAGCGGTTGAGGTAGGCGAGCGAGGAGTAGCCGGTGCCGAAGTCGTCGAGCACGAGGCGGACGCCGATCTCGCTGAGCTCTTCGAGGGTGGCGATCGCGGTGGCCGGCTCCTCGACCAGCGAGCTCTCGGTGACCTCCAGACGCAGGTTGACCGGCTCGAGGCCGGTGCGGGTGAGGATCTCAGCCACCGAGTCGGCGAGGTCGCGGTGGGCCACCTGGCGCGCCGAGAGGTTGACCGCGATGTCGAGCGGTCGCTCGTCGGGGCGCAGCGCGTGCCAGCTCAGCGCCTGGCGGCAGGCGGTGTCCGCCACCCAGCGCCCGATCGGCTCGATCAGCCCGCTCTCCTCGGCGATCGAGACGAACTCGCCCGGATCGAGCACGCCGCGCTTCGGGTGCCTCCAGCGGACCAGCGCCTCCAGGGCGATGATCTCGCCGCTGCCCAGCGCGATCACCGGTTGGTATTGGAGCTCCAACTCCTCGCGCTCGACCGCGTGGCGCAGCTCGCGCTCGACCTCGAGGCGGCGCACGGCGCGAGCCCGCATCTCGGCGTCGAACACCTCGCAGCGCCCCCGGCCCCGCTCCTTCGCCCTGTACATCGCCGCGTCGGCGTCGCGGATCAGCAGCTCGGCGTCGACCGGTTCGCGACCCGTCGGGCGCGCCACCGCGATCCCGATGCTGGCGCCGACGAAATGGTCGGCGCCGCCCATCAGGTAGGGCTCGGCAAACGCCCCGGCGACCCGGTCGGCGATCGCCACCGCCTCCTCCTCGTCGGCGAGGCGGTCGACCAGGATGCCGAACTCGTCGCCGCCGAAACGAGCGACGACGTCGCCGGGACGCAGGTGGGCGCGCAGCCGCGGCGCCACCGCGCGCAGCAGCTCGTCGCCGGCGTGGTGGCCGATGCTGTCGTTGATCCGCTTGAAGTGATCGAGGTCGAGGAAGAGGACGCCGACCGGCGAGCCGGAGGCGGTGGCGCGCTGCAGCGCTTCCCGCAGCGAGTCGACGAAGCTGAGCCGGTTGGGCAGCCCGGTGAGCGCATCGTGCAGGACGCGGTACCGCAGCGCCTGGTCGGCCGTGTGGCGCTCGAAGGCGTCGGCCAGCACGTTGGCCGAGGCCTGGACGAAGTGGACGTCCTGCGGCGTGAAGTGGCTCGGCTCGGTGGAGTGGATGTCGAGGACGCCGAAGGGGCGCTCCTTGCCGGCGATCGGCACGGCGAGGCTGCTGCGCACGCCCAGGACCCGCAGCGCCGGCGGCATCGAGAAGCGGCCCTCCGAGGACCAGTCGTCGACGATCACGTGCAGCCCGGACTCCAGCGCCGCGCCGGCATGGGAGTCGCGGGCGGCCGAGACGCGCCGCTCGGCGCCGAGCGCCTGCCCCTCCAGCCCGGCGCGCAGGTGCAGCCGCCGCCCCTCGCGGCCCGCCTCCCAGACGCAAGCCGCCTCCACGCCGTCGATCTCGGTCAGCAGCGTGGTCACCCTGTGGTGAAGGTGAGCCGGGTCGGCGTCCTGCAGGGCCTGGCGGCCGAGCAGCGCCACCGCCGCCTGCTGGCTGGCCGCCCGCCGCAGCTCCTGCTCGACGATCTTGCGCTCGGTGATGTCGTAGAGCACTCCGTGCCAGACCGGGATCCCCCGCTGGTCGGGCTCCAGCACGGCCTCATCGAGTATCCAGACCGTGCTTCCCTCGCGGGTAATCATCCGGTAGTCGATCGGCGGGCCGCCGCCCTCCTCGGCCGCCTTGCGGGTCTCCTGCTCGAGCGCCCGCTCGCGGTCGTCGGGGTGGAGCTGCCGCGCCCACAGCCCGGGGTCGCCCATCCATTCCTCGGGGCTGTAGCCGAGGATGTCCTCGATCTGGGGGCTGACGTAGCGCCAGCGGCCGCGCTCCCCCTGCTCGCAGGCGTAGACGATCGCCGGCAGCCGCTCGACCAGGCGCCGGTAGTCGTCCCCCGCCGAGGCGATCTGGTCGAGAAAGTCGCTTACCCGGTCGTCGGGCCAGGCATCACCGCGTCCCGCGTGCTCCATCGCGGGCTTATCGGCAGAACGTCAGGTTCCTTTATCCATACGCGCCGCTCATCCACGAAGCTGCCAGCCCGCGGAACGGCGCGTAGGGAGCGTAGAACTCCTCGACCTCCTCGACCGTGGCGCGGCGGCCGAGTCGCGCAAGGCGACCGACCAGCTTCAGGTACATCAGGTCGCCGGCCGGCAGCGAGTCGGGGTTGCCGCGGCCGAACAGGCCGAGGCAGCGGACGGTCCAGGGGCCGATCTCGGGCACGGCCAGCAGTCGCCTGTCGGCGAGCGGCTCGGCCGGGTCACAGCGACCGGCGGCAATCTGCCGGGCGACCGCGCGCAGCGCGATCGAACGGGCCGGCGAGAGGCCGAGCCGCTCGAGTTCGGCCGGCGCCCGGCCGGCGATCGTCGCCGCCGTGGGGACGTCGCGCGGCGCGCCGCGCTCGTCGCCGAGGCGCGGGCCCCAGCAGCCGACGATGCGGCGCTGGATGCGGGCGGCGCGGCCGCTCTCGATCAGCTGCTTGACCACTGCCCAGGCCAGCGCCTCCCAGGGCCAGGGCCGGCGTCGCGGCCGATGGTGGGGACGGCGGCGCAGCAGCGGACCGAGCAGCGGGTCGCGCCGGAAGGCTCGGTGGAACTCGCCGAGGTCGTCGTCGACGCCGAGAGCAAAGCGCATCCGCTCGGTCGCCAGCGCCAGCTCTACCCGGCCGGCGGAGCGAGCCGTGGGCTCCGACCGGGTCACGGCGGCCGGGTCGACCGGCTCGGCCCTGAGGACGACGCGGTTGCGGGTCGGCTGCCAGGCGCGGACCAGCGCCGGGCTGCCCTCGACTTGGAGCAGACGGGTGGCTACGCCCCCGCCGACCCGCATTACCCCGTCCTCGCCGCCGTGGGCCGGCAGGCGGTAGGGAGAGGGCGGACGGACCTCTACTTCGAGGCTTCTCACCTGCCGAGCAGGTGCACGTCCACCAGGAAGGAGCGGCTGGCCACGACCTTCTGCTGACGGTTCCTCCGTGGCAGCAGCCGTCCTCGTGACCTCTTCGCCGCGGCGCCCACAGCGCGCGCCGTCGCCACCGTCGCGGCCCCCGCCAGCACGCCGCCGACAGCCGCGATCGCCGCCGTACGCGCCTCGCCCCGCAAGGCGGGCGCCCTGGCGGCCTGCCGCTCCAGGACCCGGACTCGAACCGGCTCGAGCTCAAACTCGCTCACCCGTTCGACTCTAGCGACGGCGAAGGCGGCCGCGGACCGGCGGACTTCGCTACTTGCGGCTTATCAGAGCTGCTTCTCGTAGATCCGGTAGCGCTTGACCACCTTGCCGCCCATCCCCTCCAGCGCCCGGTTCATCGGTCCGTTGGTCTCCAGGACCCAGCCCATCTCGCCGCCGTCGATCGGGCTCGGCCCGGCGCCGGCCGCAAGGTTCTTCAGGTAGAGGCCGGCACCGACCCCGGTGTGGCGATACTCGCGCTTGACGCCGAGCGCGAAGACCCGGCACTGGTCGATCTTGCGCTTGCCGAGCAGGAAGCGCAGCCAGCCGAAGGGCAAGAGGCGGCCGTTCATCTTGGCCAGCACCTGGTTGATGTCGGGCAACGTCAGCCCGGCGCCAATCACCTCGCCGTCCTTTTCGGCGATGAAGGCCCATTCCTCGTCCAGCACCTGCTTCAGGTTCTTGGCCTGAAACTCGGCCTCGGCATCGGTGACCGGGACGAAGCCCCAGTTGTCGCCCCAGGCCTCGTTGTAGACGTCCATGAAGCGGCGCACCTCGTTGGCCATGTCGCGCTTGCGCATGTCGCGGATCACGATGTCTTCGTCGTTCAGCGCCTTCTCGGCGGCCGCGTGGATCGCCGGGTCGAAGCGGTCGCCTTCTTTCAGTTGGCCGAACTGCAGTTCCCACATCAGCAGGTCCATCGCCTTCCCGAAGCCGCATGCCTCGATCAGCTCGCTGTAGTGGGGCGGATGCCAGGGCTGGAGGATCAGCGGCCGCCGCTCGTGGCCCTCGATCAGAATCCCAGCCTCGTCGTTGGTCGTGAAGTCCATCGGGCCGAGCATGCGGGTCCTTCCGCGGACTCGGGCCCAGTCGGTCGCGGCGCCGAGCAAGGCTCTCGCGACCTCCGGGTCGTTCGCCGTCTCGAAGAAGCCGAACGTCGCGTCGCTGCCGCCCTGGAACTCGTCCCAGCGCTCGTCGACCTGGGCGGTGATGCGGCCGACCGGCTCGCCGTCGCGCTCGGCGAGGAAATACTCGGCCTCCGCGTGCTCGAAGTAGGGGTTCTCGCCGCGGTCGAGGAACTGCATCCGCTCGAAGATCAGCGGCGCCACCCACTGCGGGCTGTCGCGGTGCAGGTGGAACGGCACCTTGACGAAGCGCTTCAGCTCGCGCCGGGTGCGCACCGGCCGTATCGAAACTCCCGCCACAAAGCGGGAACCTACACTTTGGGCATGAGCGAGACGGCGAAAGCCCCTGTCGACGTCTTCGAGAAGGCCCGCAGCCACGAGCGGCTCGAGCAACTCGAAGCTGCCAAGGAGCACGACCTCCTGCCCTACTTCCGCCTGATCGAGTCCGAGGCGGGCCCCGTGATGGAGGTCGAGGGCCGCGAGACGATCATGCTCGGCTCCAACAACTACCTCGGGCTGACCGGCGACAAGCGGGTCAAGCAGGCGGCACGCGACGCCCTGGAGACCTACGGCACCGCCCTGACCGGCTCGCGGTTCCTGAACGGGACGACGCCGCTGCACGTCGAGCTGGAGCGGGAGATCGCCGATTGGATGCAGAGCGAGGATGCCCTGGTCTTCACCACGGGTTACCAGGCCAACGTCGGCTGCCTCGGCACGATCCTGGAGCCCGGCGACACCGTGATCTGCGACTCCGGCGATCACGCCTCGATCCTCGACGGCTGCCGCCTCTCGGGGGCCAAGCTGCGCCCCTTCCGCCACAACCGGATGGACAAGCTGGAGAAGATGCTCGAACGGGCGGCCGGGGACGGCGGCGGCGTGCTGGTCGTGGTCGACGGGGTCTTCTCGATGGAGGGCGACGTCTGCGACCTGCCGCAGATCGTCGAGCTATGCCGCGCCCACGGAGCGCGCCTAATGGTCGACGAGGCGCATGGGGCCGGGGTGCTCGGCGCGCGGGGCGCCGGGGCGAGCGAGCTGTTCGGGCTCGAGAACGAGGTCGACCTGAGAATGGGGACGTTCTCCAAGAGCCTCGCCTCCTGCGGGGGCTTCATCGCCGGTCCGGCCGACGTGATCGAGTACCTGAAGATCTCCGCACGCAGCTTCATGTTCAGCGCCTCCGGCGTGCCGGCCGCCGTCGGTGCCGCGCTCGGCGCCCTGAAGGTCATACGAGAGGAGGGGCCGGTGCTGTTCGAGACCCTGCTCGCGAACGCGGAGTACCTGCGCGAGGGCCTGCAGGAGCTGGGCCTGCGGGTGGTCGAGCCGGGAACGCTGCCCGACGGCACGGTCGCGACGACCCCGGTGGTGCCGATCGTGGTCGGCGACGACTGGCAGGCGGTGCTGCTCTGGAAGGCGCTGTTCGAAGCCGGCGTCTACACGAACGTCGCGATCCACCCGGCGGTGCCCCCCGGTGGGGCGCTGCTGCGGACCAGCCTGATGGCGACCCACGAGCGCCGGCACCTCGACGGGGCACTGGCAACGATCGCCCGAGTGATCAACGACTTTCCCGACCTACCCCGAGCGAGGTAGTTTCGGGCTTGTCCAAATCTGAACAAGGCGGAGGTCGCGAGAAAACGATGCTCTTAGCGAACGGTGCGGCACCTCTTCGTTGACGGCGGGTTGACGCTGGCCGCCTCCGGCGCGTAGCGTTCCGTGCCTCGCCGATCGCCGCCGGGTCAGGAGGCGGCGAAACGGTAGGGCACCTCGCCCACTGGGCCGCTCAGCGGCCGGCAGACGAGAGACAACCCAGTTTACAACCCGAAAGGGAGGAGTCCTAGTGGATGCTGCCATCTCGATCGCCCCTGCCTCGTCCAATGCTCGCGCGGTCGAGGGGCCGCAACACATGCAGGCCCTGGCGCGCGCCAACAGGGTGCGGCTGGCCAGAGCGGAGCTGAAGCGCTCGATCGGGCGGGGGGAGATCGACATCGCAGACGTGATCCGGGACTGCCCCTGGGAGACCGAGAGCATGACCCTCACCGAGCTGCTGACCAGCCAGCGACGCTGGGGTCGCACCCGCGCCCGCAAACTGCTTCAGGGGCTCGCCCTCAGCGAGAACAAGCGGCTCGGAACCCTCACGCCGCGCCAGCGAGCGCTGCTCGCCAGCACGCTGACCGAGCGCGTCTTGGTCTGAGGTCTATCCCGGTAGTGCGTACCGGGTTAGCTCCAACCCGATCGTCGTGCGCTCGATTGGGACTTTGACCCCCAATAACGGGGGTAAAAGTCCCAATCGGCTGAATCGGAGCCTCAGCCCGCCGCGTCGCCGCTTTGAGCGGAGGCGACCTCCCAGGCGGAGCCGGGGCGGCCTGGAGCTAGCCCGGTGCGCAATAGGCCGGTAGGGGGTCCACTTGACTTTTCTGAAGACAGGTTTCGGCCGTCCGAGACTGGACGCGCAGAAAAGCACAAGACGTTCCACCCCTACCGGGATAGACCTCCGGCCTTGAAGGAGAGGCCGCCCGAGGCTCTCTGGAAGGCGCGTCTGAGCAAGTAGAAGGAAGCGACGAAGGCAACGGCGCCGGCGGCGAGGCAGACCGCGAGGATCCACCCGGCGAGGTAGAAGAGGGCGCCCACGACGAGGACGAAGAGGGTGCCGGCGAGCAGGGTCGTGTGGGAGCGGTAGCCGGCGAAGTGCTCTTGGCCGGCCACCTCGAGACCACCGAGCGCGGCGAGCACCACGCCGACGCCGAGCGAGGTCGGGCTCTTGGCAAAGACGCCGACCGCCAGCATCACGATCCCGGCGAGGATCGTCAACTCGGCGAGCGGAAAGGAGCCCCAGGGCGCCGGCGGGCGCTCCTCGGCCTTACGCGGGGCGCTCAACGGCCGCAAGCCGCCCGGCTAATGGGCATCCGGAGGAGACCTTGACCCGCCACCAGCCCATCAGCATCCCGAGCGGGCCGAGCCGGGGCCGAGAGTGCCAGTGCCCGCAGCCGGGCACGCCGATGTCGGCGCGCGAGATCCGCAGCCACTTGAAGTCCTCGGGCCTCGCCAGCATCCGCTCCAGCAGCTCGCGGTTGCGGGTCTCGACCTGCGCCCGCTCGCGCAGGGTGCGCCGCGCCGTCGCGACCCGCGCCGCCAGCGAGTCGCGCACCGCCTCCAGGCCGCCGAGGCCGAGGACGCGCGGCTCGCGCCCGGCCGCGGCCACCGCGGCGTCGATCTCGACTCGCGGGAAGGCCTCGGCCACCAGGGCGGAAAGCTGCCGCTCGAGGCGGCCGATCTGGCGGCGCAGCTCGGCACGGGCGAGGCGCTCGTCACCGCCTACGTGAAGCTCGGCCCGGCTGTCTCGGTCCAGCAGATGTGGCATAACCCGACCCCGAGTGTAGATCACGGCGCCGATCCCGACCGGCGGGCTCCCGGTGAAGCAGATTCACGCCGTCTCAAGAGTCTAGAGCCCCCGTCACGCCGTCTCCAGGGTGGTGGTGACCATCCAAAGCGCCTCGTCGACGGCAATCTGGGGGACGCCCTGGACCTGGACTGCGGCGATCGCGATGCGCCGGGTGCCGCCGCCTACGTCGCGCCCCTCGGCGGTCGCCCCGAACAGCAGCCCGACCGGGACGCGCTCGTCGGCGATCGTCAGCGTCCCCTGCGACAGCTTTCCCGGCCGGCCAGGCAGCGACTCGCCCGGGGCCGAGTCACGGATGCAGAGCGCACCCTCGAGCCGCTCGGCGTCGAAGGCGCGCAGCGCCACCCCGGTCTCGACCGTGGCGATGGTCAGGGCGTCCCGGGGCAGGCCGCGGGACGCGAAGCCGCCGTGCTGGAGACGTTCAAGCGCCAGCTGCTCGACCGGGGTGCGGTTGCGATCGGGGTCGAGGCCGATCTGGCGGAAGAAGACGCGATAGGCCCAGGGGATCGGCCGTTCGCGCATGTGGATCGCGTGGGCGCCGTAGAACCGATCAGAGAGGCTGCGCAGGCGGTGGCCGACCGCCTCCGGGCTGCGACCGGGGCGGCCGTCCACCTCGACCCAGGAGATGCCCAGGCCGGGGAACTCCGCGCCGAGGTGCGGGGCCACCCAGCCCTGCATCAACCGCCCTCCACCGCTCGCGTCGCGGCCAGCAGCCGCCCGACCCGAGCGCCGAGGCCGCGGACGTCGAGGTTGCCGATGCTGGCGCTCTGCAGGATCCCGCCGGGGTAGACGTAGGCGAAGGTCGGGCAGCCGCCCACCCGGTAGAGGCTGGCGACGGCCCCGTCGCGGTCGTAGCCGACCGGCATCCTCCAGCGGTGGCTGCGGACCAGGTCGCGAACGGTGCCGCGATCGTCGCGCACGTCCAGCGAGAGGAACCTCACCCGCCCACGGTAGCGGGCGTAGACGCGATCGACGATGTCCTGCTGGCCGACGCAGTCGCCCCCCTTGCCGAACCAGAACGAGATCACCGAGGGCCGGTCGAAGAGGTCGCAGACGCGGATCGCGCCGCGCGCGCGCACCTGGCAGGCGGGGGTGCGGCGGGCGCTCCGCGGGCAGGGCAGCTCGGCCGTCGCGCAATCGTCTTGGGCGACGTTGGCGTCGCCTTCCAGGGGGCCGGCGGCAGCCGGGACGGCGAACTCGGGCAGCGGCCAGCGCGGCGGCTTGTCTTCGAGGCCGAGCGTGTGCCCGCCGCCTACGCCCTTGACCACCGCAACGATCACCAGCGCGAGGAAGATCAGCCCGACGAGGATCGAGTAGCGGTCCCTCACCGCTCGCGCTCCGTCCAGACGAGCGCCGCGGGCAGTGCCACCATCACCCCGAGCAACGCCACCGCGAGGTCGATCACGGTGACGAAGCCGAAGTCGCGCAACATCGTCACATCGCTGGCGATCAGCACCGCAAACCCGGCCGTCGCGGTCACCCCCGAGGCGAGGACGGCGGCGCCGGTTCGCGCGTAGGCGGCGCGAAGCGCCTCGACCACCGTGCGACCCCCGCGCCGCTCCTCATGGAAGCGTCCGGCGAGGATCACGCTGAACTCGGTGGCGATTGCGATCGTCAGCGCCCCGAGCGCCGCCGACATCGGGTTGAGCGGGACGCGGCTGAGGAACAGCACGAGCGCCGCCCAGCCCGTGGCCAGCACCACGGGCGCCAGCGGGACCAGCACGCGACGCAGCGAGCGGTAGGCGACCAGCAGCACCAGGGCGACGGCGGCAAGCCCGGCGAGCGTCAGCCAGTAGCGGCTGACCGAGAGGTCGGAGGCGGCCCCGGCAGCGATCACGGGCAGCCCCGCCGGCTCGACTTCGACGCCCGCCGGGGGTCCACCCGGCTCGCCCGGCCTCCCCACTGCGTCCCGCACGCGCTCGATCAGCGCCTGCTGGTCATCCAGGGATTGATTTCGGATGCCGAATGACACCAGCGCCGTGCCGGCCGGCAGGCCGGTCTTCGGATCGACCGTCGCCACCTGCCGCAGGTCGTAGGGCGGGAGCTGTCGCAGTGCCGTGCGGATCCCCTTCTCGGTCAGCTTCGGCGTTTCCGCCGCGGGCAGATCGCCGCCCCCGGTGACGAAGTCCGAGAGCGCGGGTCCGGGGCAGATCTCGGCCTCTTGGCAGCTGGGGTTGGGGCCGGAGAAGCCACCGGCGCGCAAGGCCCGACGCTTGAACGCCGCCATCCAGCGGATCGTCGCCGGGTCGGTCAGATCCGGCGCATGAACCCGTACGTCCAGCTCTCCCGACACACCGGTTACATCCTGTAGCTCGTTCAAGTCCTTCACCGCCTGCAGATTCTGCGGCGCCAGCTTCGCGATGTTCGACTCGGTCTCGATCTGGGTGCCCAGGGCCCAGCCGATTGCGGCGAGCGCAAGCCCGATGCCGAGCACATGCCTTGGGTACGCGAGCGCAAGCTCGACAGCGCGGTTTGGCAGGGAACGGGGGTGCTCCCCGGCCGTGGGCGGGAGGGAGGGGTGCCTCTCCCGTTGCTGGGTTTTTCGCCTTGCGCCCAGCTTCTCTCGCCAAGTGGCCTGTGCGAAAAACAGGACGCCGCTGCCGGGAGAGACACCCCTCCCCCCTGCCCGAGCTCGGGGCCGTTCTGCCCGAGTTCGGAGGCTTAGGGCTGCGAAGCCCGCGAGGAAAGCGACGGCGAACGCGATCAGGACGCCGGCGACCAGGAGGAGGCCGAAGCCGCGGACCATGGGAATCGGCGAGAGCTGGAGAGCGAGGAAGCCCGCAGCAGTAGCCAAGCAAGCGATCGCAATGGTAGGGCCAGCGCGGGAGGCGGCGGTTCGAGCCGCCTCGATTGGGCTTGCGGCGCTCTCGAGCGCCTCGTCGTAGCGGGCCTGGAGCTGGATCGCGTAGTCGACTGCGAGGCCGATCAGGATCGGGAGGACGGCGATCGAGGCCATGGTCAGGGATCCGCCGAATGCGGCCAGGAGGCCGAAGGCGAGGGCGGCCGAGGCGAGAGCCAGGGCGAGGGGCAGGAGGCGGAAGCGGGAGCGGAAGACCGCGAGCAGGGTCAGCGCCATGACGACGAGTGCGACCGCGAAGAGGAGCAGCAGGGCGTCCTTCAGCGCTCGGGTGACGGCGTCGACCACGACGGGCACGCCGGAGATCACGTAGCGGGCGCCGTGCAGCGCGAAGCAGGCCTCCGGCTTGCCCCTGAACCTGCAGGCCCGGCGCGGCATCTCGTCGTAGACGGCGGCGCGAATCAGCGAAATCGCGCGGCGGCGTTCGGCTTCGCTCAATCGAGGTCGCAGCCGGACCGTGATCTGCGCCGCATGACCGTTGGGAAAGAGGTAGGAGAGCCGCGCCTTCGGCGTGTTGCGGGGCCTGTCGAGGTCGAAGACGATCGTCGCCAGGAAGTCGGGATTGGAGATGCTGGGGGCGCTGGTGATCCCGTAGCGCGCCGCGATCGAGACCAGGAGCTCGCGCAGCTTGGCGGGCGGCAGGCGCGAGGCGAGCCGTTCCAGCTGGCGGTCGATCTGGATCACCGCCTCGTTGAGGAAGGTCGCCGGCCCGACAACCGACCGCACCGGGTCCATCGCCGCCAACTGCGCGCACGGCCCTGGGATCGGCCTCGCCCCTTCCGGCACCTTCGCGGACAGGCAGCCCTCCAAGCGCAGCAACCGCCCCAGGTTCGCGGTCAGCACGATCCGTTCCAGATCCCCCTCGGCCAGCACCACCACCGGTTCTTCGCCGAAGTCCCGCCGCACGTCCTGCGTCGCCCGGTAGCTCGCCGCATCCGAATCGACCAGCGTGTCGACCCCCGCGTCGGTCGGCAGCTGCGTCGCGCCCACCCCAGCTCCCATAGCGAGGAAGAGGCTGGTCGCCAGGACGAGGCGCGCATGGCGAACCGACCAGGCAGCTATCGCTCCCATGAGCGCTCCCTCGGGCGAGTGTAGGGACGCCAAGCAGCTGAGAGACGAAGCCAGTTCCCGAGGCTCACGGCGTCACTCTGGGGATCGGAAAGAGGGGGCCGGGTGCCCCTCTCGGCGGTTTGTACTTTTTCCGCGGCGACGCCAGCGGACAGCCAGCCACTGTCTTCGGAAAAAGTTGAGCCGGGAGGGGCACCCGGCCCCCTCCATTCAGTCCATCGACAGCGGGCCGGTCACGTCCGCATTGAGGAACTGGTTGACGAACTGGTTCTCCGAGTCGAACAGTTCCTCTTTCGGCCCCGACTCGACGATTTTGCCGTTCCACAGCACGGCGATGAAGTCGGCGATCCGCCGCGCCGTGTTGAGGTCGTGGCTGATGATCAGATAGCAGCCGCCATTCTCTTCGTGCACCTCGCGGATCAGCTCGCAAAGCAGCGCCGTGCGGACCGGGTCGATTCCGGAGTCGGGCTCGTCGAACATCACGATCGCCGGGTCGAGGACCAGGGCGCGAGCGAAGCCGGCTCGCTTGCGCATCCCCCCCGAGAGCTCGTTCGGCATCTTGTAGATCGCCTCGGACAGGCCGACCTCCTTGAGGCGGCGGTTGACGATCTCACCGATCTCCTCCTCGCCTTTGTCGGTGTGCTGGCGTAGCGGGAAGGCGGTGTTGTCGTAGATGTTCATCGAGCCGAACAGAGCGCCGTCCTGGAACAGCAGTCCGAACTTCTTGCGCACGTCGAACAGTTCGTCGTCGGTCATGTTGGGGATCGACTCGCCCTGCACCAGGACGTCGCCGGAGTCCGGGTAGAGCAGCCCGACGATGTGCTTGATCAGCACGCTCTTGCCGGTGCCCGACGGGCCCAGCACCATCGAGATCTGGTCTTCGGGCAGGCCGAGGTTGAGTCCGTTGAGGATCCGCGCCCGGCCGAACTGCTTGACCAGGTCGATGATCTCGATCGCGTCTTCGCCGCCATGGCCGCGCTTGCGTCCCGTGTGGAAGCGATAGGGGTCGGGCTCGGAGGGGTCGACGCCGGGGATGACGAAGTCGCGACCCATGGTCGCCCCGTCCTCGCTCACGTAGGGCCCGCTGGTCTGGTTCGGCTCGTCCGGCATTGCTTGGTCAGCCTCCTATCGGCGCTCTCGGGTTGGCCCCCCAGAAGACCAGGGTGCCGAGCATCCCGATGATGTGGACAAAGACGATATTGACAACCATCGACTTCGCGGTCGCGGTACCCACCCCCACCGGCCCTCCGGAGGCGGTGTAGCCGTAGTAGCAGCCGACCATCACGATCACCGTCGCCATCACCATGCCCTTGACCAGGCTGAAGATCAGGTCCGGCGGGTTCTGGAACATCCAGAAGATCAGCAGGTAGCCGCCGGAGGAGACGTCGCCGATCTGCTCGACCACTGCCAGGTAGCTGGCGAAGAACATGATCCCGATCCCCACCAGGTAGAGGAACGGGAGGGCTATCCAGGCGGCCAGCAGGCGCGTCGCGGCGAGGAAGGTGACCGGCGGCACGCCCATCACCTCGAGCGCGTCGATCTCGTCGGAAATCCGCATCGCCCCCAGCTCGGCGACGATCCCCGTCCCGACCTTGGCCGACAACATGTAGCCGAAGGCGTAGGGCATCACCTCGCGCAGGTCGCACCAGGCCGAGAAGACGCCGGAGAAGGCGGGCGCGCCCTGGGCGCGCACCAGGTAGGCGCCCTCGATCCCGCACTGGAGGCCGAGGATGAAGACCGTCGCCCAGATGACCAGTGCCGAGCCGAGGATCAGGATCCCGGCCTGGCGCAGGCTCTCCCCGAAGAAGCGCAAGACCCGCCCCGAGTAGACCAGTCCGGCGATCCGCGAGCCGAAGCGGGCGATCTCCCCGAAGGAGTCGAGCCAGCTGCGCGGCACATCGAGCCAGGCGTTCATGGCAGTCGCTCCGCGCTCATCGGATCGTCTGCAGGTCCGGGTTGGTGGCGAGCAGGGTCTGGGTGAAGACGTAGTTGAAGGAGAAGACCCCGAGGAAGGCGATCACCACCGCCTGGTTGACCGCGCGACCCACCCCCGCCGCGCCGCCGGAGGCGGTCATGCCCTTGTAGCAGCAGACGATCGAGATGATCGCGCCGAACAACGTGCACTTGACAACCGAGCCCCAGAGATCGGTGACCGAGGCATTCGAGAAGAGCGTCGCGAAGAAGCCGCCGAGCGGCTGCTTGTAGAGGAGCTCGGTGAGGATGCCGCCACTGATCCCGAAAACCAGCGCGTAGATGTCGAGCAGGCCGGTGACCACCATCAGCGCCAGGAAGCGCGGCACGACCAGGTTCTTGATCGGGTCGACGCCGAGCACCTGCAACGCGTCGAGCTCCTCGCGGATCTTGCGGGCGCCGAGGTCGGCGGTGATCGCGGTGCCGGCGACGCCGGCGACGACCACCGCGGTGACGAAGGGGGCGATCTCGCGGATCGCCGCCAAGACGAAGAAGCCGCCGAGCCGGTCGAGGGCCCCGACCAGGGTGAGGAAGTTCGCTGCCTGGAGGCCCGGAGCGCCGAAGCAGATCGCCACCGTGGAGACCAGCAGCGGGAACCAGCAGAGCTGCAGCGCGAAGAGGAACTGGCCGATGAACTCCTCGCCGTACGGATAGGGGGGCCTGATCGCGGAGACGAGCGTCCGGGCGGTGAGGATCATCATCTCGCCCACCTGCTCGAAGAAGGACTTGGCCGGCAAGAACCGTCTGCCTATGGATGCTGCTGCTTCCATCTCCTCCTCGGCAAGCGGGGTCGCCCCGATGCGACCCCCTGCTCGCTGCTCTGAGTCTAGGGGATGGCCCAGCGCCGCCGGTTAGCCGAGTGTTGAGATCCCGCGAACCTCGGCGGGCGGCGCGCCGGGGCACCGGAGGAGCCGAAACCCCGTGGTATGTTGCGGCGACTTTGGAGCGCCCGGGGGGGAACCGCAGAGACCGATGGCGTTCCCGCCTCGGCGCTGCCGCGACGGGCGCCGTCGGCGTCGCGCTGGCGCTGTCGATCTTCGCCTGTGGCGGCGAATCGTCCTCCGACTCGAACGAGGCCGCCGGCACCTACCCGGTGAAGGTCGTCACGGCGGAGTTCCCGGCGAAGCAGAGGCTCGGCCAGACCTCGCTGATGCGGATCGGCGTCCGCAACCCGGGCAGCAGGACGCTGCCGGCGCTGACCGTGACGATCTCGATCGCCGGCAAGGAAGGGCAGACGTCCTCGCTGCCCTTCGGCTTTCGCGACCCGGAGCCTGGGCTGGCCCAGCCGGATCGCCCGGTCTGGGTGCTCTCGGCGCGCTATCCGAAACTGGCCGGCTCCTCCGCCCCGGCCGGAGCGGAAACGTCGAGCAAGAAGACCTTCGACTTCGGCCCGCTGAAGCCGGGCGCGACCACCGAGGCGGTCTGGAAGCTGAGCGCGGTCCGGACCGGCCGCTACACGGTCCTCTACAAGGTCGGCGCCGGGCTGAGCACCGAAGTGAAGGCCCTGACCCCCGCCGGGACCGAACCGGGCGGCACCTTCGGGGCGCGGATCACCAAGGTCCCGCCGAACACCGAAGTGACCGACAGCGGCGCGGTGGTGGAAATCCCGGCGCAGGCCAAGCAGGGCAACCGCTAGCGTTTCCGGCATGGGTCGTTGCGCCCGTGCCGGCATCGTCGTCGCAGTCCTCTCGCTCTCAGGGTTCAGCGCCTGCGGCGCCGGTTCGCCGGACGGCGGCGGCTCGTCGGGCGGCAACGGTGCCTCGCCGAGCCCCCGCAGGGCCGGTGGCAAGGGGGTGGCGCTGAAGCGAATCGGGCGCTTCGACAACCCGGTCTACGTGGCCGCCGCGCCCGGCTTCCCGAAGCTCCTGTTCGTGGTCGAGCAACCGGGCCGGGTCGAGGTGCTGCGTGACGGCAGGCGGGTCGGCCACCCCTTCCTCGACATCTCCGGGCTGGTCTCCTACGAGGGCGAGCGGGGGCTGCTTTCGATCGCCTTCCCGCCGGACTACCGACGCAGCCGGCGCTTCTACGTCTACTACACGGACAATCGGGGCGACATCCGCGTCGAGGAGTTCAGGCGCAGGAGCGCCACGCGGGCCGCGCGGGGCTCGCGCCGCACGGTGATCGTCATACCCCACCCGGTCAACGCCAACCACAACGGCGGCCAGCTGCAGTTTCTCGGCAAGCTCCTCTACTTCGGCACGGGCGACGGTGGCTCCGGCGGCGACCCCCCGAACAACGCCCAGAACCGCCGCGTCCTGCTCGGAAAGCTGCTGCGGATCGACCCGCGCCCGTCGCGCGGCCGGCCCTACTCGATCCCGTCCGGCAACCCGTTCGCGGGCGGCGGGGGCGGCCGCCCGGAGATCTACAGCTACGGCCTGCGCAACCCGTTCCGCTTCTCCTTCGACCTGGTGAGCGCGAAGCGGCCCCGGGTGACGATCGCCGACGTCGGCCAGAGCCGCTTCGAGGAGGTCGACTACACGACCGTCGCCGCCGCGGCCGGCGCCAACTTCGGCTGGGACGCCTTCGAGGGCTCCTCCCCCTATCGCGACGAAAACAGCGGCACGCCGGACCCCGGCGGCACGGTCAAGCCGATCTTCGCCTACCCGCACAGCCGGGGCGGGAGCTGCTCGATCATCGGCGGCTACGTGGTCGGCGACCGAAGCCTTCCCTCCCTCTACAAGCGCTACGTCTACGCCGACCTCTGCGAGGGCGAGCTGCGCAGCCTCGTCCCCCACCTGCGGCGGGCGAGCGGCGACCGCAAGCTCGGACTCAGCGTCTCCACGCCCAGCTCGTTCGGCGAAGACGACCGGGGCCGCGTCTACGTCTGCTCGCTCGACGGGCCGGTCTATCGGCTGGTTCCCCGGTAGCGGCTACAGTTGGCTGAGCAGCCAACCGGAAGGAGCGGACAGGTGGAGAGCGGAACCGCACGGGCCAGCGCCGAGACGACCAAGGGAAACGGGAAGGGCGAGGCAGACCGTCTCGACGTCCTCAACCCCGCGACCGGGGCGACGATCGCCAGGGTCGAGATCGACTCCCCCGAGAGCGTCGCCGCGACGGTGGCGCGGGTGCGCGGCAACCAGCCCGCCTGGGAGGCGCTGGGGATCGAGGGGCGCTACGAGTGGCTCGGCAGGCTGCGCGACTGGCTGCTCGACAACTCCGAGCGGGTGCTCGACACGATGCAGGCGGAGACCGGCAAGGTCCGCGCCGACGCCTCCAACGAGCCCAACTACCTGGCCGACCTGATCAACTTCTACGGCGCCAAGGCGGCGAAGTTCATCGGCGAGGAAGCCGTCCGCCCCCACACCGCGCTGCTCGCCGCCAAGAAGCTCCGCGTCCAGTACCGGCCCTACCCGGTGGTCGGGATCATCAGCCCCTGGAACTTCCCGCTGGTGCTGGGGCTTGGCGACGCGCTGCCGGCGCTTCAGGCCGGCGCCGCCGTGGTCGTCAAGCCGTCGGAGTTCACGCCGCTCGGCCTGGCCGAGATCGTGCAGGCCTGGAAGGAGGAGATCGGCGGACCGGACGTGTTCGACTGCGTGCAGGGGATCGGCGAGACCGGCGGCGCGCTGGTCGACGCGGTCGACTTCGTCCAGTTCACCGGCTCGGACCGCACCGGCCGCAAGGTGATGGCGCGCGCCGCCGAGACGCTGACCCCGATCAGCCTCGAGCTGGGCGGCAAGGACCCGATGATCGTCCTCGCCGACGCCGACCTCGACCGGGCGGCTAACGCCGCGACCTGGGGCGGGATGATGAACTCGGGTCAGATCTGCATGTCGGTCGAGCGGGTCTACGTCGAGGAGCCGGCCTACGAGGAGTTCGTCGCCAAGCTCACCGCCGAGGTCGGGAGGCTGCGCCAGGGCGCCGACGCAAGCGGCTACGGCTGCGACGTCGGTGCGATGACCTCGCCCAACCAGAGCGCGATCGTCCAGCAACACGTCGACGAGGCGCTGGCCGCCGGCGCGCGGGCGCTCGTCGGCGGCAGGAAGGCCGAGCGGACCCGGCGACTACTTCGAGCCGACCGTGCTGGTCGACGTCGACCACTCGATGACGGTGATGCGCGAGGAGACCTTCGGCCCGGTGGTCGGGGTGATGAAGGTGCGGGACGCCGAGGAGGCGCTGCAGCTCGCCAACGACAGCCGCTACGGGCTCTCCGGCTCGGTCTTCGGCGAGCGGGAGCGGGCGGAGCGGGTGGCGCGCCGGGTCGAGTGCGGCGCGGTCAACGTCAACGACGTGCTCGTCAACTACCTCGCCACCGACGTGCCGATGGGCGGCTGGAAGCAGTCGGGGATCGGCTACCGCCACGGCGAACCGGGGATCAAGAAGTTCTGCCGCACGGAGTCGCTGGTGATCACCCGCTTCGGCGGCAAGCGCGAGCCGAGCTGGTACCCGTACACGAGAGCCCGCCGCGGCCTGATCGGCCGCATCGCCCGAGCCTTCTACGCCCGCGATTGGCGCCGCCGTTTGGGCCTGCGTACCTGAGGCCGCGTGGGCGTGGCTGGCAAGGACGCAGGGAGGGAGGTGAGGGGAGCGCACATTAAGTGCGTGACCCGAGCCGAACGACTGAGGACGCCGCCAGGCGCGTCCACGTGGCCTCAGGCGGTCTTCGGGAAGAGCGGCGGCAGGCGCTCGACGCTCTGGCCGCCGGGGCGGGCGCCGAGCTCTGACAGCTCGCGCGACTCCTCGCCGAGCGCGGCGAGGAGTCGCTCGGCGGTCCGCGGCAGATAGGGGACGAGCAGCAGGGTCGTCACCCGCAGGCCCTCGGTGAGGTTGTAGAGGACTTCGTCGAGCCGCTCGGGGTCGGCCTCGTCGCGGGCCAGGTCCCAGGGGCGGGTCTCCTCGACGTAGCGGTTGAGGCGGCGGACCAGCCTCCATGCCTGCTCCAGCGCCTGGCTCAGCTCGGCCCGGTCGAGCAGCTCGCAGAAGCGGCCGACGACGCCTTCGAAGTCCTCTTCCAGCACAGCGTCGACCTGGGCCGGCGGCGCGACGCCGTCGCGGTAGCGGTCGACCATCGCCAGCACTCGGCTCGCCAGGTTGCCGAAGTCGTTGGCCAGCTCGGTCTCGTAGCGGGCCTCGAAGCCCGCCGTCGAGATCGAGCCGTCCTGGCCGAAGCTGACCTCGCGAAAGCAGTAGAAGCGCAGCGCGTCGGCGCCGAAGCGCTCGATCGCCTCGAACGGGTCGAGCACGTTGCCGAGCGACTTCGACATCTTCTTCTCGCCCATCAGCAGGTAGCCGTGGATCGCCATCCGCCGCGGCGGCTCGAGGTCGGCGGCCCAGAGCAGCGCCGGCCAGATGACCGCGTGGAACTTGAGGATGTCCTTGGCCATCACGTGCAGGTCGGCCGGCCAGTAGCGGGCGGTGAGGTCCTCGCCCCGGCGGGCGAAGCCGAGCGCGGTGACGTAGTTGAGCAGCGCGTCGAACCAGACGTACATCCGCTGCTCGGGGTCCCAGGGCAGCCGCATCCCCCACTTCAGCTTGGGCCGCGAGAGCGAGACGTCTTCCAGCCCCCCCTCGATGAAGGCGACCGCCTCGTTGCGGCGGAACTCGGGGACGACGAAGTCGGGGCGTTCCTCGTAGAGGCCTTCGAGCTGCGCCTGGAAGGCGGAGAGGCGGAAGAACCAGTTCTCCTCGCGCACGCGCTCCAGCGGGATCTCGTGGACCGGGCAGGTCTGGCCGGGGCCCAGCTCGCGCTCGGTCTTGAAGTCCGCGCAGCGCGGGCAGTACCAGCCCTCGTAGGTGCCTCTGCTCACCCAGCCGTTGTCGTAGACCCGCTGCATGATCTCGGCGACCCGTTCGCCGTGGCGGGGATCGGAGGTGCGGATGAAGAAGTCGTTGCTGGCGTCGATGATCGGCATCAGCTCGCGGAACTTCTCGGCGTTGCGATCGGCCAGCTCCTGCGGCGTCACCCCCTCCCGCTCCGCCGCCAGCTCGATTGGCTCGCCGTGCTCGTCGGTGCCGGTGAGGAAGAAGACGTCCTCGCCGCGCTGACGCATGTGGCGGGCCAGCACGTCGGCGGCCATCGTCGAGTAGGCGTGGCCGAGGTGCGGCTCGGCGTTGACGTAGTAGATCGGCGTGGTGACGTAGTAGGACATCGGCGGCCAGCCTAATTCACGCGTGCGGTCGACCTTTGAGTCGCATAGCGGTACAGAACTATCGACCGCTCACCGGCGGGGCTCGCGACCGGTCAGCGCCCGGTAGAGGTCGTTGGCGCGGGTGCCGGTGAGGGCGGCGACGACGCTGGCGGCGGCGCGCGGCCGCGCCCCAGACTGGACCAGGTGGCGCAGCGCGTCGACCGCGAAGCCGACGTCCTTGTCGTGCTCCTCGGAGGAGGCGGGGCCGATCACCAAGACGATCTCGCCTTTGACCTCGCCGCGGAAGCGCCGCGCCAGCTCGCCCAGGGAGCCGCGCGAGACCTCCTCGTGCATCTTCGACAGCTCGCGGCAGACGGCGGCCGGACGGTCGGCGGCGATCGAGGCCAGAGCGGCGAGCGAGTCGCCGACCCGGCGCGGCGACTCGAAGGCGACCACGGTCTCGGTGGAGCGCAGCACCCGCTCCATCTCGCCCGGGCGCTTCGGCAGGAAGCCCTCGAAGCGCCAGCGGTCGGTCGGCAGGCCGGAGGCGACCAGGGCCACCGGCACCACCGAGGGGCCGGGCAGCACCGTCACCTCGAGGTTGCGTTCGATGCAGCGGCGGATCAGCCGGTAGCCGGGGTCGGAGATCGCCGGCATGCCGGCGTCGGTGACGAGGGCGACGGTCTCGCCGCGTTCGATCCGCTGCGCCAGCTCGGTCGCCCGCGCCGCTTCGTTGCCCTCGTGGTTGGAGACCAGCGGCGGCGGCGGCCGGATGCCCAGCTTGTCGAGCAGGCTGCCGGTGCGGCGGGTGTCCTCGCAGGCGATGTAGTCGGCGGCGACCAGCGCGTCCCGCACCCGGATCGTGATGTCGTCGAGGTTTCCGATCGGGGTCGGGCAGACAATCAGCGTCCCCGGCATCAGCTCGCGGTCCTTTCAAGCTCGATCCGCGCCATCGCCGCAGCGCCGATCATCCCCGCGTCCTGGCCGAGCTGGGCGGCGACCACCGGGATGCTGCGCATCGGCGGCAGGACCCGCGCGGCCATCTCGGCGCGGGCCGGCTCCAGCAGCAGCTCGCCTGCGGCGATCACGCCGCCGCCGATCACGATCACCTCCGGCTCGAAGATGTTCGCGAAGCTGGCGAGGGCGACGCCGAGGCGCCTGCCGATCAGCGCGACGACCCCGATCGCGGTCTCGTCGCCGGCCTGGGCCGCCTCGGTCACCGCCCTGCCGTCGACCTCCTCGCCCTCGGCGAGCAGCCTGCCGAGGGCGGAGTCCGGCTCGCTTTCCGCCGCCGCCCGCCCTTCGCGGCCCAGCGCGGTGCCGGAGGCGAGGGTCTCCACGCAACCGCGGTTGGGGCAGTTCCCCTGGCAGCCGGGGCCGTCCATCTGGATCGCCATGTGCCCCAGCTCGGCGCCGGCCCCGGTCGAGCCGCGGTAGATCTCGCCGCCGAGGATCAGGCCGCCGCCGATCCCGGTGCCGATCGTCAGCATCACCGCGTTCTCGGCGCTGCGCGCCGCTCCGTAGAGGTGCTCGGCCAGGGCGGCGACGTTGGCGTCGTTGTCGACGAAGCTCTCCAGGCCGGTCCGCTCCCGGACCAGGTCGCGGATCGGCAGATCCTCGATCGGCAGGTTGACCGCCGAGATCGCAATGCCCCTGTCGTGGTCGATCGTCGCCGGGATCCCCATCCCGATCACCTCGATCCCGGCGCGCGCGGAGCGGGCCTCTTCGACCTCGCGCACCACCAGCTCGACCAGCTCGTCCTCGCTCTGCCCGGTCGAGGCCTCGCGGCTCTCCCAGGCGACCTTGGCGTCGGCGTCGAGCACCCCGAGCAGCATCTTCGTACCGCCCAGATCGACGCCGATCGCTTCGACCTTGCTCACCTGCATTGACGGTCGACCGGAGGCATCGGCATGATTTCTAACCCTTTCATGGCAGACGATGGCGAGCGGCGGCCCTCCGGGCCGCCCGAATACAAGGTTTACCGCTCTCGCAGGGGACTTCTCCCCCGCCTCCGCAAGCCGGACCTCTCCGGGCTGCGCGAGCGCGAGTGGCGCCGCCCGAAGCTGTCCGAGCGACCCGGCCGGCCCGGCCGCGAGCGGCCGCCGCGAGCGCCGCGGTCCGGGGCGAGGAGGGCGCTGAAATGGATCGGCCTGGGGGCGCTCGGCTGGATCCTCCTCAGCTTCCTCGCCTTCGCCGTCTCCGCCCAGCTACAGGCGTTCAAGCTCTCCGGCGACGCGAAGTCGGCGCTGCACGGCAACCCCTTCCTGCTGCCCACGGCGCAGACGATCCTGGTGCTCGGCACCGACGCCCGGCCGCCCGACACCAAGGAGCCCGGGGCGGCGCCCTCGCAGAAGTGCTTCGACCAGCAGGCGCACGGCGACGCCCCTCACGACGGTTGCTCGCCGGGCCAGTTCCGTGCCGACACCCTGATGCTGATCCGCGCCGGCGGCGGGACCTTCCGCAAACTGTCGATCCCGCGCGACAGCTACACCGAAATCCCCGGCCAGAGCCCGCAGAAGATCAACGCGGCCTTCGCCTTCGGCGGCGCCGAGGCGGAGATCGAAGCGGTCGAGCAGTTCCTCGGCATCGAAGTCGACCACGTCGCGATCGTCGACTTCACCGGCTTCGAAGACCTGATCGACGCGGTCGGCGGCGTCAAGGTCGACGTGCCGCACAAGATCTGCGCCGACATCTCCGGCGGCGCCGGCGGCGGCCAGGGCGGATTCACCCTGCGGCTGGGCAAGGGCGAGAACACGCTGGACGGGGAAGAGGCGCTGATCTACTCGCGGATCCGCGAGCCCAGCCCCTGCCCGGGCCCGGGGCGCAGCGCCTACACGCTCGGCTACAGCGACTTCGACCGCGAGCGGGCCCAGCAGCAGGTGATCTCCGGCATCAAGGGCCGGCTCACCGACCCGCTCCGCCTTCCCTACAACTTCATCAAGGGACCGATCATCGGCTGGGACGCGCCGAAGGCGTTCGTCAGCGACATGGGCTTCTTCACGATGCCGCAGCTGGTCCTGGCGGCGGGGATCGGCGGCGACAGCGCCGCCGACGTGCTCTGCAAGGGCGCCAACTCGGGCTGCACGGTGGGGCCGGGCAGCAGCGTCGAGGTGCCGGAATCGGAGCGGCGCCGGGCAGTCAAGAAGCTGCTCGGCTGATCGCCGCTTGAGTGGCGGGTTCTCGACCCCATAGGGCCATCAGTGCGTATACGGTTGACTCAGGCTGCTGCCTGATCTCGCCGTGAGATCTCTTCGTAGGTAGCGGGCTCGTGGGCGGCGCCCAGCCCCAGCAGCGTCTGGAAGGCGGCCATCGGGGTGCGCCGGCGGTTATGGCGGAACACGTACTCGTCGAGGTAGACCGGAAGATGCTCCTTGGAGACACTGCGGTGGGTGCCCAGCATCCAGGCCTTGAGGTTGGAGATCGCCCGATGTGCGCGCGGCAGGAAAGGCTCCTCGCCAACCCCGGCGCGCTGGCTGCGGGGGCGGTGGTCATAGCCTTCGGCCGCGAGGCCGTTGTAGCCCTTCCAGCCGTCGGTGTGGACGATCGACCCGGGTGCCGTCGTCGCCTTCACGAAGGCTCCCAGGGTCGGCTTCGCGGCATCCTCAAGCGGTGCCAGCCGCAGACGCCCGGAGCCCTGTCCCCGCACCTCCACGGCGACGCCGACAAGGGTCTTGGGCCCCGGCGCGCGGCCCTGCTTTCCCGGCTCTACGCCGCCGATCCAGCACTCGTCGATCTCGACCTCTCCCCGCAGCGGGGAGCGCTCGGGGGCGACCATCGCCCGGCGCAGCTTCTGCAATATCAGCCAGGCGGTTTCGTAGCGCAGGCCGAGCTGGCGGGAGAGCTGCTTGGCGGAGATCCCGGGCTGGTGGGTGGCGACCAGGTAGGCGGCCCAAAACCACAGCCTCAGCGGCGTGCGGGTGCGGTGCATCACGGTGCCGGCGGTCACCGAGGTCTGCGCGTGGCAGGACGCGCACTCCCATAGGTGGCGGCGATCGAGCACCCAGGCCTGGCGCGACCCGCAGCATGGACAGACGAAGCCCTCCGGCCAGCGCGAAGCCGCCAGGTACTCCAGGCAGGCCTCATCGGTTGCGAAGCGCTCTTGGAACTCCATGATCGTCCGCGGGAAGTCTGGCCGAGGCATCGGCCGACTGTAGAGCTCCTACCTGACGGAACCGTATATGCACCGGGCCATCAATCCATCAATCGTCGGTTGACGTGGCCGTCGTCGCCTTCGAATCGCTTGATTTCGAGTCCGAGCCGCTCGTATCGCCGGCGCCCTTCGACTCGCCGCCGTCCTTCGCGCCGTCCGAAGCGACCCCGGCGCCCTTCTGCTTGCCGTAGTCGGTGTTGTGGAAGCCCGAGCCCTTGAAGTGGATCGCCACCGGGTGCAGGACGCGCTCGGCCGAGGCGCCGCACTCCTGGCACTCGCTCAACGGCTCGTCGCTCATCCTCTGGATCACGTCGAAGACGTGCCCGTTGGCGCACTTGTACTCGTAGATCGGCACGGCGACCGTGGATTATCGCAGTCGGCCATGGCAGGATCGGACCGCAGCGCCCGCGCCGCGTCCCCTCTATACCGTTCTGCCGATGGCAGCCAATCCCCAGACCGGCTCAGCCGAGACGACGATGGAGGAGATCGTCGCGCTCTGCAAACGGCGCGGCTTCGTCTTCCCCTCCTCGGAGATCTACGGCGGGCTCGGCTCGACCTACGACTACGGCCACTACGGCGTGCTGCTCAAGAGCAACGTCAAGGCCGAGTGGTGGCGGGCGATGCTGCAGGAACGCGACGACATCGTGGCGCTCGACTCGGCGATCCTCCAGCACCGGCGCGTCTGGGAGGCCTCGGGGCACCTGGAGGGGTTCACCGACCCGCTCGTCCAGTGCCTCGGCGAGTGCAAGAAACGCTGGCGCGAGGATCACCTGCGCGAGGAGGTCGAGGCGGAAGGCGGCGACCCGAGCGCCGAGCTGCGCTGCCCCGAGTGCGGCGGCGAGCTGTCGGAGCCACGCCAGTTCAACCTGATGTTCGAGACCCACATCGGCCCCGTGGCCGGCGCGGGCTCGGAGGTCTACCTGCGGCCGGAGACGGCGCAGGGCATCTTCATCAACTTCAAGAACGTGCTCGGCTTCGCCCGCAAGAAGCCGCCCTTCGGGATCGCCCAGGTCGGCAAGTCGTTCCGCAACGAGATCACCCCCGGCAACTTCATCTTCCGCACCCGCGAGTTCGAGCAGATGGAGATGGAGTTCTTCGTGCCGCCCGAGGACGCCGAGCAGTGGCACCGGACGTGGATCGAGCAGCGCGAGCGCTGGTACACGGAGCTGGGGATCCGCCCCGACTTCCTGCGCGTTCGCCCACACGGCGCCGAGGAGCTCTCGCACTACTCCTCGGCGACCAGCGACGTCGAGTACCTGTTCCCGATCGGCTGGTCGGAGCTGGAGGGGATCGCCAACCGCGGCGACTTCGACCTCACCCAGCACGCCAAGTTCAGCGGCGAGAAGCTCGAGTACTTCGACCAGCAGACCAAAGAGCGCTACGTCCCCTACGTGATCGAGCCTGCGGCGGGCGCCGACCGCGCCGCCCTCGCCTTCCTGGTCGACGCCTACGACGTCGAGGAGGTCGAGGGCCGCAAGCGCACGGTGCTCCGCCTCCACCCCCGTCTCGCACCGGTCAAGGCGGCCGTCCTCCCCCTCGTCTCCAGGGAGGGCATGCCGGAGAAGGCCCGCGAGGTCTTCGAGGCGGTGCACCGCCGCGTCCCGGCCGAGTTCGACGAGGGCGGCTCGATCGGCAAGCGCTACCGGCGCCAGGACGAGATCGGCACCCCGTGGGGCATCACCGTCGACGGCCAGACGATGGAGGACGACACCGTCACCCTGCGCGACCGCGACTCGCTCGAGCAGACGCGGGTCCCGGTCGAGGGCCTCGC
>CAVVHQ010000007.1:0-13443 GCA_963748075.1 uncultured Solirubrobacterales bacterium | reverse complement strand
ATGTTCGTTTCCAAGGCCGCCGTCGTCGGCGGAGGCACGATGGGCGGCGAGATCGCGCAGGCGATCGCCGCCTCCGACATCCCCGTGGTCGTCAAAGACGTCGACCAGAAGTTCGTCGACGCGGCGCTCGAGAAAGCCCGCGCCGTCACCGAGGGCCAGCTCGGCCGCCTGGTCGAGAAGGAGAAGCTGACCCAGGAGCAGGCCGACGCCCGCCTCGCCGAGGTGATCAAGTTGATCGCCGGCACCACGACCTACGAGGGGTTCGGCGAGGTCGACTTCGTGGTCGAGGCGGTGCCGGAGAAGATGGAGATCAAGCAGGCGGTCTTCCGCGAGCTGGACGCGGCGACGCCCGGCCACGCGATCCTCGCCTCCAACACCTCCTCGCTATCGATCGCCGAGATCGGCGAGGCGACCCTGCGCCCCGACAAGGTGGTCGGCTTCCACTTCTTCTACCCGGCCTCGGTGATGCCACTGGTCGAGGTGGTCGCCGGCGAGGACACCTCGCAGGAGACCGCCACCGCCGCCTACAACTTCGCCCAGGCGATCCGCAAGCAGCCGATCGTCTGCGGCGAGGTGCCCGGCTTCGTGGTCAACCGGGTGCTGATGGCGACGATCGGCGAGATCTGGCGCGCCCAGGAGGAGCAGGGACTGTCCTTGAAGGCGATCGACGAGGCGATCGCCGCCGCCAAGGTCGCGCCGATGGGCCCGTTCTTCCTCAGCGACCTGCTCGGCCTCGACACCGTCCTGCACGTCGCCGAGCACCTCGCCGACTCCTACGGCGAGGGCTTCTACGTCCACAAGGGCCTGCGGCAGCTCGTCGCCGACGGCAAGCTCGGCGCGAAGAGCGGCGGCGAGGGCTTCTTCTCCAACGGCGAGCAGACGATCCCCGGCGAGGCCGAGCCCGACGCCGAGGAGCTGGTCGCGATGTTCACCGGCCGGGCGCTGATCGAGGCCTGCCTGCTGGTCGAGGAGGGCGTCTGCTCGGTCCGCGACATCGACCTCGGGATGATGGCCGGGGCCGGGCTCGACCCGCGCAAAGGCCTGTTTCCGCCGTTCTGGAAAGCCGACCTGGAGGGCTTGGGCGACGTGCTGGAGCGGATCGAGCGGCTGGCGGAGAAATACGGCGGGCGCTTCGCGCCCCCGGTCACCCTGAAGCGGCTGGTCGCCCAGGGGCGACTGGGGCTCGAGTCCGGCCAGGGCTTCTATCCCTACCCGCAGCCCGACGACGGCGAGCAGGCGGAGACCGTGAAGCTGGAGACGCGTGGCGAGGTGGCGATCGCCTGGCTCGCCAACGCGCCGATGAACGCGATCTCGCCCGACGTGATCCGCGACCTCGGCGCGGTCTGGGAGCGGGTCAAGACGGCGGACGGTCTGGGGGCGATGGTCGTCGCCTCCTCGATCCCGGTCGTCTTCTCGGCCGGCGCCGACATCAAGGCGTTCACCCAGATGGACGAGGGGGCGGGCGAGGAGCTGCTCCACACCACCCACGCGCTGCTGCGCGAGCTCGGGCAGGACAGCGTGGCGACGATCGCCGCGGTCAACTCGATCGCCTTCGGCGGCGGCTGCGAGCTGGCGATGGCCTGCGACGTGCGGCTCGCCGCCGAGGCGGCCGTCTTCGGTCAGCCGGAGATCAAGCTGGGGATCGTCCCCGGCTTCGGCGGCACCCAGCGGCTGCCCCGCCTGGTCGGCCCGAGCAAGGCATTGGAGATGAACCTGATCGGCGATGCGATCCTCGCCGAGGAGGCGCTCGAGTTCGGCCTCGTCAGCGGCGTCGTCCCCGACCACGAGCTGTTCGAGACGGCGCTGATGTGGGCTCGCAAGCTGGCCGGCCAGGCGCCGGTCGCCCGCGAGCAGATCAAGCGCGCCTCGCACAGGGGCGACCTCGACGAGGGGATCGAGGCCGAGAAGCAGGCCTTCGCCGCGGCCTTCGCCAGCGAGGACGCCAAGGAGGGGATCAGCGCCTTCCTCGGCAAACGCACCCCCAAATGGAGCGGCAACTAACACCCGACAACATCGGCCGACGGGCCGAAATGTCCAGCCCGACTGGACATTTCGGCCCGTCGGCGAAGGCTGAGCGGCTCGCCGAGCTGATCTGCGGGTCGCGCTGCACGGTGGCGCTGACCGGAGCGGGGGTCTCGGTGCCCTCCGGGATCCCCGACTTCCGCACGCCGGAGACCGGGCTGTGGGAGAAGGTCGACCCGATGGAGGTCGCCCACATCGACGTATTCGAGCGCGAGCCGGCCCGCTTCTGGTCCTACTACCGGCCGCGCTTCCAGACGCTTGGGGAGAAGCGGCCGAACGGCGCCCACGAAGCGCTGGCCGAGCTGGAGCGGCTCGGCCTGCTGGAAGGCGTGATCACGCAGAACATCGACCGTTTGCACCGCGCCGCCGGCTCGCAGAACGTGGTCGAGGTGCACGGGACGATCGAGACTTCGACCTGCAGGGACTGCGACGCCTCCTACCGGATCGACGAGGTCGAGGGGCTGTTCGACGCCGCCGACGTCGCTCGCTGCGCCGAGTGCGGCGGGGCGGTGAAGCCGGAGGTCGTCCTTTTTGGCGAGCTGCTGCCGGAGGGTGCGATGGCTCGGGCGCAGGAGCTGGCCGCGCGGGCCGAGCTGATGCTCTGCGTCGGCTCCTCGCTCGTCGTCCACCCGGTCGCCGCGCTGCCGGGGCTCACCCTGGAGAGCGGCGGACGGCTGGCGATCGTCACCAAGGGGCCGACCCCGTACGACGGCGAGGCGGAGCTGAAGTTGGACGGTGAGGTCGACGAGGAGCTGAGCGCCGTGTTGGGGGCGCTCGCCTGAGCGATGGCGGGGCTGGGCGGCGGGGCGCCGGCGGCGCCCGAGGCGGTCGTCTTCGACAACGACGGCCTGCTGCTCGACACCGAGTCGGTCTGGACGCGGGCTGAGCGGGACCTGTTCGAGCGCCGCGGGCTGGAGTTCACCCCGACTCACAAGCTGGAGTTGGTCGGCACTTCCGCCGAGATCGCCGGCGACATCCTCGAGCGGCGGCTGGCGGAGCCCGGCCACGCCGTAGCCCTGATCGACGAGCTGAACGAGCTGGTGATCGCCGAGCTCGAGCACGGGGTCGAGGTGATGATCGGCGCGCGCGAGCTGCTGCACGAGCTGTGGCGGCGGGGGACCCCGACCGGTCTCGTCTCCAACTCGCCGCTGCGCTTCGTGCAGCGCTCGCTGGAGATCGTCGGCTTCGAGGACCGCTTCGACGTCGTCCTCAGCGCCCACGAAGTGGCGGCGCCGAAGCCCTCCCCCGACCCCTACCTGGAGGCGTGTCGAAGGCTCGACGTCGAGGCCGGTCCGCGGGTTGTCGCCCTCGAGGACTCGCCCACCGGCGTCGCCGCGGCGCGCGCCGCGGGGTTGACGGTGATCGGCATCCCGTCGCTCGAGGGCGTAGCACTCGACGAAGCCCACCACCTCGCCAGCTCCCTCCAAGACGAGTTGGTCGCGCGCCGTCTCTCGCTTTGAGCTCCGAACGGCGCGACGAGCGGGTTGAGTTCCGACGACGTCATGGGGGTGCTCCGACAGCGTGATGGGGACGAGGAGAGGGGCACCCCCGAACGGGCGGATACTCAAATCGCCGGCCTAATTAGGCCGGCGATTGTCCGGGCGGGGGTGCCCCTCTCCTCGTCCCGACCCCTGCCGTCCCCATCAGCCGCGAAGGATACGTCGACGGCGGAGGATCCGCTCGCAGAGCTCGACCAACTCGCGAACCTGGCGCTCGCGCTCGTCGTCGAAGTCGCCGCGCAGCGCCGTGTTGGCCGCCTCGCCGGCCTCGCCGCGCCTCGCCTCCAGCATCGCCATGTCCTCCTCGTGCCCGGGGTCGGCGAGCGCCCCGGCCAGCTCGACCAGCAGCGCCTCCAGCCCGATCCGCAGCTGCAGGGCGGCCTCGCGGCGGCGACCGGCGTCGAGGTCGGCGCGGGCCCGCAGCAGCAGCGTCTCGCAGGCATCGATCCGCTCTCTCCGCCCAAGCACGGCGGCCACCCGCTCCTGTGGGCGCAGCTCCTCCTCCCGGCGCCGGCGCCGGGAGGAGGAGCTGCTTCTGAGGTCGATCTCGTGCGCAGCGGTGAAGCGGCCGGCGGCGACCTCCTTGCCGCTGCCGTAGCCGATCCGGACCGTGATCGCGCGCTCCGGGCTGGTTTCCGCGAGGCGCGGGTCGGCGCTGGACGCGGCCTGGGTGTGGAGCGCGCGGTTGAGCAGGTCGATGCCCTCGGCGAGGAGCTCCTCGACCTGCTCCTCGGACGCGAGCGCCCCCTCGAGCCAGCGCGCCGCCTCTCCCTCGGTGTCGAAGGGGTGGTGGGCGCGCACGGCGGTTGCCCGGGTCAGCGGCAGGGGCGGGGGCGCGGCGCCCGGATCCGCCCGCCTTGGCCTGCGCCGCCGTCGCGCCGGCGGCGGCGCTCCCAGGGTCTCGATCACGAGGACGCTCTCCGCTTCGTCCGGGCCGCCCCCGCGCACCAGGTACCGCCCATCCGGGACGGCTAGCGCGCCGGCGAGCTCGAACTGCGCGAATCCGAAGAGTTGTGGTTGTGCCACTTGTCGGGCAGCGAGTAACCCGACGGCGAGGTCGGCACGGCGGGATTGCGGATCCTGTCGAGGCGGTTGGTGAGCCGCAGCCACTGCTTCGGCTTCAGCAGGGCGTCGATCTGTTTGCCGAACGGTCCGGGGTCGGGCCGGTAGCCGACGTGGACGTGGTCGTTGTGGTCGGACAGGGCGATGCTGGTCGGCCCGGGCAGGTCCTCGAGGGAGATCAGCTGGTGGGGGTGCATCGTCCCCTGCAGCTGCAGCACGGTTTTGAGCAGCTGGTCGGTCAGCGTGCCCGGTCCCTGGTGACCGGTCACCGGCACGCCGTCGATCGTCGGGATGTCGACAGCGTCACCGGAGGAGTGCTCGGAGACGTTGCCCGACGACGTGAGGTAGCCGTGGCCGCACTCCAGCGAGGTGACCGACAGCTCGAAGCCTTTGGAGACCAGGTACTCGAGCATCGCCAGCACCCGCCGGTCGATCCTGCCGGTGGCGATGTCGGTGCGCCCGCACTCGTAGATCTCGAGGTGCTTGTCGGCGAGGACGCGACGCTGCAGCGCCTCCTTGGAGAGCAGCAGGACCCCGGCGCCGCTGAGCTTGGCGGTGAACGGGTTCTTGCCCTTCGCGCGATAGATGGCCGTTGCCTCGAGCAGCTTCCAGCCGTCGAGGATCGGCTTCGGGTCGATCCTCGGGGCGCCGCGGCCGGCCGGCCGGATCGAGAAGTTGATGTACGGGTCGACGCCGTCTTCGCCAGCGCCGATCCGCGCCAGGACGGTGCCGGCGATCACCTTCGACCCGACCTTTAGGGTTCCGCTGGCGCCGACCGTCGTGGCGCTGTCGCGCCTCCCGTCGCTCCGCTGCCGCTGCCGTCGGTCGGCGCGGCCCGGCAGCGCGTAGAGGCGCGGGCGGATGTTCTGGCTGTCGACCGGTACCCGCTTCTCCTTGCCGGTGGGCATCACCACGAGGCGCCGGTCGCGAACGATCTTCCCCAGCTTCGCGTAGGTGTAGCGGTTGCCGTAGGCGTCCCTGAGGACCACGTAGCGACCGAGCTTCTTCGAGTTGCCGAGCTTCACGATCACCCCGTCGTTGACGGCGACGACCGGCGCGCCGCGGCGCGCGAAGATGTTGATCCCCCGGCGGGTCGGCGAGGAGGCGATCACCTCGGCGGCGTTGCCGGACTCGGAGCGCGCCTTCGGGGTGGCGCGGCTCAGTGCCGCGCGGGTCGAGAGGTCGTCGGCGTAGCGGGCATCGGCGGCGACCGGGAAGTGGGCGCCTTCGGTCAGCCCGGTCAGCGAGCCGACCAGCCCGGTCGGCAGCTTGCCGTAAGCGCGCGCGTAGAGCAGCACCTCCTGGACGTACCAGTCGGCGTGGTTGTAGGCGAGGATCGCGTTGTAGAGGTCGCCGGTGCCCCCGCTGGCCTTCAGGTAGCTGGCGGCCGCGCAGATCGCGTCGACCGGGTTGTAGGGGTCCTTGCGGCCGTCTGCGTTGGCGTCGATCCCGTAGGTCTTCCAGGTCGAGGGGAGGAACTGCATCCAGCCGACCGCGCCGGCGCTGGAGACGTTGAGGTTGGTGCCGAAGGCGGTCTCGATCTTGTTGATCGAGGCCAGCACCTCCCAGGGGATCCCGTACTCGGCGCCGCAGGCTTGGTAGATCGGCAGCAGGAAGGGCGGGATCTCGAAGGAGTCGATGATCAGGTTGGGGACGCCGATCGGGGCCGGGCCGAAGGGGGCGATCGTGGTCGAGGGGTTGGCCGAGGTGGGGGCGCCGCCTTTGCCGAACTGCGAGCCGCCATCGGCGCTTCTTGCCGGCGGCTGGACGCCCGCAGTCGCGCTGCTGGGCGCCTGCACCCCACCGTCGCGACCGGTCCCTTCGCCGAGGCTCTGGTTGCGCTTCACCCCTTCTCCGCCGGCGGGGGGCGCCTTGCTCGCTTCGAGCGGCGCACCGGCCTGGACGCCGTTGCCGCTCCCCTGCTTGCCGGTCGCCGCCGCGTCGGTCGCCGCCGCGTCGGGCGCCCCAGCGTCGGGCGCTGCTTCGCCTTCCCCTTCGGCCGGCGCCTCGGATTCCTCGCTGGGGTCCGACGGAGAGCTGCAGTCGGGGTCTTCGAGGTCGATCGACCCGTCCCCGTCGTCGTCGGCTTCGTTCGCACAGGCCGGCTGCTGGGCCGGCGGCAGCACCGGGGCGGTCGGGCTCGTGCCGATCGCCTGGCTGTCACCGAGCCCGTTCACCTGATCGGCTCCGGCCATGCCGACGCCGAGCGCGGTAGCCATCGCGAACCCGGCCAGAGCTATCGTCAGTGCGAGCTTGTGTCTCATTCGACGGCGCCTCGATACCCGCGCACACGGTTCCGGTCCTGCAGCGGACCCGCCTCACCTCTCTCCCCAGGGATCAGACATAAGCACGCTACTGATTCGCGGGTAGACGCGCAATGCGGGGTGCTGGTCCCCAACACGGCCTTAATCAACGGCGTTTCCATGGCTGTGCAGCGGGAGGATCGCAACCCACCCGGATGGGCTCGCCAGCCGTCCGTTTCGGCACCGCCCCGCCCCGGCGCGCCGACGGCTATGGTGTCGTCGATGAGCCTCGAGGATCAAGACCAGGAGAGCCTCCGCGCCCGCAGCGAGCAGGCGATCGGGGAGCTGGCCCAGGCGCTGCTCGACAGCCAGGTGCTGGAGAACGCGGTAGCGGCCGCGTTCGGCGCCCGTGAGAAGGCGGTCGAGGCCCAGCACGCGGCGCTGGCGGCCCTCAACGTCCCGACGGCCGGCGAAGTCGAGCGTCTCGAGCGGCGGCTGCGCTCCGTATCGCAGCGGCTGGAAGAGGTCGAGGACGAATTCGACCGCGTCTCGCGCGAGCTGGGCGGCTTGCGGCGGCAGCTCGCCGCCGACCGCGCCGAGCAGGGGGCCTCCGAGGCCCCGAGGGGATAGCTCTAACCCTTGACCTTAGGTTGAGAGTACTGCGGAGGCGGCCCGACCGACCCGCTTCGCCGCCGCTTCCAGTGGCTCGTCGGCGAGCGCCTCGCCCCCGCCCGTCTCGCTGACGATCAGCACCGCTGCGACGGCGATTCCCAGCTGACGCCCCCGGGCCAGCACGGCTACCGTCTGCATGTCGGCCGCCGCGGCGGCCGGCGGCGCCGTCGCGGCCTCCACCGGCAGCGCGTCGAAGCTCGCCACCACCACCGCCCGCGCCTCGCCCCCCAACTCCACCCGAAGTCGCTCCAGGAGAACGCGGTCCGGCAGCACGGCCTCGCCGGTGGCGAGGCCCACCGCGGCGGCGCTGCCGCCGGCCGCGAGCGCCTCGGCGACGAGCAGCAGCTCGCCCGGCCGCGAGCCTGGCTCGAGGCCGGTGCAGGTGCCGACCCTCACCGCCCGCTTCACGCCGAGCTTCGCCAGGTCGGCGAGCACGATCGCGGCACTCGGTCCGCCCATCCCGGTCGCCTGGATCGTCAGCTCGTCGCCGGCATGCGTCCGCCCCGAGTACCCCCAGAGTCCCCGCGCGTGGTTGCTCATCAGCGGCTTCTCGAGCAGCTCCTGGGCGAGAAGCAGCGAGCGGCCGGGGTCGCCGACCAGGATCGCGTCGGCGGCGAGCGGCGCTTTCGGTCGCAGCCGGGTCGGCATCGGCGGATGACCCTACTGCCACTCGTGAGAAATGCGCTTCGCAGATTTCCTCCAAGAGTCCAAACACAGCCCGACGGGCCCGCCATACCTTGGCTGCAATCGCTACCAAACCGCGACCGCCGCGGCCGTGCCACGGCGGGCAAGGAGGAAGTTCGATGAGAAAGAAGATCGGCGTCGCCGCGCTTTTGGCGGTGTTTGCTGCCCTATTGCTGCCCACGGTGGCATCGGCAGCCACCGTGGGCGAAGTCGCCGGCACGCTCGAAGAAAAGACCAGCGAGCTGAACATGGTCTGGGTCGGCCTGGCGACCGTCCTGGTCTTCCTCATGCAGGCCGGGTTCATGTTCCTCGAGATCGGCTTCTCGAGGCAGAAGAACGCCGGTACCGGGGTCGCCAAGGTCCTGGTCAACCTGGCGCTCTGCACGATCGCCTGGTGGGCGATCGGCTACGGCATAGCCGAAGGAGGCGGCAACGACTTCTTCGGCGACAGCGGTTTCTTCTTCCACTTCGGTCAGTCGGTCGCGGGGGAAGCGGCGACCGGTGAAACCGCGATGCTGATGCTCTACGGGCTCGCCTTCTGCGCGGTCTCGCTGGCGATCGTCTGGGGCACGACGCTGGAGCGGATCAAGTTCGGCGCCTACGTGATCTACGCGATCGTCTTCGGCGCCGTGATCTATCCGCTGGTCGCCCACGCGGTCTGGGGCGGCGGCCTGCTCGGCGACGTCGGCGGCAAACCGGTGATGGACTTCGCCGGCTCCTCGGTCGTGCACCTGACCGGTGCGGTCGGGGCCCTGGCGGCGCTGCTGCTGCTCGGCCCGCGCAAGGGGAAGTACGACGCGAGCGGCAAGCCGCGGGTCATCCCCGGGCACTCGATGCCGCTGGTCGGCCTCGGCGTGATCGTCCTCTGGATCGGCTGGTTCGGGTTCAACGGAGGCTCGACCTTCGAAACCGCCGGCTCGTTCTTCGGCGAGGTCATGCTCAACACCCAGCTCGCCGCCGCCGCAGGCGTGATCGGCGCGTCGCTCGCCGTCTACCTGAAGAGCAGATCGCTCGACGTCGGCATGGCCGGCAACGGCGCGATCGCCGGCCTGGTCGGGATCACCGCCCCGTCGGGCTTCGTCGAGTACTGGGCGGCGCCGATCATCGGCTTCATCGCCGGTCTGGTCGTCGTCTTCGCCGTGCTGGCGATCGACAAGCTCCTCGACGACCCGGTCGGCGCCCTTTCGGCGCACGGCCTGGCCGGAATCTGGGGCACCCTCTCGGTCGGCATCTTCGGCTCCGCGCGCCTGGTCAGCGAAGGCGCCTCGCCGGGGGTCTGGTACTCGATATTCGGCAGCGAACCGTTCAGCTCCACCCTGGGCCAGCTCGGAGTCCAGAGCCTGGCCGTGCTGTTCACCTTCGTCGTCGTCTTCGTGATCTCGATCGCCACGTTCGGCTTCATCAAATCGACGATCGGGCTGCGGGTCGACGACCAGGAGGAGGAAGCCGGCCTGGACATCAGCAGCCACGGCATGTATGGGTACCCGGAGCAGTTCATCCCGCAGCCGGAGTATTCGACCGGTTTGCCAAGCACGATGGGAGGTGGTGGGGCCGCGATTCCCTCGGCCGCGCCCGCCCAGATGACCGCGACCGAGTCGCGTTAGGAGGCCTCAAGGCATGAAGAAGATAGAAGCGTTCATACGCCACGAGGCGTTCGAGCCGATCAGGACCGAGCTGCTCGACAAGGGGTTCCCTTCCCTGTCGATCAGCGAGGCCAAGGGCTCGGGCAGGCAGAAGGGGATCATCGAGCGGTACCGCGGCTCGACCCTGACTGTCAACGTCCGGCCCAAACTGAAGCTCGAGGTCGTGGTCGAGGACAAAGACAAGCCCCTGGTCGTCGAAACCATCCTCAAACACGCCCGGACTGGCGAGGTGGGGGACGGCAAGATCTTCGTTTTGCCGGTGGAGGAGGCGATTCGCATCCGCACCGGCGAGGGCGGAGAGGCAGTGCTCCAAGCGCACCCCGAGGAGGAGATCACCGCCTAGGGCGCTGGAGGAGACAAGTCACACGAGCGGGGCGGCGAGAGCCGCCCCGCTCGTGTTTGTCCCCGCTTGTCTCTAGCCTCGGCCTGAGTGCTGAGGCAAGTGTGCATATCCGACAGTTCGCGTCGCGTGCGCAGCGCGAGACTGGCGTGAGATGACGGCGGACGAGCGGATATCGCTGAGCGAGGCGGCGCGGCGCTCCGGCGTCCCGGCCAGCACGCTGAGGCGCTGGGCCGCAGAGCACGTCGTGCCGGTGCGGCGCGGCCGTTGGACGGCCGCCGCCGCCGCGCAGGCGCGGGTGGTGGGGCGGATGCGCGAGCGGGGGCACTCGCTGGAGGAACTGCGACGGGCGGGCCGCGAGGGGCGGCTCGCCTTCGGCTTCGTCGAGGACCTCTTCCCCGGCTCCGAGGAGCAGTCGACGGTCGAGGAGGTGGCGCGTGAGACCGGCCTCGAGCCGGAGCTGATCGAGCGCATCCAGGTCATCCTCGGCACGCCGCTCGCCCGCGAGCGGCTGCTCAACCCCGACGACGTCAACGCGCTGCGGCACTGCGCCCGGGTGCTCGCCACCGGCTTTCCGCTGATCGCCTTCCTGCAGGTCGTCCGCGTCTACGTCCAGTCGCTGCGGCGGATCGCCGAGACGGAGGTGCGCCTCTTCCACCTCCACGTGCACGAACCGATGATTCGGGACGCCCTGCCCGAGCTCGAGATCGCCGAGGAGATGGGCGAGCTGGCCGCCGACCTCCTGCCGCTTGCGGCGCCGCTGACCGAGTACTTGCACACCCGCTACCTGCGCTACTTCATGGAGCAGGACGTGGTCGGTCATATGGAGACCGACCTCGAGGCGCCCGTCCCCCACCTCGGCCAGGTGCCGGTCACCCTCTGCTTCATCGACCTCACCGGCTTCACCCGCTACACCGAGGAAGAGGGCGACCAGGAGGCGTTCGACGTGGTCGAGCACTTCGTCGAGACGGTCGAAGCGACGCTGCCGGCCGAGGCGACGATCGTGAAGACGATCGGCGACGAGGTGATGGTCGTCTCCCCCGACCCCGCGTCGCTGACCGAGTGGGCGGTCGCCCTGCTGGAGCGGTTCCCGCGCCGCCCGCGTCCCCGCGTCGGCGTCCACTACGCGAGCGCCGTCTACCGCGATGGCGACTACTTCGGCACCCAGGTCAACCTCGTTCACCGCGTCGTCGGCCGCGCCCAGGCGGGCGAGGTGCTGGTCACCGACCGCGTCACCCACTCCCTCGACGGCCGCGACCTCGCCTCCGAGCCGATCGGCGAGGTCCACCTGAAGGGCTTCCCGGAGGCCACCCCGCTGTTCGTCGTCCGTCGGGCAGCCACCTGATCCCCCGCACGCGTCCGCGCAACACTTATGGGATGGAGAACGAGGCGATGCTCGAGGCGGTGCGCGAGGCCGGCATGCTGCCGGCCGGGACGCCGCTGGTCGCGATGCTCTCCGGAGGGAGGGACTCGGTCTGCCTGCTCGACCTGGCGGTGCGGCTGCTGGGACGGGAGGGGGTCACGGCCCTGCACGTCAACTACGGGCTGCGCGACGACTCCGACGCCGACGAGGCCCATTGCGTGGCGCTCTGCGAGCGGCTCGGGGTGCGCCTGGAGATCGAGCGGCCGCGCCGCCCGGAGGGCCCCGGCAACCTGCAGGCCTGGGCGCGCGACGTCCGCTACGCGGCGGCGGCGCGCCTGGCGCTGGCCGACGACGGCCTGATCGCCACCGGCCACACCGCCGACGACCAGGTCGAGACGATCCTCTACCGACTCGCCTCCTCGCCCAGCCGCCGCGCGCTGCTCGGGATGAAGCCGCGCGACGGCAAACTGGTGCGGCCGCTGCTCGGCTTCAGCCGCGAGCAGACCACCGCCTACTGCGAGGGGCGCGGGCTGCCCTGGCGCGACGACCCGAGCAACCGCGAGCCCGCCTACGCCCGCAACCGGGTGCGCCACGGGCTCGCTCGGGCGATCGCCGAGGTCCATCCGGCTGCGGCCCGCAACGTGCTGCGCACCGCGGAGCTGCTGCGCGACGAGGCCGAGGTGCTCGACGCGCTGATCGCCGCCGAGCTGGACGGCTCCAACGGCTCGCCCCGCAACACGATCGAGCTGGACCGCCTCGCCGAGCTGCCAGTGGCGCTGCGCCGTCTGGTCGTCCAGCAGCTGGCCGACCGGGCGGCCGGCCGCCCGGTGGCCGGCGCTGCCCGTCACGCCGAGGAGGTCGTGGCACTGCGCCGTACCGGCACCGCGATGCTCGACCTCGGCGGCGGCGTGCGGGCGATCGCCAAGCGCGGCGTCCTCCGCGCCGAGCGCTGAGCCCGCCGATGGGCCGAAAACCCACCATATAGGGGTGGTTTTCGACCCGTCGGCGGCTGTGGGAGACTGCCGCACGTGAGCGAGGCAGTCGGCGAGACCCTGGTCTCCGGCGAGGAGCTGCAGCAGCGCATCGCCGAGCTGGGCACGGAGATCAGCGGGGACTACGCTGGTCGCGACCTGTTCATGGTCGGCGTGCTGAAGGGCGCGGTTATCTTCCTCGCCGATCTGATGCGGCACCTCACGGTGCCCTGCGAGATCGACTTCATGGCCGTCTCCAGCTACGGCTCGCAGACGGACTCCTCTGGCGTCGTGCGGATCCTCAAGGACCTCGACGCCCCGATTGAGGGTCGTCACGTGCTGATCGTCGAGGACATAATCGACTCCGGCCTGACGCTGCAGTACCTGATGCGCAGCCTCAACGCCCGCGCCCCGGCCTCGCTGAAGGCCTGCGCGCTGCTGACCAAGCCGGACCGGCTGCGGGTCGACCTCGAGCCGCACTACGTCGGCTTCCGCATCCCCGACCGCTTTGCGATCGGCTACGGGCTCGACTACGCCCAGCGCTACCGCAACCTCGACTACGTCGCTGCATTGGATGACCAGGCGGCCAGGCCCTGAAACCGCCCTGGTACGCTGAATTTTGCCTGTGAGGCGTTTTTTCAAAAGCGCAGCGTTCCCAATCCTCCTGGTGGTGATCCTCGCCTTCGTCGCTCAGCGGGTGATCAGCCCCGGGCCGAGCACGGAATCGCCGTCCTACAACGAACTCGTCAAGCCGAAGACCGGTCTGATCGCCAGCGGCCAGGTCGAAGAGGTGACGATCAACACCAAGGACAACACGCTCGACGTCAAGCAGAACAGCGGCGACAGCTTCTCGACCGGCTACCCGCCGAACACCGAGCAGAGCCTGCTCAACGAGCTCGAGCAAAACGAAGTAAAGACGACCGTGCACGGGACCGGCGGCTCCA
>CAVVHQ010000006.1:0-61282 GCA_963748075.1 uncultured Solirubrobacterales bacterium | reverse complement strand
ATCCTATGAGCTCGCAGCGACAGGCGTCCCGGCTCTCGGCGATACTGCCGAGCGGTGGGCGATGGAGAGGACGTCGCAGGCGAAGCGGGCACCGAGGTAGCCGCCGCGGGGACGCGACGAGCCGTGGTCGTCGCCGCGCTGGGGACGATCATCGAGTGGTACGACTTCAGCCTCTACGTCTTCCTGGCGCCGATCTACGCGCGGGTCTTCTTCCCCGGCGAGAGCGGCCTGGACGGGGTGGTCGTGACCCTGGCGGTCTTCGCGATCGCCTACCTGGCCCGCCCGGTCGGGGCGATCGTCTTCGGCCACTTCGGCGACCGGATCGGGCGCCGCGACGCGCTGCTCGTCTCGGCCTCGATCATGAGCGTCGCGCTGCTGCTCAACGGCCTGCTGCCGAGCGAGGCGAGGATCGGCGTCGCCGCGCCGATCGGCCTCTTCCTGCTGCGGCTGGCGATGGGGTTCGCGGTGGGCGGCGAGTACTCGGGCATCCTGGTCTACCTGCTGGAGATCGCCAAGGTCAGGTCGCGCGGCCTGGTCGTCAGCTTCGCCCCCGCCGCCTCCGGGATCGGAACGCTGATCGCGGTCGGCTCGACCGCGATCGTCAGCGCTGCCCTCTCCCAGCAGCAGCTCGACGACTGGGGCTGGCGGATCCCGGTGCTGCTGGGGGCCGCGCTCGCCGTGACGATCCTGGTGTTGAGGAGGTCGCTCGCCGAAACGCCGGCCTTCCGCCGCATGCGGGAATCGGGCCAGGTCTCGGAGCATCCGGTCCGCGACGCGGTGGTCAGGGCCCGGTGGGCGGTGTTCGTGGCCTTCGCGCTCTCCGCGGTCGGCTCGGTCGCCTACTACCTGGGCATCACCTACGTGCCCACCTTTCTGGAGTCGTTCGGCAAGGCGCAGCACGACGACGCGCTGATCTGGTCGACCGTCGCGACGGCGGTGTACGTGCTGCTCACGCCGCTGGCCGGCTGGTGGGCGGACGCCGGCGGCCGGCGGGCCAGCCTCGGCGTCACCGGGCTGGCGCTGATCGTCGCCTCGGTGCCGCTCTTCGCCCTGCTCGCCGGCAGCGCCGCCCTGCTGCAGCTGGCGGCGGCCGTCGCGCTGGCGGCCGGGGCCGCCGCCTGGTGCTCGATCGCCTCCTCGGCGATCCCGGAGCAGTTCGGCACCGCCGATCGCTTCAGCGGCCTGGCGGTCGGCTACAACATCGCCACCGCGATCTTCGGCGGCCTCTCCCCGCTCGCCGCCACCCTGCTGATCCGCCTCACCGGCTGGGACCCGGCGCCCGGCCTGATGCTGGCGCTGGTCGCGCTGGCCGCCGTGCCGGTCGTCCTCCGTCTCCCCGAGACGGCGCGCCGTCCGCTGCGCGAGGACTGACCGCCTCAGTCGCCGAGCAGCTCGTCGCAGCGCACCGCGGCGCGGCTGGGGAGGACGAGGTCGCCGTTGCGGTGCAGGAGGCCCGCGGCGGCCAGGTCGCGCAGCGCCCGCTCGAGCGCGTCGCGCTGCCCGAAGTCGGCGGCGCCCGCGGCGATCTCGCGCAGCAGCTCCTCGAAGGCGATCAGGGCGGGGTGGAGCTCCAGCAGCAGCCGCAGCACCGCGCCCTCGACGGCGGCGTCGTCCTCTGCTGGGGTTCGGGTCTCGTCCATGCCTTCCACGACTCACCTACACAAGGGCGCAGCGGGCCGATCTCTCCCCCCTCAGGACGCGTCGTCGTCCGGCGGGTCCTCCTCGAATTCTTCGAGCACCTTTTTGGCCCACTCGGCGCCCCGCGCGAAGCGGTAGAAGTGCTGGGTCGCGCCCCGCACCTGCCGCTCTTCGACCGACTCGACCACGGCGTGTTCGGGCGAGAACGCGAACGTGGTAGCTGACGTTGCTGACCGACGCGCCCAGCCGATCGGACAGCTGACAGGGGCTGATCGGCTCGCCGTCCGCCATCACGCGCAGGATGCGGCGCCGCAGTTCGTGCCTGAGCGCTGTGAGCAGAGCCTGAAGATCGGGTTTGTCCTTCCCTGCCATTCGGAAGCCGCAATATATACGAAACTTAATCTTCTGTCTGCAAGACGTTTGTCCGTCCGCAAGAAATCGTGCAAGCGGGAGATCGCTCAGGCTTCCTCGCGGACGCCGCCCATCTCGCTGAACGCGGCGGTCGGCCCGGCGTGTTCGCGCTGCTCGTCGGCGATCACGTGGGAGACCGCGTTGATCAGCGCCAGGTGGGTGAAGGCCTGCGGGAAGTTGCCGAGGTGCTGCGCGCTCTTCGCCTCCAGCTCCTCCGCGTAGAGGTCGAGCCAGCCGGCCGCCTCGAGCAGCCGCTCGCAGAGTTCCCGTGCGCGCTCCGGCTCGCCGATCTCCGAGAGCGCCGAGACCAGCCAGAAAGAGCAGATCAGGAAGGTCCCCTCCTCGCCGCTCAGCCCGTCGTCGGTCTCCTCCACCTTGTAGCGGAGGACGAGATCGTTCTGAGTGAGCCGGGCGGCGATCTCCTCGACCGTCGCCCGCACGCGCGGATCGTCGGCGGGCAGGAAGCGGACGAGCGGGATCAGCAGCGTCGAGGCGTCGAGCGCGTCGGTCTCGTAGTGCTGGCGGAAGACTTCGTCGCGCACGCCCCGCTCGAGGATCTCCGCGCGGATCCGCTCCGCCGTCTCCTCCCACTCCTCGGAGACATCCTCGACGCCGACGGTGCGGGCGAGGCGGGCGCCGCGGTCGACCGCGACCCAGATCATCAGCTTCGAGGAGACGTAGTGCTGCGGCTCGCCGCGCGACTCCCAGATCCCCTGGTCGGGATGCGGCCAGGCGGCGATCGCAGCTTCCACCTGCTCGCGGATCAGTTTGCGGTCGGCCGGGGTGCCGGCGCCGCGCAGCGCCTTCTCGTGCAGGTAGATCGAGTCCAGCAGCGCCCCCCAGACGTCGTTCTGCCGCTGCTCGTAGGCGCCGTTGCCGGTCCGCACCGGCTGCGCGCCGCCGTAGCCGCCGAGGTGGTCGAGCGTCCGCTCGGTCAGCTGCTTCTCGCCGCCGATCCCGTACATGATCTGCAGCCGCGGGTCTTCGTGGCAGATGTCGAGTACGAAGCGCATGAAGTCGCGCGCCTCCTGGTCGAAGCCGAGCGTGTGCAACGCCCAGAGGCTGAAGGTCGAGTCGCGGATCCAGCTGAAGCGGTAGTCCCAGTTGCGTTCGCCCCCGGGGGTCTCGGGCAGCGAGGTGGTCGGCGCAGCGACGATCGCCCCGCTCGGCGCGTAGGTGAGCCCTTTGAGGACGAGCGCCGAGCGCTGCAGGTAGATCCGCCAGGGGTGATCGGGGAAGTCGCCGTCGCGCAGCCAGGCGCGCCAGAACTCCGTCGTCGACTCGATCCGCTCCAGCGCCTCGGGGGCGCTGCGCGGGCCGCCCAGCCCGCCGTCGCCCCAGGCTATGGCGCAGAAGCCGGTTTCGTCCTCGCGCAGCCGCAGCCGCCCGCGCGCCGCGCCGCCCTCCAGGGCGAGGTCCATGTCGCTGCTCAGCCGCAGCTCGGTGCCGTCGCTGTCGCGCGCCGCCGCCTCGCCCAGCTCGCCGCCGCTCCACTCGGCCGCCTTCGCCCCGTAGGCGAACCGGGGCACGCACTCCATCTCCAGCTCGACCTCGCCGTTGACGCAGGTCGCCGTCCGCAGCAGCGAGTGGTCGCACTCGTGCGCCGTCCGCGGCCGCGAGCCCGGTCCTTCCTGCTCGGCCCATTCGCTGATCGTCAGCGCGTCGTGGACGACGACCCAGCCGGTCGGGGTCACCCAGGTCGTCTCGATCACCAGCGTGCCCGGCTCGTAACGCCGGCTGATCGGCACGACGACCCCGGCCGGCGCCAGCTTGAAGTGGCCGGCGTCGCGATCGAGCAGCGCGGCGAAGACGCTGGGCGAGTCGAAGCGCGGCACGCAGAGCCACTCGACCTCCCCCGGGAAGGCGACGAGGGCGCTGGTGTGGCAGTCGGAGAGGAAGCCGTAGCTGCCGATCGGCGGGAAGCGGTGGTCGGCTGCGCTCAAAGCGGTGCCAAGCTACCGTGGAATGCCGTGAGCCTGCCGTTCGCCCACGTCGCCGGCACCTTCCTGCCGCTCGAGGTGATCCCGGTCACCGTCGCCGGTGTCCTCTACTGGCACCGGGTGATGGTGCTGTCCTGGGACGGCCGCCGGGTGCCGCTCTGGCGCCAACTCTGCTTCGGGGCCGGCCTGCTGACGATCGCGATCGCCCTGTTCAGCCCGATCGGCCACATCTCCGACGAGCTGGTGATCGCCCACATGGTCGAGCACCTGCTGATCGGCGACCTCGCCGCCCTGCTGCTCGTCCTCGGCCTGACCCGCTCGCTGCTGCAGCCGATCCTCGCGATCCCCGCCTTCAACCGCCTCCAGATCCTCGTCCACCCGGCGGTCGCCTTCCCGCTCTGGGCGATCAACTTCTACCTCTGGCACATCCCGCCGATCTACCAGGACGCCTACGGCGCGGCGCCGATCCACGCCCTCGAGCACACGACCTTCCTCTTCTTCGGCTGCCTGATGTGGATGCCGGTGTTCGGCCCGCTCCCCAAGCCGCAGTGGTTCGGGGCCGGTTGGAAGGTCGCCTACGTGGTCGCCGTCCGCTTCACCAGCGCGATCCTCGGCAACGTGCTGATGTGGTCGGGGACCGTGCTCTACCCGATCTACGCGCCGGGCGAGCGCTACTGGGGCATCTCCGCGATCGCCGATCAGAGCACGGCGGGGGTGATCATGATGATCGAGGGGACCTTCCTGGCGCTCGGCGTGCTCGCCTGGGTGTTCTTCGAGGTGGCCCGCGAAGGGACCGAAAAGCAGGACCTGCTCGACCTGGCGCGGCAGCGCGGCGTGCCGCTCGACGAGCGCCGCGCCCAGCGCGCCGTCGCCGCCGGCCACGGTGCCCTGCTGGAGGAGCGGCTGAGCGCGGCAAGCGATGACCCCGAGCTTGAGCCGCGCTGAGCGGGCGCTGCTGCCGGCGCTGATCTTCGCGGTCGGCGCCGCCAGCCTCGGGGCCGAGATCGCCGCGGCGCGCCTGCTCGCCCCCTACTTCGGCGCCTCGACGATCGTCTGGGCGAACACGATCGGAGTCGTCCTCGTCGCCCTGTCCGCCGGCTACTGGTTCGGCGGGCGCTTCGCCGACCGCCACCCGCACCTGCGCGGGCTCTGCCTGATGGTGCTCGTCGCGGCGCTGCTGATCGCCGCGGTCCCGTTCGCCGCCCGCCCCTTCCTCGGCCTCTCGGTCGACGCCTTCGACACGGTCTCGATCGGCGGCTTCCTCGGCTCGCTGTTCGGGGTGCTGGCGCTGGTCGCGGTGCCCGTCGCCCTGCTCGGCGCGGCCTCGCCGTGGGCCGTTCGCCTCACGGTCGGCGAGGTGGGTCGCTCCGGCGAGGTGGTGGGGAGGCTCTACGCGATCTCCACCGCCGGCTCGCTGTTCGGGACGATGGTCGCCGCCCTCCTGCTGATCCCCCTGCTGGGGACCCAGCGCACCTTCCTCGTCTTCGCGCTCGCCCTGGCGCTGGTCGGCGCGGCGGGGCTCGGCTGGCGCTTCGCGCCGCTGCCCGCGGCGCTGGCGCTGGTGGTCGCGGCCCCGGTCGGGACGATCAAGGCGGCCGACACCGGCAAGGTGCTCTACGAGGCGGAGACGACGCAGCAGTACGCGCGGGTGGTCGAACGACCCGACGGCTCGCGGGCGCTGGAGCTGAACGAGGGCCAGGCCGTCCACTCGCTCTACCGGCCGGGCAGCTTCCTGACCGGCGGCTACTGGGACGGCCATCTGGTGCTGCCGTTCGCGGCGCGGGCGCGGCCACCGGCCCGGATCGCGATCCTCGGCAACGCCGGCGGCACCGTGGCCCGCGCCTTCGGCCACTTCTTCCCCCGCACCGAGGTCGACGCGGTCGAGATCGACGGCGAGCTGACCGAGCTGGGTCGGCGCTTCTTCGGGCTTCGCAACCCCCGCATGCGGGTCTTCACCGAGGACGCCCGGCCCTGGCTGGCGCGCTCGGCGGGCGGCTACGACGCGATCATGGTCGACGCCTACCGCCAGCCCTACATCCCCTTCTACCTGACCAGCCGGGAGTTCTTCGAGCTGGCGCGGGACCGCCTCGCCCCCGGTGGCGTGGTGATCGTCAACGTCGGCCATCCAGAGGGGAGCGGGGCGCTCGAGCGGGTGCTGGGCAGGACGATGGCGAGCGCCTTCCCGCGCGTCCGGCGCGATCCGATCGAGCCGACCAACACGCTGCTGGTGGCGGGTGCGGGGCAGCTCTCCGCCGCCCGCCTGCGCGGCGCGGCCCGCTCGCTGCCGGCGGAGCTGCGGGCGCCGGCGCGCCGGGCTGCGGCCCGGCTGGCGCCCCGGCTGCCCGGCGGTGAGGTCTACAGCGACGACCGCGCCCCGGTCGAGTGGCTGGTCGACTCCTCCCTGCTGGAATACGCGAATGGCGAATAGGGCGGGGGCATGGCTGGTCACCGGGCCGCTGGGGCGCGGGTTCGCCTTCGCGATCGACTTGGCCGTGGCGCTCCGCCGCCTGTGGCGGCGGTCAGGCTCGCTTCGATGAAGCATTTGGGGGCCTATGCACCCCCGAATGCCTCCACCGGCGGGAGCCGATTCGTCTAGGGTCCCGCACTCGATGGCGCCGACTGTCAAAGAGCTGCCGAACTCGCGCGTCGAAGTCGAGGTCGAGGTCCCCGCCGCCGACGTGGAGCGCGCCGTCAACCGCGCCTCCCGCACCCTGGCGCGGGAGATGCGGATGCCCGGTTTCCGCAAGGGCAAGGCGCCGCCCTCGCTGGTGATCCAGCGCGTCGGCTTCGCGGCGGTGCTGGAGGAGGCGATCCGCGAGGCGCTGCCGGAGTGGTACGAACGGGCCCTGCTCGCCTCCGGCATCGCACCGGTCGGCGACCCCCGCGTCGAGATGGTCTCGACCCCCGAGGAGGAGGGCGAGCCGCTCGGCTTCAAGTTCCAGATCGGCGTCCGGCCGCAGGCGAAGCTCGGCGAGTACAGGGGTCTCGAGGTGGGGCGGGCCGAGCCCGAGGCGCCGGCCGATCTCGTCGACCGCGAGGTCGAGCGGATCCGCGAGGGCTTCGCCAGGCTGGAGCCGGTCGAGCGGGCGGCGGCCGAGGGCGACGCGCTGCTGATCGACTTTGAGGGCCTGGTCGACGGCAAGGCGTTCGAGGGCGGCACGGCTACCGACTACCTGCTCGAGCTGGGGGGCGGCCAACTGGTCGAGGGCTTTGAGGAGCAGCTTGCCGGGGCGAGCGCCGGCGAGACGCGCGAGGTCGAGGTCAGCTTTCCCGAGGACTACCGCGCCGAGGACCTCGCCGGCAATGAGGCGGTCTTCAAAGTCGAGGTCAAGGAGGTGCGGGAGAAGGTGCTGCCCCCGCTCGACGACGACTTTGCCGCCGAGGCGTCGGAGTTCGACACCTTGGAGGAGCTGCGCGTCGACATCGGCAAGCGGCTCGCCGAGGTCGTCGGCGAGCGGATCGAGCAGGACTTCCGGCTCGCCGCGGTCGAGGCCGCCGCCGAGGGGGCCACGGTGGAGCTGCCCGAGGAGCTGGTGAGCGCCCGCGCCGCGGAGCGCTGGGAGCGGCTGGAGCGGCAGCTCGCGGCGCGCGGCATGAGCCCCGACTCCTACCTGCAGATGCAGGGAAAAACCCGCGAGCAGGCGATCGAGGAGTCGAAGCCCGACGCCGAGGCGGAGCTGAGGCGCGAGGCGGTGCTGGCGGCGATCGCAGAGGCCGAGGGGGTCGAGGTCTCCGAGGAGGAGATGCTCGAGGCGCTGGCCCATACCGCCGAGCACGAGCGCACCACCCCCGAGAAGCTGCTGAAGCGGCTGCGCCAGAGCGGTCGCGACGCGATGGTCCGCGAGGACATTCGCATCCGCAAGGCGATCGACCTGGTTGCCGAGTCGGCGAAGCCGATTCCGCTCGAGCGGGCCGAGGCGCGCGAGAAGCTGTGGACGCCGGAGAAGGAGCGCGAGGAGGCCGGCTCGCTCTGGACGCCGGGCTCGGACTGAGGCGGCCTGCCGGGCGCCTTCTATAGAGTGGCGGCCATGAGTCCCCTGGTCCCAATGGTGGTCGAGCAAACCTCGCGCGGCGAGCGCGCCTTCGACATCTACTCGCGCCTGCTCGGGGAGCGGATCGTCTTCCTCGGCACCCCGATCTCCGAGGACATCGCCAACCTGATCGTCGCCCAGCTGCTGCACCTCGAGTCCGAGGACCCGGACAAGGACATCAGCCTCTACATCAATTCGCCCGGCGGCTCGGTCTACGCCGGCTTGGCGATCTACGACACGATGCAGTTCATCAAACCCGACGTGCAGACGATCTGCGTCGGCATCGCGATGAGCATGGGGGCGCTGCTGCTGGCCGGGGGCGCCGCGGGCAAGCGGATGGCGCTGCCCAACTCGAAGATCCTCATCCACCAGGTGTCGTCCGGATTCGAAGGCCAGGCGACCGACATCGAGATCCACGCCAAAGAGATCATCGACGTCCGCCGCCGCCTCGACGAGATCCTCGCCAAGCACACCGGCCAGCCTTTCGACAAGGTCACGAAAGACACCGATCGCGACTACTTCATGAGCGCCGAGGAGGCGAAGGAGTACAGCCTCGTCGACCGCGTGATCGAGCACCACTGAGCGGTTGCAGGCCGATCCGGGCAGGGAGCTACTTCTACGCCCACATGGCTCGCCCCGCCCGCGTCCGCCGCGGCGACCGCGTCTGGGCCGGCGAGCGAGTCGGGATCGTCGGCGAGACCGGCAACGCCCGCACCGTCGGCTGTCACCTGCACTTCGAGATCCACCTCCGCGGCCGCCCAATCGATCCGGAGCCGGAGCTGCGCCGCTGGGACCGCTACAGCTGAGTCGCCCGCCGGTCCCGCGGAACCGCCTTGCCGGCACAATGCGTAGCGCAATTGTTTCGAAATCGGCACAGACCGCGCGCTACTCGCGATTCGAACCCTGCAAGAATCCGGGTATGAGGCGAAGGGAATTGTCTGTGCAGATCGCACGCCACATGGAGCGCGGCGAGGAGCTGATGGAGCTCAACCGTGTCGCCTTCGACCGCAACATGGCCGCGTTCGACCGCAATACCCAGGCCTTCGAGCGAGTGATGGCGGCGCTGGATCGCTTTGAGCAGACGTCCGAGGAACAGCAGATCTTTATCCGCGACATGAACCGGCGCGCCGAGGTCGTGACGCAGCAGGTCATCCGCGACCACCAGCAGTTTATGAAAGAGCTGAACGTGCGCGACGAGAAGGCCGAACGCGACAGGGAGAAGGCGGATCGCAAGACCGACAAGATCCTGGTCGAGCTGAAAGACCTGCGCGAAGAGTCGAAGGCCCAGCGAAAGGCGCTCCTAGCGATGATCGACCGCCTGCCGCCGGCCGAAGCGGCCTGAGGCAGGCAAGGCGGTTCCGCGGAACCGCCTTGGAAGTGCTCTGTCAGCTTTTGACGTCAAGGAGACCCAGAAGGAGTGGATGAGGCAATCCAGATCGGCCTGCCGCGTGCACTGCCGCTTTCACGCGAAGTGGGGTCTCCATCTAAGTGCCGTAGCATGCCTGAATGGCGCCCAGCGCCGGCCAGGACTATCCGACCTCCTACGGGGAGCTGCGGTCGTGGTTTGACGCGGACTGGAAGTGCCTCGACTACCTCGACTGGCTGCGCTGGCCTGACGGCTTCGTGTGCCCGGCGTGCGGCTCGGCTCACGGCTGGCGCGCGGCTGACCGGCGCTGGCGCTGCGCCGGGTGCGACCGGCGGGTCTCGGCGACTGCCGGCACCATCTTCCACCGCACCCGCACGCCGCTCACCGTCTGGCTCGCCGCCGCCTGGCATCTGACCAGCAGCAAGGTCGGCATCTCGGCCACCCAGCTGCGACGGGAGATGGAGCTGGGCTCCTACCAGACTGCCTGGGCGATGCTGCACCGCTACCGGCAGGTGATGGTGCGACCTGGGCGGGATCGGCTCCGCGGTGGGGTCGAGGTCGATGAGTCCTACCTGGGCGGCCCCGAGACTGGCACGCCGGGCCGCGGGGCGCTCGGCAAGGTGTTGTTCGCCGCCGCCGTCGAGCTTGAGCCTCCGCATGGGTTCGGCCGTGCCCGTCTCGCGGTCATCGACGACGTCAGCGCCCGCAACCTGCGCGCGTTCCTCAAGGACAGCGTCGAGCCCGGATCGCACGTGATCACAGACGGCTGGCGCGCCTACCCGAAAGCGACCGCCGGCCTCTACGAGCACCAGCCGACCAACGTGTCCGCTGCGGGAGAGCGGGCGCACGAGGTGCTGCCAGCCGTGCACACAGTGCTCTCGCTGGTCAAGCGCTGGGTGGCGGGCACGCTGCAGGGCTCGGTCAGCCCCGAGCACCTCCAGGCCTACCTCGACGAGTGGGTCTTCCGCTTCAATCGCCGCCGCTCGCGCAGCCGCGGCCTGCTCTTCTACCGGCTCATGTCCCAGGCGGTCACCGCCGAGCCGATCACCTACCGGGACCTGCGCAAAGCGGGCCGGGTCCGCTCGGCGCCACCACCACCACCGCCGCCCGCGGCTCGGTCGCAGCCGCGGAGTCTCGAGCGTGGCGAGGTCGGGCTGCCTTGGCGCTCCGAATGAGCGCCAATCCTTCCACGGCACTTAGATGGAGACCCCACTTCCCAGAATTCCCGACGGCGAGCGGCGCGCGCCATAGGAATCACTTCCTTGCGCGATAAGCGGCAGCTCGGGCGCTCCGGGCCGGTCAGGTCTCGACCGGGGTGTCCGGCAGGCTCCCCCACTCGGACCATGAGCCGTAGTAGACGGCGACCTCCCGATATCCCAGTTGCTCCTTTAGCGCGAACGCGACCAGGCTCGCCCGGTTGCCGATCGTGCAGTAGACGACCACCCTCTGGTCGGGCTCCAACCCCAGGTCCTCACAGGCCCGCCGCAGTTCCTGGCCGTCCGCCAGGGAGCCGTCCTCCCGCCGCGCCAGGTCGACGGGAACGTTGACGGCGCCCGGGATGTGGCCCGGACGCCCGGCCCCCTCGGTGGCACCCGAGGGCCAAAACCGCTCGCCGCTGAACTCCTCCTTTGCGCGCACGTCCAAGATCACCGTCCCCCGATCCCCGATCATCTCCTGCACCTCCTGCCGCCAGACCACCAGCTCAGGCTTCTCGCCCAGGCGCTCATAGGAGGACGATTCCGGCTCCGGGACCTCGGTGCTCCAGGGGTGGCCGGCGCCTTCCCACCTCTCGCGCGGGCCGTCCATCAACCGGATCCGCTCGTGGCCATGGCGGTCCATCAGCCAGAAGCCGAGATATGGGGCATAGCCGTAGAAGACGACGGTGCTCTCGGGCGTTATCCCCGATCTCGACAGGACCGCGTCGAACTCGTCCGGATCGATCGGCGTGTAGTCGGGATGGCGCAGGTCCCGGTAGGCGTCCCAGAGGACCGCACCGGGGATGTGGCCCTCGTCGTAGGCGCCGGCGCTCACATCCACCTCCACCACCCGCACCGCCGGATCGTCGAGGTGTCCGGCAACCCAATCCGGATCGACCTGTACGCCCGGCTTCATCGGCTTCAATATCTCACACCGAGCCGCTCCCGCTTTGCGACGAGTCGTCTGAGCGGCTGGAGCGCCACATGAAGCGCGGCGAGGAGTGATGCAGCTCAACCGAGGCGTTCATAACAGCGCCTTGCCGGAACACTCGGCCTTCGAGGGTGATGGCGCGGGATGCCATGAGCAGCGTCGCGGACCGCGCTTCGGGCATGAACCGCAGGAAAGTCGTGACGCAGCAGATCATCCGCGACCACCCATGAAGCGCGAACGTGCAACGGGAAAGCGAGGCCGGGAGAAGGCGGAGCGCAAGACCGACGGTGGCGACTGAGTGCGACAAGAGTCGAGGGCTCAGCGTCAGGCGCTCTTGGCCATGATCGATCGCCTGCCGCCCGCCGAAGCGGCTTAGCTCAACCGGGAGAACTCCCAGTCGAGCGGAAAGGTGCGGTTGCGCTCCGTGTCGACGTCCTCGACCTTGTGCCCGCAAGCGTTCGCCCGGAGGAAGGGACGGCGGCCGCCGCGAAGTAAACGAGCGAGACCGACAAGCCGCGTCGCCGTCCCCTCTAAGCTTTGGGGCCGCGACGCCGGTAGGCGACTACCGACCCGCAAGGAGGGATTCCGCTGGCACGTCCCACAGACTCGAATGAGCAGCTCCTCTGCAGCTTCTGCGGCAAGTCGCAGCGCCAGGTCAAGAAGTTGATTGCCGGCCCGGGCGTCTACATCTGCGACGAGTGCATCGACCTCTGCAACGAGATCATCGACGAGGAGCTATCGCCGCCCTCCGGGGGCGTCGAACTGGAGAAGCTGCCCAAGCCGCGCGAGATCCACGAGGTTCTGCAGGAGTACGTGGTCGGCCAGGACACCGCCAAGCGTGCCCTCTCGGTCGCCGTCTACAACCACTACAAGCGGGTGCAGATGGCGTCCGCCGGCGAGGAGGCCGAGGTCGAGCTGCAGAAGTCGAACATCCTGCTGCTCGGGCCGACCGGCTGCGGCAAGACGCTGCTCGCCCAGACTCTGGCCCGCATCCTCAACGTCCCCTTCGCGATCGCCGACGCGACCGCGCTGACCGAGGCCGGCTACGTCGGCGAGGACGTCGAGAACATCCTCTTGAAGCTGATCCAGGCCGCCGACTACGACGTGAAGAAAGCCGAAACCGGGATCATCTACATCGACGAGATCGACAAGATCGCGCGCAAAGCCGATAACCCGTCGATCACCCGCGACGTCTCCGGCGAAGGCGTGCAGCAGGCGCTGCTGAAGATCCTCGAGGGGACGACCGCGTCGGTGCCGCCGCAGGGAGGGCGCAAGCATCCCCACCAGGAGTTCCTCACCCTCGACACGACCAACATCCTCTTCGTCTGCGGCGGCTCCTTCGCCGAGCTGGACAAGGTGATCGAGCAGCGCGTCGGGGACCGCGGCGTCGGCTTCGGCGCGGCGATCTCCTCGCGCGAGCAGAAGGACAGCGGCGAATGGTTCGAGCAGGTGCTGCCCGAGGACCTGATCGAGTACGGATTGATCCCCGAGTTCATCGGCCGCCTGCCGGTGGTCGCCGCGATCCACCAGCTCACCCGCGACGATCTGGTCACGATCCTCACCGAGCCGCGCCACGCTCTAACTTGCCAGTTCCAGCGCTTCTTCGAGTTCGACGACATCGAGCTGGTCTTCGCCGAGGACAGCCTCGAGGCGATCGCCGACAAGGCGCTGGAGCGCGAGACCGGCGCCCGCGGCCTGCGCTCGATCCTCGAGGAGACGCTGCTCGACGTCCAGTTCGAGCTGCCCTCGCGCCGCGACGTCACCAAGTGCGTGGTCACCCGCGAGACGATCGCCCAGGGCCGCCGGCCCACCCTGGTCACCGAGGCGGCCCACCAGGACATCGGCGAGGCCGACGAGGGGCTGGACGAGGAAACCGCCTGACGGGGGTCCATCCCGACAGGGGTTCCACTTAACTTTTTCTGAACACCGGCTGCCGCCGTCCGAGATCGAACGTCCAGAAAAAGTACAAGACGTTCCACCCCTGCCGGAATGGACCCCCACTAGACTCGGCGAGCGATGCCCGATGAGCGCTTAGGCGAGCTGGAGGAGACGACGCGCTACGACGCGGCCGAGGTCGAGCGGCGGGTGTTCGCCGAGTGGCTCGAGGGCGGCTACTTCCACCCGCCGGCCGAGGGAACCGCGGCGGAGAACTTCTCGGTCACGATCCCGCCGCCGAACGTGACCGGCGCGCTGCACATGGGCCATGCCCTGAACGGCTCGATGCAGGACGCGCTGGTCCGCATGCAGCGGATGAGGGGCCGCAACACGCTCTGGCTGCTCGGCACCGATCACGCCAGCATCGCCGTCCACGCCGTGCTGGAGAAGGAGCTGCGCGCCGCGGGGACCTCGCGGCACGAGCTGGGCAGGGAGGCCTTCATGGAGCGCGCCTGGGCCTGGAAGGAGGAGTACGGCTCGCGGATCGTCGAGCAGTTCAAACGGCTCGGCGCATCCTGCGACTACGAGCGCGAGCGCTTCACCCTCGACGCCGGCTACGTCCGCGCCGTCCACCGCGTCTTCAAGGCGCTGTACGACAAGGGCTACGTCTACCGCGACAACTACATGGTCAACTGGGACCCCGGGTCGCATTCGGTGATCTCCGACCTCGAGGTCGAGAACCGCGAGGTCGAGGACACCCTCTACTCGATCGACTACCCGGTCGAGGGCTCCGACCGGGCGCTGACCGTGGCGACGGTCCGCCCGGAGACGATGCTGGCCGACACCGCGGTCGCGGTCAACCCGGGCGACGGGCGCTACGCCGAGCTGGTCGGCCAGCACTGCGCGCTGCCGCTGGTCGGGCGGCGGCTGCCGATCATCGCCGACGAGCACGTCGACCCCCAGTTCGGCACCGGGGCGCTGAAGATCACCCCCGGCCACGACCCGAACGACTTCGAGATCGGCCGCCGGCACGGGCTCGAGGAGATCGGCGTGATCGGTCCCGACGGGCGGATGAACGAGGAGGCGGGCGCGAGGTTCGCCGGCCTGACCGCCGCCGAGGCGCAGGAGGCGGTCGTGACGGCGCTGCGCGAGGAGGGCCGGCTGCGCGGCGAAGAGCCCTACCTCCACTCGGTGCCCTTCTCGCACCGCTCCGGCGTGCGGATCGAGCCGCTCGTCTCGCGGCAGTGGTTCTGCCGCATGGACGAGCTGGCGAGGCCGGCGATCGACGCGGTGGAGCGCGACGAGGTGCGGATCACCCCGCCGCAGTGGAAGCGCGTCTACCTCGAATGGATGCGGGAGATCCGGCCCTGGTGCATCTCGCGGCAGCTCTGGTGGGGGCACCGGATCCCCGTCTGGTACTGCGACGCGTGCGAGGAGACGATCGTCGCCGAGGCCGAGCCGGAGCGCTGCGGCGCCTGCGGCGGCGAGCTGCGCCAGGAGGAGGACGTGCTCGACACCTGGTTCAGCTCGGCGCTGTGGCCGTTCGCGACGCTCGGCTGGCCCGACGAGACGCCGGAGCTGCGCGCCTTCTATCCGACCGACTTCCTGACCACCGCGCGCGACATCCTCTTCCTCTGGGTGGCGCGGATGATCATGGCCGGGCTCGAGTTCACCGGCGAGGTCCCGTTCCGCGACGTCTACGTGCACTCGGTGATCCAGGCCCGCGACGGGCGGCGGATGTCGAAGAGCCTGGGCACCGGCATCGACCCGCTGGAGCTGATCGACGAGCACGGCGCCGACGCGCTGCGCTTCGGCCTGCTGGCGATGTCCTCGACCCAGGACGTGCGCTTCTCCGACGCCAAGATCCAGCAGGGGGGGGATCTCGCCAACAAGCTCTGGAACGCGTCGCGGCTGATTCTGATGAATGTGAAATTCGATCAGAATCAACCGCACGTCAATGCGCGGCAGGACCAAGTTCCTGCCGCGGCTGCGGGCGGGGCGGGCGCACTCCGGGGCGTTCTTTCCTCGGCGCGGGTGGAGGACCGGTGGATCCTCTCCAGGCTCGAGGCGACGATCGCCGCGGTCACCGCGAAGCTGGAGTCCTACGACTTCGCCCACGCCGCCCAGGAGGCATACGCCTTCTTCTGGTCCGAGCTCTGCGACTGGTACCTGGAGATCGTCAAGCCGCGGCTGTACGAGGGCGAGGCGGAGGTCTCGGCGATCCTGCTGCGGGCGTTGGAGCGCATTCTCGCCCTGCTGCACCCGATCATGCCCTTCGTCACCGAGGAGATCTGGAGCTATCACCCCGCCCGCCGCGGCCACCTCGCCGTCCACCCGTTCCCCGAGGCCGACGAGTCGCTGCTCGACGCCGAGGCCGAGAAGAGGATGCGAGCGGGGATCGAACTGACCCGCCGCCTGCGCGCCTGGCGCGACCTGGTCGAGGCGCCGGCCGCGACGGTGCTCGCCGCCCGCGCCGAGGGCGTCGAGCCGCAGGAGTTCGTCGGCCGCCTTGCCAGGGTCGATTTCACGAATCGAGACGGAAGCGACTCGGTTGCCGCAGTCGGCCCGGTGAAGATCCTCGCCTCGGCCGAGATCGACGCCGAGGCGGTTGCCGCCCGGCTCGAGGCGCGGCGCGAGGAGCTGCGCTCCGAGGTGGCGCGCGCGGAGGGCAAGCTGGCCAACGAGAAGTTCGTCGCCCACGCCCCGGCCGAGCTGGTCGAGGCGGAGCGCGAGAAGCTCGGGCGCTACCGCGCCGAGCTCGAGGAGCTCTCCGAATAGAAGCTCTCCGCATGGACCCGGAGGCCTACCTCGACTCGCTCGAGCCGATCGGCTGGAAGCTGGGGCTGGAGCGGATGCACAGGCTGAGCGCGCTGCTCGGCCTGCCCCAGCACCGCTTCGCCTCGATCCACGTGGTAGGCACCAACGGGAAGTCCTCGGTTGCGCGGATGATCGCGGCGCTGCTCGAGGCGCACGGGGTCAGCGCCGGCGCTTGCGTCTCCCCGCACGCGGAGCGCTGGTCGGAACGGGTGCTCGTCCACGGCGACGAGCTCGGGGCGGCCGAGTTCGCCGCCGCCGTGGAGCGCGCCGCACAGGCGGCCGACATCGTCAACAGGTCAAGTGGCGAGGCCGAGCGGAGCGACCGTCGCGATCTGACTGTTCGGGAGCGGAGCTCGGCCGAAGCAATTGGCCCTGTGACCCAGTTCGAGCTGGCGACCGCCGCTGCCTTCGTCGCGCTGGCCACGGCCGGGGTCCAGGCCGCGGCGATCGAGGCCGGCCTGGGTGGGAGGCTCGACGCGACCAACACGATCCCCTCGCGGGTCACCGTGCTGACCTCGGTCGGCCTCGACCACACGCAGTGGCTGGGCGGGACGGAGGAGGAGATCGCCGCCGAGAAGCTGGCGGTGCTGCGCGACCAGACCACATTGGTGCTCGGGCGGGTCGCCCCCGCCGTCAGGGCACTGGGCGAACGCAGCGCCCGCGAGCGCGGAGCCCGGCTCCTCGTCGCCCCGGAGGACCCCGGCCCGAAGGTGCGGCTGCGCGCCGCCGGCCGCTTCCAGCGTCGCAACTTCGCCCTCGCCTGCGCCGCCGCCGAGGCGTTCCTCGGCGAGCTGGACCCCGAGCGGGCCGCCTCGGTCGCCGCCGGGATCGAGATTCCCGGTCGGCTCGAGCGGGTCGCCCAGCGATCCGCCCGCCTACCTCGACGCCGCCCACAACCCCGACGGCGCCGCGGCGCTGGCCGAGGCCTTACCCGAAATCGCGCTCGCAGCCCCGCGCGGTCGACTTTTGGGTCGCATAGCGAACCAAAAGTCGACCGCGCGAGCCGCCGGTGGTGGCCTGCCTGGCGCTGCTACGTGACAAGGACGCCCGCGCGTTGGTCCGCGCCCTCGCCCCGGCTGTCACCCATGTCGTCTGCACTCAGCTGCCCGGCTTCCCCGCCGATGGGCACTTTTCCCCCGTATGCGGTGGGCAAAGTGCCCATCGGCGGGGGTTTGGTGCTCAGGAGCTGGCTGAGGTCTGCGCGGAGGCTGGGGTGGAGGCAGAGGCCGTGGAGGACTTCGGAAGGGCGATCGCGCGTGGGCGCGCGATCGCTGCCGGGGCGGGCGGGATCCTGCTCGTAACCGGCTCTCACTACGTGCTGGCGCCCGCGCGGGCGGTCCTTGCCGAGCCGAGCGGCTCGGCGTCCGGCTGAGCGTGTGCGAGGATTTGAGACGTGAATCGCAGCGCCGGGTCCGAACTGCTCTCGATGATGGCCCTGGTCGCCGCGGTGGTTGCCGCGGTGATCCTCATCTTCTTCGGCCTCGGCTACCTGTTCGGCAGGCTCTTCCTCTGAGCGGGTCGCGAGGATTCGTGCGTCCCGGCGGTCACATAGGGCTTGCTGGGGGCGCGGCGAAGTAGACTCACCGCTCCCCCGGCGGGACGCCCAGCCATGGCACTAGCGATCTTCGGCATCAGCAACGGCGGCCTCAACCTGGTCGTCAACCTCCTCATTTTCATGCTGGTCGTCGTCTGGCTGGCGCTGATCGTCTTCACCTACCTCGACGCCAAGCGCCGCATCTCCGATCCCTTCCTGGTCGGCTGCGCGACCCTGGCCTCCTTCATCCCCTACCTCGGGACGGCCGTCTACGCGATCGTCCGCCCGCCCGAGTTCATCGAGGACGCGCACGAACGCGAGCTGGAGATCAAGGCGGCAGAGCTGCGGGTGCGCCAGCTCGAGGAGCTGTCCTGCCCGGGATGCGGCTTTCCGATCGAGAAGTCCTACCTGCGCTGCCCGCAGTGTCAGCGCCGCCTCAAGGACCCGTGTCACAGCTGCGGCAAGCCGGTCGACCGGCGCTGGGCCCTCTGTCCGTACTGCGAGACGGCGCTGGGCGAGCGCGAGCCGCAGCGTCGCAAACTCGCCGCCGGGGAGCGCAAGCCGGCCGCCAAGGAGCGGCAGCGACCGGCGCGCGAGGAGCGCCAGGCGCCGAAACGGGCGTCCGAGCGCGCCAAGCGGGCTGCGCCGGCCGCCGAGAGGGAGCCCGGCCGCAGTGCCGCCAAGCAGCCCGAGAGCCAGAAACGACCGCAAAGGAGCCCCAGTCGTGAGCCGAACCCTGATCCTCGTAAAGCCTGACGCGTTCGAGCGCGCCCTGACCGGCGAGTTGATCGCCCGCTTCGAGCGCAAGGGCCTGCGGATCGCGGCGCTGAAGACGATGCGGGCCGACGAGCCGATCGCCAACACGCACTACGCCGAGCACACCGAGAAGCCGTTCTTCGGCGAGCTGGTCTCCTTCATCACCGCCGGCACCCTGGTCGCGCTGGTGCTGGAGGGTCACGAAGCGGTTGCGGCGGCCCGCCAGCTGATCGGGGCGACCGACCCGCTCGAGGCGGCGCCGGGGTCGATCCGCGGCGATTACGCGCTCGAGCTCACCTACAACCTGGTGCACGGGTCGGACTCCGACGAGTCGGCCGAGCGGGAGATCGAGATCTGGTTTCCCGAGCTCGGGTAGTGGGCGGGGCCTGGGCAGGGGTCTCCACTTAACTTTTTCCGAAGACACGAGCTGGCCGTCCGCGGGCGTCGCCGCGGAAAAAGTACAAGACGTTCCGACCCCTACCCAGACCCCCGCCCATGACTCCAAGCGTCACTCTTGCTTCTGGCTCCCCGCAGAGGAGTGAGATCCTCCAGAAGCTGGGGGTCGAGTTCGAGGTTGTGGTGCCAGGGGTCGAGGAGTTGGCGGGTGGGGATCCCGAGTTCGAGGTTCTCGAGAACGCCAGACGGAAGGCCCACGCCGTGGCTCGCGCGGGTGGCGCCGCAGGGGGGACCACCCCCGAGGAAGCTTCAGCTACCGCAGGGGGTGGTGGGTCCCCTGCGGCGGCAGGACCCGCGCGCCTGGTGATCGCGTGCGATACGGATGTCGTGCTCGATGGCGCCGCGCTGGGAAAGCCGGCAGATGAGGCTGAGGCGCGTGCATATCTCGATCGCATGTCGGGGCGGGCGCACGAGGTGCTGAGCGGCCTGGTGGTGCTGGCCGACGGCGAGGATCGGAGCGGGTTGGAGCGGACCGCTGTGGTCTTCAAGGAGCTGGACGAGGCGGCGAAGGAGCGCTACGTGCGGTTCGGAGAGTGGCGCGGCAGGTCCGGCGGCTACGCGATCCAGACGCTCGGCTCGACCCTGGTGGAGCGGATCGAGGGGAGCGTGTCGAACGTGGTCGGCCTGCCGGTCGGGCTGCTGGTCGAGCTGGCGCCGCAGCTGCTCGAGTCCGGCTCACCCCCGTAGGGCGATCGCTCCGGTCGGGTATCAATTTAGGAACGCACTGCGTCGGATTCCCGAGTCTGCGGGCGGCTGCAAGGGTCGGCCGCGGCCATCTGGGATGATTGCGCTGCAATTTCCCCTCCTATGGGCGTCTTCAACTACCTATCCGGACTCGGCGGCCGCGACATGGCGGTGGACCTCGGCACCGCGAATACGCTCGTCTACGTGCGCGGTCGCGGCATCGTCCTCTCCGAGCCGTCGGTGGTGGCGATCGACTCGCGCAACGGCCAGGTCCAGGCGGTCGGCGTCGAAGCGAAGCGGATGCTGGGCCGCACGCCGGGGACGATCACGGCGATCCGCCCGCTGAAGGACGGCGTGATCGCCGACTTCGACGTCACCGAGCAGATGCTGCGCCACTTCATCAAACGGGTTCACTCCAACCGCTTCGCCCACCCCCGGGTCGTCGTCTGCGTTCCCTCCGGCGTCACCGGGGTCGAGAAGCGAGCGGTGGAGGAGGCCTGCCTTTCGGCCGGCGCCCGCAAGGCCTACCTGATCGAGGAGCCGATGGCGGCGGCGATCGGCGCCGGCCTGCCGGTGGCCGAGCCGACCGGGTCGCTGATCGTCGACGTCGGCGGGGGCACCAGCGAGGTGGCGGTGATCTCACTCGGCGGGATCGTCGTCTCGCAGTCGATTCGGGTCGGCGGCGACGAGCTCGACGAGGCGATCGTCAACCACTGCAAACACCACTACAAACTGGCGATCGGCACCCAGACCGCCGAGGAGGTCAAGCTCGAGGCCGGGTCGGCCTCGAGGCTGCCGGAGGAGGTCGAGGTGGAGATCCGCGGCCGCGACCTCGTCTCCGGGCTGCCGAAGACGATCACGCTCGGCTCGGCAGAGGTGCGAGAGGCGCTCGACGAGCCGATCAGCCACATCGTCGACGCCGTCAAGGACACGCTCGACCGAACTCCGCCGGAGCTGGCGGGGGACATCATGGACCGAGGCATTACCCTGGCGGGAGGGGGCGCGCTCCTGCAAGGGCTCGAACAGCGCCTCCGCGACGAGTGCCAGATGCCCTGCCAGCTGGCAGAGTCGCCGCTGACGTGCGTGGCCGTCGGCTCCGGGATCTCCCTGGAGGAGTTCGAGACGATTCATCGCGCCAGCAAGATGAACGCGGGAATGACGCGCGTTGCCTAGCCGTCCGTTCGCGCAAAACGCCAAACTTAGGGCTCAGTCGTGTACCGGAAACAAGTACGCCGCCGCAGGGCGGTTCTGACGTTATTGATCATCGGCTCCTTCCTGCTGCTGACGATCACCTACGGGCAGACCTCGGGTGGCCTGCAGCGGGGTGTCAGCACGGTCTTCAGCCCCTTGGAGACGGTCGCCGACCGCGCCCTGAAGCCGGCCCGCGACCTGGTCGGATGGTTCGACAAGACGTTCGAAGCGCAGGGCGAGAACAGCCGCCTCAAGTCCGAGCTGGCGAAGGCGCGCGAACAGTCGGTCGCCGGGCAGGAGGCGCTGCAGGAGAACCGCCAGCTGCGCAAGCTGGTCGAGCTCGACCGGGGGGCGGCGCTCGCCGCCTCCGTCTACGAGCCGATCACCGGCCGGGTGATCGCCCGTTCGCCGACGGTCTGGCAGTCGACGGTGACGATCGACCTCGGCAAGGACGACGGCGTCCGCGTCGACGATCCGGTGATCAGCGGCGACGGGCTGGCCGGCAGGGTCGCCTCCACCGAGGGCGGTTCCTCGCAGGTGACCCTGATCACCGACCACACCAGTGCCGTCTCGGCGAAGGTCGTCCCCAGCGGCGTGCAGGGGGTGACGCGGCCCGACGTCGGCAACCCCGAGGAACTGATCCTCGACTTCATCGACTCGACCAAGGACATCCACCGGGGGCAGACCGTGGTGACGGCCGGCTGGCGCGCCGAGGGCCTCGCCTCGCTGTTCCCGCCCGGGCTGCCGATCGGCGAAGTGAAGAGCGCCTCGATCGTCGAGCAGGAGGCCAGTCAGCAGGTTCGGCTGCGGCCCTACGCCGACCTCGCCAACCTCGACCTGGTGCAGGTGCTGACCGGGGGCTCGCGCCGATGATCGTCACCCCGAAGATCTTCGCCCGTCTCACCGCGATCGTGATCCTCGGTGTGCTGCTCCAGCTCTCGTTCTTCTCGCGGGTCGAGCTGTTCCACACCAGCCCCGACGTGCTGCCCGCCCTGGTCGTCTCGCTGGGCCTGCTGGGCGGCAGCCTGGCCGGCGCCGTCTCGGGCTTCTCGATCGGCCTGCTGGTCGACTGCCTGCTGATCGCGCCGCTCGGCGGCTCCTCGCTCGTCCTGCTCGGGACCGGCTATCTCGCCGGCCTGTTCCGCGAACGCTTCGAGATCCACAGCTCGCTGGTCCCGCCGCTGCTCTGCATGGGGCTGACCCTGCTCGCCGAGCTGGGCTTTGCCCTGGTGCAGCTGATGCTCGGCGTCGATGCCCCGGTCAGCGTGCTGGTCGTCCGCGACATGGTGCTGAAAAGCGTCTACGCCTTCTTCCTCGGCTGGCCGATCTACCTGTTGCTGCGGCGGCTGCTGCGGTCGGCCCTGGTCGAGGAGCCGAAGGTGACCCGGCGCAGGCAGCCGACCGTGCTGGGAGCCTAGGGGGATCCGATGTACCTTCGCTCCGACGAACGCGGGCCGGCGATGAGCAACAGGCTGGCGCTGCGGATCGCGCTGTTCGGCGGCGTCGCGCTTGCCCTCTTCGGCGTGCTCTTCTTCCGCCTCTGGCTCCTAGAGGTGCTGAACGGCGACAAGTACCTGGCCGAGGCGAACAACAACCGCACCCGCGAATTCCGAGTCAGCGCGCCGCGCGGCGACGTCCTCGACCGCAGCGGCCTCGTGCTGGTCGACAACCGCACCAGCCTGGCGCTGCAGCTCAACCCGCGCAAGCTGCCGCAGCAGCCGGCCAGACGCCGCCGCGAGCTGGCCCAGCTCGCCGACCTCACCCACAGCTCCCTGCGCAGGGTTCGCAAGCTGATGCACGAACAGCAGCTCGCCGCCCCGAGCGCCCCGGTGACGCTGCGCCGCGACGTCGGTCACTACCTCGTCTACTACCTCGAGGAGAACCGCGACCGCTTTCCGGGGGTCGAGGTGCAGCGCGTCTTCGTGCGCCGCTACCCGCACGGCACCCTCGCCGCCCACCTGCTCGGCAACGTCGGCGAGGTCACCGAAGAACAGCTGAAGGAACTGCGCTTCCGCGGCCTCCAGCCTGGTGACGAGATCGGCCAGGACGGAGTCGAGGACACCTACGACCGCTTCCTGCGCGGCAGGCCGGGGGTCACCCGGATCCAGGTCGACGCCTTCGGCCAGCCGACCAGAAACGGACGGCTGGTCTCCAAGCAGCCCGTCCCAGGCCACAACCTGAAGCTCTCGATCGACTCCGCCGTGCAGGAAGCCGGCGAAGCGGCGCTCGCCGGCCGCGGCCTGCCGGGCGGCTTCGTGACGATGAACGTGAACAGCGGCGAGGTCCTCGGCCTCGGCTCCTTCCCGACCTTCGACCCCTCCGTCTTCACCAAGCCGCTGACCCAGAGCCAGGTCAACGCGCTCTACCGCGACCCGGTGGCCGCGCCGCTCACCAACCGGGCGATCGCCGGGCTCTACCCGACCGGCTCGACCTACAAGCTGATAACCGCGATGGCGGCGCTGAACAGCGGCGTGATCACGAGGGACACGCCGATCTTCGACGGCGGCTCGCTGACCGTGGGCGGGCAGAGCTTCCAGAACGCCGGCGGCGCCGCCTACGGGACCCTGACGCTGGTGCCGGCGCTGCAGGTCTCCTCCGACGTCTTCTTCTACACGCTCGGCCTGGACATGTGGGACACCGGCGCCCTGCAGCGCTGGTCCCACATGCTGGGGATCGGCCGGCCGACCGGGCTCGACCTGCCGGGCGCGGCGGCCGGGCTGCTGCCGACCCGGAGCTGGCGCGACAGGCTCTACGCGGCGGGGGAAACCGAACGACCCTGGTCGGCGGGCGACAACATCCAGCTGGCGACCGGCCAGGGCGACCTGCAGACCAACCCGCTGCAGATGGCGGTCGCCTATGCGGCGGTCGCCAACGGCGGCACCGTGGTCACCCCGCACATCGGCCTCGAGGTCGACGACGCCGCCGGTCGGGTGGTGAGGGAATTCGAACCGAAGGCGCGCCGCGACGTCCACGTCGACGCCGGATACCGGGCGGCGATCCTGGAAGGGCTGCACGAGGCGGCGCAGGCGCCGGGGGGCACCTCCTACGCCGTCTTCGGCGGCTTCCCGGTCCCGGTGGCGGGCAAGACCGGAACCGCACAGCGGGTCGGTCACGCGGACCAGTCCTGGTACATCGTCCTTGCCCCGTACCCGAATCCCCGTATCGTGACTGCCGTGACGATCGAGGAAGGCGGCTTCGGAGCCGAATCGGCGGCGCCCGCCGCACTTCAGATCCTCGAAGCCTATTTCGACAAGCGCAGCTCGGGCGAAAGCGGCCCCAACGGCGGGAGCCCGGGCTGATGTACGCGACCCGCACCCGTCGCGCCCGGCCGGAGCCGTTCGCGCTGCGCCCGGGGATCGCCGAGCGTCTCGGCCTTCCCTACATGGACGCGGCGCTCGGCCTCGCCGCGGTCGGCCTCGTCGCCTTCAGCATCTTCACGCTCGGCCAGGCGACCCTGCACGACGTGCCCGGCAGCCCGCACTACTTCGTCGACCGCCAGGTCACCTACGCGGTGCTGGGCCTGCTCGGCATGTACCTGCTCGCCCGGCTCGACTACTCGCGCTTCCGCGAGCTGCGGGTCGGCATCTACACCTTCCTCTGCGCCAGCGTCTCGCTGGTCTTCGTCTTCGGCGTCGCGGCGCGCGGCTCGCGGCGCTCCTTCGAACTTCCCTTCTTCAGCTTCCAGCCATCGGAGCTGGGCAAGGTCCTGCTCGTCTTGGCCCTTGCCGGATTCGTCATCGATGGCGCCAGGCGGGGTTCGGCTAGGCAGCGCACGGTGCGCTACCTCTGCCTCGGCCTCGCCCCGGCTGCGCTCGTCTTCCTGCAGCCGGACCTCGGCACCGCTCTGGTGTACGTGGCAATCACCCTCGCCGTGATGTACGTGGGGGGCGTCCGCTGGACGCACTTCGCGGCAATCGGCGCGGTACTGGCGGCGATCATCGCGATCGTCCTCGTTGTCGCCCCCGCGATCGGGACCCCGGTCCTGAAGGGCTACCAGGAACAGAGGCTGACCTCTTTCCTGCATCCCAGCGCGGACCCCGCCGACGCCGCCTACCAGCAGAACCAGGCCAAGATCGCGATCGGCTCCGGGGAGAAGACCGGACGAGGCGATCGGGCCACCCAGACGCGGCTCGACTTCGTCCCCGAGCGGCACACCGACTTCATCTTTGCGGTGATCGGTGAGCGCTACGGATTCGTCGGCGCCGCACTAGTCCTATCCCTATACGCCCTGCTGATCTGGCGGGCGCTGCGGATCGTGACGCTTTCGAAGAACTCCTACGGAACCCTGGTTGCAGGCGGGATCGCCGCCATGCTGCTGTTCCAGGTCTTCGTCAACGTGGGGATGAACCTCGGGATCATGCCGATCACCGGGATTCCTCTGCCGCTGCTCAGCTACGGGGGTTCCTCCGTGCTGGCAACGCTCCTCGCGGTGGGAGTGCTTCAGAGCATCCACATGCAAGCGCGCCTCAGCCAGAAGGGCAGGTTCGCCTGGTGACCCCTCGAAAGGCGCCGGGCGGTGCGTACCTACCTGAACTGAGTTGAATCGATGAAGAAAACCATCCTGGTGTCCGCCGATCGCGGCGAGACCCGAGTCGCCGTCCTCGAGTCGAAGACGAAAGGCGGCAAACGAAGCGTTGCGGAGCTGTACGTAGAGCGCCGCGGCCGGCGCTCGATCGTCGGCAACATCTACAAGGGCAAGGTCGACAACGTCCTCAACGGAATGGAGGCTGCCTTCGTCGACATCGGCCTGGAGCGCAACGGCTTCCTCCACGTCGACGAGATCGTCCTGCCGAACGGCCAGCAGGCGCCGAAGCGGGGCCGCGGCAGCGGCCGCCGGATCGGCGAGATGCTCAAGTCCGGCCAGGAGATCCTGGTCCAGGTCGTCAAGGACCCGCTGAAGTCGAAGGGCGCGCGGCTCTCGATGAACCTCTCGATCGCCGGCCGCTACCTGGTCTACGCGCCGCAGGGGGGCGGGGTCGGGGTCAGCCGGCGGCTCTCCGAATCGGAGCGCGACCGGTTGCGCAAGATGGTCGATCGCACCTACAAGGGCCCGGGCGGGCTGATCGTCCGCACCGCCGCTCACGGCGCGAAGAAATCCGACTTCGTGCGAGAGGTCGGCTACCTGCACAAGCTCTACGAGGTGCTGGAGCGTCGCAGCGAGAAGACCAAGGCGCCGGGCCTCGTCTTCCAGGAGGCCGACCTGCCGGTCCGCGTCCTGCGCGACGTCTTCCTGGTCGAGTTCGAAACGGCGATCATCGACTCGCCCAAGCAGTTGGACCGGGTCACCGGCTTTTTCCAGCGCACCGCGCCGGAGCTGGTCGACAAGGTCGAGCTCTACAAGGACAAGAAGCCGCTGCTGGAGAAATGGGGGGTCGACAGGGAGATCGAGTCGACCCTGGAGCGGCGCGTCGACCTGCCCTCCGGCGGCTACCTGATCATCGACTACGCCGAGGCGCTGACCGTGATCGACGTCAACAGCGGCAGCTTCACCGGCCGCGGCAAGGGCGGGCTGGAGGAGACGATCACCCGGGTCAACACCGAGGCCGCCGAGGAGGCGGTGCGGCAGCTGCGGCTGCGCGACATCGGCGGGATCATCGTCATCGACTTCATCGACATGGCCCGCGCCAGCAACCGCGACAAGGTGCTGAAGACGATGCGCAAAGCGCTCGACGCCGACAAGTCGAAGAGCTACGTGGTCGAGGTCTCGCCGCTGGGCCTGGTCGAGATGACCCGCCAGAACGTCACCGACGGGGTGCGCGAGATCCTCACCGCGCCCTGCCCGACCTGCAGCGGGGAGGGCGTCGTCCTCTCCGCCGAGACGGTGGCGCTGGAGGGGCTGCGCAAGATGCGCGACCTCGCCGACCGTGACGCCGAGGCGTTCCTGCTGCGCGTCAACCCGAAGGTGGCGGCGGAGCTGATCGAGCCCGACAGCGGTCTCGCCGAGCTGGAGAGGGAGACCGGCAAGCAGTTCCACTTCGAGGGCACCGACGCCCTGCCGATCGAGACCTTCGACCTGGTCGAAGCTGGCAGCCGGGCGCAGATCGAGGAGCGGGCGCTGCCGTTCAAGGTCGGCGAGGAGGTGCTGGTGACGATCGAGGAGCCGCACATGTACAACCCCGACGACGCGGTCGCCCGGATCGACTCCTACGTGGTCAGCGTCACCGGCGGCGGACCGTTCGTCGGCGAGCGCAAGCTGGTGCGGATCGAGCGGGTCGAGCGGGCCGCCGCGGTCGCCTCGCTGCCCGGCGCCGACACGGGCAACGGAGCCGGCGCCGGCGGATCGGATGCGGAGGCTCTAGAATCTCCCGCCTCGCGCAGCAGCCGGCGTGGCCGCAGGGGCGGTGACGGCCGGTCGCGCTCCACCTCGAAGAGCGGCAAGGACGGATGAGCACGTACGCGGTCATAGAGAGCGGCGGCAAGCAGTACAAGGTCGAGGAGGGCACGTCGCTGCTCGTCGACCGGCTCAGCGCGGCGCAGGGCGACAAGGTCGCCCTGCGGGCGGTGATGTTCCGCGACAAGGAGGTGCTCGCCGAGCCGAAGGAGCTGGAGAAGGTGAAGGTGGAGGCGACCGTCGCCGAGCACCTGCGCGGCCCGAAGGTGAAGGTCTTCAAATACAAGCCGAAGAAGGGCTACCGGCGCCGGGCGGGACATCGCTCGGAGCTGACCAGGCTCGAGGTGACCGAGCTGAAGCTGGGCAAAGCGGCGAAGGCCAAAGCGGCGAAGGCGGAGCCGGCCGCGAAAGCGGAGCCGAAAGAGAAGCCGGCGGCGAAGGCGGAGCCGGCGGCGAAAGTGGAGCCGAAGGAGAAGCCGGCGGCGAAGAAACCGGCGAAAGCCAAAGCGAAAAAGCCGACCGCGAAACCGAAACCGAAAGCCAAGCCGAAAGCGGCTGCTAAAAAGCCTGCTGCGAAGAAACCGGCGGAGAAATCCACCGGCAGGAAACCGACCGCGAAAGAGGACTCCGGCGATGGCTCATAAGAAAGGACTCGGCTCCAGCCGCAACGGGCGCGAATCGAATCCCAAGATGCTCGGGGTGAAGGTGTTCGCCGGGCAGAAGGTCTCCGGCGGCGAGATCATCGTGCGCCAGCGCGGCACCCGCTTCTGGCCGGGCGACGGGACCGGGCTCGGACGGGATCACACGATCTTCGCGACGCAGGCGGGGACGGTGCAGTTCAAGCCGTCGCGCAAGGGCCGCACGATCAGCGTTCTGGCTGACTGACTCGTAAGCGTTGGGAGGGGCAGGGAGGTCCCTCCCGCTTGCTGGGTTTCTCGCACGGCGGTTGCGGCTGCCGATGAAGTCGGTGGGCGAGAAACAGGACGCCGCTGCGCGGGAGGGACCCCCTGCCCCTCCTTCATGCTCCGAGCCTCCGAAGGCGACGACCGCCCGTGTAGAGGGGTCGTCAGCTGCTTGTGTCGAGTTGTTGTCGCATAGCGATAAGAAGTCGCCACACTCTCTGCTTGCGATGTACGACAGAGCGAAGATCTGGGTCGAGGGCGGGGCCGGCGGCAACGGCTGCATGAGCTTCCGGCGGGAGGCTCACGTGCCCAAGGGTGGGCCGGACGGTGGCGATGGCGGCCATGGTGGAGACGTCGTGCTGGTCTGCGATGCGTCGCGCCGGGATCTCGGCGCCCTGAGGGGCAGCAAGCACTTCCGGGCCGGGCGGGGGAGGCACGGGGAAGGCTCCAACCGGCACGGGGCGCGAGGAGAGGATCGGGAGATTCCGGTCCCCGCCGGGACTCAGGCCGAGACGGTGGACGGGAGCCGGGTCGATCTGGTCGAGGCCGGGCAGCGGGCGGTGGTTGCCCACGGAGGACGCGGGGGGCACGGCAACAGGCGGTTCGCCACCTCGACCCGGCAGGCGCCGCGGTTCGCCGAGAAGGGGACCGGCGGGGAGGGGGGGTGGATCGAGGTTCGCCTCAAGCTGCTGGCCGACGTCGGGCTGGTGGGGTTGCCGAATGCCGGCAAGTCCTCGCTGCTGGCGCGGTTGACCCGGGCCGAGCCGAAGGTCGCCGACTATCCGTTCACGACGGTCTCGCCGGTGCTTGGGACGATCGAGGGGGAGGATCGGCAGGCGGTGCTGGCGGACATTCCGGGCCTGATCGAGGGCGCCGCCGGGGGAGCCGGGCTCGGACACGAGTTCCTCGCCCACGTCGAGCGCTGCTCGATGCTGGTTCACCTGGTCGACCTGGCGCCGCTGGAGGGCGATCCGGTGGCCAACTACGAGGCCGTGCGAGGGGAGCTGTCGGCGTACGGGGCCGGTTTGGAGCGGCTGCCGGAGCTGGTCGTGCTCTCGAAGCGGGATCTGCTGCCCGCCGGCGAGATCGAGGTGGCGGTTGCCGAGTGGGAGGGACGGCTCGAAGACCGGGGCGGCGGAAGCCAAGGCGGAGGCGACGGCGTGCTCGGGGTCTTGGCGGTCTCGGCGGCCACCGGCGAGGGTTTGGACCAGCTGCGGGGGGCGATTTTCGCCGCGCTGCCAGACCTGGCGCCGGCTCGGCCCGAGGGCCGCGAGGCCGGCCCGGTCGAGTTCGAGGCCGAGCACCGCGTCTACCGGCCGGTCGGCGAGGGCGGCTACTCGGTCGAGCGCGAGGAGGACGGCGGCTTCCGTGTCCTCGGCCGCGGTGTCGAGCTGCTGTTCGAGCGCCACGATCTCGCCAACGAGGAGGCGCTCTCCTACCTCGAGCAGCGCCTCAACGAGATCGGCGTCGTCGCCGCCCTGCGCGCCGCCGGCTTCGAGCCGGGCGACGAGGTCCGCGTCGGCGAGCACGAGTTCGATCTGCACCCATAATCCAGAAGAGGACCGATGCAGCCCACGCAGCAAGAGAAGGCGACGCGTTTCCGAGCCCTGCACGAGGAAGCGGCGTTCGTAATTCCCAATCCGTGGGATGCCGGCTCGGCCAAGGTCCTGGCCACGCTCGGGTTCGAGGCGCTCGCCACGACCAGCTCGGGCTTCGCCTTCACGCTCGGCCGCCCCGACGGCAGCGTCGGCCTGGAGGAGCTGCTGCCGCACGTGCGGGCCATCGACCGTGCGACGAGCCTGCCGGTTTCGGTGGACCTCGAGAACGGCTTCGGCCGCGAGCCCGAGGACGCCGCGCAGGCGATCGTCCGCGCCGCCGAGGCCGGCGCAGTCGGTGGCTCGATCGAGGACTTCGGCGAGCCCGAGGGCATCTACCCGCTCGACCTCGCAGTCGAGCGGGTAGCGGCGGCGGCTGAAGCGGCACGGCGCCTGGACTTTGATTTCACCTTCACCGCGCGAGCAGAGAACCAGATCCGCGGCAACCCTGATCTCGACGACACGATCGCCCGCCTGCAGGCGTTCGAGCGTGCCGGCGCCGACGTGCTGTACGCGCCCGGCCTACGAGATGCGGATCAGATTCGGGCCGTCTGCGAGGCGACGAGCAGGCCGGTCAACGTTCTCGCCCACCGGGGCCTCTCGATGGACGAGATCGTCGCGGCGGGCGCCCACCGGGTCAGCGTCGGCGGCAGCCTGGCGTGGACGGCCGTCGAGGCGATGGCCGCGGTAGCCGAGGGCATTCGCGACGGAGGCGACTTCTCCGGGCTGGCTTCGCCGGAGCGGATCAGAACGTGGCTGGCCAGGTGAGGCGGTCTGCCTTGCCTGCCGCTGAGCCACGGGCCGCTCATACACTTGCCGCATGTTGCGCCACGAAAGCTGGTCCAGACCTGCGGGTGCGAGTCCCGCCCGGGTAAGCGCCCCAGCGCCCGGTAGCAGGCCCCAGCCCGCCGTCGAGAGGCGGCGTGCCGAGCGGGGCGTCAAAAGCCTCTTTGGAGGGAGCGAGCGCGCGGGCTGCGACTGCAGCCTCGTAAGAGAAACAACGCGGGAGCAGAGCCGCTCATGTCACGGCGAAGGCCACGTCCGCCGACCCCGCTGCGGAGCCGGTCGGCGGGTCCCGCCGGGGTATGGGAAGTTGCACGCGCGCAAGGCCGGTCCGGAACGTGGGAGACCCGTCTGTCCAGCCTCGTCAGCAAAGACCGGCCCCATAAGCCGAAGGCCAAAGGGGACGGAGGGCAGCGGGAGTCCGAGGGGGCCGTAGTAGTGCCGATCGGCGCGCAGAACAACGTGCCGGGAGCGAAGGGCCCCCGCTTTGATCGCGCGAGCGGAGAAGGTAAGCGCCAGGCATGACCGCCACGAGCGGCATCAACGACCCCGCCGGTAGCCATCCCGGCGACGGGGAGGCGAGCGAAATGGTCCTCACGACCCCTCGCCGCCCAAAGGTGCGAGGACTTCAACGCAAGCTATGGGCAGCAGCCAAGCGATCTCCGAATCGCCGCTTCCACGCCCTTTATGACCGCATCTGGAGGGGTGACATCCTCCAGGAGGCATGGAAGCGGGTTCGTTCCAACAAGGGTGCCGCCGGGATCGACGGAGTGACCCTGGCGGCAGTGGAGGAATACGGAGCAGAGCGGCTGCTGGCCGAGCTGCAACGCGACCTCCGCGAAGGCACCTACCGTCCCTCCGCCGCCAGGCGGGTGGACATCCCCAAGCCGGACGGCAGAAAGCGGCCGCTCGGCATCCCCACCGTCCGCGACCGGATCGCCCAGCAGGCTGCGCGAATGGTCCTGGAGCCGATCTTCGAGGCCGACTTCACCGAGGCCTCCTTCGGCTACAGGCCCAAACGCTCGGCCACCGATGCCGCCGAGGAGCTCCGCAAGGGGTTCATCGACGGCAACGGCTGGGCCTTCGAGGCGGACATCCGCGACTGCTTCGGGCAGATCGACCACGAGATTCTCGTGGCCCGACTGGCCGAGCGGATCTCGGACCGGCGGGTGTTGAAGCTCTGCCGCAAGTGGCTCGCCGCAGGCGTGATGGAGGCAGGGGAGCACCGGCAGACGGTCGCCGGCACGCCCCAGGGCGGCGTGATCAGCCCGCTCTTTGCCAACGTCTACCTGCACGCCCTCGACGAGGCCTTTGCGTCGGGTCCGGGGAGGCTCGTCCGCTACGCGGATGACTTCGTCGTGCTCTGTCGCACCGAGGCCGAGGCGCGGGCGGCCGAGGCCAAGGCGAGGGAGGTCCTCGCCGAGCTTCGGCTCGAGCTGCATCCCGACAAGACGAAGGTAGTCGACCTCAGAGAAGGCCGCGAGGGCTTCGACTTCCTCGGCTGGCACTTCCGGGCCAAGGCCTCGGGCAAGCTGATGGAGCGCGGCATCCGCCGCTATTACCTCCACCGCTGGCCCTCGGCCCGCTCGATGAAGCGCATCCGCGAGAAGATCAAAGCCCGCACCGGCCGCAACCGCACAGGAGTGGGGGACATCCGCGAGGTGATCGCGGACCTGAATCCTCTCCTGCGCGGCTGGGGCAGCTACTTTCGCAGCGGGAACTCAGCCGTCAAGTTCAACCAGATCGACAGCTACGCCTGGCGCAGGCTGCGTGGCCTGATGCGAAAGCGCTACGGCCGTAACCTGCGGGCGGGCCAGTTGGAGACCTGGGAGAGCGCGTGGTTTTGGGGGCTGGGCCTTCACCGCCTGCGAGGAACGATTCGATATCCGGAGGTCGCGTAGCCATGCCAAGAAGATCATCGGTAAGCCGTGTGCGGGAAAACCGCACGCACGGATTGAAAGGGGAATGGGGAAACAGGCCCGCTCGGGTACTGCGCCCCTGACTACCAATGACCCTGGTCGTCAAGCTCGGCTCCTCGATCGTCGCCGCCGACGGCGGCGAGCTGCGCGTCGACGTGCTCGACTCGGTTTGCGCCCAGGTGGCTCAGCTGGAGCGGCATGGAGAGCGGATCGTCTTGGTCACCTCGGGGGCGATCGCCCGGGGAATGCGGCTGCTCGAGCTGGGCAACCGGCCGCGGGCGATGGACGAGCTGCAGGCCGCCTCGGCGGTCGGCCAGGGCGACCTCTTCCGCGCCTACGAGAGCCGGCTGGCCGGGCACGGGACGCGCGCCGCGCAGGTGCTGCTGACCGCAGCCGACCTCGCCGTGCGAGGCAACTACCTGAACGCCCGCCGGACGCTGCGGCGGCTGGTCGAGTGGGGTGTGGTGCCGGTGGTCAACGAGAACGACACCACCGCGACCGACGAGATCAGCTTCGGCGACAACGACTTCCTCGCCGCCCAGGTGGCGATCCTGCTCGACGCCCGGCTGCTCGTCCTGCTCTCCGATGTCGACGGCCTGCACAGCGACGACCCCCGCACCGACCCGCGCGCCGAACTGGTCGCTGCGGTGGACGACTTCTCCGAGCTGGAGGGGCTGGAGATCGGAGACCGCACCTCGGCCTTCGGCTCGGGCGGCATGCGCAGCAAGGTCGCGGCTGCCGAGATGGCCGCCGAGGCCGGCATTCCGGCGGTGGTCTGCAACGGGACGACCGCGGGGACCCTCGCCGCCGCCGCTGCCGGTGAGGTGATAGGCACCCGCTTTGCAGCTCACGCGGGCAAGGCTTCGAGCTTCAAGTTCTGGCTGAAATACGCCAAGCCTTCCCGGGGACAGCTCACCGTCGACGAAGGCGCCGCTCGTGTGCTCCGAGAGGCTGGATCCAGCCTTCTTCCGGTCGGGATCACGGATGTCGATGGCGGCTTCGAGGTGGGCGACGCGGTCGAGGTCGCGGTTGACGGCTCTGTGATCGGCAAGGGCATCGTCGACTACTCCTCACAGGAGTTGTCACGCGTCCTAGGCATGAAGACCCAACAGGTCCGCGAGCTTCTGCCCCACGCCGCCGACGAGGTCATCCACCGCGATCGGTTCGTGTTGCTGTAGACGCGTCGGTAGGGAGGGACCCCCTACCCCTCCCACTCACCACCCCCAGCTACCCTTTGCCGCATGGCGACTACTGCGATCAGCGTTCGGGAGACGTGCGAGGCAGCACAGCGGGCCGCTCGAGAGCTGGGGAGTGCTCCCACCGCGAGCAAGGACGCTGCGCTGGAGGCGATCGCCCGCTTGCTGGGCGAGCGGGCTGGCGAGGTGCTCGAGGCCAACGCTGCCGATCTGGCCGACGAGCGGGCCGAGGGACTGAGCGCGGCGCTGCAGGACAGGCTGGCGCTGAGCGAGGAGCGGATCGCAGCGATCGCCGAGGGCGCCCGTGCGGTTGCCGCGCTCGGGGACCCGGTCGGCGAGGAGCTGGAGCGCAAAGCGCTGAAGAGCGGGCTCGACCTGAGGAAGGTCCGGGTGCCGCTCGGCGTCGTCGCCGTGGTCTACGAGGCGCGGCCGAACGTGACGATCGACTGCGCAGCGCTGACGATCAAGAGCGGCAACGCGATCGTCCTGCGCGGATCGCACTACGCCGAGCGGACCAACGGGGCGCTGGCGGCGATCGCGCGGGAGGCGTTGGCAGAGGCCGGCCTGCCCGAGGACGCCGTGCTGCTGCTGGCCGGGGGCGGGCACGGGGACCTGGCCGAGCTGGCCACCCGGGAAGACACCGTGGACCTGCTGATTCCCCGGGGCGGGGAGGGGCTGAAGAGGGCCTTGAAGGAGGTGGCGACCGTGCCGGTGATCTACGCCGCGGCCGGCAACTGCCACGTCTACGTGCACGCCGACGCCGACCTCGAGATGGCGCGGCGGATCGCGGTCAACGCGAAGGTGCAGCGCCCGGGGGTCTGCAACGCCGCCGAGACGCTGCTGGTCGACGCCACGGTGGCGGCGGAGTTCCTGCCGGGCACGCTGGCCGAGCTGCGCGAAGCGGGCGTCGAGCTGGTCGGCGACGAGCGGGCGCGGGAGAGCGCCGGCGGAGTCGAGGTCGGGGTGGCCGGCGAGGAGGACTGGGACGCCGAGTACCTCGGGCTGAAGCTGGCGGTCGCGGTGGTCGACTCGCTCGGCGAGGCGGTCGACCACGTCAACCGGCACGGCACGCGTCACTCGGAGGCGATCGTCAGCCGCTCCGCGGAGGCGGCGGACCGCTTCACCGCCGGGGTCGACGCCGCCGTCGTCTACGCCAACGCCTCGACCCGCTTCACCGACGGCTTCGAGTTCGGAATGGGGGCGGAGATCGGCAACTCGACCCAGAAGCTGCACGCGCGCGGCCCGATCGGCCTGCGTGAGCTGACCACCTACAAGTACGTCGTCCGCGGCGACGGCCAGGTGCGTGAGTAGCGCGCCCGGGCCCGGGGTCCCCGGCATCGGCGTCCTCGGCTCGGCGTTCAACCCGCCCCATCTCGGCCACCTGGCGCTCGCCCAGGAGGCGCTATGGCAGCTCGGCCTCGACGAGGTCGTTCTGGTGCCGACCGGCGAGGCGCCGCACAAGCGGATCCTCGACGACCCCGGGCGGGAGCTGCGGCTTGCGATGACCAGGCTCGCCGCCGCCGACGACCCGCGCTTCAGCGTCTCCACCCTCGAGGTCGAACGCGACGGGCCGTCCTATACGTATGAGACCTTGGAGCTGCTTGCACGGGAAAGGGGAGAACCGGATCTGGTGTTCGTGATGGGCGCGGACGCGGCGATCGGGCTGGAGAGCTGGCGCAACCCCGGGCGCGTGGTCGAGCTGGCGCGGTTGGCGGTGGCGCGCCGGGCGGGCGTCTCGGACGCCGACGTCGGCGCGGTGCTGCGCAGCCTCGACGCCGAGAACCGGACGACGATGCTCGAGATGCCGCAGTTCGGCGTCTCCAGCTCGGCGGTGCGGGAGCGGGCCGCGGCCGGCAGGCCGCTTCGCTACCTGGTCCCCGAGGCGGTGGCGCGGTTCGTCGAGGAGAAGGGGATCTACACGTGAGTGGGCTGGACTCCGAGGCGCTGGCGCGGCAGCTGGCCGAGCTGGCCGACGCGAAAGGGGCGAGCGAGATCGTTGTCCTCGACATGCGCGACCTCGCCTCCTACACCGACTTCCTGGCGATCTGCACAGCCCGCAACGAGCGCCAGGCACGGGCGATCGTCGACGACGTGAGGCTGCGGATGAAGCAGGAGCACGGCCTGCTGCCCGGCGGGGTGGAGGGCGACGGGGCGGCCGGCTGGATCGTCCTCGACTACCTCGACGCGGTCCTGCACGTGTTCACCGGCGAGGCCAGGCAGCGGTACCGCTTGGAGGAGCTCTGGCACGAGGCGCCGCGGCTCGAGCTGCAGCTGTCTCGAGATGGCGTCCGAGGGCACCTCTACGGTGCCGCGCATGGGTAGCTTCAAGAGGGCGCTGCTCGGCTACCGGCGCGCGGACGTCGATGCGGCGATCTCCCTGCGCGAGGCGCAGATCTGGGCGCTGGAGCGCGACACCGAGGAGGCGATCGAGCGGGCTCGCGACGCTTCGGAGGCGGCTGCCGGGGCGGAGCAGGAGTCGACGTCCCTCGCGGGCATGGTGATCGAGCGCGAGCGGGAGATTCGCAGCCTCGGCGAGCGCCTGCGGGAGGCCAACGAGCGGCACGACCGCAGCATCGCCTCGCTGCGGTCGGTCTCGGCGCGGCTCGAGGAGATCCAGCAGCAGGCGCGGGGCCAGGCGACGCGGATCCGGATGAAGGCGCTGCGCGAGGCGGTCGAGGTGAGCCGCCGCACTCAGGAGCTGGCCGACGCTCACTCCGACGCGGACAGCGGCGTCGCGTCGACCGAGCCCGCCGCGGGCGGCGGCGAGGACCGGCGGGTCAAGCTGGAGATCGGGCCGCTCGGCGACTTCTCCCAGCTGGTCGGCTTCGAGGACGCGATCGGCAGCCTCGGCGCCTCGGAGATCTCGGTGGAGCGCTTCTCCGAGGGCCGCGCGACTCTCTCGATGCGTCTCGACGACCCAGTCGACCGGCTGCGCGAGCTGGAAGAGGGCGCCCCCTTCGAGTTCCACATCCGTCACGCCGCCGGCGACGAGCTGATCCTCGACCTCGACGAGGACCAGGGCCCCGAACAGCACGCTGCGTAACGGCGCCCGCCCGGCCCGGCCAGGCGGAACCGCCGAGTTACACTGGCGGGCGCGTCCTGGGGCTGTAGCTCAGCTGGAAGAGCGCCGGTATGGCATACCGGAGGCCGGGGGTTCGAGTCCCCCCAGCTCCATTCGTCGCGACGACCAGGCCGAGGCGCAAATGGAGGAGGTCGGCGCCCACAAGTTCCGCAACCACTTCGGCTACTACATGGAACGCGCGGCAGCCGGAGCGGACATCCTCATCCGACGCCGGGGGCGTCCCTATGCACGCCTCGGCCCAGCGTCGAGCTGATCTGCCCCGGGGCGGTAGTCGCCATGCCGCTTTTCGTCCAAAGCGGGAGCGCGGGCGGCATCGCCGACGCGCTCGCAACCACGCGGAAGCAGTAGCTACGTCGAGGAGAGCGACATTCCGATGGGATCGCCTGGGGGATACTGGACGGCCGAAGGTTTGGGTGGCGACGTCGTCAGTCGCCGAAGCGACGCTCTACGTAATGTATGCACGAAGCCCAATAGGGCGACTACACGAGAAAGGTGACTCGATGGCGAAGGCAGCAGCTGGCGCCGGCAGCGCGGATAGCTCAGTCGCGGACCAGCTCCGCGAGCTTGGTGTGAAGGGTGTCCTCGTGCAGATGGCCGAGCGCGGCCAGCTCCTCGCCCTGAAGTGCGAGATGCCGCAGTGCTACCACCACAAGGGACGCGGCGCGTTCGATCCGGTCACGACGCCGCGCACCAAGTGGGCGCCCTCGCCCGACCACTACCCGATCCTCAAGTCGGCCGGCGGGCACCTCGTCCCCGAGAACGTTCGACTGTCCCACATCTGAGTGCAACAAGCGGGACTATGGATGGCGGAAGCAGATCCGGACGCTGCTCGCGAAAGGCAAGTCCCTCGCCGAGATCGCCGAGACCCTGAACCGGAAGGATGTCCCCCCGGCCCACGGCACGAACCGATGGACGGCCGCCATGGTGCGCAAGGCCTACGTGTCCTAGTCCGGCCGTAGAAACACTGCTGCTTTGCGCGATTTTGCGAGCACCCGCCGATCTGCTCGTAGGGGGCTCGCTTCGCGCGATTTGCGAGCGCCCGCTGAGCGTCACCCAGACGCCCGCCTTGGACGATAAGCATGCCGTATCCGCTGATTGCCGGCTCGCAGTCGTCGATCATGCGGCTCAGCTAACGGCGCCTGAGCCAGAACCCACGATTGGGATCGGCCCAAACTGATGCCAGACCAAGGTCCGGTGATGGGCCAAAGTCCGTCTCCTCCGAGGTCCCTTTTCGATACCGCCGCGATCCTCGACTCGCTCGACGGTTATGGTCCCGCTCCCGGGAGGCGTCGACTAGGCAAGGAGTGATCCAGCATGCATGACTACGTGATCGTCGGGGCGGGATCGGCTGGGTGCGTGCTCGCCGCCCGACTCAGCGAGGACTCCGGCCACCAGGGTCCTGCTGATCGAGGCGGGAGGCCGCGACCGGCAGCCCCAAGATCAAGATCCCCGCGGCCTTCGCCAAGCAGTTCCGCACCCAGCTGGACTGGGACTACAACACCGAGCCCGAGCCGCACTGCGACGGAGCGCTCCCTCTACATGCCGCGCGGCAAGTGCGCTCGGCGGCTCGAGCTCGATGAACGCGATGCTCTACGTGCGCGGTCACCCGCCGACTACGACGGCTGGGCGCGCCGAAGCGGGCGCCCGGGTGGGGCTGGGATGACATGCGCCCCTACTTCCTGCGCTCCGAGGACAACCAGCGGGGAGAGTCAGAGCACCACGCGACGGGCGGCCCGCTGCGGGTCGAGGACGAGCGCTCGCCCCGGCAGCTGACCGGCCGCTTCCTCGCCGCCTGCGACGAGGCCGGGATCCCCCGCATCGACGGACTACAACGGCCCCGAGCAGGACGGCGCCGCGCTGTCGCAGGTCACCCAGCGCAGGGGCAGGCGCTGGAGCGCCGCCGACGCCTACCTGCGCCCCGCGCTGCGGCCGCCAGAACCTGACCTCCTTACCGGCGCCCAGGTGCTGCGGGTGGAGGTCGCCGGCGGGCGCGCCGGCGGCGTGCGCTACCGCGCGGCGGCGCCGCGAGGGCTTGCCCGAGGCGGTGAGGTGATCCTCGCCGCCGGCACCCTGGGCTCCCCACAGCTGCTGATGCTCTCGGGGGTCGGGACCCGCCGAGCAGCTGCGTGAGCTGGGGATCCCGGTCGCGAGCGATCTGCCCGAGCGTCGGCGCGAACCTCCAGGACCACCCGATCATCAGCTGCGCGTGGGACGTTCCCGGGGGCGGATCCCTGCGCCCCGCCCCGGGCGAGATGACGAAGGCCGGCTCGAGTACCTGCTGCGTCGCACCGGCCCGCTGACGAGCACCTTCGTGCGAGGCGCTCGCCTTCGTACGCACCGGCCGGGCCTCGCCCACCCGGATCTCCAGTTCCACTTCGCCCCCGGCTACCTGGCCGAACACGGGTTCCAGCGCTACGACGGCCACGCCCTGACGTGGCGCCGACGCTCCTCCGCCCCCTCAGTCGCGGTCGGGTTCGGCTTCGCTCCGCCGACCCGACCGAGAAGCCGAGCATCCTGACCAACTCGCTGGCCGAGCCGGAGGACGTCGCGACGCTGCTCGCCGGGATGAGGCTGGCGCGCGAGGTCGCCGCCGCGCGTCCGCTCGCCGGGGTCGCTGGGCCGCGAGCTCCTCCCCGGCAGGGACCTCGACAGCGACGAGGACCTGGAGGCGGACCTGCGGAGCCGGGTTGAGCTCGTCTACCACCCGGTCGGAACCTGTCGGATGGGCTCGGACGAGGATGCAGTCGTCGACCCCGAGCTCCGGGTACGTGGAGTCGAGGGGCTGCGAGTGGTCGACGCCTCCGTGATGCCCTCCGTACCGAGCGGCAACACCAATGCGCCGACGATGGCGATAGCGGAGCGGGCGTCGGATTTGATTAGGGGCTGATCGAAACCCAAGTCGCTTTGGGCACGCAAACGCGCCCGGACGGGGGGAAAGTCCGCGCCGGCGCTGCCATCTGCGCTACAGCTGAGCCACGACGACAGGGAAGGCGAGTAGTGGCGACCATTGCCGCCGCCGCGGGCACCGGGGCCACTTGTCTTGGCTCCCGATATGACCCTCCAGATGCGTGGCGGGACGTAGCCCGCGCGCGGGTCGCGCTTGAAGGTAGACTGTCACGCGGCATGAAACGCACCGCTCTGCTCCTCTCCCTCCTGACATCCGCCGCGCTGGCCTTGACCGGAGGGGCGGCGGCTAACCCTGCGCTATTTCAATCGTTCACCTTGAAGGGGAAATCCGCCGTGTTCAAGGCAAAGCTCGCCGAAGAATTTCCCAATGCACAGATTCCCTCTAAGGAGGGGAACGTGTGCAGCAGCAGCGAACACTCGCCGGAAGGGCCGATTTCGTACTGTTTCGTGGAGTTCACTACCGGTGAAAGGACCTGGAACCTGGCGGAAGGGTCTGTGACTATAGATCTCGTCGCTGGGACCGGACTTTCGGTCAGACTCTACAGCCACACGGCCTGGCAACGCAGATGGAAGAGGTGCAAGCTTGGGACGAGAGCCCCCGGCAAGCTGTTCTCCAATGATGATTGCGGTAGGGGACAGCCCCTACAGCCCAATAATGTCTACACCGACCGAGATATCATCGAATTTCAGGCGTGGCCGAAGATCAGATCGCACAAGCGGCTTCGCTCTGTCAGTCGTCACTTTATCTATACCGATCAATTCCCCGTTCTGGCTGTCTTTCACGTGTCCAAGAGACACAACGTCTACACATTTACGAACGCCCTGGGGGACTCGTTCCGGTATCGGCCCTTCGCGGGTCGAGCTTGAACCTGTTTCAACCGTCGACTTGACATTATTGCCTCGGGGGTATTGTGAGCGCATGGAGCCCGCTACCCCGCGAAAGCGATACAGCGCAAGCAAGGCCAACCGCTGACCGCCGAGGGCAGCGCGGCCCTGCGAAGCAACTAACTTATCGAGTGGGGACCGGCAAGGCGTCGAACGATGCCGCGCGCGCCACATGGGAGCGCGATGCGATCAGCGCCCGACGCATCCTTCTCGTCCGGGGCGGGCGTCTTACGGCCCGGTCAGCAGGCGCTCGCAAATCGCGCAACCGCAATGCAGCACACCGAGGTCAGGGCTCCGAGTGCTGCGCGGCTGAAACTGGAGGGTGGAAGTGTTCGATCGCGCGATCCACAACTAGGTTGGATGCCTCCTCGGCGGTGAAATGTCCCACTCCGGGAATCAACTCCACGCGCATGTCGTTCGCGTGCCCCTCATATCCACCGAGCTGGTGTGGGCGAACAACCCCGTCGTCGGCACCAAAGAGAAGCAGGGTGGGCGTGCGGAGAGTGCGATCGCGGTATCGGCCTCCGACCAAGGGGAGCTCGCGTAGCAAGGTCCTGTAGTACTGGACGCTTGCGCGGGCACGTTCAGGCTCGCTGAGCCGCTCCGCGAATGCGTCGAGCTCCTGCTCGGTCCACACGTTCCGCGCGCTCCAGCTTCTGATCAACAGCCGGACAAAACCGGGTCGGCTTCGCAAGAGCCAGCCTCCTGTCGCCGGTGCCGCCAAGGCGCAGATGTACCAGAAGCGCCACACGTCTAGGGCGTCCCTGAGTGACGGGCGCGACCACGGGTGCACGTCGTTGAGCGCGACGAAGCGCTCGACTCGGTCGGGCTCGCGCAGGCAGAGCCGGATTCCCGCTTGCAAACCCCAGTCGTGGCCGATCAGAAACACCCGCGGCAACTCGAGGGCATCGAGCAGCGCCAGCACGTCGCTTGCCAGGCTCTCATCGCTGTAGCCGCCGGGGGGCGCCTCCGTCCAGCCGAGCCCGCGCAGATCGGGGCAGATGACCTGATAGCGCTCGGCAAAGCGCGGAATGACGTGACGCCAGGCATACCAGTGTTGTGGCCAGCCATGGAGGAGAACGAGCGGCGGGCCCTGCTCTCCGGCTCTAGCGACGTGCATGCGTAGCCGGGAGGTCTCGACGACCTCGTGATCGACCCCCGGAACGGACGGCAGGCCATCCAGCACGATCGGGCGAGCTTACGCCCCCGGCAGCGCTGTCGCTTCCGCGTGGTTGCGAGCGCGTCGGCGATGCCCGCTCAGCGCTCCCCCTTCGGACGACACGCGCTCAGGTGGCCTCGGCTCAGGCTTGGGATCCGAGGCCTTCGCTCTACCTGGCGGATCCAGGAGGCCGCGTGGCGCCGAAGTCTCGGGATATCCCCGTGTATACTGGCACCATGAAGATTGTCAAGGTTCGCCGGGTCGGTAACAGCAACGTGGTTTCGATCCCCCGCGAGTTCGAGTCCCACGGTTATGCCCCGGGCACCTCCGTGCTGGTCGAGGAGCTCGACGGGGGCGAGCTTCGGATCTTGCCAACCGAGCAGCTGCGGGAGCGGATCCGCACGATCGGCGAGCGCGTGGTCGCCGAGCACCCCGAGGCGTTGAAGATCCTCGCCGAGCACGACCCAGACTCCAAGTCAACTCCACAGTAGATCGCCGGTGTCCGAGGTGGAAGGCACGGGCGAGCCGATCTACCTGGAGCTCGTCGACGCGCTCGAGCTGTATGCGGCGATCATCGGAGGAACGCCCGCGCAGGCCGCCGATCAGCTTCGCGATCAGGGAACTCTCGAGGGCGCTCTTGCTCGGCCGCGCAGCTACGCCGACTACGAAGACGCCGATCTCGCGTTGCAGGCCGCCGTCCTGGCGCACGGCATCGCCGAGAGCCAGGCGTTCGTCGACGCGAACAAGCGCCTGGCGCTCGTCGCGATGTTGACGTTCCTCGAGCTGAACGGCTACCGGGTCGAAGCGCCCGATCCCGAGCTCGCCGACTGGATCCTCAGCTTCAGCTCCGGGACTACGCCCCAGCAGCTTGCGCCGTCGGTGCGCGACGCAATGCGGCCTATCGCGTAGCTCAGCTCGCTCGTCGGTTGCTGGTCCGTCCTGATAGTGCAGTGGGGTATTCGCTGTCTTCTTGGGAGGAGGATCCCATGACCGAATCCACTGTTCTCGACTCCGCCGGACGCCGCCGCTCGCCGGCGACGATGCCCGGCTACCACGTCGGACGATCACCACGCAACAAGGGGAGGCGCTACCCCGCCGACCCGCCAACGGTCGAGGAGATCGTCGCCGTGATGCGCCAGGTCGGAGCTGATCGACACGGCGCTCGCCTGCGTGCCTTGATCGTCGTCCTCTGGCGCGGCGGGCTTCGCATCCAGGAGGCGCTCGCGCTCAGCGAGCGCGATCTCGACCCACACCGTGGCTCGATCCTCGTCCGCCGCGGCAAGGGCGGGCGCCGGAGGGAGGTCGGCATGGACGAGTGGGGCTTCGAGCAGCTCCGCCCCTGGATGGCCGAGCGTGAGCGGCTGCCGGTCGGCCCGCTGCTCTGCGTGATCGACGGACCGACGCGCGGTCGGCCCTGGTCTGCCGCCGGGGTCCGGGTCGAGTTTCGCAACCTCGCCGCCCGAGCGGGGGTGAGGCGCCGGTTCGCACCGCACCAGCTCCGTCATGCGCATGCGCTTGAGCTGGCCCGCGAGGGCGTGCCGCTCAACATCATCCAGCGGCAGCTGGGGCACGCCAACCTCGGCACGACCAGCATCTACCTGCAGGGCATCGACACCGAGGAGATCATCGCGGCCGTTCATACGAGGCGAGCGCCGATGATGCCAGCCAGCGCCGGCCTGCGGCTCTAACCAGCCGACGCGGCGGGAGCGGGAGCGCCCGGATGGCGCTTCCGCTTCGCCTTGCGAGAGCAGGAGCTCGCGGAGCGTCGCGGAGACCGCTGCGGCTCGTCCTTTGCGAGCATGTCGCGACTCATCGTCGACACACTCGCAATCACACGAAAGCGAGCATCTCCTCAGGCGCGCAAGACGTCCCCTGAGCCCTACCGGTAGTTTCCGCCCCGACCGCGTGACGATCGAGTGGACACAGAGATGAAGGTCTACATCTGGACCGACGGCGCTGCCATGCCGAACGGCGGCCCCGCCGGGGCAGGGTACGTCGTCGTGGGCGTGGGCGGCGTGCGCTTGCTCGGCTCGGAAGCGCTCGGCGACGCGACGAACAACGTTGCCGAGTACAAGGCGGCTCGGAACGCGCTGCGGGCCGCGGCCGACGCGGGCGCGACGACGGCTCACGTGCGGATGGACTCGCCGGTGGTCTTCGGCCACCTCTCTGGGGCATCGCGTGCGCGAGCCGAGCACCTGATCCAGCTCAAGGAGGAGGTTGAAGCGCAGGTGGCCCGGTATCCAGGGCGGGTCACGTTCGCTCGGATTCCCAGGGAGCAGAACGGAGTTGCCGACGAGCTGGCGAAGGAGGGCGCGCGAACCTCGAAGGCGCAAAGCGCCGATCGCCGACGATAGGTTCCGCATCTGGTCGAAGAGCGGTCGCGGTGTCCCGTCAGGGCTCAGCGCGGCCAGCGAGCGTGGCTCTCCGACGTCGGGTCACTGTCGCAATTCGCGAGAAGAATTACTCTGTCTCTGGTAGATGCGGTTGGTCCGGCGGATGAGTCGCGCGGACAAGCAGGCATCCGCCGCGCATGTCCTCGATCGATAGGTCGAATCCAGCCCAGATCGCCGCGGCGGCCACTACGGAGAACGGCCTTTCCGTCTCTGCGGCGCTGGGGTCGCCAGGGTTCGGCAACTGCTCGCAGAACGCTTGTACCCCGCTGCGAGCATCCTCTTCATGCGTCGCACCCTTTGCCGCCCCACTAACGAATGCCTCCCAGAGCAGCAGCCCATCCTGCTGCTCGACGAACGGTGGCCACTGAACGTTTACTCGGACGTCGGGTACCTGTTCGTGGATGAACCGTAGGATCCACGGGATCTGCACCATTGCCGTTGCGAGGACCGACGCACCTACACTGCTCGACCAAGACGGTGAAGGCGCGTCACAGGGCCGCGCCTTTCCAAGTCGATCCGGGTTCTCTGGCACTGGAATGAACAACGGTGCCTCGAAGCCGAGCGCTACGGGCTCGCCGGCGCGGAGGACGTGAACAACCGAAGCTGCAAGCGACTCGATGCTCTCGGGCCGATGAAGTTCCTCACCGTCGGAACTCGGGATCCGTCGTGCCCAGGCGAAGCTGTCGCGCGCAATTGACCCCACGTCGGCGCAGAAGACCTGAAGCCTGTCGGTCCAATCCATCGCATGAACCTACTCTCGTTTCTTCGTTGGCTCCGCGGTGCTCCTGCTTCTGCGCGACACTCAGCGCCCCGGGGGATTGAAACCTCGCTCCTGGAGATACGTCTCCATCGCGCGAGTGGCGAAGTTTACGAACGCCACGGAGCCATCTCGCACAAGCTCGAGCTGTCTTTCGATCTGCGAGGGCTCATGCTTGTCGAGCGCGAGGGCCAATGCCACCTCGTCGGCGAATTTCAGACGAAAGCGCCCCTCGCCCTCGACGACCCACTGCGCCTCCGCGGTGCCCATGTTCTCCAAAGCAGCCTCAAGTTCGCTATCTGCCGGATACCGGCCGCTGGGATACGGGTAGTGGAACGTCCGATTGCGGCTGTGCGCTACCACTGCGTTTCCGATCTGCTCCAGGCTCCGGGTTGCTGCCTTTAGGTCATCGCGTGCAGCGGCTGGGACACGATTCAGAAACGCTTTGACCTCCGGAAGTTGTCTCCAGCTCCGAACGGCCGCGATGGCCTCGAAGAAATGCGCGGTACTCAATCGGACCCAATAGGTGAAGTCGGGCTCGCTGGCTGCATTGGCGCTCCCCGCCTTTAAGAGCGCATGGCGGATGTCGTTGCGCGCCATCGAGACCATCACCATGAACCGCGATACCGGATCCTTGGATGGAAACACCTCATTGATCGTCGCCATCGCATCAGGCTAGCCGCACATCAGAGCCAGCGAAGCGGGGCCATCGCTCGTCGTCGTAGGCAGCCCTGTTTATGGAATGCCTCAAAACATGCCAACACTCGATGGGCTACATCCGTCTATCCATATCGGCACTCCTGTTTCGCGCGAGACGCGAGCGTCTCCGTGGCGCCCGGCAGACGTCCGCACGAGACGACCATCAGCAGTCCGTCCACGGACGAGGTTGGCTTTCGCATCACCCGGGGCTGAGGCGAGCCACGGCCCGCTCGACAGCGTCGATCTCCGCTCGTGAAGTCAGGAGCAGAAACCTAATCAGCGGGTCGCTTTGGGCGGCATCGGCGGCGTCCGCTGTCTTGGAGTATTTGTGGACCACGCCTCGGCGGCCGCCTCGGACTGCATTGGCGAGCGCCTCCAATCGCAAGATGTCCTCCGTCATCGGGGCCGCGAGGGTCTGCCGTATGGGTTGAGCGAGCCCGCGGATCATCGTGCCGAGCTCGATCAGGCGTTGCGATGCGCGGTCCAGCTCGTAGAGCCCGCCGCGGTCGAGCGCGAGATCGCCGGGCTGGCGAACATAGAGACGCTCGGCGGAGGCATATCGGAGCAGCGCCTCGGTCGCGCTGTCGCAATCGCGAGGCGAATCGGGTCCGGCCACCTGCGAGGCTGCGAGGCAGCGACCGCTGGCATCGATCAGGCTGGCAGCCGACGCGACCAGAGTCCTGTGCAGTGAGCGCGGCCAAAGCGCGAACGTCGATGCCACCCCGATCGCGATCCCGATCACCGTCCCGGTGAGCCGCTCCAGGCCGGTGCTTGCGCCCGCGGGCGCGAGCAGATTGAAAAGCAGGACGACCGAGAGAGTGATGAACACCACCGCGACGGCGTAGTTGATCCGGCCGAGATAGATGGTCGCGAAGAGCAGGAATGGGAACAGCACGACGATTGCGACCTCGTCGTCCTGGATCAGAGCAAGCAGCCCGAGAGCGATCGCCACGCCGACCAGCGTCCCGCCGAAACGCTCGAGCGTCCGCTCGACCGATGCGCCAAGCGTCGGCTGCAGCACCACGATGATCGTCACCGGGATCCACAGCCCGTGCGCATCGCTCAGCCCCAACGCCAGATACAGCCAGGTGCCCGCGGCGACGGCGATCCCGAGCCGAAGCCCGAACAGGAAGTAGGGCGATTCGCGGCTCAGCTCCCGGCGCAGAGCGTCTCGGTATGCGCGTCGCTCAGAGCGCCTGTCGTATACCTCATGTCGTCCCAGGTCGGTGACTTCCGCGCCGCCCGGGGCGCTGAGAAGCCGCGCGACCGCGGTTGCGTTCGCCGCCGCGCTGATCACGTCGCCGGCCAATCCTCCAAGTGCGATCAGGATTGGGCTCGACGACTCGTCCCCAGGCTCACCGACCGCGGCTCGCAGGCGAGCCACCTCCGCCGGGCGCTCGTCGCGAATCGCGCCCGCCAGCTCGTGGATTGCCTCGACAACGGCCTCGACCGCCGGCGCCACGAGCGCGCGCTGATCCTGCCCAGGGGGCTCGTCCTCGAGCAGCGCCGCCAACCGCCCCACGTCGCCGGCGATCCGCTCCGCGTCATGGATCAGCGCCACCCGGAGATGCTCGGCGGGAGCGCGCCCCGTTGGGGCCCACGCGTTGTCGGCCAGAAAGTCTCTCGTCTCGTCGAGCTGACAACGGAGCGCCTCGAGGTCGAGGACATCGCTCCCTCCAGCCGCATCTGCTGTCGCTCCGCCGGCTCCCGTTGAGGTCACGCGGCCAAGGGTGTCGGCCGCAGCCTCGAAGCTCGTCGCCAAGCGGTCACGGAGTCCAGCGGATCCGGCCGTCGCGACTACCAGCAGGCCGCCGAGCGCCGCAGCTCCGCCGATCAGGATTCCGATTGCCGCCTCGACGCCGGTCCCGATGTTGCCGGGGAGACTGACGCTGATCACGAATACGATCAACGCAAGCGGTCCCCCGACTCGCCAGTAGTCGCTGAGCAGCCCGAGCCATCCCGCCGCAAACCCCACCGCGAGAGTGGTCAGCACCACCCCGGCATCGGAGTGGGCGATCAGCGGCCCGACGAGCGCGAAGGCCGCCATCGCAAAGGTCAGCGCCGTCGTCGAGAGCACGACGAGGCGACGCGAGCCCCCGAATCCGCTGAGCACGATGTTCAGCGCGCCGAGCATCGCCCAGATCGCGACCAGCTCGGCGCCGCCGAAGTAGAGCGCCAGGAACGGCACTGCGACGACGACGGCAAGCCGCGCCGCAGCCTCGAGGGCCGCTGAGTCTCGATACCAGCCCGCGTCACCGGGAACGCGATCCCAGATCGTCGATGCCCCGGCGCGTTGGGCGACCCCTGCCCCCCCGGACTCACTCACTCCGCCCAAATCCTCTCTGTCCTCTACGCCCTCGTCCCCGGCGGCTGGCCGGCTGAGGACGTGTTCAGCGCTACGGCGGCGCGAATGAGCGCCTTCAAGGCCTTTTCATCGATCTCGTCGCCCTCATGGAAATCGATGGCACGCCTGGTGTTGCCTTCGAGGCTGGAGTTGAAGAGGCCTGAAGGGTCCTCCAACGAGGCGCCCTTGGCGAAGGTCATCTTCACGACATTCTTGTACGTCTCACCGGTGCAGATCATTCCGGCGTGGTACCACACCGGAACCCCTCTCCACTTCCACTCCTCGACCACCTCGGGGTCGGCCTGCTTGATGAGAGCTCGGACCCGAGCGAGCGTCTCGCCCCGCCAATCGCCCAGCTCCTCGATCCTCGCGTCTATCAGCTGAGAGGGAGGGTCTCCCTCTTTTCCTTCCTCCGAGTCGCTCTTCCTCTTCTTCATGGCTGTTGTCGCTCGCCCGCTGAACGAATCCCGCGCATGGGCGCAAGGTCCAGCTTGCGGCTTGTCCGGGCTAGCGCTTGACGATGTTGCGAACCTCCATCACCTCTGGTTCGCCTGGGTCGATCCCGACCTCGGAGAGTATTGGCATCAGTCGCTCGCCGAATGCGTCGAGTTGCTCCCGGGAGTCCCAGATCTCGCTGACGCGAAGGTTTCCATCGGTACCGAAGCAGACGTGGTAATCGAGTCCGTCGGGCGGAAAGATGCCCGCCTCCTCGAGCTTGCGGATGCTCTCGTCGTACTGCGCCGCGGTCAAGGACGCCGGGGCAAAGCGGATAAGGACGCTCATCGCGTTCCTCCTTAATCGGGGTTCATGTCGACCTTAGCTGCGCGAAGAGGCGAGCGGAAGTACGAGCGTTCGCTCACAATTCGCTAAGCTGTCGCACATCCTTACTGGGCGGGGAGTTGCGCGCCCAAGGGTGCGCAGGAGTCACCCTGTACCCGGAGAAGGTCCCCCGACGATGGCCAGAGCGAGGAAGCGAAAAAAGGTCGAGGCGGCGCGGAGCCGGCGGCCCGGCGGCGCGCCGATCGTCGAGCTGCGCGACGTGGTCAAGGTCTACCCGGGCGGCCACATGGCGCTCGACCGGGTCTCGCTGGCGATCGACCGCGGCGAATTCGTCTTCCTGGTCGGGCCGACCGGCTGCGGCAAGTCGACCCTGATCAAGATGCTGATCCGCGAGCTGGAGGCGACCGAGGGAAGCGTGCGGATCGCCGGCCGCGACATCGGCGAGCTGGCGGAAAAGAGGATCCCGCAGCTGCGGCGCAACGTCGGCACCGTCTTCCAGGACTTCAAGCTGCTGCCCGACCGCACCGTCTACGACAACGTCGCCTACGCCCTCCAGGTGATCGGCGCCAGCCGCGCCGAGATCCGCGCCCAGGTGCCGGAGACGCTGCGCCTGGTCGGCCTCTCGACCAAGCTGCACAGCTACCCCGACCAGCTCTCCGGCGGCGAGCAGCAGCGCGTCTCGATCGCCCGCGCCTTCGTCAACCACCCGCCGCTGTTGCTCGCCGACGAGCCGAGCGGCAACCTCGACCCGGTCACCTCGATCGGCGTGATGCAGCTGCTCTACCGGATCAACAAGACCGGCACCACGGTCGTCGTCGTCACCCACGACCGCGAGATGGTCGACAACATGCGCCGCCGGGTGATCGAGCTGTACGAGGGCCGCGTCGTCCGCGACGAGGTCAGCGGCGGCTACACCGAGGAGTCGACCAGCGAGTTCGGGCTGCGGATGCGGGCCGAGATGGGCGTCGCCCCCGAGGGCCAGACCAACGGACAAGACTCGCTGGTCTGAGATGTCGAGGCTCTTCTTCTTCATCCAGGAGGCGTTCCGCGCGCTGCGCCGCAACGGCGCCCCGAGCATGGCGGCGATCGTCACCACGGTCGTCACCGTGATCCTGCTCGGCGTCCTGATCCCGGTCTTCCAGACCACCCAGGCAAAAAGCAACGAAGTCCGCGACAGCCTCGAAACCAGGGTGGCGATCTACGACGACGCGACCCGGGCCGAAATCAACCAGCTCGAGCACAGGCTGCTGGCGCTCCCGCACGTCGCCTCGGTGAAGCTGATCACCAAGGCCGAGGCGCTCGACGAACTCAAGAAGGACCTCGGGAAGGAAAAGAGCGGCGAACTGCTCACCCAGCTCCATTCCAACCCGCTGCCGGCGAACTTCAAAGTCAAGGCCGACGACGCGGGCAACCTCGACTCCGTGCGGGCGGCGATCACCCCGCCGGGCCCGAACGGCAAGCCGCAGGCGATCTCGCCGATCGTCCAGGACGTCTTCGATCGCCAGGAAGACTCGAAGAAGATCGAGCAGGTGACGAGCGCGCTGAAGATCGTCCTGACGGTGATCACGGCGCTGCTGATCGTCGCCTCGCTGATGCTGGTCGGCAACACGATCCGGCTCTCGATCTACGCCCGCCGCCGCGAGGTCGAGGTGATGCGGCTGGTCGGCGCCACCCGCTGGTTCATCCGCTGGCCGTTCATGATCGAGGGGGTGGTGGTCGGCTTCGCGGGCGGCCTGGTGGCCATACTGATCCTGTGGCTGGGCAAGCTGACCGTCGTCGACCCGCTGAGCGACAGCATCGGCTTCCTAGCCGCGCAGAACAGCACCACGCTCTCCTTCCCGGCGCTGGTCGCGATCCTCTTCGCCGCCTCGGTGCTGGTCTCCGCGGTCGGCTCGGGCGTCACCCTGCGCCGCTTCCTGAGAGTCTGAGGCGGACATGAGGATCGGCCGGACCGTTGGCCTGGCGGTCGTGCTGCTCCTGGTGCTCGCGGCGGGGCTGTGGATCGGCGGCCACCCCGCGCAGATGCCCCCGCCGCTGCGCGACCTCTTCGTCGACGAAGCGGGCGGCCTGACCGCCGAAGCGACCGAGCTGATCGAGGACGACTACTACCGGCCGGTCTCCAAGGACGAGCTGATCGACTCCTCCCTGCAGGGCATGGTGCGGGGTCTGCGGCGCCGTCACCACGACCGCTTCACCGAGTACTTCTCGCCGGCGGCCCTGGCCCGCTTCAACGAGGAGATCGAGGGGCGCTTCTCGGGGGTCGGCCTCGGCGTGATCAAGGCCAGGGGCGGTCTCAGCGTGCAGAGCGTCTTCAAGCGCTCGCCGGCCGAACGGGCCGGGATCGAGGTGGGCGACACGATCGTCTCGGTCGACGGCCGCTCGATCTCCGGCCTCAGCGCCGCCGCGGCGGCGGCGCGGATCAAGGGACCGGAAGGGACCGAGGTGACGGTGGGGGTGCGGGGCAGGCCGCGCGGCGATACGCGCCAGGTGAAGCTGACCCGCGAGCAGATCTCGGTTCCGGTCGTCAGCAGCAGGCTGAAGACGGTCGACGGCCGCGAGCTCGGCTACCTGCAGATCGCAGCCTTCACCGAAGGCGTGCACGGGGCGGTGCGCAAACCGCTTCGCAGGCTGCAGAAGCGCGGCGCGCGGGGGCTGGTGCTCGACCTGCGCGGCAACGGCGGCGGCCTGCTCGACGAGGCGGTGCTGACCGCGAGCGTCTTCCTGCCGAAGGGCGAAGTCGTCGTCTCGACCAAGTCGCGCAGCCAGGGCGACGCCGTCTTCAGGACCAAGGGCGGCAACCTGCCGCCGTTGCCGCTGGTCGTGCTGATCGACCGCAACACCGCCTCGGCGGCGGAGATCCTCGCCGCCGCGCTGGCCGACGACGCGGGGGCGAAGACGGTCGGCACGCGCTCCTACGGCAAGGGCGTCTTCCAGCAGGAGGTCGGCCTCTCCAACGGCGGCGCGCTGAAGCTGACCGTGGGCGAGTACTTCACGCCGCAGGGCGTCAACCTGGCCGGCAGGGGCATCCACCCCGACGTTCGGGTCCGCGATCTGCCGGGAACCACCCGGGACGAGGCGGTCGAACGAGGTTTCGGAGTGCTGTCGGCGCGGTGAGCGAACGCGACTGGCGCTACTACCGGGATCGACAGCGGGCGCGCGGCCGGCAGCGCAGGCGGGAGGCGCCGAGCACCGCCCGCGAGGCGATCGAGGCGCTGCTGGGCGAGGAGCTGGGCGGGCGCGGCTTCCCCGCCGCGCTCGAGGTCGACGCGAGGGAGACGGCCGGCGTGGCCGAGGCGCGTTCGGGGCCGCGCCGCGACCTGGTCGAGCTGCCCACCTTCACGGTCGACCCGGCGACGGCGCGCGACTTCGACGACGCAGTCTCGGCGCGGCGCGAGGGGGACGCGAGCAGGCTCTGGGTCCACATCGCCGACGTCGCCGCCCACGTGCCTCCCGGCTCGCCGCTCGACCGCGAGGCGCGGCGCCGCGGCAACAGCACCTACGCGCCGGGGACGGTCGAGCCGATGCTGCCGCACCCGCTCAGCGAGGAGGCCTGCAGCCTGGCGCCGGGGGTGGAGCGGCTCGCGGTGACCGCGGAGATCGAGCTGAGGCCGGACGGCGAGCCCGGCGCCGCCAGCTTCTACCGCAGCCGCATTCGCTCCGACGCGCGGCTCGACTACGACCAGCTCGACGTCGTCTTCTCCGGGCGTGCCACGGCGCCGCAGGCGGTCGCCGAGCCGCTGGCGGTCGCCCGCGCTGCGGCGGCGGCGCTGGGCGAGCGGCGTGGCACGACCAGCCTCGACGTCGAGTCCTTCGAGCCCGAGTTCCACTTCGACCCGGCCGGCCGGGTCAGCGGCGCCCACTCCGTCGTCCAGACCGAGTCGCACCGCCTGATCGAGCGGCTGATGATCCTCGCCAACGAGCAGGTGGCGCGGCTGCTGGAGCGCAAGCGCGTGCCGGCGATCTACCGGGTCCACGCCCAGCCCGACCCGCCACGGGTCGAACGGCTGGTCGAGCAGCTGGCGGACCTCGAGATCCCGACGCCGCCGCTGCGCGGCGGGCTGGCTCCCCGCCAGGCCGGCGAGGCCGCGGCCGAGGCGAGCCGCCTGGTCGGGCGCGAGGCGGCGCGGCGCGGGCACGGCCGCGACGCGTATACATCGCTCGTGCTCCGCTCCCTCAAGCAGGCCAGGTACAGCGAGCAAAACAGCGGCCACGCCGGGCTCGGCAGCGCCGCCTACTGCCATTTCACCTCACCGATCCGGCGCTACCCGGACCTGGTCGTGCACCGGGCGCTGCTCGCGGCGCTGGGCGAGGGCGAGGCGGCGCCGAGCGCCGCCGAAGCGCGCGAGGCCGCCTGGCAATGCTCGGAGCGGGAGCGGGAGTCGATGCGGATCGAGCGCCGGGCGGACGACATATGCGCGGCCTTCCTGCTCGAGCGCGAGCTGGACGAGCGGGGCGGCGAGACCGGCTTCGAGGGCGAGGTGTCGGGGCTGATCCGGGCCGGCGCCTTCGTCGGCTTCGGCGGCGAGCTGGGCGACGTCTACGAGGGCTTCCTGCCGGCCCGCCGGCTGGGAGGCGCCGAGCGCTTCGACCTGAACGCGACCGAGACCGCCCTGGTCGGCGGCGAGTCGAAGCGCAGGCTGCGGCTCGGCGATCCGGTCTCCGTCCGGGTGACCGGGGTCGAAGCGCCGCGCGGCCGCGTCGACCTGGAGCCGGTGGAGAGCTGAGCGATGGCCAAGAAGGCGAAGAAGCAGCGCCAACCGGCTTCTGGGGACGTCGTCACCAACCGCCGTGCCCGGCATCGGTTCGAGCTGGTCGAGAAGTTCGAGGCGGGGATCGTGCTGCGCGGCTCCGAGGTGAAGTCGCTGCGCAATGGCAAGGCGCAGATGGCCGACAGCTACGCGGTGATCGACGACGGCGAGGTCTGGCTGCGCAACCTCCACATTCCACCGTACGAGCCGGCCAGCCGCGAGAACCACGAGCCGGAGCGGCCGCGCAAGCTGCTCATGCACCGGGCGGAGATCGAGCGCCTGGTCGGCAAGACCGCAGAGCGCGGCCTCACCCTGATCCCGACCCGGATCTACTTCAAGGGACCACGGGCGAAGGTCGAGCTGGCGCTGGCCAGGGGCAAGGAGGGGCGCGATCGGCGCCGCGAGATCGCGGAGCGCGACGTGCGGCGTGAGGTCGAGCGCGAATTCAAGGGGAGAATGAGGTAGCTTCGGAGCCTATGAGTCGCAGGTTTGCCCCGCTCACATGCGCAGCGGCGCTCGTGACGGCGCTCCTAGTGCCAGCCCAGGCCCAGGCGGAATCCTTTCCCAGCAAGGCCGGCAACTACGTCAGCGACCACATCGAGTACTTCGTCGCCGGCTTGGTCGTCGCGATCCTCCTGCTGCTGCTGGTGATTGGCATCGTCCAGCGTCGCAGCAAGGAAAAGCAGCAGAAGGCGGGTGGCGCCGGCAAGCTGCCACCGCCGCCTTCCACGGTGCAGCAGCAATCGCCGCAGGCAGAGGCGGCGAAAGCGCCCGCGCCCGCCGCCGGCCCGCCGCTGAGCGGCAAAGAGAAGCGCAAGCAGGCCCGCGAGCAGCAGCGAACCGCGCGTGCCGAGCATCGCAAACGGCGTCGCGAAGAGGCGAAGCAGCGCCGCGAAGAGCGAGCGAGGAAGCGAGCCGAAAGACGCGGCAAGCCGAGCGGCGGCCGTGGCTCCGCCAGCAAGGCGAAGCGGGAAGCGGCGCAAGCAGAGCGTGAGCTGGCCGCGGCGCGCGCCGCCCAGGAGCGCGCGCTGCTCGAGCAGCAGGAGTCTGAGCCAGCGGTCGTCGCGCAGCAGCCTCAGCAGGCCCCACCAACTCCGCCGCCACCGCCCGTGGTGCCCCGCGAGCCCGAGCCGACGCCGCCGCCTCCGGCCCAGTCGTTCCCGAGCACCCCGCCTCCACCGCCGGCCCCCCCGGCAGCGCCGCAGGTGGGCGCCGTTCCGCCACAGCCGCCCACCCCCTCGCCGAGCGGATACGACCCGGCCGCGGCCGAACGGCGGGTCCAGGACAAGGTGGCGGAGATCCAGCGCGAGGAGGAGCGGATCCGCGCCGAGGCCGACCGGCGTATCGAGGCGGCGGAGCGGATGCAGCGCGAGGCCGACGAGCGGCGAGCGCGGGTCGAATCCGGCCAGGCGACCCGGAGCATGGAGGCGCCGACGCCGGCGCCACAGCCCCCCGCAGCCCCGCCGCCGGACATGCATACCGCCGAACAGCGGCTCCAGCAGGAGCGGGAGACGCAGGAACGGGCGCTGGCCGATGCGCAGGAGCGCCTGCGGCAGATCGAGGAGCGGACCAAGGCAGCGGAACAGCGCGCCGCCGAGGCGGAGCGGCTCTCGAGGCTGAAATCGGAGGAGGGCGAGCGCGAGCAACGGCTGCGCGAGATCGAGCAGAGCGTCGCGCAGGCCGAGGCGCGCGCCCGCGAGGCGGAGCGCCACGCCGAAGACACAGAACGGGCGGTGCTCGACTCGGTGCAGGGCGCCGCGCCGCCGCCCGCGCCACAGCCGCCGCTCTCACAGCCACCACCGGCGCCACCGCCACCGGCCCCCGAGCCACGGCCGATGCCGCCGCCTCCGGCGCCCGAACCGCCACCTCCCGCTGAGCAGCCGCAGGCGGCTCCGCCGCCGCAACCCGCTCCGCCGCAGCAGCCGCCACCACCGCAGCAGCGGCCGACTGCCCCGGCCGCGCAAGCCGGCGAGACGATCGAACTGAACAACGTCACCTTCGAGCAGTTGCGCGGGCACGGCCTCTCGGTCACCCAGGCGACCCGCCTGCTCGCCCACCGCGAGCGGGTTGGCGGCTTCCAGTCGATCGACGAACTGGACGAGATCCCTGGGTTGCCGCGGGAGTTTGCGGAAGATCTCAAGAGACGCTCACGCGTTTAGGAGCCCATCCCTGTAGGGGTTCCACTTAACTTTTTCTGAAGGCAGTCTTTGGCTGTCCGCGCGCGTCGTCGCAGAAAAAGTACAAGACGTTCCACCCCTACAGGGATGGGCTCTCAGAGCCCGGCCTCCTCCATTAGCTTCAGCCAGATCTCGCTGCGGGTTGGATAGGCAGCTACTGCGTGGCGTAGGCGGAGGAGGGGGACCTCGCCGACCAGGGCGACGGTCGCCGCGTGCAGGAAGTCGGCGGTCTCGAAGCCCGTGAACGTCGCGCCGACGATGGTTTCCTTCTTCTGGTCGACCACGAGGCGTGAGGTGCCGCCCGTGCCCTTGCCCTGGAAGCTGGCGCCGGCGGTTCCTTCGGTTGACACGTCGACCGCCCTGGCATCGATGCCGGCCTGTTCCGCCTGGGCCAGGGTCTTGCCGACCGCGGCCACCTGGGGGTCGGTGAAGGTGACCCGGGGGACGCCGAGCGCTTCGGCAATCGCCGCGGCATCGCGGCCCAGCAGGTTCTCGGCCGCGACCCAGGCCTGGTACTTGCCCATGTGGGTGAAGAGCGCCCTGCCGTTGACGTCGCCGACGGCGTAGAGCCAGTCGCGGCCGCCGACCCGCAGCCGGTCGTCCGTCTCGAGGAAGCCGTGCTCGCCCGGCTCGACTCCCGCCGAGTCCAGGCCGATCCCGGTCGTGCGGGGCTTGCGCCCTACCGCGACGAGGATCTCCACCGCCTCGACCCGGCCGCCGTCGTTGAGATCGACGCCGACGCCGTCGCCGGCCGCGGCGACCCGCTCGGCGAGGGCGCCGGTCCGCACATCGACCCCGTAGGCGTCGCGCAGCGAGGCGGCGACCTGCTCGCCGGCGAACGACTCCTCGCGCGGCAGCAGCTGCTCCTGGCCCTCGATCAAAGTAACCGCGGTTCCCAGCGTCGACCACGCCTGAGCGAGCTCCGAGCCGACCGGGCCGCCGCCGAGGACGACCATGCTCGGTGGGACCCGCTTCGCGGTCGTCGCGTCGCGGTTGTTCCAGGTCCGCACCGAGTCGAGCCCGTCGATCGGCGGCATTGCGGCGCCGCTGCCGGTCGCCAGGACGACCGCCTGGCGCGCGGCCAGCACGTCGTCGCCGACGGCGACGCGCCGCTCGCCGTCCAGGCGCCCCTCGCCCCGAAACAGCTCGATGCCGCGTTCCTCCAGCCAGGGGAGCATCACCGAGTCGTCGAGATCGTGAATTACCTCGTCGCGGCGCTCGAGCACCGCCTGCGGGTCGAGCTCCCCGCTCACCGCGGCGGCGACGCCCGGCACGCGCCGCGCCTCGGCCAGCAGCTCGCCGGGACGCAGCAGCGCCTTCGAGGGCATGCATGCGTAGTAGGAGCATTCGCCGCCGACCAGGTGGGGCTCGACGATCGCCACCGCCAATCCCCCTTCCGCCAACCGCCCCGCACAGACCTCCCCCGGCGGGCCGGCGCCCAGGACGATCGCGTCGAACTCGTGCTCGGAGGACATCAGTTTCGTGCTCCGCTCACGGCGCGAAGAACCAGATATGCACGCTTGTTCGCTCCGCACTCACGCCCGGCAGCGTACAATCCGAAGCCACATAGCACGGGGGCGACAGGCTTCGACCTGGTCGGTCCGTGCGAACGGTTGCAGGTCGAGGTGGCCGGAGGCCTCGTTAAACACCGGCACCAACCAATACGTGCGGACCATGAGTTCGCCCTCGCTGCTTAGTTAGATCTAAGCGAGTGAGAGTCGGCCCTCTCCCGCCCGCGGAGAGGGGCACCGGCTTCAAATTGCGGGCTCACCCGGGCGGATCGCCCCGTCCGCCAGGGGAAATCTCAGAGGGCTCTGTCTCTCGTAGTGCCCGCCGGCGCGGACCCCGGGAGACGAGATCCAAGCGCCGGCTAAACCTGTAGAGACCTTCGCGCTACGGCCAGGCACGCCGGTTCGATTCCGGCCGCCTCCATGAACGGTTGTTTGCTTTGGTCTATCGAGGCCATCGGGCGCCGGTGGAATCGTCGTCCTTCCCCAGCGCTAGCTTCACTCAAGGAGGGCCCGTACCTGCCGATAGTCCCTCCCGACCGCAATCGGGGGACCGTATGGCTCGAAGGATCATTGACATCTCGACCGCGCTCGCGCTGGGCGCGCTGCTGTGCGGCGGCTCGACGGCCTTCGCCCAGAGCGGTCTCGGCAAGGCGCCGGCAGCGACTCGGTCCACCGCGAAGCGCGCCGCGCCGCGGCGGCTCGATGTGGTCCTCGGGCTCGACCGACGCCAGCAGGCGCTCGAACGGTTCGCGCTCCGCGTCTCCGATCCCGACTCTGCCCTGTACGGGGGCTATCTTCGCTCTCGCCGGGTTGGTCTCCGGTTCGGAGCCAGCGACGCGACGGTGCGCAGTGTGCTCCGCTTCCTGCGCAGACACCGGATCAGGGGGCGGCTCGACATCACCCGCTCCTTCGTCGAGGCGCTCGTCCCCACCCGTCGCGCCAATCGGCTCTTCCGCAACCGCGCCGGTCGCGTGCGGGTGCCGGTCGGACTGCGGGGCGAGGTCCACGAGGTCCTCGTCGCCCAGGCCGCCCCCGACCAGTTCCTGCCCGGAAGGCGCGCCGGCGCCCGCTCCTCGCGAGCCCCGCGGCGGACGACCGCGCCGGTGGCGCCGCCCTACGTTCGCACCGGGACCCCGAGCGGCTGCCCGCGCGGGCAGAACGCCCACTACGCCTACTCGAAGTCCGCGGTTGCAGGCCCCTCGTTCACCCCCAACCAGATCCAGCAGGCCTACGGCGCGGCGCCGCTTCACGCCGCCGGCATCGACGGTCGCGGCGTCCGCGCGGGGGTATACGGCGCCGGCGGCAGCGGGTTCAGCGAGCTGCGCGCCTACGCGCGCTGCTTCGGGTTCCGGGCGCCGCCCATCCGCCTGGTCAAGGTCGGGCACCGCAACGCCGCCCCGACCAGCTTCGAGGCGGCGCTCGACGTGCAGATGCTCGCCCTGATGGCCCCCGGGCTCGAGTCGCTGACCGTCTACTCGAACGGCTCGGCCCTGTTCCCGGTCGACTTCTCGGCGATGCTCGATCCGCGCAACGGGCCTCCACCGGACGTCTTCTCGGCGAGCGTGGGCGAATGCGAGACGGCGGTCGGGCGTCGTCAGCTGCGGCTCACCGCGCACGTCCTCGCGGCTGCCGCCGCGGCCGGGGTGACGATCGCGGCCGGGGCGGGGGACAACGGCTCGTTCTGCCCGGACGGGCCGAACCGCGGCTTCTACCCCGGCGACTCGGCCTGGCTGACCTCGCTCGGCGGCACCTCCCTCACCCTCGATGCGGACAACCGGATCGTCGACGAGGTCCCCTGGAACAACCTGTCGCTGGGGTTCGAATTCGGGGGAGGCGGCGGCTTCAGCCGCTTCGAGCGCCGCCCCCCGTACCAGCGCGGCCTCGGCCGCTGGGGCGACCGGCGTGGCTACCCGGACGTGGCGCTGTTCGCCGACCCCTTCCCGGGGATCGCGGAGTACTGCCGCCTGCCGAACCCGAGGAGCCCTAATTGCGCGGCCTCCGGGGCCGGAAACCCGTACATCACCGGCAACGGCACCAGCGCCGCCGGGCCGCTCTTCGCCGGGATGGCCGCCCTCGTCGACCAGCGGCTGCGCGCCGCCGGCCAACCGCCGCTCGGCTTCGCCAACCCGCTCCTCTACCGGCTCGGCCGGCGCGGTGGCCAGGGCGCCCTGCGCGACATCGTCAGCGGATCGAACAGCATCTTCTGGAAAACCTGCTGCAAGGCATTCCCGGGCTACGACCGCGCCTCGGGCTGGGGCTCGGTGAACGCCGCGGGCCTCGCTGCGGCGGCGCTTCGCAGCGGCCCGCGGTAGCCGACGCCAAGGGGTTGACCAACCAGATCGCCGCCAAGCACTTAGGGCCTATCCCGGTAGGGATCGCACCCCTGGATACGGCCCAGGACACGGCGCGGATTCGGCCCCGTCGCGACTCCCACATGGCGCTGCCATGCGGAATCCGCGCCGTGACCGCCCCGCTTGGTCCTGGACCGTCCCAGGGGCACGCCCCTAACGGGATAGGCCCTTAGCCGGGTAGAGGGGGGTCAATGCCGGTCGAATCTGCGATTGACGCGGAGGCGCAACTCCAGGTAGGCGGTGCCGGCAATCAGCGTCGCCGGCAGGAGGATCAAGGGTGGCGCTCCGAAGGCGAAGACGGCGATGCCTACGAGCAGCGCGTTCAGGGCTCCGACGATGAGCCCTCCGCGGCGAACTCGAGCGAGCTTGGTCATCAGGTCCATCCCATGATCATAAGATCCAGGGTCGCCGAGGGCACGCCCACCTCGAAGCCCACACCGAGCCCTTCATTGATGCCGTGGGTGACGTTCTCGGGCAGTTGCTCTCGGCCGAGTGCGTTGGAGGCGGCGTAGCAGCTGAAGAAGGCCATGACCCCACCGAGAATGGCGAATGCCGCGATCACTGCTTCGAGGAATTCACGTGCGGCACCGGCGTCGAGCATCCGGCAACCGTAGGAACTATCTGCGCACGCATGGCGCGCAGAGTGGGGAAAGTCCGCTACGACTTCGTCGCGACGCTGGCCGACAGCTCGGGCGGGGCGCTGAGCGTCTGGAAGACGACGCAGTAGCGCTCGGTCAGCTTCAGCAGGGTGGCGAGCTGCTCCTCGTCGGCGTCGGTGCCGAGGTCGAAGGAGAGGCGGATCGCGCGGAAGCCGACCGGGGCGTCGCGGTCGACCGCCAGCGTGCCGCGGAAGTCGAGCTCCCCCTCGGCGCGGACCGTGCCCGAATCGACCGCGATCCCGAGCGAGGTCGCGACCGCCCGCAGCGTCACCCCGGCGCAGGCGACCAGCGCCTCGAGCAGCATGTCGCCCGAGCAGAGCTGCGTGCCGTCGCCGCCGGAGGCCGGATGCAGCCCGGCCTCGGCCAGGGCGCGCCCGGTGTCGACCGAGCAGGAGACGCCCTCGCCGAGGCTGCCGCTCGCCTTCAGCGTGACGACGGCGGCCGCCGGCTCCTCCTCGTACCGTTCCTTCAACGGCGCCTGGGTCGCCTTCAGCGTCTCGCGGTCCACCGCTTGAGAATACGCATGTCCACGCAGTAGGTTCACCGTCCGTGGGCAGCATCTTCCTCCTCGCCTTCCTCGCCGCTCTATACCCGACGCTGCTGGCGGCGACCACCGTGATGCTGATGCTTCCCCACCCGAAGCGGTTGCTGCTCGGCTACCTGCTCGGCGCCGCGATGACCAGCATCACCCTCGGCCTGGTGATCGTCTTCGCGCTGCAGGGCTCGGGAGCGGCCAGCACCGGCAAGACGACGCTCGGGCCGGGCGAGGACATCGCCCTCGGGCTGCTGGCCCTGATCGTCGCTTTCGTGCTGGGCAGCGGCCGCGACCGGCGCCTCGCCGAGCGCCGCAAGGCGCGCAAGGCGGCGAATGGGCCGCAGGGGCCGCCCCGCTGGCAGCGGGAGCTGGGGCGCGGCTCGGCCCGGGTGACCTTCGCGGTCGGCGCGGTCCTCACCCTGCCGGGCGCCACCTACATCGCCGCCCTCGACCGGATCGCCGACGAGGACTTGGCGGTGCCGGCCACGGTCCTCACCGTCCTCGCCTTCAACGCGATCATGCTGATGCTGCTCGAGATCCCCCTGCTCGCCTACACCTTCGCGCCTGACTGGACTCCGCAGGCGATCGAGCGCTTCAAGGCAAAGCTGCGCGAACGCGGCCGCATCTGGGCAGTCCGCGCCGCGCTCCTCTTCGGCGGCCTGATGATCCTGCGCGGCGTCCTCACCCTGATCCTCTGACGCCGACGGGACGATATGTGGGGCCGGAGTGGACATTTCGTCCCG
>CAVVHQ010000005.1:0-29693 GCA_963748075.1 uncultured Solirubrobacterales bacterium | reverse complement strand
GGCAGCCGGCGGCGGCGGGGAGGGCGAGTACGAGGGCGAGGGCGGCGGCGATGACTGAGCCACGCCGTCCCCGTCGTCCCGGCTCGGCCCCGGTCTTCTGGGGCGCGCTGGCGCTGTTCACGGTGCTCTTCGCGCTGCTCACCTACCAGCTCGCCAGCTCGACCCCGCCCGCACCGCACCCCGTCCTGATGCGCAAGGTGATCAGGAAGCGCGTGGTCACCACGGTCGTGCCGGCGCCCGGCGCGACCAGCGTCAGCGGCGCCCCCGTCGTGACCAGCTCGGCGCCGGAAGTCGCCTCGAGCGGCGCGGCGCCCGTCACCACGGGAGCGTCGTGAGCGAGCACGACGTCCAGTTCGACGCGATGGGCTCCCACGTCCGCCTGCTGATCGGCGAGCCGGGGCCGGGGATGGAGCCGGCGGCGGAGGCGGCCGAGCGGGCGCGGCGGTTCGTCGCCGAGTTCGACGCCAGGCTGTCGCGCTTCAAGCCGGACAGCGAGCTGACCGCGCTGAACGCCGACCCGCGGGAGCGGGTGCCGGCCTCGTCGCTGCTGCGCGCCGCGGTGAAGGCGGGGCTCGCCGCGGCGGAGCGCAGCGCCGGCCTGGTCGACCCGACCCTGGCCGACGAGATCGAGTCGGCCGGCTATGTCGGCTCGCGCGCCGGCGTCCCCGGCGCGCCGCTTGCCGACGCCCTCGCTGAGGCCCCGCCCCGCCGTCCCGCCGCCCCCAACCCGGCGGTGCGCTGGCGCCGCTTCGAGGTCGACGACGAGGCGGGGACGATCTGCCGCCCGCCCGGCGTCCGCTTCGACACCGGCGGCGCCGGCAAGGGCCTCGCCGCCGACCTGATCGCGGCGCGGCTACGCGGCTACTCGCGCTTCATCGTTGACTGCGGCGGGGACATCCGGATCGGCGGGCCCGACGCGCTCCTCCGCCCGTACGAGGTCTTCGTCGAACACCCCCTGACGGGGGAGCGCGCCCATGTGCTGCGCCTCAACAGCGGCGCGGTCGCCACCTCGGGGCTCAACGTACGGGTCTGGCGCGGCGGCGACGGCCGCTACGCCCATCACTTGCTCGACCCCGCGAGCGGCGAGCCGGCCTGGACCGGGCTGGTCGGCGTCACCGCGCTCGGCGACACGGCGGTCGAAGCCGAGACATTCTCCAAGGTGGCGCTGCTCTCCGGCCCCGAGCGGGGTCGCGAGGTGCTCTCCGAGCGTGGCGGGCTGCTGGTCCACGAGGACGGCCGGGTCGAGCCGGTCGGCCCGCTCAGCGTCAAGCCGCGCGTCCGCCTGCCCGCGCAGGCCGGGAGGGGGGCCTGGTGAACGCCGCGGCGAACGGGGCGGCGGGCGCCGCCTCGACGACCCTGCAGACGCACGGCTGGTGGCTGGCGAGCCGCGCCTCCGGCCTCGTCGCGCTGGTCCTGGTCACGATCTCGGTCGGGCTGGGCCTGGCGATGGCGGGCAAGTTGATGCGCCGCCCGGGGCTTTCCCGCAAGCTGCTGGCGATCCACGAGCACACGGCGCTGGCCGGCCTGGTCGCGATCGCCGTCCACGGCATCACCCTGCTCGGCGACCCGTGGCTGCACCCCGGAGTCGCCGGCGTCGCCGTCCCCTTCGCGATCGGCTTCCGGCCGCTGGCGGTGGCGGCGGGCATCGTCGGCGGGTACCTGGCAGCGGCGCTCGGCCTCAGCTACTACCTGCGCAAGCGGATCGGGCCGCGGCTCTGGCGCAAGGCCCACCGGGCGACGATCGTCGTCTACCTGCTCGGGCTGGGCCATGCCTTCGCGGCTGGCTCCGACGCCTCGGCGCCGCTGTTCCGCGTGTGGGCGGTGGGAACGGGAATCCCGATCGCTGGGCTGTTCCTCTACAGGCTCGGCGCCGCGCAGCGCTCGGCCCGGCGGCGGCGGCGCGCGACGGCCGGCGAATCCCCGGCCGGTCGTCGCCCGCGGCCCCAGCCACGGCTTCGACCCATTCCCGCGACCGAGGAGGCGTGATGAAGGACGACGGAATCGTCATCGTCGGCGGCGGCCTCGCGGCGCAGCGCTGCACCGAGACGCTGCGCCGCCGCGGCTACGACGGCCCGGTGCGGATGGTCTGCGCCGAGCCGCAGCCGCCCTACGACCGCCCGCCGCTCTCCAAGGGCGTGCTGGCGGGGGAGGCGAGCGAGGCGGGGCTTTCCTACCGGCCCGCCTGGTGGTACGAGGAGCAGCAAGTCGAGCTGCTGCTCGGCGCCCGCGCCGAGGGGCTCGACCCGGCGGGGCGGCAGGTGCGGCTCGGCTGCGGCGCCGAGCTGGGCTACGAGAGCCTGCTGATCGCCACCGGAGGCGCGGCGCGGCGGTTGCCCTTCCTCGACGGCTACGAGAACGTCCACCACCTGCGCACCCTCGCCGACGCCCGCCGCCTCCGCGCCGAGCTGAGCGCCGGCGCCCGGCTGGCGATCGTCGGCGCCGGCTTCATCGGCCAGGAGGTGGCGGCGACCGCCCGCAAGCTCGACGCCGAGGTGACGATGGTCGAGGCGCTGGAGACGCCGCTGGCGCCGATCCTCGGCTTGGAGCTGGGGGGCTGGTTCGCGGGCCTGCACCGCGACGAGGGCGTCCGCTTCCTGACCGGCGCCCGCCTGGAGGGCGCCCGCGGCGAGGGCCGGGTCGAGGAACTGGTCCTCGCCGGCGGCGAGCGGCTCCCCTGCGACGCGGTCGTGGTCGGCGTCGGCACCGCGCCGGCGACCGGCTGGCTGCGCGGCAGCGGACTCGAGGAGAACGGGGTGCGCACCGACGCCTCGGGCCGCACCCGGGTTCCCGGCGTCTTCGCGGCCGGCGACGCGACGCTGTCCTTCGACCCGCGCTTCGGCGCCCACGCCCGCACCGAGCATTGGGACGCGGCCGCCTGGCAGGGCGCCGCGGCGGCCAAGGCGATGCTCGGCGATTACCCGGGCACGCCGCCGCTGCCCAGCTTCTGGAGCGACCAGTACGGGCTGCGGATCCAGTACGTCGGCCACGCCCATCACGCCGACGCCGTCCGCTTCGACGGCGACCCGGCCAGACGCGACTTCGAGGCGGTCTTCACCCGCGGTGGCGTCCCGGTAGCCGGCCTGGCGGTCGGCCGCCCCCGCGCCATCCCGGCGCTGCGGAAGCGGATCGAGGCCGGCCACTCCCCAACCACCGACAAGGAGAGAGCAGCATGAGCTACGTCCCGAAGATCGACCCGAACGAGTGCAGCGCCCACGGCGACTGCGTCGACATCGCCCCCGAGGTCTTCCAGCTCGACGACACCGCGACCGTGATCGGCACCGGCCCCGACGAGCTGATCCTCGAGGCGGCCGAGGCCTGCCCCGCCGTGGCGATCTCGGTCATCGACAGCGAGACGGGGGAGACCGTCTTCCCGTAGCGGAAGCGGCGTCCGCGGTGACCACGCTCAGGGTCCTACCCGAGCGCCGAACATCGCCTCCAGGCGCACGGCCAGAGTGACGTCCCCCTCGACGCTGCAGCGCCCGGCGACCATGGCGGTGAGGGGATCCTCAGTGCCGGCGAGCACCCGCACCCAATCCGACAGGCCGAAGTGGACCGTCACCGCGGCGTCCAGGGGCGCCGGCTCGACCAGGCGCGCACGCCCGGCGCGAGAGTCGACCTCGACCGCCCACCGCCAGGGAGCGTCTGGGGGCGGCTCGATCGAATAGGGCTCCAGCTCGTAGGCGATCGTCCCGCTGAAGCCGCCGGCCTGGGCCGGCTGGAACCCGCGCGCCATAGCCTTGACCAGCGCCCGCTGGCGGCGGGGCTCGGCGAAGCGACGCTCGAGGTCGGCATCGCCCAGACCGCCGACCATCGCGGACAGAGCGCGGCGCGCGCCCCGAGTCGCGATGGCGCGGATCGGGCGAGAGCGCCTCTCGACGGCCGGCGCGGGCCCCGAGGGCTCCCACCCCTCGAGCTCTGCTCTGACTTCGCCGGCGCAGCGCGCGACCCATCCGATGCCGTGCTGAGCGGCGATCTCCTCGCCCTCGGCGAGCACCTCTCGTCCCTCCTCCCGATCGCCTGAGCCCTGGCGGTGGTGAAGCGCCCTGGCCAAGTCCACGCGGGCCCATGCGCTCAGCCAGACAAGGTCGAGCTCGTCGGCCTGTCCGACGGCCTCGCGCAGCTCCTCGACGGCCGCTTCGGGCCGGCCCGCCAGGAGTTCGAGGCGGCCGATGTGCCACTCCGGCAGGTTGCCCAGGTACACCGATGGCGCCGCCTGAATCAGATATGGGCGCAGCGGCTCCAGCAGCCGGCGCAACCGTTCTCCGGCCGTTCGGTCGCCGACCAGCGTCGCGGTAAACGCGAGGAGGCAGAGGACAAACGGCACGTGACCGTCTGGCCGGCGCATCGACGCAAGGTCGTCGGCGAGCATGCTCGCCAGCCGTTCGCCGCCGGTCTCATGGTCCCCTTCGAGGGCTGGCGCAACGGCCGCCCCCGCGGTCACGAACCCTTGTTGCGCAACGGCATCCATCGCCTCAAAGACCGTGCGGGCCGTGGTTGCCTCGCCGCCGAATATCCATCCGGTCAGGGTCAGGCCCGTGAGCTCTACGGCCATCTGGATATCGGGACGAAGGCGCCGCAGGATCGCCCCTCCACGGCGAATCAGGGCCTCACCGCCCGCACGATCGCCGTGATCGATCAGGCGCGCGCCGCGATGGATGTCCACCTCCCAGGTGAAGCGGGGACTGCCCAGGCGTGCGGCGATCGTCGCGCAGCGTTCGATCGCCGCCTCGCACTCCGGAATGCGACGCAGCGTGTAATGGGCCACCGCCGACCACTGGACCGTGCGGAACAACAGCTCCTCACGACCGCAGCCCTCCGCGATCTCGACCAGCTCGAAAACCTCCTCGAACTGGTCGAAACCGGACACCGGGTCGGCGCTGCGGGCAAATGCCGCGGCAAGTCGCGTGAACCGAGCCAGCACCTGGGACTCGGCGTCGCCGAGGCGCCCGTCGAGCTCCTCGGCGCGCTCGATCAACGCGGGCATCACGTCGTCGTCCTCGGTATACACCAGCGAGTAGGCGAGCCGGAAGACCATCTGCAGCGCCAGCCGTGGCTCGCTCTCGCCGAGGGCGTCGAGGCCCTCGCGCAAGAGCGCGACGGTCGAGGCATCGTCGGTGTCGACCTCCCAGCCGAAGCCGATGTCGCCGCCGGCGAAGCCGAGCGCGGCGCGGGCGAGCGTGCTGGCGTCATCCGTCGTCCTTGCCGCCTCGATCGCTTCGCCGAAGGCCCGCCGCGCCCGCACCAGATCGGCGGCGAGCAGCTCCTGCTCACCGAGCCCCAGCAGCACCGGGGCCCTTGCGATGGGGTCGCTGTCGGAGAGCAGGGCGAGTGTGCTGCGCATGTGTTCGGCTGCCTGCTCGTGGTCGTGGCCAGCGGCGGCCGTAACCGCTGCCGCTCGGTAGGCCGCTATCGCGGGCTCGGGCCCCGCCACCGCCACCGCCAGGCCATAGTGGCGCGCCAACTCGGCCGGCTCTGCGCCGGGATCTTCCTCCAGCGCCCGAGCTATCGCGAGATGCAGCCGAGCTTGCGCCGCATCGCCGTCACCGGCGATCAGCGCCTCGCGGATCAGGGCGTGTGGGAAGCCGATCGTCGGGTGCGCCGTGGCCACGTCATCGACCAGTCGCTCCGAGAGCGCCTCCGCCACGGCGCGATCCGCCTCCTCCCGCTCGAGTCCGGCGACCTTTGCCGCGAGGGCAACCGGTGCCGAGAGGCCGATCGCCGCGGCCACTCCCAGCAGCTTCTGGGTCGCGGGGCCCAACCGTGCCAGGCGCTCCTCGACCAGATCGGTTACCGCGTCGGGCACCGGTGCCTCGTCGAGCGCCTCGCTGTCACGCAGCGTCCCACTCTCATCCAGGTCGCGCGCCAGCTCCCCAGCAAAGAACGGATTGCCGAAGGTGCGGGCTTGAAGCCGGGCGGCTAGCCGGGGCGTGATCGCCCGCCCGACCTGCGCCCCGACCAACGCCGCCAGACCCCCGGCGTCAAGCCCCGCCAGGCGCAGCTCACTCAGATCGCGGGTGCGACGAAGGTCGGAGAGCACGCGGGAGACGGGATGACCGCGCCCCATCTCGCGATCTCGTGCGGTCACCACCAGCACCAGGTGAGGGGTCGCCGCGCTGCCCAGCAGGTGCCCGAGCGCCTGGGCGGAGGCCGGGTCGCACCAGTGGGCGTCGTCGAGCACCAGGTGCAATGGCGCTTGCCCCGCAGCGCACGCCAATGCGGTGCTGATGCCGTCCAGCAGCCGGTAGCGGGCGCCCTCGGCAGCCACCATCTCCCCGGTGCCGGCCCGCTCGGCAACCCTCGCGTGATCGCTGAGCTGGGGCACGAGTGCCGAGAGCTCAGCTCCGGCTGCCTCCGCCAGCTTCGCACGCCAGGCCTCGTCCCCCGCGAGCGCCAGCTCGCCGATCGCCCGTACCCATGGCTCGAAGGCCATGACCGCCTCCGGCGGGCATCGCGCCAGGACAACCAGCGCGCCGTCGGAGTGCGCGTCGGCCGCCGCAGCCGCCGCGTGGCGGGTCTTACCGATCCCCGGTTCACCCAGGATCAGCACCGCCCGGCGGCCCGGGCGCGGCGCCGTCGCCTCGCGCAACACTCCGATCTCGCGGTCGCGGCCGATCAGCGGCTCCTCCGCGTAGGCGGCAAGCATCGGGGGCAACCGCACGCCTCCGGGGGAGGCCGAGCCGTTTCGTGGCAGCGGCGGAGGCCGCGGCGAGTGCGCCGCCGAACCATCCCCGCCGGACTCGACCGCCTTCCCCGATCCACCGCCCGCGGTGGCCAACTCGCGCCAACGCAACCTCGCTGCCCGCACCGGGGCCGGCACACCCTTCAGCTCGTACTCGCGAGCCGCCTCCAGCGCCACCCCGTCCCGCGATGCGACCAGCGCCTGCACCAGGTCCTGTACCAGCACCTCTCCGGTTCCCGCCGCCGAGCAGAGGCGGCTCGCGATCACCACCACCATCCCGTGCAGATCGTCTCCGTCGGGGATCGGCTCGCCGGCCGCAACCCCCACCCGCGCCGCGACGCCGATCCCACCCTGCTCGGCATCCAATCGCTCGACGGCAGCCTGCATCGCCGCCGCGGCCCGCAGCGCACCCAGAGCGCTGTCGAAGCTCGACATGACGCCATCGCCCAAAGTCTTGATCACCCGCCCGCCGCCGAGCGTGACCGCGTCGGTCGCGTCCTTCACATGAGCCCGGCGGACGCTGTCCATCCGATCGTCGCCGAGGCTTGCCAGTAGAGCGGTCGAATCGACCAGATCGCTGAATACAAGGATTGCCACCCCGCTCATATGAGGCATCTTCTCGTACTACGTCATGTCGGGTAAAGAGTGATGCCGCTTCGCGCGCGACTAGCGGCAAGCGTTGCGGCGGATTCCCAACCAACCTTGTGGAATTCCCCGGATGGTTGCCACCCGGCTTCGTACTAGGGTCGGCGCCGAGAGCGAATGGCCCGGCGTGGACCCTCATCGCTGCTGCTCCTCGTCGGGATCCTTTTGAGTGCTCTCCTTCTGGCCGGACCTCCTTCGGCAGCGGGATTCGGCTTCATCACCAAGTGGCGAATCCGCGACCTGCCTGCGATTGCGGCCCACGGCAATGCCGTTTTCGTCGCTGCTTCCAGCGTCCATTCGCAGTGGATCCAGAAGTACACGACCCGAGGCGCCTTGATCACCCAGTGGATGGTTGATGACGACCACGGGGAGAATTTGCGCGTGACCGGGCTTGCGACCGACAAGGCCGGAGACGTCTACGCAGTGGCTTCCAACCACGGTCGGACCAAGAACAAGGTTCTGAAATACACCGATAACGGCCGGCTCGTCGATGCCTGGGGGGTTGCGAGCGGGCCCACCGTGCGCGGCATCGCGACCGACGGGAGCGGGAACGTCTACGTGACGGTCACGGCCGACAACCGGATCGAAAAGTACAGTTCGACGGGACGGCTCCTCCTCCGGTTCGAAGTTCCCGGCCCATGGGGAGTCGCCACGGACAACGGTGGCAACGTCTACGTGGTCGGCCGGACCGGCGTCTCCATCTACCGGGGCGACGGAGCGTTCTTACGCGGCTGGCCGAGCGGGCCGGCCGGCCCGGTACCGGCAACGGGCGGACTCGAAGCACCCACCGACGTTGCGGTGGATCGCTCCGGTCGCGTCCTCGTCTCCGACGGCGGGAAACGTGCGCGCGACGTCAAGATCTACACGCCCGAGGGGGTATACGTCGGCGAGATCGGCGGCCCGGGGCGGGGCAACGGTCGTTTCCGATCCTCGCCGAACTACCTGGCGGTTGACGGGAGAGGCGATGTCTATGTCGTCACCCTGAGGACTATTCAGAAGTTCGGCGAGCCCTCCAGCGCGTTCAGCCTCGCCGGCGCGAAGCTGAACCGTCGCACCGGCACCGCGCGCCTTACGGCGGACGTGCCGGGGGTGGGCAAGCTCAACCTCGAGGGAGAAGGGGTCAGGCGCGCTCGTCGGCGCGCGAATCTGGCCGGCGATGTGTCGCTGCCAATCACTCCCAGCCGCGTCACGAGGAGGAAGCTGCAACGCAGCGGCCGAGCCACTGTCAAGATCGAGGTCACCTACACCCCCACCACGGCCGGCAGCGCTCACTCGGCGACGCGATCGATGCGCCTCACCCTCGTCAAGATGCGCTGAACCGCCGGCGTCTCTTCTTCGCGCTCAGGTCTCGACGGCGTCCATGCGCGCGATCAGCCCGTATCCCAGTAATCGCGGACCGCGGCGCGGCCGACGACTCGGCCGCCCTCCCAGGCGTTGGGCCAGTCGACCTCCGGGTGCATGAGGTCAGTCGCGATGTCGACTTCACGCGCGTTGAACGCACGGTAGGCGCGGCGCAACGTCTCCCGGGGATCCGACACAGAGCCAGACTGCCAGTCAGTCGGTCTGGGCGCTCTCCTGGTGGCGGGCAAGCCGTCGTCGGGAATCGGCTCCCAGGCTGCCGCGTAGGCGACGAACTGGCGCACGCTGGGGCAATGCCGGGATCCGCGTCGAAGCTGCCCATCCGGATGCTGATCCGATCGTGGTCTTCGGGGTGGCGGCTGAAGACCGCCGAGCCGCATTTGCCGCAGAACAGCTTTTCCCAGCCGCCCTCCGGTTGCCAGGCGCGCAGACCACGTTACGGTGTCGTCGGAGATGGCATCTGTCGCAACGACCGTCGCCGAGGTGCTCGAACGCCTCGAAGCCATCGATCGGGCGCTGCCGCCCAGCGATGGCGTGAAGTGGTTCAACAGGCTCTACCGCGAAGTGACGCAGCAGGTGGCCGAGTCGGTGCCGGGACGGCGTCAGGCGGCGCCAGGCTTCCTCGAGGCGCTCGACGTGGCCTTCGGCAACCTCTACTTCGAGGCGTTCGAAGCCGCCGGGAGTGGCGCGCCGCCGGCGGGATATCCCTTCCACGCCTGGAAGCCGCTGTTCGAGGCCCGCTTCGAGACCGGCATCGCACCCGTGCAGCTTGCGCTGGCGGGCATGAACGCACACATCAACCACGACCTGGCGATCGGCATCTGCGAAGCCTGCGCCGGGCGCGGGACCGAGCCACGCGACGACGGCCCGGAGCACCAGGACTACGAGTCGGTGAACGCACTGATCGCCGAGGTGGAGAAGAAGATGAAGGCATGGATGATGACCGGCCTCCTGAAGGAACTCGACCTGGTCTTCAACCCGGTGGATGACGTCGTCGCCGTCTGGAACGTCGAGAGGGCGCGCGACGCCGCCTGGGTGGGAGCGGAAGTGATCTGGTCGCTGCGGTCGCTGCCACCGCTGGGCGACGACTACGAGGCGGTCGACGACCGCGCGGTCGGGTTCGCCGGCCGCGCCCTGCTCACCCCCGTCGGGCTGGCCCCGTGACCGACGAACAAGGGGCCGCGTGACGCGGCCCCTCACCGGATCGCTTGAGAGTGCCGGTTAGGCGCCCGCCGCAGCTCCCTCCATCGCCCCGATCTGCCGCAGCAGCGTGATCAGGTCGAAGTAGTGGCGGGTCGCCTTGATCTTGCCGCCCTCGGTCTCGATGACCTGGCACGCTTTGACCGCGCCGTGCCGGTTCGACGGCGGCAGCTCCTGGCCGTCGGGCGTCTGCATCGGACCGCTCTGGGTGCCCTCCCAGGTGACCTCGATCGTCACCGTGTCCCCGGCCGCGTAGATCCCGGTCACCGTTCCACGGCCATCCGGGAAGGCCTGCTTCCATGCCTTCGCCGCGTCGATCTGGGCATCCGCTCCCTCGAGTCGGCGCTGCGTGGACAGCTCCTCCTCGTAGGAATCGTCGGCCAGAATCGAGCGGAGGCGGTCGAAGTCGTCGGCGTTGAAGCACTCGATGCTCTCGCGAGCCACGTCTTCTGCGCTTTGGGCCATCAGGGCCTCCTTCGTTGTGGGCTCTCGAGGCCGATGCTACGCCCGCGGTCGCCACCGCGTCAACGTACAGCTAGCTACTGCGCCGGCTTCAGGTTGACGTCGTTCTCGAGGTGCGGCTTCAGCTCCTGTTCGATGCTGGCCACGATCTGGGCGTATTCCTCGGGACAGGTTTCGAGCCTCGATTCGGGGAGGACGCCGAGTTCGGCCACTTCTTCGAAGGACCTCTTGCTCGAGCCTGCAACCCAGCAGAGGACGTTGAAGGAGCGCTGCAGGTCGAGCGAGTGGACGTCGGCGTATTCGACCAGGGCGGGCGGTTCCTGGCGACTCGAGAAGTCCGCCCAGAAGGCGGCGGCGTCGGCCGCGTACGCGGCGCCTTCCGGGACGCCGAGGAGCAGGACGGTGGCGATCGAGTCGGCCGCGTCCTCTTCCCTGCCGAGCACGGGCAGTTCGAAGTTGGCGATCAGGGCGTGCGCGAACTCGTGGGCGAGGATGAAGTTGTCGACGGCGGCCGCCTGTTCGCCGAGTTCTTCGGGGCCGATTTCGGGGTTGCTGCTCGACTCGACTTCGAGGACGAGCGCGGCGAACTCGTAGGGAAGGGTGATCGAGTTGTCTTCAGGGTTGTAGATGGGGCCGGCGCCGATCCCGTTGACGCCCCGCACCAGGAGCGGGTGCGGGAGCTCGAAGGCTTCGGCGAGCGCGGTCGCGACAGCCTTCGTCCCGCTCGCCGTCAGCAGTTCGTAGCCGGTGGCGTCTTCGGCGCTCGCCGGCTTCTGCCAGACGACTCGAACCTTGCCGGCGCTCGGATTGGAGCTTTCGGTGCTTCCGCCGGTGCCGGAGGAAGACCCCGATCCGCAGCCGCTGGAGAGCAGCACAGCGACAACCGCCGGGAGGAGGAGCGCGAAGGCGCCGAAACGCGCTCCGGCGGAGGGCGAAATCACGCGGCCATCCTATGCGGGCTGTCGGCCGGCGGCAACGCGCCGGCCGCGACGGCCGGCCGCCGGCCCGTGCTGCATACTTGCCCGCCGATATGGGCATCTTCCAGGTGCGTCCAAGACTCGAACCGGGGGAGACGCTGCGCTGGAAGGCGCTCGCCAACCGCCTCCTCAGCCCGGCGGTCACGTCGGGTGGCCGCCTGGTCGTGACGGATCGCCGCGTCCTCTTCCAACCCAATCGCTACGACATGATGCTCGGCCGGGAAATCTGGGAGCGCCCGCTCGACGCCGTGACCGGCGTCGAGGTCGTCGGCCGCGATGCCGCCGTGTTCGCCGCGGGAATGCGCAAGCGCCTCGGGATCCGGACCGCGGACGGCCTCGAGGTCTTCGTGGTCAATCGCCTCAAACGGAAGCTGGTCGAGCTGCGCCGGCTCCTCGGGGAGCAGGGCGACGATGTCCCGCTCAGAAGACCCGGATCTCGCAGCCGGTAAGCCGGTCCTTGCGGTCGGCTTCGACCCGGTCGCGCCTTCCGGGGCCGCAGTCGACGATGTCGGTTTCGCCGTCCTTGGAGACGACCGAGTCGTTCGCCGGGCCGGCGTCGACGTAGTCGCGGCCCGGGCCGGCGTCGATCCTGTCCCTGCCCGGCTTGCCGAGCTTGAAGGTGGCCGGGTCGTCGCCGAGCAGGACGTCGTTGCCGGCATCGCCGCGCATCAGGTCGGCGCCGGCGGAGCCGACGATGCAATCGCCGGCGCCCCGCCCCCGCAGCGTGTCGTTGGCCTGCAGCCCGACCAGGGTGTCGGACCTGCGACTGCCGTTCAGCGTGTCGGGGCGCGGGGTCCCCAGCCGCAGCCTCTGGCAGCCCGGCGGGCGGCCCGCGGGCCGCCGTTCCCGCTTGAAGGTCAGCCGGAAGCTGCCGCCGTTGTTGGCCAGGGTCGACTGGTCGTTCTCGATCGTCTGCGATTCGAAGAGCACGTCGATCCGTCCCTTGCCGCGCTGCGGCGGTTTCACCAGGGTCCAGCCCCAAGCAAAGGGGCGTTTCGCCTTCGGCTGGCCCACCGCGGGAATCGTGCCGAGGTTGAGGCAGGAGTACGCATCACACGGCGGGCCGAGCTTGGGCAGACCCTTGAACGGCTTGCCGGCGAGGTCGACCGCACCGATCACATCGCGAGCCGCCGCCTTGGAGGAGGTGTTCTGGGCGATCGCCAGCAGCCTGAAGGCCGAGCCCTGCCGGAACCCGGTGACCGGGTTGGGGAACGCCCAGGCGCTATGGGCCCGGAGCGCCGCCGCCTTCTCGATCGCCACCTGCACCTCCAGCGAGAGATCCTTGAGGACATTGAGCGGGCCGGGGGCGGCGAGGGCGCCGCTCGCCAGCGCCGGTTTGAAGGCGACGCTGTCGCGACCCGGGTCGGCTTCCAACGAGGGGCCGACCGGGCCGGCCGCGGAGATTCCCACCAGCTCCCCCTTCTTCACCTCGTAGCCCGGCTGGTCCCATACGGCGAAGCTTCCCGGGGTCGGCGGCGAGGGGTAGACGCCGATCTGCCCGGCGCCCGGTCCCACGGTCCCCCAGGGCCCGACTCCGAAGGGAGTCTGGACGCCGAGCACCGCTTCGATCCGCAGGTCGGTCCCCGCCGGTCGGGCGAGGACCGGCCGGAAGCTGTAGTTGTCGATCGGCTCGTGGCCGATCGCGACGAAGACGATCCCGCCGTGTTCGGGGGCGCGGAAGCCGGACGGGTAAACGGCCGAGGCGGACGGTGAGAAGGTCGTGCAACCGCCGAGCGCCGGGTCGCATTTGATAGTCGCCCCGCGTTGGGGGGCGGCGACCGGTTTGCTGCCGATCAGGACCAGCTGCGTCGGCAGGGGCGCGGTGGCTCCGGCCTGGGAGGGGATCGCGAGCGCCAGGACGATCAGGACGACGATCGGTCCCAGGCGAAACCGCCCGCTCGCCGCCCTGTGCGCAGACGACTGATGTCCCCGCTGACTCCCCCCCAGCATCGAGGGGCAACATAACACGCTGGCAGCTACCGGCTCGGACGATCCAGGAACGAGGCGACGAGGCGAGCGAACGAGCGGCACTCCTGGAAGAGGAAGGCGTGGGCGCCGGGGAAGACCCGGAGCTCGGCGCCGGGGACTCGAGCGGCGATCCGCCGCAGGTTGATCGGCGGCGCCACCGGGTCGGCGGCGCCGGCGGCGGCGAGGGTCGGGGCGGCGAGGCCGGTGAGCTGACGATAGTTGCGGTTGCTGCGCAGCCAGGGGTCCTCGGCCGCGACCTGACGGCGGGTGGCGGCGGCGGGGACGCGGAAGTCGTCGGGGGCCTCGCCGCTCTGGCTCGCCGTTTCGAGGCGGTGGAGGAAGCGCCGGCCCTCGGCCTGGCGGCCCGGTGGATAGAGCTCGCGGAGGATCTGCGGGTCGGAGGGATGCGGCTCGCTGTCGATCGCCTGCGCCTGCGGCGTGCCGAGCACGGTTCGGCTGCCGCCGGGGTTGGTCCCGGCGAGGATCAGGTGGGAGACCCTGCCGGGGTGCTCGATCGCCAGGCGTTGGGCGACGAAGCCGCCCATCGACCAGCCGAGGACGTCCGCCCGCGGCACGTCGATCGTCTTCAGCAGCCCGGCGGTCGCCTCGGCGAGGGACCCGAAGGATTGTCCGCGCCAGGGTCCCGACAACCCCATGCCGGGGTAGTCGAAGAGGATCAGCCGGTGGTCGCGGGCCAGCAGCCGCAGCAGGGCCGGGTCCCATTCCGCCATCGTCGAGCCGGTGCCGATCAGCATCGCCAGCGGCGCCCCCCGACCCCGTTCGTACCAGGCGATCGCCGTGTGAGCGACTCGGGCCAGGTGGACTTGAGCGCGAAACGGCCGCGCTGAGCTCTGCCCACAGCCGGCGAGAAGCGCTGCAAGGCACACGCAGATAACCAGGCGCGCTCGCATCCTGCCGACAGGCTAGCCGTCGGCCCGCGCGCTCAGCCGGCGAGCCGCTCGTCAGATCCGCGATGAAGCGACCGCGATGCCCCCACAGCCCCCAGGCGCCGGGAGTATCGTCTCCCCTCATGGCATCGAGCGAGCCGGCCGCGGTCGCAGGCCGTTTCCTCGCGGCCTTCTCGGCCGCCGACTTCGACACGATGCGGGCGATGCTCGCCGAGGACCTGGTCGCCTACGTCACCAACGCCGAGGGCGGGATGGACAGGGTCGAGGGCAGGGAGGCCTACCTCGATCGCGTCGAGGCGATGGACCTCCCCTCGGCCCGCTTCAGCGTCGAGCTGACCCAGCCGCCGGTCCCGGTTGACGAAGACCAAGCCCTGGTCATGGTCGAGGTCCGCGCCGAGCGCGGCGGCCGCTCCCTGCACAACTTCGCCGCCCACCTGCTCCGGGTCGCGGACGGCCGCATCGCCGAGTGGCGGATGGTCGACGCGAAACCGGCCGAGAGCGACGCGTTCTGGTCCTAGCGCTCGCCTGCTACCGCAATCACGCGCGAAAGTAGGCGAGGGGACGCTCGCTTGGACGAGCGTCCATGGCCATCAACCGTTCCCGTAGCCACCCGGCTTCAGCTGCACCAAGGCCAACCGCTGCGCCGCCGAGCGCTGCGTGGCCCTTCGGAGCAGGCATCCCGTCGATTGGGGACCGGCATCTCCTTCTCGTCCGTAGCGGGCCTGTAGGCCGGTGCTTCCAAACTGCTCGCAACCACGCGAGAGCAGTTGTGTCAGGATCGCCGCATGGCAGATAAATCGGTCGCGGACCAACTCCGCGAGCTCGGCGTGAAAAATGCAAATGTCCTCGTGCGGATGGCCGAGCGAGGCCAGCTCCTCGCCCTGAGGTGCGAGATGCCGCAGTGCTACCACCACAAGGGGCGCGGCGCTTTCGATCCGGTCGGGACCCCGGGCAACAAGTGGACGCCCTCGCGCGACCACTACCCGACGCTCAAATCGGATGGCGGTAGGTTCGTCGCCGAGAACGTTCGACTCTCCCACTCTTGGTGCAACAAGCGGGACTGGGGCTGGCGGGCGCAGGTCCGGACGCAGCTCGCGAAGGGAAAGTCCCTCGCCGACATCGCCGAGTTCCTGAACCGCAAGGGTGTTCCCCCCGCACACGGCACGAACCAATGGACGGCCGCCATGGTGCGCAAGGCCTACGTGTCCTAGTCCGGGTTCGGCGCTGGGTGCCGCTTTGCGCGATGCGCGAGCGTCTACGGCTGGGAGTCGGCGCGCTCGCAAATCCTCGCGCGAAGCGGGAGCTTCATCGGCGTTCGAATGAATCGTTCCCGGCGACGAGATGATCCGCGACCGGGCTTGTAGCTTAGCCTCCCGGCATGGCTGACGACTTCGGGATTGGCAAGCTTCGTCGCGTGCCTCTCCGCGAGGTATGGCTGCATGAGGCACGGGACTTCACCACCTGGCTTGAGCGGAACCCGGATGCGCTCGAGCGAGTTGCTCGACTTTCCGTTGGAGAAGTCGAGCGTGAGCGGAGGGCCGGGAGCTTCAGCGTCGATCTCGTGGCCGAAGACCAATCCGGCGACACGGTAGTGATCGAGAACCAGCTAGAGAAGAGCGATCACGACCACCTCGGCAAGTTGATTACCTACCTCTCGGCGCTGGAAGCGAAGGTGGCTATCTGGATCGTCAGCGAGCCGCGGCCCGAGCACGTCGCCGCAATCGCCTGGCTGAACGAGTCGCCGTTGGCGCGATTCTACTTAGTGAAGGCTGAGGCAGTGCGAATCAGCGACTCCCCCGCTGCGCCTCTCCTTACCCTCATCACGGGGCCAAGCCAGGAGGCCCGCGAGGTGGGTGTTCAAAAGCAGGAACGAATTGAGCGGCACGATCTGCGCGAAGCCTTCTGGGCCTCGTTGCTTGAGCGAGCAAAGCCCCGAAGCAGTCTTCACTCAGGCGTTTCTGCCGGGACCGATACCTGGCTCAGCGCGGGTTCGGGTCGCAGCGGCATTCACTACACCTACGTGCTTAGACAGCACGACACGGACGTGGAGCTGAGGATCGAGGGTCCGAGCGAAGCCGAGAACCACGAGATCTTCTATGCGCTCTTCCAGAATCGCGTCGAGATCGAGGAGGAGTTCGGCGAGCCGCTTGAATGGAACCTCGCCGAGGGCCGCAAGAAGTGCTCGGTCAAAAGGAATCTCCCTGCCGGCGGCTACCGAGCGGACCGGGCGGACTGGCCGGAGATCCAGGACAGCATGATTGGCGCCATGATTCGCCTTGAGGGGGCAGTCAAGTCTCGCATCGCTGCATTGCCGACTTGACCCCACCGACCGAAGACGTACAGCGCACGTATCCGGGCGGCGATTTCCGGGTTCAAAATGCCGTTCAGTTGGTTGATCTTGCCCAACCGGGCAGCTCATGGCCGCTCGTCGCGCGCAGCAACACCAACGCCGACCCTTCCCCCGCGACCGGGGAGAGTGGACCGTAATCCCGCCTGTGAAGCCAGATCTAGCTCCGGAAGCGGGAGAGCTGCTAACGCGCCCGACAGGATTCGAACCTGTGACCTTCGGTTTCGTACGTAGACCAACGCTCGATTCAACTGAGCTACGGGCACTTGCCCTGCAAATCGCAGGAGTTCAGGCGATCTGCGGAGCCAAGATCCTTGCCGTAGGGAACGGCGTAGGGAACGAAATCCCGGCGAGAATCGCCGAAACCGCCGGGCCGGGGATCGCCCTTGCACTGCCAGTGTCGCGATCCGGGGACCCCTCGGCGCCAGGGCAGCCGCTTGGCGACGAGAGTCGACAACGATGTCGAGGCTCGCGAGCTGGATCACGAGGCCGGCAGCGAGCTGCTCGCCTACCCAGTGGCATCCTCAGGGGTACAGCCGCAACACAGCGTCGCATGTGCACGTCCGCGGCGGCCGCGAGATCGACGGGCAGCCGATCAGCAAGGCGAACCGCTGTGGCGCCGAGGGCCGCGGGGCCTTTCGGAGCAGCTAACCCATCGAGAGGGGACCCGCCAGGCGTCCAGCGATGCCGCTGCAGGCCACATGGGAGCACAGTGCGTATACGGTTGACTCAGGCTGCTGCCTGATCTCGCCGTGAGATCTCTTCGTAGGTAGCGGGCTCGTGGGCGGCGCCCAGCCCCAGCAGCGTCTGGAAGGCGGCCATCGGGGTGCGCCGGCGGTTATGGCGGAACACGTACTCGTCGAGGTAGACCGGAAGATGCTCCTTGGAGACACTGCGGTGGGTGCCCAGCATCCAGGCCTTGAGGTTGGAGATCGCCCGATGTGCGCGCGGCAGGAAAGGCTCCTCGCCAACCCCGGCGCGCTGGCTGCGGGGGCGGTGGTCATAGCCTTCGGCCGCGAGGCCGTTGTAGCCCTTCCAGCCGTCGGTGTGGACGATCGACCCGGGTGCCGTCGTCGCCTTCACGAAGGCTCCCAGGGTCGGCTTCGCGGCATCCTCAAGCGGTGCCAGCCGCAGACGCCCGGAGCCCTGTCCCCGCACCTCCACGGCGACGCCGACAAGGGTCTTGGGCCCCGGCGCGCGGCCCTGCTTTCCCGGCTCTACGCCGCCGATCCAGCACTCGTCGATCTCGACCTCTCCCCGCAGCGGGGAGCGCTCGGGGGCGACCATCGCCCGGCGCAGCTTCTGCAATATCAGCCAGGCGGTTTCGTAGCGCAGGCCGAGCTGGCGGGAGAGCTGCTTGGCGGAGATCCCGGGCTGGTGGGTGGCGACCAGGTAGGCGGCCCAAAACCACAGCCTCAGCGGCGTGCGGGTGCGGTGCATCACGGTGCCGGCGGTCACCGAGGTCTGCGCGTGGCAGGACGCGCACTCCCATAGGTGGCGGCGATCGAGCACCCAGGCCTGGCGCGACCCGCAGCATGGACAGACGAAGCCCTCCGGCCAGCGCGAAGCCGCCAGGTACTCCAGGCAGGCCTCATCGGTTGCGAAGCGCTCTTGGAACTCCATGATCGTCCGCGGGAAGTCTGGCCGAGGCATCGGCCGACTGTAGAGCTCCTACCTGACGGAACCGTATACGCACCGGGAGCACAATGCGGTCACGGCACGACGCCTCCTTCTCGTCCAAGGCGGGCGTCTGGTGACGCTCAGCGGGCGCTCGCAAATCGCGCAAAGGAGGAGCGCCTCCGCCGCGTACGATCGCTTGGACCGCCCACGACGATGAGTTTTCGTCTCGCGATCGGTCACTAGCTGTGGCAGAGCAACCTGCAGGAGGAAGGAGCAGTCATGCTGATCTACTCGATGAGCGTCTCGGTGGACGGCTTCATCGCCGACCGCGAGGGCGCGTTCGGGTGGACGGTCCCTAGCGAGGAGCAGTTTCGTTTCCACACGGCGCAGGTACGCGAGCTCGGCGGCTGTCTGCTCGGCCGCAGGCTCTACGAGACCATGCTGCCGTGGGAGACGGATCCGTCGATGCGCGACAACGAGCTCGGGCCATCCGCAGGCGGCCGCGTTCGCCGACGTCTGGTGCGCGATCCCGAAGGTCGTCTTCAGCCGCACGCTCGACAGCGTCCAGGGCAACGCCCGGCTCGCCGAGGCGTCGTTGGCCGAGGAGGCCGCCGCGGCGCTCGACGCGACCGACAAGGACGTCTCGATCGGCGGCGCCGGCCTCGCCGCGGCGGCGATCGAGCACGACCTCGTCGACGAGCTGCGCATGTTCCGCCACCCGGTCGTCGTCGGTGGCGGCACGCCGTTCCTGCCGCCCGTCACCGAAGAGATCGCGCTGGACCTGATCGAGACCAGGACGGTCGGCTCAGGGGTGATCTACGAGCGCTACGGGCGCGCCCGCGATGAGTCGGACTGACACCGCCGGCCGAGTCATCAGCGCCACGCCGGACCGGGCGGTCTGACGACTCGCGCTCGCAATCGCGTCGAGCGCGTCGACGGCGAGTCGGGACATGCTCGGTTCGGGAGCAGCGGTCTCCGCGACGCTCCGCGAGCTCCTGCTCTCGCAAGACGAAGCGGAAGCGCCATCCGGGCGCTCCCGCTCCCGCCGCGTCGGCTGGTTAGAGCCGCAGGCCGGCGCTGGCGGGCATCATCGGCGCTCGCCTCGTATGAACGGCCGCGATGATCTCCTCGGTGTCGATGCCCTGCAGGTAGATGCTGGTCGTGCCGAGGTTGGCATGCCCCAGCTGCCGCTGGATGATGTTGAGCGGCACGCCCTCGCGGGCCAGCTCAAGCGCATGCGCATGACGGAGCTGGTGCGGTGCGAACCGGCGCCTCACCCCCGCTCGGGCGGCAAGGTTGCGGAACTCGACCCGGACCCCGGCGGCAGACCAGGGCCGACCGCGCGTCGGTCCGTCGATCACGCAGAGCAGCGGGCCGACCGGCAGCCGCTCACGCTCGGCCATCCAGGGGCGGAGCTGCTCGAAGCCCCACTCGTCCATGCCGACCTCCCTCCGGCGCCCGCCCTTGCCGCGGCGGACGAGGATCGAGCCACGGTGTGGGTCGAGATCGCGCTCGCTGAGCGCGAGCGCCTCCTGGATGCGAAGCCCGCCGCGCCAGAGGACGACGATCACGGCACGCAGGCGAGCGCCGTGTCGATCAGCTCCGACCTGGCGCATCACGGCGACGATCTCCTCGACCGTTGGCGGGTCGGCGGGGTAGCGCCTCCCCTTGTTGCGTGGCGATCGTCCGACGTAATAGCCGGGCATCGTCGCCGGCGAGCGGCGGCGTCCGGCGGAGTCGAGAACAGTGGATTCGGTCATGGGATCCTCCTCCCAAGAAGACAGCGAATACCCCACTGCACTATCAGGACGGACCAGCAACCGGCGAGCGAGCTGAGCTACGCGATAGGCCGCATTGCGTCGCGCACCGACGGCGCAAGCTGCTGGGGCGTAGTCCCGGAGCTGAAGCTGAGGATCCAGTCGGCGAGCTCGGGATCGGGCGCTTCGACCCGGTAGCCGTTCAGCTCGAGGAACGTCAACATCGCGACGAGCGCCAGGCGCTTGTTGGCGTCGACGAACGCCTGGCTCTCGGCGATGCCGTGCGCCAGGACGGCGGCCTGCAACGCGAGATCGGCGTCTTCGTAGTCGGCGTAGCTGCGCGGCCGAGCAAGAGCGCCATCGAGAGCTCCCTGATCGCGAAGCTGATCGGCGGCCTGCGCGGGCGTTCCTCCGATGATCGCCGCATACAGCTCGAGCGCGTCGACGAGCTCCAGGTAGATCGGCTCGCCCGTGCCTTCCACCTCGGACACCGGCGATCTACTGTGGAGTTGACTTGGAGTCTGGGTCGTGCTCGGCGAGGATCTTCAACGCCTCGGGGTGCTCGGCGACCACGCGCTCGCCGATCGTGCGGATCCGCTCCCGCAGCTGCTCGGTCGGCAAGATCCGAAGCTCGCCCCCGTCGAGCTCCTCGACCAGCACGGAGGTGCCCGGGGCATAACCGTGGGACTCGAACTCGCGGGGGATCGAAACCACGTTGCTGTTACCGACCCGGCGAACCTTGACAATCTTCATGGTGCCAGTATACACGGGGATATCCCGAGACTTCGGCGCCACGCGGCCTCCTGGATCCGCCAGGTGGAGCGAAGGCCTCGGATCCAAGCCTGAGCCGAGGCCCACCTGAGCGCGTGTCGTCCGGAGCGGTCGTCTACGACTCGCAGTCGACGTGCTCGCAGATCGCGCGAGGCAGCAGCGACGAAACTGGGGCACTGGTTGACCCGTCAACGCGCTTGTGAGAGCGTTGCCTTTCTACGGCAATGCGAAAGAGGCGGACATGTTCGAGTTCGATATCACGCAGACGAACGTGGCAGTGGACCAGCTGCTTGAGGTGACCGAGAACCCCAGGCATCGCTACATGCTCGAGGCCTACAACCGCCATCGCTACCTGGAGATGGCCGGACGCTACAAGGAGATATTCGAGCCCGAGATGACGATCGAGCACCCCGTCTACAGGTTCGACTTCTACGGACAAAAGCTCCTGCTCGATGGACGGGAACAGGTGGAAGCGGTCTACCACGAATGGACTGAGACCGATCAGTGCGTCTTCTACAGCGAGTCCGAGGAGCTCGCGGTCGGCGACACGATGATCGTCTCCCGGGGTCGCCTATACCAGCAAACGCTCGGCGCGGCGCTCCTCGAGATGGGGATCGATGCCGATGCAGAGGCGATGTACCTCGCGAGCACCTGGATTGCGATGATCTGGCCATACGATTCCCGCTGCCGCATGATCGGTGAGGACGTATGGGAGTACGACACCTCCGAACGTCAGTTCATCAAGCTGGCGCCCGCTGACGTGCTAACCACGCAGGGTGCGCGCGAGCTGCTCGAGCCGCTGATCAAGCCGCTCCCGGCTTTCGATGACAGCTTGCTCATAGCCGCCTAACAGGCTGTAACGCGGGAGCCACCGCCTCCACGGCGCGATCAGATTTTTCACGACTGTTGGAGGCTCACCCGTCGCGCCCGCTTCCGCGTGAAAGGGGAAGCCGGTCGAACCATCCGCGCCGTGGCGGTCGCTCTACCCACGGGCACTGTGGGCCGCTCAGGTGGAGGTATCAGCGTGCCGCCGCTTCCACACGCCGCTTGAGGTTGAGTAGCTGCCGTCGCTGCATGCCGAGGTGGATCGGGTGCCAGAGGAACCCGAATATCAAGTTGGCATCTCCCCTCATTGGCGCCTTGGCTGCTGCCAGCGAGCGCGAACAGCCTTTCTATGAACTCCTGCCAGCGCAGCGCCGGTCGCATCTGGATGCGGAGATGCGCCGGTGCCAGTCGTCCATCTCCAGGAGCGCCCCGTCCGTCTCCGCTGCCGTGCGAATGAAGACGATCCGCTCGCCGGTGGCCGGATTCTCGATCTGCCTGGGCGACAACTATGGGCCGCCCGCGCTGCGATCCTCGACGGCCGGGGCGACCTCGACCAGACAGCCAACGCTGTTGGCGATGAAGCAGCGCTCCTGGGCGCGGTGGTGCAGCGCCTCGATCTGCCCCTCATCGAGGTCGCGATCGAAGGCGACTCTGGGGCGCAGCACGACATGCGTGAACCGGGTGCCGTCCATGGTGCCCTCCGGGGCGTCCTCGTACGAGGTCACCCCGACTCCCTCGGCTCGAGCCAGGGCGAGGAACCAGAGCATGTGACAGCTCGACAGCGAGGCCACGAACAGCTCCTCGGGGTCCGCCCTGTCGGGATCGCCCCCGAACGCGGCGGCGCTCGACGCGGCGAGTCGCTGACCGGCGAGCTCGATGGTGTGGGCGCGGACGTCGTCCCCGGCCGCATCCCAGGTCACGTGTGCGCGATGAACGCTCGTCTGCGTCATCATCCCGCCCCCGATCTACTCGTGAGGTTCTCGGTCTTGCGGCGGCGGCTGCTCTCCCTCGAAGTAGTCGACGGCATCGCCGCGCCGGAAGAAAGCTCGCAGCCCACCGCCTCGTGGCAGGCGCTCACCGACCCCGATCTTGTCGGAGTCCGGGTAGACGACGACGTCGGGACGCCCGTGGCTGGAGATCGCCAGGAAGGTCGCGGTCTCCTCGGTGCGGTTGACGATCTGGTGTGCGCCCTCTTCGCCGAGCGGGAAGCGGATGGCCTCGCCCTGCTCGAGCTCGCGAATGCCCGCCGGAGTGCGGAGGCTGGGTTGTCCGGAGAGCACGACCAGCAGCTCCTCGTCGGCGTAGTGGAAGTGGTAGGGGTAGGCGGCCTCGCCGGGCGGGACCTCCCAGAGGCTGGCGCCGATCAGCTCGGTGCCGAGCTCGTAGCCGATCCGAGCACGCCGGGAGCGAAAGCCCTCCGGCCGTTCTCCCTCCTCGAACGTGGGCCTGTAGACGTTCGCCATCGCGATCAGTCTATGAGCCTCGGGGCGTGCGAGCGGCGCTAGCCGAAAGCGCTCGCCAGCTTCCGCAGGGAGCGATCGACGTAGCCGCGCACCAGCCGGCGCACGACCAGGGCATCGAGCATTCGGCCCCCGAGGCGCGCCGGCAACCGGTAGTCGATCTCGACCCGCAGCAGGCTCCCTCCGTGGCCGTCCGGCGCGACATCCACAGCCGAGTCGAAGCTCGCGCCGGCCGTCTCGCCCCGGTAGGCGACTCGGCGGCCCTCGTGCCACTCGACCGCCTCCTCGGTGGTCGCGATCCGCAGCGGGCCGACGCGCCCGACCCACTCGTAGCGCGCCCCGACGCCGGTGCGCGCGGTCGTCGTAACCCGGCCCCCGGCGTAGCCGTCGACGAAGGCGTCGAAGTTGTCGGGCTCGGTTACGTAGGCCCAGACCGCCTCGGGCGGCGCCCCGAGAATGTGTCGGCGACCACCGACCCCAAGCTCAGTCCACCTCCCGCTTCACGGCAGTGGCGATGTAGAACGACCCCAGGTTGAGGTCCTCGACCTCGACGTTGCCGAAGACGTTCTCGATCGCAGCGGGCAGGTCCCTGGTCGGATCCCAGGCTGCCCCCCATATGTAAAGGGCCTCGACGAGCGGGTTGAGGAATGCCAGCCGCCCCGGGAACGGCCGCGCGTCGCCGACCGAGAGGACGCCACCGGGCCGCAGCACGTCCCGGCAGCGCTCGAGCGCCTGCCGGTGGCCGGGTATGACGCTCATCGCCAGCACCGACAGGACGCCGTCGAAGCCGCCCTCGCCGAGGTCGAGCGCGGCGGCGTCGCCCTGGACGAGGGCCACGTTGCGCCAGCCGCGTCGCCGGCAAAGCCGGTTGGCGGCGGCGAGCATCTCGCCCGAGTAGTCGAAGCCGACCAGGCGTCCCTCAGGGCCTATCGCACGCTGAAGGTGGCGGAAGTTGCGCCCCGTGCCGCAGCCCACCTCGAGCACCGTGTCGCCCTCGCGCAGCCGCAGCCTCTCGACGACGGCGGCGCGGATGCGGCGCGGCCGGCCCATGAAGGTGACCAGGTCCTGCGCCGCATAGAGGCCCGGGAGCCGTCCCCAGAGCGAGTAGACGCGTTCGACCCGCGCCAGCTCCCGGGCAGCACCGATGCGCGTGGCGACATGTCGATCGGCTCCCGTCACAGGAGCTCGACCAGCTCGGCCGCGTCGGCCAGGTGGACGCCGATCCCGGCCAGCTCCTTCTCGCCTCGCTCGTACAGACCCGATACCCCGTCGCGCGCCAGCACCACGCGGAAGTCGCGCTCGCTGGCCTCGTAGATCGAGGTGCGCGGGCAGTTGGGGAAGTTGCAGCCACTGAAGACGAGGGTCGTGACGTCCCGCTCGCGGAGGTGCTCCTCAAGCGGGGTCTCGTAGAACGCCCCCCAGCGCGGCTTGTAGATCACCGACTCGTTGGGCCCGAGGGACTGGACGCCGCCGGCGAGCAGCAGCTCGTCGTCCAGGCTCAGGTCGGGCGCGGGGAGGAGGGGAGGGGCGAGCTGGGAGCCCGGCGTGCCGGGCGCCAGCACGGGGGCGCCGTTCTCCACGCCGCGCCGGCGGCAGAGGTCCACGTTGGCGCCGTCTCGCCTGTAGAGGCGCACGATGTGCACGATCGGTCGGCCCGCCTCGCGGAAGGCCTCCACCAAGGTATGCATCGCGTCGAGCGCCGCGGAGGTTCCCGCGATCTCCAGCGGCGCGCCGTCCAGCACGTCGCGCTGCGTGTCGATCGAGATCAGCGCGGCGCTGGCGAAGTCCGGGCTCGTATAGGGGTCGCTCACCGCGGGAGAAGTCTAGATAGCGTGCCCTCGCCGATGGCAGACGCGAGGGAACGCGCCAAGAAGCACCGGATCGACGCCTTCGAGGACGCGCTCACCGGCGTTCCGGCCGTAATCGTCTGGGAGGCTGAGCGCCTTCCTCCAGCCGGTTAACCATCAGTCGATCCGCGAATCCAGGCGATCGCGTCGCCGGCGTTGTCCTGCGGCGGGAAGACCGGGTAGAAGACCTTGACGATCCGCCCCCGACGGGCGATGAAGGTGAGGCGGCGGTAGTAGCGGACGCCGTCGACCTCGAATGCGGGCAGGCCCAGGTCGTCGGCAAGCCGGAACCCGCTGTCGTTCAGCAGGGGATAGGGCAGGTGCTCGCGCTCGGCGAACTCGCGCTGCTCGTCGAGAGGCTGGGCGCTGAGGCCGAAGACCTTCGCCCCGAGGTCGGCCAGCTCGCCGGCGCTGTCGCGGAAGGCGCAGCTCTGCGGCGTGCAGCCGCGCGCGCCGGGAATCCGGTCCCAGCCCTTCGGCAACGGCTGGCCGGGCACGCCGGTCTGCGGGTAGACGTAAACGACCAAGCTGTCCTCGCCGGCCGCGACGGCCAGGTCCACCGCTTCGCCACTGCTCGCCGGCAGGACGGCGGAAGGGAGCACGGCGCCCGGCAGGCGATCGGCGGCGCCGTCGTCCTCGGGGACCGGCAGGTCGTCGGGCAGGGCGTGCATGTCGGCGGCGTCCCGACTCATCGTCTGTCGATCTTCTCAGCCGACTCGCCGGCTTTCGTTACGACGGCTCCGAGGAGGCCCGTCAGCGGCTCGTCGGGGCGCTGCCGTTGCTCGCTCTCCGGCAGCCGTCGCCGGGCTAGGAGGGCCTCTACCGTTCGCCTGTGACTCCGACGATCGACGAGCTTGCCGTCGCCGACCCGCCCGATGCCTGGTCGGCGCTCGGGTTCGAGGTAGACGGCGACACCTGCGTGGTCGGCGACGTACGCTTCCACCTGACGGGGCCGGATGCCGGCAAGGGGCTGACCGGCTGGTCGCTGCGCGAGGTCGAGGGAACCGCGCTGGACGGCCTGCCGACCACGCGCTCGGATCGCCTGCCGCCGCGCGAGCGTTCGGCGCACCCCAACGGGGTCATCGGGCTCGACCACGTCGTCGCGATCACGCCGGCGCTCGAGCGAACGGTCGCGGCGCTCGAGCGTGCCGGTCTCGACCTGCGCCGCGTCCGCGAGGAGCCGACGCCGGCCGGCGCCCCGCGGCAGGCGTTCTTCCGGCTCGGCGCGACCATCCTCGAGGTCGTGCAGGAGCCACCGGAGGCGATCGAGCGTGCCGGCGGCGATCACCCGGCCTTCTTCTGGGGACTCGCCTTCCTCGCTCCCGACCTGGAGGGAACCGTCGCCGGGCTCGGGGATCGGGTCGGCGAGGCCCGCCCGGCCGTGCAGCCCGGCCGTCGCATCGCCACCCTGCGCCGCTCCGCCGGCCTATCGGTGCCGGTCGCGCTGATCACGCCGCCGCCCGGCTGACGACAGCGACGGGTTCAGAGCGTCGAGAGGGGCACGCCGATCACCTCCAGTCGCCGCGTAAGTCCGCCGACGCGAAGTCGCGGATCTCCTTCCGCTCCTCGGCGACCATCAGCGAGGACAGCACCCAGAAGACCAACCCCCGGTCCCCCTCACCGAGGTCGTGCCACTGGCTCTGATCTGCGCCGAGGTCGATCGCGAAGGGACTCCATTGAGCGTCCTCCCAATGGCGATAGAGCGACTGCGGGTCGAACAGGTGGACCTCGCTCATGAGCGCGCTTGGTCTGAGCGCAGCGGCTTCCGAGCGCGGATGATCGCCGATGCCGCCTTCTCGTGGACTCGATGGGTCTCGACGACCTCCACGTCGACCATGCCGGCGGCGGCAAGAGCGTCCTCGAACCCCCGGCGGGTGAGGGCGCCCGCGATGCAGCCCGTCCACTGGGCCATGTCGGCGCGGGTGGCGGCGTCCATGTCCTGATCGGCGACTACGTCCGAGACTGCGAAGCTGCCGCACCCGAGCGAGGCCATCGTCGCGGTGGCGGGGCCGCAGCACGAGCCGCCGGACTCCTCGCTGGGGCCGATGCTTTCGGCCACCGCGGCGTAGCGGGCGCGCACGGCCTCGCGGATATCGTCCGGTCCGGTCACTTTGTCAGCCATGCTGAGAGCTCCTTCAGGGCATCGGGGATGACGTAGTAGTAGGCCCACAGGCCGCGGCGCTCGGAGCCGACGATGCCGGCGTCGCGCAGCACCTTGAGGTGGTGCGAGACGGTGGGCTGGGAGAGGTCGAAGAGCGGCACCAGCTCGCAGACGCAGACCTTGCCGGCGTACCTGCTCAAGACGTCGACGAGCTGCACGCGGATCGGATCGCCCAGGGCCTTCGCCGTTCGCGCGATCCGATCTGCCTGCCCGCGCTCGATCTCCGGGTAGGCGAGCGGCTGGCAGCAGGGCGCACCGGCGGGGCGCTTCTGCTTGGGGGCCAGCTCCAACTCGACGGGCACGGGTTGTATTGAAGCATATCTATCTAACTGTCCCAATCCTGCCCTTCTCCTGTTCCCACGGACGAGGTCGGGTATCCATAGGGGATGGACGCAAAGCGGCCCCTGCGAGCCTTCGACCGCTTTCAGCAGCGCCACGCGCCGCTGGCGATGCCGATCGCCGTGGTCAAGAAGCTGGGCGACGACCAGGGGGGCAACCTCGCCGCGCTGATCGCCTACCGTGCCTTCTTCTCGCTCTTCCCGCTCCTCCTGCTGCTCACCACCGTGCTCGGCTTCGTGCTGGCCGGCAACCCCGAGCTGCGCGAAGAAGCGGTGGACTCGGTGCTCTCCCATTTCCCGGTGATCGGCGACCAGATCGAAGTCGGCTCGCTGCAGGGCAGCGGGGTGGCGCTGGCGGTCGGCATCGTCGGCTCGCTCTGGGCCGGCTTCGGCGTCGTCCTCGCTACCGAGCGGGCGCTGGACCGGGTCTGGGCCGTGCCCCACCGGGACCGCCCCGACTTCCTCCGCTCGCGCCTGCGGGCGCTCGTCCTGCTGGCCGTGCTGGGAACGCTGACGATCGTCTCGACCGTCGTCTCCGGCCTGGTCGGGGGCGGCACCGGGCTGCTGGGGCCGCTGGGCGGCATCGCCGTCTCGGTCGGCCTCAACCTGCTCGTCTTCGGCACGCTCTTCTCGCTGCTCGGCTCGCGCCCCGGATCGCCGGCCGTCGTCCTGCCCGGAGTCGTCCTCGCCGCCGTTTGCTGGGCGGGGCTGCAGCTCGTCGGCGGCTACTTCGTCTCGCATCAGATCCGCGACGCGACGCCGGCCTACGGCACCTTCGCCCTGGTGCTCGGCCTGCTCGTCTGGGTCCACCTCGGCGCGCTGCTGACCGTGCTCAGCGCCGAGCTGAACGTCGTCCGCGCCCGCCGGCTCTGGCCGCGCAGCCTGCTCGGTGTCGCTCGCGAGGAGGACGAGCGGGTGATGCGGGCCCTCGTCAAGGCCGAGGCGCGCGACGACCAGCAGCGCATCCGCGTCGACTTCGACCGGCGCCAGGACTAATGCAACGCGAGCCCCGGTCGATAAGACAGAATGCCGACTCGCCGCATCGTGTCCGTCGCCCTGCGGAATCGCCTCGCGCTGACGCTGACCGTCGTGGCGGCAACGGCGCTCGCCGGGCCGGCGCTCTCGGTTGCCTCTCCGCGCCCGGCGGTGGTGACGCTGAAGACCGTCAAGGTCGCCGCGCCGCGGAATCCCTCGGTCGCGGTCGTTCCCTTCGCTGACGCCGTCTACCGGTCTTGCGCCGAAGCGCCGCGGACCCCGAAAAGGTATGGCTGCCAGCGGGTGGGTGGCGTCGAGTACCGCTATGGCATCGGCCAGCTCGAGGTCACCGTCTCGCAGTGGGTGGCGTTCCTGAACACGGTCGACCCGGCGGGGCGCAACCGCCATCGCCTCTACAGCAGCGACGAGAGCGCTTCGGCCTGGCCCAAGTACGGCCAGATCGATTTCTCCGCCGGCGCGCCCGCAGGGCGTCACTACTCGGTGGCGTCGCCGGAATGGGCGGACAAGCCCTACGGCTTCGCCAACTTCCTGCGGGCGGCGCGTTTCGTCAACTCCCTCTACAACGGCCGCCTGCTCTCGAAGCGCGCCAGCCGCAAAGCGGGCTTCCGCTACGTCACCTACCGGGTGCGGCTGTCGCGGCGGACCGAGCGCGGGATGTACGAGATGAGGCGGCGGGCGGCGACCCGCTCCCAAAGGTCCGGCTTCGTCGTGCCCAGCCAGAACGAGTGGATCAAGGCGGCCTACTACGACCCGCGCGGTGGCGGCACTTACTCCTACTGGAAGTACCCGACCAATCCGGGCGTGTTCGAAGACGGCACGGCGACCGCTCCCAACTCGACGACGCTCGATCCTTCGACCGGCGACGTCACCAACGCATCGGTCCAGCCGCTCGCGACCTTCCACGCTGCCGAAATGCCGGCCCCGAGCTGGTGCCCCGCAGCCGTCGGAGCGGAAGCCTGCTCCACTGTGAACCCCTTCGGGCTCGACCCGACCAAGTACGCCAAGATCTACCAGGGAAGCGTCAGCACCGTCGGCCAAGCGAAGACCGTCTCCCCGTGGGGGACCCTCGACCAGGGCGGCAACGTCGTCGAGTGGACCGACACGATCACCCCGCCCCCGTCGGGCCGCAGCAGCCGCCGCGTCTGGCGACGTCTGCACGGCGGCATCGCCAATGCCCCCGCCTACCAGCTCTGGCTCTCGGCGATCGGGCTGCAGCCGCAGGACAACGCCCTCTTCACCGCCACCTACCCGTGGCTGGGCTTTCGCGTCGGGGTGCTCGGCAACCCGGCCGTGGGCAGGCGCTGAGTTGACTGCAGGGGCCTACCGGGGCCCGTCCTCGACGAAGCGCCGCTGTCGCTGAGGCTCACGGGTAA
>CAVVHQ010000004.1:0-34092 GCA_963748075.1 uncultured Solirubrobacterales bacterium | reverse complement strand
TGGGGGGTTGCGCGACGCCGATTCCCTGGCCGCCGCGCTGGACGCCGGGGCCGAGCGCGTGGTGATCGGGACGGCTGCGTTGCGCGATCCGGGGTTCCTCGACGAGATGCTGAAACTGCACGGGGAGCGCGTCGTCGTCTCGGTGGATGCTCGTCGCGGCCAGGTGGCGCTGGCGGGGTGGACCGAAGCAGGTAAGGAGGGGGTCGTTGAGGCGGTGGCGGCTCTCGGGGAGCGCGGCGTCGCGCGCTTCCTCTGCACCGCGATCGAGGTGGACGGGACGATGAAGGGCCCGGCGCTGGGCGAGCTCGCGCGGATCGCCGCGGCAACGCAGGCGCAGGTGATCGCCTCGGGCGGTGTCGGCGACCTGTCGCACCTCGAGGCCCTGGCGCGCGAGATGCCGGCCAACGTCGAAGGCGCGATCGTCGGCCGAGCCCTCTACGAGCGCAGGTTCACCGTCGCAGAAGCGATCGCCGCCCTTCGCCGTGAGCCGTTGTGACGAGTTGTTGTCGGATAGCGATAACAAGTCGTCACACTGGTTGGAATCATGGTCCTGAAGCGGGTCATCCCCTGCCTCGACGTCGACGCCGGCCGCGTCGTCAAGGGGACCAACTTCGTCGGCCTGCGCGATGCCGGCGACCCGGTCGAGCTGGCCGAGCGCTACGACGCGGAGGGGGCTGACGAGCTGGTCTTCCTTGACATCACCGCCTCGCACGAGCGGCGCGAGACGATCGTCGAGCTGGCGCGCCGCACCGCCGACAACGTCTTCATCCCGTTCACGATCGGCGGCGGCATCCGCTCCGTGCCGGACGCCCAGGCGGTGCTCGACGCCGGCGCCGACAAGGTCTCGGTCAACTCCTCGGCGCTTGCCCGTCCCGAGCTGCTGACCGAGCTGGCCGACCACTTCGGAGCCCAGTGCGTCGTGATCGCGATCGACGCGAAAAGAACCACGCCCGCCGCCTCCTCTGCTCCCGCCCAGCCGCGAGAATCAGATATGGACGCGGCTGGGCTCCCGCGTCCGGGGGCGGCGGGGTTGCAGCCCACCTGGGGCGTATATGTGAACGGGGGGAGGAAGTTGGTCGAGGGACGGGACGCGGTCTCATGGGCCGAAGAGGCTGTCGAGCACGGCGCTGGCGAGGTGCTGCTGACCAGCATGGACCGCGACGGGACCAACGACGGCTACGACATCGAGCTGACCCGGGCGGTGGCCGAGGCGGTGCCGGTGCCGGTGATCGCCTCGGGCGGGGCCGGCACGCTGGCGCACCTCAACGAGGCGATCTCCGACGGGGGCGCCGACGCCGTCCTCTGCGCCTCGATCTTCCACTACGGCACCTTCACCATCCATGAAGCTAAGGAGCAGATGGCCGCCGCCGGCATTCCGGTCCGGATGTGAGGTGGTCCCGGCGAGGGGGTATCCATCTAACTCACGCCTACCGGGAGCTCGTTGCCACGCCCCGGCCGGGCAGCCGTCGACCCAAGGCCCCACTCGTCGTCGCGCCAATCCGGCAGATGGATATCCCCCTCCGCCCGTTCGAGCGACAGCCGCACCACGCTCAGGACGTCAGCGGAGGTCGGCGGCGACGCCGCTGACGCCAGCTGAACCGAGCACCTCAAAGCGAGCCAGTTCCTGGGGCTTCTCGCGGCTCGCGTCGCCGGGGATCTCGGTCGTCGCGCCGACGTAACCGGCGGCTTCGACGGCGGCGATCACGGTTTCGTCGAAGCGGCCAGACGGGTAGCAGAAGTTCTCGACCGGGACTCCGTATTCGCGCTGGAGCAGGCGCCGCGAGGCGGCCACTTCTTCGCGAAGCCGTGCGGCGTCGATCGTTGTCAAATCGGAGTGGTGGATCGAGTGCGAGGCCAACTCCCAGCCGGCGTCGATCATCGCTTCGACGTTGCTGCGGTAGAGGTCCGACCCTTCCGCCTTCAGGTTGAGCACGCCCGCCCAGCCATGCCGGCGAAGCTGCGGCAGGGCGAATGTGAACTGCGGCCGGTATCCGTCGTCGAAGGAGATCACGATCGGCTTCGGGGGCAGCGTGCCTCCCCGGTACCAGGCCTCCTCGACCTGAGCGAGGGTGACCGCCTCGAAGCCGTTGCGGTCGAGCCAGTTCATCTGGCGCCGGAAGTCGGGGCGGCTGACGTACAGCTCCGGGTAGGGCGCCTCAGGCGGCGCCTTGCCGAGCACGTGGTACTCGAGGATCGGCACCGGGCCGAGGTGGGGGCGCCAGCCGGGTTGCGGGGTGGCGTTGCGGACCTTGCCCGAGCCAGAGCGGCCCGGCTGTGAGCGCGCGGTCGACTTTTGCGCCGCCGAGCGGCTCAAATGACTACCGCGCCCGCCATCGCCGGAGGATGCTGCTGCAAGCACGACGACAATCGCCGCGGCGACCGCGACCAGCGCTCCAGCGGCGAGCAGGCGTCGGCGGCGGATCTGTCGCCGCCGCTCCTCGCGCCTGTCCTGTCGCCAGTCGGCCATCCGCAACGGCGATCATGGTAGGGATCGCGGCATGACCACGATTCCAGTCGACAACCTCGCGGAAGCGCTGCGGCGCGCCCATCCCGAGCTGGACGCGGTCCGTGCCTCGAGCGAGGCGCCCGTCTACCTGGTCGGCGGCGCGGTGCGCGACCTGCTGCTCGGGCGAGGGCGCTCCGACGTCGACCTGGTCGTCGTCGGCGACGCTGCGGCGCTGGCGGCCAGGCTCGGCGCCGCAAAGACGGTCGAGCACGAGCGTTTCGCCACCGCCAAGGTGGAGCTCGACGGCCACCAGGTCGACATCGCGACGGCGCGGGCCGAGACCTACCCGCAACCGGGCGCCCTTCCCGAGGTCGAGCCGGCCACCGAGATCGAGACCGACCTCGCCCGGCGGGACTTTACGATCAACGCGATGGCGGTTCCGCTGCGGGGCGCAGTGTCGCTGATCGACCCCTACGGGGGTCGCGCCGACCTCGAAGCGGGGGTGTTGCGCGCCTTGCACGCGCGCTCCTTCATCGACGACCCGACCCGGGCGCTGCGCGCCGCCCGCTACGCGGCCCGCTTCGGGTTCGGGCTTGAGCCGGGCACCGAGGGGCCACTGCGGCGCACCGACCTCGAGACGGTCTCTGACGACCGCCGCCGGGCCGACCTGCTGCGCCTCGCCGCCGAGCCCGAGCCGGCGCGCGGCTTCGAGCTGCTCGCCGCGTGGGGCCTGGTCGAGCTGCGGCCGGAAGGGATCGCGCTCGCCGCGCGGGTGGGCGAGTTGCTGTCGGCGCCGCCGTGGCAGCGGGTCGTGCCACGCGACCGCGCGGTACTGGCCGCGGCGCTCGGCAGCCCGGGGGGGAGGAGCGGCTGGCCGCCGCGCGGCCCGAGCGGCCCTCCCTCGCGGTCGAGCTGGCACGGGGGCACGATCCGGTCGAGCTGGTCCTGGCCCGGGCGCTGGGCGCCGAGTGGCTCGACCGCTACCTGATCGAGTGGCGCTCGGTGAGGCTGGAGATCGACGGCGACGATCTGATCGCGGCCGGGGTGCGGCAGGGACCGGCGGTGGGACGCGGGCTGGACGAGGCGCTGCGCCGCAAGCTCGACGGCGAGATCGCCGGGCGCGAGGCCCAGCTGGAGGTCGCCGTGGCCGCGGCGCGGGGAGCTGAGCGATGCCAGGGCTGATTCACGGGCTCGACCCGACGAAGATCGCCGCCAACCTGGAAGCGGTGCGCGAGCGGGTCGGCGACCGGGTCGAGATCCTCGCCGCGACCAAGTACGTGCCGACCGAGGAGATGGGCGCCCTGGCCGAGGCGGGGGTCGCGCTGGTCGGCGAGAGCCGCCAGCAGGACCTCGCCGCCAAGCACGAGCGCTGGGGCGACGCCTTCGGGTGGGACTTCATCGGCAACCTGCAGAGCCGCAAGGTGAAGCGCCTGCTCCCGGTCTGCCGGCTGATCCACTCGGTGGCGACCGACTCGGCGCTGGAGCAGCTCGGCCGCCACGGTGGCCCGGGGACCGAGGTCCTGGTCGAGGTCAACGTCGCCGGCGAGGAGGGAAAGGGCGGCGTCGCGCCGGCGGACCTCGGCGCCTTCCTGGAGCGCTGCCCGGTCCGCGTCACCGGCCTGATGACGATGCCCCCGTTCGACATTGATCCCGAGAGCTCCCGCCCGCACTTCGCGCGGCTCGCCCAGCTGGCCGCCGAGCACGGCCTCGAGCGCCTCTCGATGGGCACCTCGCAGGACTGGCCGGTGGCGATCGAGGAGGGGGCGACGATCATTCGGCTCGGAACGGCCCTCTACGTATAGGCCATAATTAGTAGAGGAATCCGCCCATCCAGGCCGAATGAGCCGAGCAATGGCACTACGTGACAGCTGGCATAGAGCGTTGGTCTACTTCGGCCTCGCCGAAGAGCACGAGCAGGGACTCGAGTACGAGGAGGACCTCGCCGAGGAAGAGGAGGTCGAGGCGGGTCGCGAACCGGGCCAGGTTCGCCGCCTGCCGACCTCGCGGCGCTCGCGCCGCGACGAGATCGACGACATCTTCGCCGACGACGAGCCGATCTCCGCCTCCCGGACCCGCGTCCTGCGCCCGGTCGGCGCCGATTCCGACGTCAAGGTCCACCTCGTCATCCCGCGCAACTTCAACGACGCCCAGCAGGTCGCGGACCAGTTCAAGCGTGCGGTGCCGGTCATCCTCAACCTGCAGACGACCGATCACGAGCTGTCGAAGCGGATGATCGATTTCTGCTCGGGGCTCACCTACTCGCTCGACGGGGGGATGCAGCGGGTGGCCGAGAAGATCTTCCTGCTGACCCCCAAGAACGTCGAGGTCTCCGCCGAGGAGAAGGCGCGGCTGCTCGACAAAGGGTTCTTCAATCAGTCGTAGATAGGCTGCGCCGCATGATCGTTGGCTTCGTCGGCGCCGGGAGCATGGCTGCGGCGATGGCTCGTGGGCTGGTCGGCGAGGCCGAGGGGATGCTGTTCACGGATTCAGGGTCGGGCAGGGCGGCGGGGCTGGCTCGGGAGCTGGGCGGCGAAACGGTCGGGTCGAATCGGGAGCTGGCCGAACGGGCCGATCTGGTCGTGCTCGCCGTGAAGCCGGCAAACCTCGGGGCGGTGGTGGACGAGCTTGGCGGGGCGAAGGCCGTGGTCTCGCTGCTGGGGGCCACCTCGCTGGACAGCGTCGGGGGCCTCTTCCCCGAGGCGGACGTCGCCAGGGTGATGCCCAACCTGGCAGTGGAGGTGCGGCGGGGGGTCCTTTGCGTTGCCGGTGTCCTCAGTGCCGAGGTTCGCGGGATGCTGGAGGTGCTCGGGCATGTGATCGAGCTGCCGGACTCGGAGTTCGATGCGGCCACCGCGGTGATGGGGTGCGCGCCCGCCTACCTGGCGCTTGCGGTGGAGGCGATCGCCGCCGCCGGTGCGGAGGCGGGGCTGGAGGAGGAGCTTGCCCGGGAGCTGGTCGTGGAGACGACCGCTGGGACGGCGGAGCTGTTGCGTGAACGGCACCCCGCCGACCTGCGCGAGGCCGTGGCCTCGCCCGGGGGGAGCACCGAGGCCGGGCTGGAGGCGCTGGAGCGGGAGGGCGCTCGGGGGGCGTTCGAGGCGGCCGTGCGGGCCTCTCTGGAGAGGATGCGCGGGTGATCTGGCTAGCGCTCGACCGAAACGACGTCGCCAGCTACGTCGACGCGCTGTTCCTCGTCTACATCGTCCTGATCTTCGTCAACGTGCTCAGCTCGTGGATCCCGCGGATGCCCCACAACCGCTGGTTGCGGGCGGTGCTGGACTTCGTCGCCGAGACGACCAACCCATACCTCAACATCTTCCGGCGGTTCATCCCGCCGCTCGGCGGCGGCGGCTTCGCGCTCGACCTCAGCCCGATCCTCGGGATCATCGTGCTCTTCATCGTGCGTGGCCTGGTCGTCGCCCTGATCTCCGGGTGAGCGGCGCCGGCGCCCGCGCCTGGCGCCTCGCCGGCGCGCTTTGCGGCCTCGTCGTGCTCCTCGACCAAGCCGCCAAGGCGCTGGTCGAGGACCGCCTCGTCCCCGGCGAGCACGTCGAACTGCTCGGACCGCTCGACCTGACCCTCGCCCACAACCGCGGCGTCGCCTTCGGTCTGGCCAGCGGCGGCGGAGCGACGCTGATCGCGGTCACGATCGCTGCGCTGCTGTTCGTCGGCGTGCTGTTCGCCCGCAACCCGACGCGGCCGGGGATGTGGGTGGCGACCGGGCTGCTGGCGGGCGGAGCGCTCGGCAACCTCGCCGACCGGGTGCGGGTCGACGCGGTAACCGACTACGTCGCCTTCCTCTCCTGGCCGCCCTTCAACCTGGCCGACGTGGCGATCACGCTCGGCGTCGTCGCGCTGGCGCTGAGCTACCTGCGCGAGGCGCAATGAGAATCGTCCATCTCGACCGGTGGCTGGCGGTCGTCGACAAGCCGGCCGGCCTGGTCGTCCACCCGGCCCCCAGCCACCGCGGACCCACGCTCGTCGACGAGCTGGGGGAGATCCTCGGCGGCGGCTCCGACCCGGAGCGACCGGGGATCGTGCACCGGCTCGACAAGGGCACCAGCGGCCTGCTGGTCGTCGCTCGCGACGACGCGACCCACGCCGCCCTCCAGGAGCAGGTGCAGCGGCGCGAGGTCGAGCGCGCCTACCTGGCGCTCGCCCAAGGGCGACTCGCCACCCGCACCGGGACGATCGACGCGCCGATCGGCCGCGCCGCGCGGCAGCGCCACCGGATGGCGGTCTCCGGTGCCGCCTCACGCCAGGCCCGCACCCATTTCACCGTGCTCGAGCTGTTCGCCGCCGAGACCTACCTGGAGGCGCGGCTGGAGACCGGCCGCACCCACCAGATCCGTGCTCACTTCGCCGCGATCGGCCACCCGCTGGTCGGCGACCCCACCTACGGCGGCGAGCAGAGGTACGGTCTCACGCGCCAGTTCCTGCACGCCCACCGGCTCGCCTTCGCGCACCCCGCGACCGGCGCGGAGCTGAGCTTCGCCGCGGAGCTGCCCGCCGACCTCGCCGCGGCGCTCGCGGCGGCCCGGGGCGCCTAACCGAGGCTTCCACACTACAATCGATCGGTTAAACCGACCCCCGTCGAGTCGCCCCGGATCCTGACCGGCCCGCGAGGCCGAGTCCCCGGAAGGGCCGGCGGGGCTTCACCGCAAGACCAAGGAGATGTTCTGACAATGCCAGAGGCAGGCCTCAAAGATCTGCTGGAGGCCGGAGTCCACTTCGGCCACCAGACCCGACGCTGGAACCCGAACATGCGTCGCTACATCTTCGGCGAGCTGGACGGGATTCACATCATCGACCTCATCCAGACCGAGGCGCTGCTGGAGAACGCGCGTCGCTTCGCCGGCGAGCTGGCCAGCGGCGGCGGCACGGTGCTGTTCGTCGGCACCAAGAAGCAGGCGCGCGGGCCGGTCCAGGAGTGGGCAGAACGCTGCCAGATGCCTTACGTCAACCAGCGCTGGCTGGGCGGCCTGCTGACCAACTTCAACACGATCTCAGCCCGGATCTCACGCCTGCACGAGCTGACCTCCTGGCGGGACGAGGGCAAATTGGAGCTGCTGCCGACCAAGGAGCGGATGGGGATGCAGGCCGAGCTCGCGAAGCTCGAGTACAACCTCGGCGGTGTGCGCGACATGGACCGCCTGCCCGACGCGGTCTTCGTCACCGACCTCAAAACCGAGGAGATCGCGGTGCGCGAGGCGGTCCGCCTGCGGATCCCGATCATCGGTCTGGTCGACACCAACTGCGATCCGACCCATATCGACTACGTGGTCCCCGGCAACGACGACGCGATCCGCTCCTGCCAGCTGGTGATCGGCACGATCGGCGGCGCGATCGAGGAGGGGGCGGGCGCCTGGCGCGTCCAGGAGGAACGCCGCCTCGCCGAGGAGATGGAGCGTCGCAAGAAGGAGGAGGAAGAGCGCAAGAAGCGCGAGGAAGAGGAGAAAGCGCGGCTGGAAGCGGAGGAAGCTAAGAAAAAGGCGGCTGAGGAGAAACAGGCCGCGGAGCAGAGGGCGCAGGCGGAAGGGAAAACGGCCCAGGGACACGCCTCCCCGACTGCGGGTCCTGTCGCGGGGCAGGGCACCCCGCCCTCGCCGGGCGGGGAAGCCAGCCCCACGCCACCCGCAGGTGAGGCGTCGAAGGGCCAAGATTCCAGCGCACCCGAGAAAGCCCCGGCCGCAGCCGAGTCGCAGGAGGCCTCTCCCGAGGACGCTGCAGCTGAGAAAGGTGGCGCCAAATGAGCGTCACCGCTGCCGACGTGAAGGCACTTCGGGATCGCACCGGGGCGGCGATGATGGACTGCAAAGCCGCCCTCGCCGAGTCGGAGGGCGATCTCGACCGCGCGATCGAGATCCTCCGGGTGAAGGGGCAGGCCTCGGCCGCGAAGCGCGAAGGGCGCGGCACCAGCGAGGGCGTCGTCGCCGCCTACGTCCACGCCAACGACAAGGTCGGGGCGATGGTCGAGGTCCAGTGCGAGACCGACTTCGTCGCCCGCAACGAGGACTTCAAGGCGTTCGCCTACGAGGTGGCCCTGCACGTCGCCGCGACGGCGCCGCGCTACGTCTCCACCGAGGAGATCCCTGCCCCCGAGCGCGAGGCGGAGAGGCGCATCTTCGAGGAGAAGGCGCGCGAGGACGGCAAACCCGACAACGTGGTCGAGAAGATCGTCGAGGGGCAGCTCGCCAAGTGGGCGAAGGAGGTGACGCTGCTCGACCAGACGCACGTCAACGCCGAGAAGCACGAATCGAAGTCGATCGAGGAGCTGCGCCAGGAGCTGGCCGCGAAGACCGGCGAGAACATCCGGCTTCCCCGCTTCGCCTACTTCCGGGTCGGCGACTGAGACTGGCCGCGACTCCGCCCCGCGGATAGGCTGGGCGCGAGCCAGCCCGATGGACTCCCAGCCGCAATTCGACCGCATCCTCCTGAAGCTCTCGGGCGAGGCGCTGATGGGCGAGCGCGAGCACGGCACCGACGCCGCCGAGGTGCAGCGGATCGCGCGCCAGGTGGCGGACGTGCGGGGGCGCGGGGTCGAGGTCGCGATCGTGGTGGGCGCCGGCAACATCTACCGCGGCCTGGAAGCCGCCGCGGCGGGGATGGACCGCGCCACGGGCGACTACATGGGGATGCTGGCGACCGTGCTCAACGCGCTCACCCTCCAGGACGCGCTGGAGGACATCGGCGAGCACACCCGGGTGATGTCGGCGATCGACGTCAAGGAGGTCGCCGAGCCCTACATCCGCCGTCGCGCAATGCGCCATCTGGAGAAGGGCCGCGTGGTGATCTTCGCGGCCGGCACCGGCAACCCGTTCTTCACCACCGACACGGCGGCGGCGCTGCGTTCCCTGGAGATCCACGCGGAAGCGATCCTGATGGCAAAGAACGGGGTGGAGGGGGTCTTCGACTCCGATCCGAGGGTCAACCCCGAGGCGAAGTTCATCGCGGAGATCTCGCACCGCGAGGCGATCGAGCGCGGGCTGAAGGTGATGGACTCGACCGCGCTCTCACTCTGCATGGACAACGAGCTGCCGATCTACGTCTTCAACATGGGGGATGACCGCAACATAGATAGGATCGTCAGCGGTCAGAGGGTGGGGACGCTGGTTTCCTCCAGTGGGCCCGCCAGGTGACCCGAGAAGAGGATCCAGTGGAGCTGATCGACGAGCTACTCAAGGACGCCCACGACCGGATGGGCAAGTCGGTCGAGTCGAGCCGCGGCGAGCTGGCCACGGTGCGGACGGGGCGCGCCTCGCCGCACCTGCTCGACCGGATCACGGTCGATTACTACGGCTCGCCGACGCCGCTCAAGCAGCTCGCCAACGTGGCGACCTCCGATGCGCGCCTGCTCACCGTGACCCCCTTCGACAAGGGCTCGGTCGGGGCGATCGAGAAGGCGATCCAGGAGTCCGACGTCGGCTTGACGCCGAGCAACGACGGCAGCGTCATCCGCCTGCAAATCCCCGAACTGACCGAGGAGCGCCGCCGCGAGCTGGTCAAGGTCGTCCACGGGGTCGCCGAGGAGGGGCGGGTCGCCGTCCGCAACATACGGCGCGACACGATGCACGACCTGCGCGAGCTGAAGAAGGAGGGCGAAGCGGGCGAGGACGACGAGCGGCGCGCCGAGGCCAACCTGCAGAAGCAGACCGACGAGGCGATCACCGAGATCGACGCGCTGCTGAAGGGGAAGGAAGAGGAGATCCTGGAGGTGTGAGCGCCTCCGCGCGGTACGTCGCGATCATCACCGACGGCAACGGGCGCTGGGCACGGCAGCGCGGCCTGCCGGTCGTCGAGGGGCACCAGGCGGGCGCCGACACCGTCAAAGCGCGGCTGCGCGACGCGGCCGAGCTCGGGGTCGAGGAGCTGACCGTCTTCTCCTTCTCGACCGAGAACTGGGCCCGGCCGGCCGACGAGGTCGAGGGGCTGATGCGAATGCTCGGCGAGCGGATCGACAGCGAGACGCCGGAGCTGGACGCCGAAGGGGTGCGGATGCGCTTCATCGGGCGCCGTGCCGGCCTCGCGCCGCAGCTGGTCGAGCGGATGGAGCGGGCCGAGCAGAGGACCGCCGGCAACGACCGGATCACCCTGTTCGTGGCCTTCAACTACGGCGGCCGGGCGGAGATCGTCGACGCGGCGCGAAGCTTTGCGGGGGACTCCGAGGACGAGTTCCGACGCCACCTCTACGCGCCGGAGATGCACGACCCGGACCTGCTGATACGGACCAGCGGCGAGCAGCGGCTCTCCAACTACCTGCTCTGGCAGTGCGCCTACTCGGAGCTAATCTTCCGCGACGAGCTCTGGCCGGACTTCGGCCGCGAGGCGTTCGAGCAGTGCCTGCGCGAGTTCGAGGCGCGGGGCCGCCGCTTCGGGCGAAGGGAATGATGGTCCGCGACCTATTCGACGACGAGATCTTCGAGGCCGAGCCGGAGCCCGAGCCCCCGCCGAGCGAGCAGCGGCGCTCCCCCCGGCGCGGTTTGCGCGGCGAGACGGCACGGCGGATCCTCGTCGCGATTCCCTGGATCGCCTTCGCGCTCGCGATAGCGATCCTCGGCGGCCTGCCGTTCACGGTCGCGATGGTGGCGATCGGCGCGCTCTGCCTGCGCGAGTACCTGGAGATGACGGCGGAGATGCACCCGATCGGGCTGGCCGCCTACCTGACCGTCGTGGCGCTGATCCTCGCCGCCCACTTCGGCAGCGCCTTCCAGGTGGTGCTGATCCTCGCCGCCTCGTTCCCGGTCCTCTTCGCCCTCGGCGCCCATCGCCGCCGCCGCGCCGGGATCACCGGCTCGATGGGGGTGACTCTGCTGGGGATCGTCTGGATCGGGATCCCGCTGGTCCACGCGGTGCTGCTGCGCGACCTCCCCGCCCACGGCGGAGCGCTCTTGATCGACGTCCTGGTCGGCACCTTCGCCACCGACACCGGGGCCTACGCCGTGGGCCGGATGTTCGGCTCGCATCCGATCGCACCGGCCGTCTCGCCCCACAAGACGCTGGAGGGACTGGTCGGCGGCTTCCTGATCGGCACGATGGCCTTCTGGTTCGCGGGCCTCTATCAGGACTGGCTCTCCGGGGTCGACGCGCTGATCATCGGCGCGGCGGTGGCCGCGATCGCCCCGGTCGGGGACCTCTTCGAGTCGATGGTGAAGCGCGACTTCCACCGCAAGGACACTGGCCACCTCTTCGGCCCGCACGGCGGCCTGCTCGACCGCCTCGACGCGGTCTTCTTCACGATCGTGGTCGGCTACTACCTCTCGGTCGGGCTGGTCTACTGAGCCTCCTAGACTCCAGTGGATGAAGAAGCTGGTCATCCTCGGCAGCACCGGCTCGATCGGGGCCCAGGCGCTGGAGATCGTCGCCGCCTCCGGCCAGCTGGAGGCGGTCGGCCTGGCCGCCGCGTCGAGCTGGGAGCCGCTGCTCGAGCAGGCGCAGCGACACCGCGTGCCCACCGTGGCGCTCGCCCACGCGGACGCGGCCGAGCGGGCGCGCTCGGCCTGGGACGGGCGCGTCCTCGCCGGCGAGACGGGAATCCGCGAGCTGATCGCCGCTTCCGGCGCCGATCTCGTCCTCAACGGGATGGTCGGCGCGGCCGGTCTCGGCCCGACCGTCGTCGCCCTGGGCGAGGGGATCGACCTGGCGCTGGCCAACAAGGAGAGCCTGGTGGTCGGCGGCGAGCTGACCACGGCGCTGGCCGAGGCGACCGGCGCGCGGCTGCTGCCGGTCGACTCCGAGCACTCGGCGCTCTTCCAGCTGATCGGCGCGGAGCCGCCGGGAACGGTCGAGCGGCTGGTGCTGACCGCCTCCGGCGGGCCCTTCCGCGGCCGCAGCGACCTCTCGGACGTGAGCGTCGAGGACGCCCTCGCCCACCCGACCTGGCGGATGGGCGGGCGGATCACGATCGACTCGGCGACCCTGATGAACAAGGGCTTCGAGGCGATCGAGGCGCACCACCTGTTCGGGGTCCCCTACGAGCGGATCGGGGTGGTCGTCCACCCGCAGTCGATCGTCCACGCGCTGGTCGACCTCAACGACGGCGCCTCGCTCGCCCACCTCGGCCATCCCGACATGCGGGTGCCGATCTCCTACGCGCTGCACTATCCGGAGCGGGCCGACGTCGAGGTTCCGCGGCTCGACCTCGCGGCGGTCGGAGAGCTGAGCTTCGAGCCACCCGACCTCGAGACCTTCGGCTGCCTGCGGCTCGCCCTCGAGGCCGGGCGGGCGGGGGGGACGGCGCCCTGCGCGCTGAACGCCGCCGACGAGGTCGCCGTCGCCGCCTTCCTCGACGGCCGCATCCCCTTCACCGCGATCGCCGCGGCGATCGAGCGGGTGCTGGCGGAGATGCCCGCGCAGCCGCTCACCCACTTCGAGGACCTCTTCGCGGTCGACGACGAGGCCCGGCGCCGCGCCGAAGAGCAGGTCGGGGGGTTGACGAAGGTATGAGCTGGCTCCTCATCTTCCTCGGCTTCTCGGCGCTGATCATCCTGCACGAGACGGGCCACTTCCTGGCGGCCAAGGCGACCGGGATGCGGGTCGAGCGCTTCTTCCTCTTCTTCCCGCCGAAGCTGGTCTCGGTGAAGCGCGGCGAGACCGAGTACGGGATCGGGGCGATCCCCGCGGGGGGCTTCGTGAAGATCAGCGGCATGAACCCCGACGAGGAGCTGCCGCCGGGGGAGGAGCACCGCGGCTACTACCGGCAGCCGGTGTGGAAGCGGATCGTGGTGATCGGGGCGGGCCCCGCGGTCAACATCGTGCTCGCCTTCCTGATCCTCTTCGCGATCTCGCTGAACGCCAACCAGGTCACCCAGACGGTCGGCGAGATCGTCCCCGAGAGCCCGGCCGCGGCGTCGCTGAGGCCGGGCGACCGGATCGTCTCCGTCGACGGCAAGAGCTACCGCGGCGCCGACCTCGAAACCCGGCTGACGAACTTCGCCAACCAGGTCGCCTCGCACAGCTGCCCCGGCAAGCAGGTCGACGGCTGCCGCGCCGCGACGCCGCTGACCCTGCGGGTGAAGCGCGACCGCGCCGTCACGACGATCGTCACCCGCCCGGAATACGACTCCTCGGTCGGCCGGATGAGGCTCGGCTTCTCCTACGGCGAGACCCCGGCCAACCTGGACGCCGGCGGCGCGCTGGACCGCTCGACCGGCTTCATGTGGCTGGTCACCCACAAGACCCTGACCGTCTTCGCCAACCTGCTCGATCCCGAACAGCGCAAGGAAGTCTCGGGCGTGGTCGGGGTCAGCGACGTCGCCCACCAGACGATCGACAGGGTCGGCGCCACCGAGGCGCTGATCCTGCTCGCGGTGGTCAGCCTCTCGCTCGGCCTGATCAACCTCTTCCCCTTCCTGCCGCTCGACGGTGGCCACATCTTCTGGAGCCTGGTGGAGAAGGTGCGCGGCCGGCCGGTCCCCTTCCGGGTGATGGAGCGCGCCGGGGCGATCGGCTTCGTGCTGGTGATCATGCTCTTCGTCCTCGGCCTCAGCAACGACATCGGCCGGCTCACCGGCGAAGGGTTTAACGTCCGCTAGATGGAGGTTTCGTCCGCAGAGCGCTACGCGACCGGGGGGCCGGCCGCAGAGCTGCAGGCTCGCAGCCTGTATGAGGCGTTCGCGGCCACGGTCGCGCGCCTCGGCGACGACGTCGCGCTGCGCAGCGACGAGGAGACGCTGAGCTGGAACGAGCTGGCGGCGCAGGTGGCGCGGATCGCCGGCGGGCTCGCCAAGCTCGAGGTGAAGAAGGGCGACGCGGTCGCCCTGATGCTCACCAACCGGCCCGAGTTCGTCGCCTGCGACCTCGCCGCGGTGGCGCTCGGGGCGGTGCCGTTCTCGATCTACGAGACCTCCTCGCCCGAGCAGATCGCCTACGTGGTCGGCGACGCGGGCGCCCGGGTGGCGATCGTCGAGTCCGCCCACCTCGAGGCCTTCGAAAGCGCCCGGGAGGAGCTGCCCGGGATCGAGCACCTGATCGTCCTCGACGGCGGGGGCGGCGCCGAGACCCTCGCCGGCCTCGAACGGCTCGATCCCGAGTTCGACGTCGAGGCGGCGGGCGCGGCGATCGGGCCCGACGACCTGCTGACCCTGATCTACACCTCGGGGACCACCGGCCCGCCGAAGGGCGTGCAGCTGACCCACCGCAACCTGCTCGCCCTGGTCGCCTCGGTCGAGGACATGGTCCACTTCCCGGAGCGAGGCGGCCGCGCCGTCTCCTGGCTGCCCGCCGCCCACATCGCCGAGCGCGGCGCCAACTACTACCTGCCGATCGTCAGAGGGCTGGAGATCACGATCTGCCCCGACCCGCGTCAGATCGTCCAGTTCCTGCCGCAGGTGCGGCCGACCTGGTTCTTCGCCGTGCCGCGCGTCTGGGAGAAGTTGAAGGCGGGCCTGGAAGCGATGCTGGCCGGCCTGCCCGAGGAGCAGCGCGAGCCGGTCGAGCGGGGCCTCGAGGCGGCCCTGGAGAAGGTGCGGTGCGAGCAGCGCGGCGAGCCGGTGCCCGACGAGGTGGCCGCGGCGGCCGAGGCTGCGAACGAGCAGATGTTCGCGGGGTTGCGCAAGCAGCTGGGGCTCGACGAGGCGATCGCGGTCAACGTCGGCGCCGCGCCGACGCCGATCGAGGTGCTCGAGTTCTTCCACGCGATCGGCATCCCGGTGGGCGAGCTGTGGGGGATGTCGGAGACCTGCGGTGTCGCCACCTGCAACCCGCCCGAGCGGATCAAGCTGGGCAGCGTCGGGCCGCCGGTGCCGGGCGCCGAGCTGAAGCTGGCCCCCGACGGCGAGGTGCTGGTTCGCGGTCCGGCCAACATGCCCGGCTACCGCAACATGCCCGAGAAGACCGCGGAGACGATCGACGCCGAGGGCTGGCTGCACAGCGGCGACATCGGCGAGCTCGACGAGGACGGCTACCTGCGGATCGTCGACCGCAAGAAGGAGCTGATCATCAACGCCGCCGGCAAGAACATGTCGCCAGCCTCGATCGAGTCGAAGCTGAAGGCGGCCAGCCCGCTGATCGGCCAGGCCGCCGCGATCGGCGACGGCCGCCGCTACAACGTCGCGCTGATCGTCCTCGACCCCGACTACGCGCCCGCCTGGGCGCAGGGCCGGGGGATCGAGGACGCATCCCTGGAGCGGCTCGCGGAGCATGAGGAGGTGCAACGGGAGATCGGCGATGCCGTCGAGGCGGCGAACCGGCGCATGGCGCGGGTCGAGCAGATCAAGAAGTTCGAGATCCTGCCGACCGAGTGGGCGCCGGGCGGCGACGAGCTGACCCCGACGATGAAGCTGAAGCGCAAGCCGATCGAACGCAAGTACGCGGACGAGATCGACGAGCTGTACGCGGGCTGAGCGGCCGAGCCGGATACCCTTCCGGTATGGGCTCTAAGCGGCAGATCTTCGTCGGCGGTGTGCCGATCGGCGGCGGGGCGCCGGTCGCCGTGCAGACGATGACCAAGACCGAGACCGCCAACCTGGCGGCGACGATGGAGCAGATCCGCAAGGTCGCCGACGCGGGGGCGGATCTGGTGCGGGTCGCGGTGCCGCGCGAGGACGACGCGGAGGCGCTGCGGACGATCGTCGAGCAGTCGCCGATCCCGGTGATCGCCGACATCCACTTCAATCACACCCTGGCGCTGAAGGCGATCGACGCCGGCGCCCACTGCATCCGCCTCAACCCGGGCAACATCGGCGGCCGCGAGAAAGTCGCGGAGGTGGCCCAGCGGGCCAGCGCCGCCGGGGTGCCGATGCGGATCGGAGTCAACTCCGGCTCGCTGCCCAAGCATCTGCACGAGCTGGAGCACGAGGCGCCGGTCGAGGCGCTGGTCGCCGCCGCGGTCGAGTTCGTCGAGCTGATGGAGGGCCTCGAGTTCACCGACTTCAAGGTCTCGATCAAGTCGACCAACGTCCCCAACACGATCGCCGCCAACCGCCTGCTCGCCGAGCGGATTCCCTACCCGCTGCACCTCGGGATCACCGAGGCGGGGACGCGGTGGTCGGGCTCGCTGAAGTCCTCGGTCGGGCTCGGGACGCTGCTCGCCGACGGGATCGGCGACACGATTCGGATCAGCCTCTCGACCTTCCACGCCGAGGAGGAGGTCAAGGTCGCCTGGGAGATCCTCAAGGCGCTGCAGCTGCGCGAGCGCGGTCCGGTGCTGATCGCCTGCCCAACCTGCGGGCGCCTGCAGTTCGACATGGACTCGGTCGTGGCCGAGATCGAGCGGCGGCTGGAACGCTACGCCGAGCCGGTCGAGGTCGCCGTGCTGGGCTGCGCGGTGAACGGGATCGGCGAGGCCAGCCACGCCGACTTCGGCATCACCGGCGCCAAGAACGAGGGGCTGATCTTCGCCCACGGCAAGCCGCTGCGCAAGGTGCCGCAGGCCGAGCTGGTCGACGCCCTGTTCGAGGAGATCGACAAGTCGCTGGACCGCGGCGGGGTCGAGGTGGACGAGCGCAAGGCGGGGGAGGGGGCCGAGTGGCTCGCCAAGATCGAGGAGGAGAACGCCGGCGACCTGACCCCCGAGAAGATCGCCCAGATGGAGCACGAGGCGGCGGAAGAAGGGAAGTCCGACAAGGTGCTCTTGGACGAGGACACGTCGCCCACCGCGGGGCGTCGATTTACGAGGGCCTGACCGCTTGGCGGGCGGGTCCTGTCGCCACCCGCCCGAGACACGCTGTCGGCCACCAACCGCCTAACTAGTGGATAGGTTTCCGCTGTGACTCGCCTCAGCCAGGCATTCATACCGACGTTGAAGGACCCCCCGGCGGATGCCGAGGCCCTGTCCCACAAGCTGATGGTTAGAGCTGGCCTGATCCGTCAGCTGGGAGCCGGGTTGTGGACCTATCTGCCGGCCGGGTGGCGGGTCGAGCGGAAGGTCGAGGCGATCCTGCGGGAGGAGATGGAGGGGATCGGCTGCCAGGAGATGCTGATGCCCGTCCTGCAGTCGGCCGAGCCCTGGAAGAAGACCGGCCGCTACGCGATCGAGGAGCTGTTCAAGCTCGAGGACCGCAAGGGCGCCGAGATGGCGCTGGCGATGACCCATGAGGAGTGCGTGACCTTCCACGTGGCGCGGGAGGTGCGCTCCTACCGGGACCTGCCGCTGATGCTGTTCCAGATCCAGACCAAGGAGCGCGACGAGCCGCGCCCGCGGGCCGGGGTGCTGCGCACCCGCGAGTTCACGATGAAGGACGCCTACTCCTTCGATCGCGACGAGGAGGGGCTGGCGCGCTCCTACGAGCTGCAGAGCAAGGCCTACGGGCGGATCCTCGACCGCTGCGGGCTGCGCTGGTACCGGGTCGAGTCCGACGTCGGGATGATGGGCGGCTCCGGCGCCCACGAGTACATGGCGCCCTGCCCGGCCGGCGAGAACGAGGTGGCGCTGGCCCCCGGCTACGCGGCCAACGTCGAGATCGCCTCGGCCGAGCCCCGCCCGGTCGAGCTGCCGGCGCCGCTCGAGGCGCCCGAGGAGGTCTCGACCCCCGGGCTGACCACGGTCGAGGAGGTCTCGGGCGCGCTCGGGGTCGCGGCGGGCGCGCTGATCAAGGCGATGCCGATCGTCGTCGAGGGCCGCGGGCTGGTGCTGGTCCTGCTGCGCGGCGACGACCGGCTCAACGAGATCAAGCTGCGCAACGGCATGGGGGTCGATTTTCGCCAGGCGAGGCCGGAGGAGATCGAGGCGGAGCTGGGGCCGGCGGGCTATGTCGGGCCGGTCGACGCCGGGCTCCCGATCATCAAGGACGCTGCGATCGCCGGCGACTCCTACGTCTGCGGCGCGAACGAGGCGAACGCGCACCTGCGCGGCGTCTCTCCCAGCCGCGACTTCGAGTCCCACGAGATGGACGTGCGCTGCGTCGAGGCCGGCGATACGGCGCCGGGCGGCGGCACGATTGAGATCGAGCCGGCGATCGAGGTCGGCAACATCTTCAAGCTCGGCACGCGCTACTCCGAGCCGCTCGGCGCCTCCTTCCTCGACGAGGAGGGGAACGAACGGCCGATCGTGATGGGCAGCTACGGGATCGGGCCGGCGCGGATCGTCGCCGCGGCGATCGAGCAGGGCGCCGACGAGCGGGGAATCGTCTGGCCGGCGCCGATCGCCCCCTGGCAGGTCCACCTCGTCTCGCTCGCCAAGCCCGGAGAGCCGGAGCGCGAGACGGCCGACGGCCTCTACGAGGAGCTGCGCGAAAGCGGCGCCGAGGTGCTCTACGACGACCGCGACGCGGGCCCGGGCGAGAAGCTGACCGACGCCGAGCTGCTCGGCTGCCCGCTGCGCGTCGTCGCCGGGAGGCGCGGTCTGGCGAAGGGCGTCGTCGAGGCCAGCGGGCGGGCCGGCGGCGAGGAGCGCGAGCTGCCGGTCTCCGAGGCAGCCGAGCGGGCGCTGGGGCTGCTTCAGGGTCCCGATGACTGAGAGCGCCCCGTTCGGGCGCGGCCGCATCCGTCGCCTCTTCGGGCTCGACCGCAGCGGGCCGCCGCCCCGCCAGACGCGGGAGGGCGAGCCGCTCAACCCGTGGACGCTGCCCAACCTGGTCGGCTACCTGCGGCTCGCCGCGATCCCGGTCTTTCTCTACCTGGCGTTCGAATCCGGCGACGGGCGCAGCGCCGCCGCCACCGCGCTGTTCGGGGCGATCGCCGCCGGCGACTACGTGGACGGCCTCCTGGCCCGCGCAACCGGCCAATACAGCCGCCTCGGAGCGATGCTCGATCCGCTGATCGACCGCCTCACGATCCTCTCCGGCGCGGTCGTCTGCTGGCGCTTCGAGCTGCTACCCCGCTGGGCGCTCGCCCTGCTGGTCGCCCGCGAGCTGGCGATGCTGCTGATCGCCCAGTACGGGCTGCGTCACGGGGTCGGGATCGCGGTCAACTGGCCGGGGCGGATCTCGGTCTTCCCGATCATGGGCGGCATCTTCCTCGCCCTCGTCTTCGCCGGATGGGTCCCGGCGGCGCTGCTGATCGTCGGGGTCGGCCTGGCGATCGTCGCCACCGTGCTCTACGCGCGGACCGGACTGCGGGCGATCCGGGAGGGCGGCGCGCAAGCCGGCGCCCAGCTTCGATAAACCTTCAACCTACGGTTGAACCTTCGGCGAGGCGACCTATAATCGATTGCACGCGGCCAACGAGGCGAGCAGGCCTCCCGATCAAGGAGCGAGATGGAGGAAACCTTTCCCGATCTCGGTTCGCTCAGCGACGAAGAGCTGAAGGACCTGATCGACAAGCTCACCACGGAGGAGAACGAGATCTCCTACAAGCGCCGGGTCTTGCACGGCAAGATCGACATCCTGCGCGCCGAGCTGGTCAACCGGTTGCGGCAGAAGCACGAAAGCGGCGACTCGCTGATCTCCGGCGACGACGTGGCCCAGCTCACCGACATCCTCGCCGGCAAGGCGCAGCAGGCACGGCCGGAGGACGAGCCGGCCGCCTGAGGCCGGAGGAAGCAATGGCCAGTCACTGCCCCGAGTGCGGCTTCGTCAACCCCGAGGGCGCCAACTACTGCCAGAAGTGCGGCGCCTACCTCGCCGGCCCGAAAGACGAGGGCGACGAGCCGACGACGATGACCTACACGGTCGACGACACCGGCGAGATGCAGCCGATCGACATCGACGAGGTGCTCGAGACGAGCGGCGCGGCGCTGGTCATCCGGGCCGGCGGCGGCCGCGCGGGGGAGAGCTTCACGATCAGCGGGGACCGGGTCAGCATCGGGCGCAGCCCCGACGCCGGCGTCTTCCTCGACGACGTCACCGTCTCCCGCAACCACGCCCTGCTGGTGCGGCGCCGCGACGGCTTCTACATCGACGACCTCGGCTCGCTCAACGGGACCTACGTCAACCGCCGCCGGATCGAGTCGCACCGGCTCGACGACGGCGACGAGATCCAGGTCGGCAAGTACAAGCTGAGCTACCTGGAGAAGTAGGGACGAGGCGATGGCGGTCTCCGAGCAGCAAACCCGTTCGCGCGACTCGCGGCCCCGCAAGGCGCTGACCATCGGCGCCGTCTGCAAGATCCTCCAGAACGAGTTCGACGACATCTCGATCTCGAAGATCCGCTACCTGGAGGACCAGAAGCTGCTGACGCCGCGCCGCACGCCGGGCGGCTACCGCCTCTACAGCCAGTCCGACGTCGAGCGGCTGCGGACGATCCTCCGCCTGCAGCGCGACGAGTTCCTGCCGCTGCGGGTGATCCGCCAGGAGCTGGCGGCGGGCGGAGACGTCGACCTCGGCGGTGGCGGGGGCGGCGAGGGGCGGCCGGCGGCGGGGGCGGTGCGGCGGGCGATCCTCGTCAACACTTCGAGCGCCTACCTGAGCCTCGACGAGATGGTCGAGGAGACGGGCGCCCGCGCCGAGCTGGTCCGCGAGCTGGAGAACTTCGGCATCGTGCAGCCGGAGAAGCGCGATGGAAGGACCGTCTACGACGAGACCGATCGCGAGATCGTCCGCGCCGCCAACGACCTCGCCCGGGTCGGCGTCGGGGCGCGCAACCTGCGCGTCTTCCGCTCCTCCGCCGACCGCGAGGCGAACCTGCTGGAGGCGCTGCTCGGGCCCTCGCTGCGCTCGCGCAACCCGGAGCGGCGCAAGGAGGCGTTGGAGAGCCTGGAGAGCCTGGCGGCCACGGTCAGCCACCTCAAGCATCTGCTCCTGGTACGCGATCTGCGCCGGCTGGCGGGCGACTGACGGACGAGCGTGCCCCGCGTCACCCGCCGCAGGACGATCTCGGCCCCGCCGGAGCGGGTCTGGGAGCTCGTCTCCGACCCCTACAGCCTGCCGCGCTGGTGGCCGCACACGAGCCGGGTCGAGAGCGTCGACCTGAAGCCGGCGGGGCGGCGCAGCCAGTGGACCAAGGTGCTGGAGACGGCCGAGGGGCGCGGCGTCCGGGCCGACTTCCGCTGCATCGGCTCGACCGAGGGCGAGCGCTACGCCTGGGAGCAGCAGCTCGAGGGGACGCCCTTCGAGCGCCACCTGCGCAGCTCGACGGTCGAGGTGGTGCTGCGCGGCAAGGGCGGCGAGACCGAGGTCAGCCTCACCTCCGCCCAGACCCTGCGCGGGATGTCGCGGCTCGGCTCGCCGATGATGCGCGGCGGCCAGGGCAAGATCCTCGACGAGGCGCTGGACGGCCTCGAGCGGGCGCTGGCAGGGGGCGAGGAATGAGCGCACCGGGCGACTTTCTGTCGCTATCCGACCAAAGTCGCCATGATCCCCCCGCGCCGCGACTCGAAGTGGTGGGGGTGGGGCGATCCGTCGATCGCGCCCGAGCTGGACGGCGAGGCGCTGGCGGCGCTGCGCGAGCGGCTCGGCGAGCCGCAGGCACCGTCGTTCGCATTTCTTCGGCCGCATACCGGCCGACAACCGCGAACGCAACGCGGAGTTGGAGGCCTTCGAGCTGCCGCCGGCGGAGCCGCTGCCGGCAGCGCTGGTCGAGGCGGTCGGCGCCGACGCCGTCTTCGACTCGACTCGAGGACCGGGTCCGCCACGCCACCGGCTGCGGCTACGTGGACCTGGTGCGGCTGCGCGAAGGGCAGCTCGACGCCGCTCCGGACGCCGTCCTGCTGCCCGCCGACGCCGAGGCGGTGCGGCGGATCTTGGCGGTTTGCGCCGCCGAGGGCATCGCGGTGGTGCCGTTCGGCGGCGGGACCAGCGTGGTCGGCGGGATCGAGCCGCTGCGCGGCCCGCACCCGCGGCTGGTCAGCCTCGACCTGGCGCGGCTGCGCGGCGTCGAGCTGGATCGCCGCTCGCTGACCGCGCGGCTCGGTTCCGGCCTGCGCGGGCCGGAGGCCGAAGCGGCGCTGAACGCCCAGGGCGTCGTCCTCGGGCACTTCCCGCAGTCCTTCGAGTACGCGACGATCGGCGGCTTCGCCGCGACCCGCTCGGCCGGGCAGGCCTCGAGCGGCTACGGGCGCTTCGACGCGCTGGTCAGCGCGTTGCGGCTGATCGCCCCGGCCGGCGAGCTGCGCACCCTCGACACGCCCCATAGCGCCGCCGGGCCGTCGCTGCGCGAGCTGGCGCTCGGCTCGGAGGGGGCGTTCGGGGTGATCCCCGAGGTCACCGTGCGGGTGCGCCCGGCGCCGAGCGTCCGCCGCTACGAGGCGTGGATCGCCGAGAGCTTCGAGGCCGGGGCGGAGATCGTCCGCGCCCTGGCCCAGGGGCCGGGCCTCCCCGAGGTGATCCGAGTCTCCGACCGGGAGGAGACGCGGGTGTCGCTGGCGCTCTCGGGTCCGCGCGGGCTCGCCGGGTCGCTGTTCGGCGGCTACGTCGGCCTGCGCGGCAAGCGCGACGGCTGCCTGGTCGTGGTCGGCCACGAAGGCGACGAGGAGTCGGTCGCCCGCCGCCGCGCCCTCAGCGTGCGGGCGCTGCGCCGCGGCGGCGCCGCCTACCTCGGCCAGACCGCCGGCCGCTCTTGGCAGCACGGCCGCTTCCAGGGCCCCTACCTGCGCGACACGCTGATCGACATGGGGGCGATGGTCGAGACGCTGGAGACCTCGCACACCTGGAGCCGGTTGGGCGAGTTGCACGATGCGGTCGCCGCGGCGATCCGCGACTCGCTGGCGGCCCAGGGCACGCCCGGATTCGCCTTCTGCCACCTCTCCCACGCCTACGCCGACGGCGCCTCGCTGTACTTCACCTTCATCGCCCGGGCCCGCCAGGGCGCTGAGCGGGAGCAGTGGGCCGCGGTGAAGCGGGCCGCTTCGGAGGCGATCGTCGCCGCCGGCGGCACGATCACGCACCACCACGGGATCGGCCGAGACCACACTCCCTACATAGAGGCCGAGGTGGGGCGGACCGGGATCGAGGTGCTGGAGGCGGTCAAGGAGCGGCTCGATCCGAGCGGAATCATGAACCCGGGGAAGCTGACCCCTGAACGATCGGGCCGGTGATCTTCCCCGTGAGCACGGTTTCGCCGCTGTAGGGGGGGAGCTTCTTCTGCTTTTCCGCCTGCGCCACCGTGCGTTTGTAGGCGGCGTCGGAGGTGCGTGAGAGGTAGACCTGCTTGAAGGCGCCGCGGGCCACGTAGGCGAGCAGTTCGGCGGGGATCGGGAACTGGGCGCCGAGCCGGCCGGACTTGCTGACCTTCACCGCGCCGACCCGCAGCGCAAGCTGCGGCGAGCGGTAGAGCCAGACCGTGTAGGAGCGCCCGCCCTGGCTGGGTTCGAGCTTGCGGGCGGTGACCTGGAGGACGATTTCTTGTTTGCCGACCCGGCCGAAGATCGCCCGGCCCGCGCCGCTTTCGCCGCCGACCGGCCGCAGCACGGCCTCGGTGAGGTTGGGGTTCGAGGCGCTCGCCGGTTCGCCCGTCCCGCTGCCGCCGGCGGTGGAGGACGAGCCCGAGCCGCCGGAGCCGCCGCCGAGCGTGGCGACCAGGATCAGCGCCACCGCGACGACGCCGAGCGCCCCGCCGGCGACGGCGAGCAAGCGCCGCCGCTCGGGGGGCACCGAGAAGCCGGCTTTTCGCGGTGGCTTCGGCTTGGCCGGCGGGGGGGTCGGGGGAGGGGGAGGAGGGGATTGCGGCTCCGTGGCGGCGGGCTCCGGCGGCGGGGGAGAAGCGGGCTCGGGGGACGGGGGCGGCGCGGGCGGCGCGCTCGCCTCCCCCTCGGCCGCCGCGGCGGCCAGCGCCTCCCTCACTTCGGCCTTCACCTGCTCGACGCCGACGCCCTTCAGGGCAGCGATGTCCTCGTAGCCTTCCTCGCCCTGCGCGAGCAGGCGGAGCATCGCCCTCTGGTCGTCGGTGAGCGCCACGGCCTCCGAACACTAAGGGACCGCGCCGCCGGGTAGGGTCCGCCTCGATGGCCGACGAACCGTTCCCATTGCCGTCGGGGTTCGCCGACCTGCTCGGCGCCGAGTGGCTCGCCGACGACCCCGAGCATGCGCGGGCGCGGATCCCGATCCGCGACGAGCTTCGCCAGCCCTTCGGGCTGATGCACGGCGGGGTGATGTCGAGCCTGGTCGAGAGCGTCTGCTCGCGGGCGACCGCGCTCGCGGTGTTCGGGGACGGGATGGCGGCGATGGGCCAGTCGATCAACGTCAGCTTCCTGCGCCCGATCACCTCGGGCCACGCCGAGGTCGCCGCGCGGGCCCGGCATCGCGGTCGCTCGACCTGGGTCTGGGAGGCCGAGGTGCTCGACGCGAACGAGAGACTCTGCGCGTTGGCGCAAATGACGATCGCATTAAGGCCGTTGCCAGACCAAGCCTGACCAGGACGCAGGGAGCGTGGCGTGCTCTGCACGCGAGCGACCGAGGGCGCTGTCAGGCGCCGGTATGGCGACGGCCTAACCCCGGAAGCGATTCGTGATCGGCAGCCGGCGGTCCCGCCCGAACGCCTTCGGCGTGATCCGGATTCCCGGCGCCGCCTGGCGGCGCTTGTACTCGGCGCGGTCGACCAGCCGCACCACCTCGTCGACGACCTCGGCTGGCAGCCCGGCGGCGATCATCTCCTCGCGCCCCTCGTCGCGCTCGACGTAGGCCTCCAGCACGCGGTCGAGCAGCTCGTAGGGCGGCAGGGTGTCGGTGTCGCGCTGGTCGGGGCGCAGCTCCGCCGAGGGCGCCCGCTCCAGCACCGAGGCCGGCACCAGCTCGCGCCCGGCGCGCTCGTTGCGGTGGCGGACCAGCTCGTAGACGAGCACCTTCGGCACGTCCTTGATCACCGCGAAGCCGCCCGCCATGTCGCCGTAGAGGGTCGCGTAGCCGACCGACATCTCGCTCTTGTTGCCGGTGGTCAGCACCAGCCAACCGTGCTTGTTGGAGAGCGCCATCATCAGGTTGCCGCGGATCCGTGCCTGGATGTTCTCGGCGGCCAGATCGGGCTCGGAGGGACGGGTCGGGTCGTGGGGAAGCGAACGCGGGGCGGCCTCCTGCTCAGGCGCGAAGTAGGGGGCCAGCGCCTCCTCGTAGGCGTCCATCGCCGCGCCGATCGGGATCTCGATCGTCTCGGCGCCAAGGTTGGCGCCGATAGTTCGGGCGTCCGCCTGGGTTTCCTCACTGGAATGGGGCGACGGCATGACCACGCAGCTGACGCTGGCGCCGCCCACCGCGTCGGCGGCGAGCAGCGCCACCAGGGCGGAGTCGATCCCGCCCGAGAGGGCGAGGCCGACGTGGCGGAAGCCGTTCTTGCGGACGTAGTCGCGCAGGCCGAGGACGAGCGCCCCGTAGACCTCGGCCAGGTCGGGCAGCGGCTCGGCGAGCCGCCCGGGGGCGGTGGCGGGGATCTCGCAGACCAGCAGCTCCTCCTCGAACTGGGCGGCACGGGCGATCACCCGGCCGGCCGGATCGACGACGAAGCTGTGGCCGTCGAAGACCAGCTCGTCCTGGCCGCCGACCAGGTTGCAGAAAGCGAGGTGGGTCCCGTAGGCGCGGGCGCGGGCGGCGAGCATCTCCTCGCGCTCGCGGCCCTTGCCGCGGTGGTACGGCGAGCCCGAGGGGTTGGCGATCAGCTCGGCGCCTTCGGCCGCCTCGGTCGAGGCCGGCGGCGCCTCGACCCAGAGGTCCTCGCAGACGGTGAGGCCGACCCGGGTCCCGGCGACCTCGACGCTGAGCGGCTCGCTGCCGGGGACGAAGTAGCGCTGCTCGTCGAAGACGTCGTAGTTGGGCAGCCGGTTCTTGCGGTAGACGGCCCGCACCTCGCCGTCGGCCAGCACGGCGAGCGAGTTGTGCGCGTGGCGGTGATCGCCGCCGCCGGCGACCGGCTCGGCGAAGCCGACCAGGACGACCGTCTCGCCGACCCCGCGGGCCAGCCCGTCGACCGCCTCCCGATTGGCCTCGACGAAGTGCCGCTTCAGGTAGAGGTCCTCGGCCGGGTAGCCGGACAGGCAGAGCTCCGGGAAGACCGTCAGCTCGGCGCCCTCGGCCGCGGCGCGGTCGATCCACTCGGCGACCTTCGCCGCGTTGCCGTCGATGTCCCCGACCGTCGGGTCGATCTGGGCGAGGGCTACGCGCATGCGTGATCCTCTCGGGTCACAGGTGGCAGTATCGCCGCCGCGCCGGGCGGGAGCCGCCCCGGCGGCCTGTAGATTGCCTGCGATGCGGGGACGGCGGCGACTGACTGGGGCCACGCTCGCCTCGCTGGCGCTGCTCGCGTCGGTCGCGCTCCCGGGAACCGCGAGCGCCGGGGACCGCTGGGCCTTCCGCGCGCCGCAGGCCCGGCCGACCGACCATCCCGACCCGGCCCGCCACTCCTACACGGTCCCCGAGGCCCCCCGGTCGCCCGCCTGCGAGGGTCGCTTCTGCGTGCACTGGGTCTCGGAGGGACTGGACGCGCCCTCGCTCGCCGACGTCAACGGGATCGAGGACGGCGACGGCGTGCCGGACTACGTCGAGCGGGTCTTGGGGGTCGCCGGCCACGTCCACTCGGTCGAGAACGGCAGGCTCGGCTGGCGCGAGCCGCGCTCCGACGGTCAAAGGGGCGGGCGCAGGGGCAAGACCGACATCTACCTGAAGGACCTGGGGCGGCAGCTGTTCGGCTACGCGGCGCCCGACCGCGGCCAGACCCGCAAGGGTGACCGGCTGCCCCGCCGGCTGCACGGCTACCTCGTCCTCGACAACGACTACGACCGCTTCCAGTACCCGGGCACCTCGCAGCTGCGGATCCTCAAGGTGACCTTCGCCCACGAGTACAACCACATCCTGCAGATGGGCTACGACGCCTACCAGGACGCCTGGTTCGCCGAGTCGACCGCGGTCTGGATGGAGAGCCAGGTCTACAGCGGGATCCGCGACTACGTCCGTTACGTGCGCCGCTGGGTGAAGCTGTTCGACACGCCGTTGACCGCCAGCTCGATCAAGGAGTACGGGTCGACGGTCTGGAACGAATGGCTGGCGCGCCGCTACGGGGCGCGGATAGTCCGCAGCGCCTGGTCGCGGGCGATCCACACGCTGCCCGGCGGCTTCTCCGTCGCCGCCTACGACTCGGCGATCCGCGCCGCCAGGGGCCCCGACTTCGATCGCGACTTCGCCCGCTTTGCCCGCGACGTCGCCGAGTGGCGGACCGGCTCGGTCTTCCGCGCGGGACCCCGCTACCCGGACGTACCGCGCCGGGGCGGCCTTGCGCGCGACGGTCGGCCGCTACAGCGCCGCCTCAACCACGCCACCTTCGAGCTGCTGCGCGTGCATGCTCGCAGGGGGCGCGCGGTCGTCGTCCACGCCCGGGCGCCGCGCGGGGTCGACGCCGGTCTCGCCTTGGTGGGGCGGGTCGGCAGCCTGCGGCATGGCCGCGTCGTCACCCGTCTTCGCTTCAACCCGAACGGGGGCGTGCTGGCGGTGCGGCTGCGGCGCCCCGGCCGCTTCCAGCGGATCACCGCGGTTGTGGTCAACGCGGACACCCGCGTCCACGGCTTCGACATCGGCCGGCTCGACTGGAACTACTTGACCGACGCGGTGCCGTTCCGGCTCCGCGCCCGCGTCGTCCGCTGATCCTCTCCGCGCGGAGGCGCGGTGGAGACGATCTCCTGCACGGCGCCCTCCAGGTCGAGGGCGAAGCTGTCGAGGTCGGCCATCGCGTCGAGGTCCCCGACCAGGCCGAAGTCGATCTGCCCGTCGTAGGACATGATCCCGATGCAGAGCGCCTGGCGGCGGGCGAGGGGGACCAGGGGGAAGATCGATTCCATCCGCCGCCCCAGCACGTAGAGCGAGAACTGCGGCCCGGGCACGTTGGTGACGACGAGGTTGAAGAAGCGCTGGGCGGGCTGCAGGCGGGCCGCCTGGGAGGCGATCGTGGTCGGCGCGAAGTCGGTCAGACGGGTGAGGATCTCGGCGCCGACCGCCTGTCCGGAGCCCTTCAGGTCGCCCATCGTCTCCGACAGCAGGTGCAGGCGCTGCACCGGGTCCTGGCACCAGACCGGCAGCGGCGCCATCATCGCCGAGACGCGGTTGCCGAGCGCGCCGCGCTGTTCGGCGGCGCGGACGCTGACCGGCACCATCGCCCGCAGCTCGAGGTCCTCGGAGTCGTGCCCGCGGGCGCGCAGGTAGTTGCCCAGCGCGCCGGTTACGACGGAGAGGACGACGTCGTTGACGGTGCCGCCGTGGGTGTCCTTGACCCGTTTGAAGTCGTCGAGGTCGCCGCGCACGAAGGCGAGGCGACGGTGGGGGCCGATCTCGACGTTGAACGGGGTCTGCGGCGCTTTGGTCGCCACCTCGAGCATCCTGCCGGCGGCGCGCAGCTCGCGCAGCACCTGGCGCGGCCCGCGCAGGGCGGCGCGGACGCCGCGGGCGATCTCCTGCGGGCTGGTGGCGCGCTCGCGCAGCGCCTGGCGCACCAGGTCGAAGTCGGTCGGCTCGGGGCGCGGCGCCCACTTCGGCGGCCGTACCGGCGGCGTCTCGGGCTCGGGATCGACGTCGAAGAGGACGGTGGTGATGTCGACCCCGGAGATGCCGTCGACCAGCGCGTGATGGCTCTTGCCGACGATCGCGAAGCGGTCGTCTTCGAGGCCCTCGACCAGCCACAGCTCCCAGAGCGGCTTGGTGCGGTCGAGCTGCTGGGAGAAGATCCGCGCCGCCAGGTTGCGAAGCTGCTCCTCCGAGCCGGGGGCCGGCAGCGCGGTCCGCCGCACGTGGTAGTCGAGATTGAGGAAGGGGTCGTCGACCCAGACCGGCCGGCCCTGCCCGAAGCGCACGAAGCGCAGCTTCTGGCGGAAGCGCGGCACCAGGTGCAGGCGCGATTCGATGTGGTCGCGAAACTCCTCGTGGCTGGGTGCGGAGCCCCCGAAGATGCTGGTCGAGGCGACGTGCATGTGAGCGCCGGCGCGCTCCATGTGGAGGAAAGACGCGTCCAGCCCACTCAGTCGATCCCCGTTCACGAGTGAATCTTCGCACACATGTGAGGGACCCCCGTTCGTGCGTGCGCTTCGCTCTGTGGAGCGGTTTGAGGCCGCGGGGGCGGTCTTGCAACTGTGACCGCGCTCACCCACACCGCAGCGTGCGGCTCCTACGGTGCGCGATCCACCCACGCAATCGATCCGCCGAGCAACCCACGCGAGGCCGCTGCGCGGCCCGCCCGTAGGCGGAAGAGAAAGCGAGTGATCTCACGATGCGACGACTGTTCCCCTCGATGCTGCTTGCTGCCGCTCTGGCGACCTTCACGGCGCAGGCCCTGGCGAGGAAGGCGCCGCACCACCATCCGAACCACCGTTCTCGCGCCCACGTCTCCCTGCACGTCTCCCGGCACGCCGTGCTCAGCGGCCGCCCGGTGGTGCTGAGGGGCAGGGTGCGGCCGCGTGGCTCGCACCGCGTCAAGCTGGTCGTTCGCGGCCCGCGCGGGGCGGTGGCCGGCGCCCGCAGCCGGCGCGACGGGAGCTTCGCGCTGCGCTGGCGCCCGCGCCGGGTCGGCTCCTACCGGATCCGCGCCTACGGCCGCCACGACAAGCGCGTCCGGGGCTCGATCAGCGCCGCCCGCCGCGTGACCGCCTACCGGCCGGCGGGGGCCTCCTACTACGGCCCCGGGCTCTACGGCGGCGCCCTCGCCTGCGGCGGGACGCTGCAGCCCGGCACGCTGGGCGTCGCTCACAAGACGCTGCCCTGCGACTCGAAGGTGACCCTGCGCTACCGCCGCCGCACGATCACCGTGCCGGTGATCGACCGTGGGCCCTACGTGGCCGGCCGCGACTACGACCTCACCGCGGCAACGCGGGCGCGGCTGCATTTCCCCAGCACCGGCGTCGTGCTCGCCAGTCGCTGAGCCTCAGGCGGCGAGGCCGAGCTGGAGCTGCCCCTCCAGGGCCGGCCTCTCGGGCGGCGCGTCGGCGGCGAAGCCCGCGACGCGCACCCCGAGCAGCCGCACCGGCCGGGGCGGGGCGTAGGCCCGCAGCAGCTCCAGGGCGACCGGCCCGACGACCTCCGGGTCGTCGGTCGGGTCGTCGAGCGTGTGGGAGCGGCTGACGTTGGTCCAGTCGTCGAGCCGCACCTTGATCCCGACCGTGCGCCCGGCGAGGTCGCGGGCGCGCAGCCGCCGGCAGAGCTGCTCGGAGAGCGAGCGGATCTGGGCGGCCAGCTCGCCCCGGTCGGCGACGTCGACGTCGAAGGTCGTCTCGGCCGACTGCGACTTCGTCTCGCGGATCGGGGCGATCGGCGTGTCGTCCTCGAAGCGGGCGCGAGCGGGCAGCCAGCGCCCCATCCGCGGCCCGAAGGCCCGCTCCAGGGCGAGCGGGTCGTGGTCGCGCAGCTCGGTCAAGGTGCGGATGCCCATCCCCTGCAGCTTCAGCGCCGTCTTCGGGCCGATCCCGGGGACGAGGCCGGGCGGGTGGCCGGCGAATCGCTCCAGCGCCTCGGCGCGCGAGAGCACGGCGAGGCCGGCGGGCTTGCCCAGCTCGCTGGCGATCTTCGCCAGCAGCCGGTTCTCGGAGATCCCGATCGAGCAGGTCAGCCCGGTCCCCTTGCAGATCTCGGCGGCGATCCGCCGCATCGTCGCCTTCGGCGAGAACAGCCCGGTCAGGTCGACGTAGGCCTCGTCGAGCCCGACCACCTCGACCGTCTCGGCGTTCCGCCGCAGGACGTCCATCACCTGGGCCGAGGCCTCCCGGTAGGCGGCGAAGTCCGGCTCCAGGTAGACGGCTTCCGGCAGCTGCCGCCGCGCCACAGCGGCCGGCATCGCCGAGTGGATCCCGGCCAGCCTCCGCGCCTCGTAGCTGGCGGTCGTCACCACCGCCCGCGGCCCCGACCCGCAGACGACCACCGGCTTCCCCTTCAGCTCCGGCCGTCGCCGCAGCTCGACCGACGCGTAGAAGGCGTCCATGTCGAGGTGGGCGATTGTCCGCCGATCGGCCATTTGGTCCGATCGTAGGGCGGGGCAGGGACGGCATCCAAGGCGGTTCCGCGGAACCGCCTTGGCTAGGATCGCCACATGGCCGACGTCGCCCACACGAAGATCGAGGAGATCGACGCGATCGAGGGGTTCTTCGAGGGGATCAGGTTCCACCGCGCCGGCGCCGGCCTCGGCATCAACTCCTTCGGCATCGCGATCATCGATTTGGCGCCGGGCGCCGACGAATACCCCGAGCACGACCACTCGGCCGAGGGCATCGGCGGCGAGATGTTCGCCAAACGCCCCCAGCAGCTCGGCCAGGAGGAGGTCTACGCCGCCCTGAGGGGCTCCGGCACGCTCGAAGCCGACGGCCAGCAGTACCCGATCGACGCCGACCACATCTCCCGCGTCGGCCCCGAGGTGAAGCGCAAGGTCACCCCGGGCCCCGAAGGCCTCCGCCTCCTCGTCGTGGGCGCCACCCCCGGCGAGCCCTACGACACCGGCGGCAGGTTGTAGGCGACACCTAGAATCCTTTCGTGGCTTCCCCCGAGGCGAAGAACCTGGAGGCGATCTCCAAGGCGATCGACCAGCACAACCGCAGCTGCCCGTTCCCGGCGGCAGAGGTGCGGATGAACCCGTTCGAGGTCGAGCGGCTCGGCTGGGAGGAGATCCGCGGGCTGCCGGTCGTGCCCGACTCGGCGATCGGCACCGGCCGTTTCCGCATCGTCTGCTCGCGCGAGCTGGACGATGCCGGGCTCGAGGAGACCGAGGCGGTCGGCCAGGAGCTGGAGACCGTCGCCCCGGCGAACAGCTGAGAGCTGACGAGAGAGCGCGGCTGGCCAAGCAGTTCAAGGACGCAGGGAGGTCGGGGGAGGGGAGCGCACTACCGTGCGTGACCCGACCCCACCGACTGAGGACGCCGAAATGCGCCGGTCAGACGCGCTCTCTCAGACGTTCCAGAATTCGAGGCCCAGGCCGCTCAGCCAGCGCTGGGCTTCGATGTTGAGCTGGGTCAGCTCGCCGGTCCAGATCAGGACGCCCATCGCGATCAGGATCAGGCCGCCGGTGGCGACGATCGCCTGGTAGTGGCGCTTGACGGCGGCGAAGGCGGTGGTCATGCGGGAGAAGGCGACGGCGGTGAGCAGGAAGGGGATCGCCAGGCCGGCCGAGTAGACGGCGAGCAGGAGGGCGCCGCGGCCGGCCGAGCCGGAGAGCGAGGCGGCGGAGAGGATCGCGCCGAGGGTGGGGCCGATGCAGGGGGTCCAGGCGATCGCGAAGGCGGCGCCGGCGACGATCGGGCCGCCCCTGCCGGCCCGCTCGAGCAGGGCGTCGACGTGCCACTCGCGGTTGAGGCGGGTGACGAACAGCGAGGCGACGAAGAGGACGCCCATCGCGACGATCAGCGCCGCGGCGATCTTGGTCAACAGCTGCTTGTGGTCCTGGAGGGCCGAGCCGAGCCCGGTCGCGGTGAGGCCGAGGATGATGAAGATCGCCGAGAAGCTGGCGACGAAGAGCAGGCTGGGGCCGAGCACGCGCCGCCAGCCGGCGCTGTCCAGCTCGGAGGCGGAGACGCCGCTGACCGCCGAGAGGTAGCCGGGGACGAGCGGCAGCACGCAGGGGGAGAGGAAGGAGACGACCCCCGCCGCGAGGGCGGCGAGGATGCCGACTCCGGCAGTCGGATCGGTGCTCAGATCGGCGACGATCACGGCCCTGCAGGGTATCCGGGGCGATTTGTCGGCTCCTCTTGCAACGGCGGCCGCTGCGGGGGAGACTGCGCCGCCACGTTGCCTGAGCGCTCGACAGCGCCGCTGTTCGACGCCGCCGGCACGGCGCGACGGCTGCGCGCCTCGCCGCTGCTGGCGATCGGCCCCGCCGAGCCAGGACCGGCGCTGCGCCGGGGCGCGCTGGTGGCGATCCCGGTTGGGATCGCCCTGTTCATCGAGCTCGGGCTCGGCGCGCCGACGAAGGGCGGGGTCGCCACCGGCGCCCTGCTCGCCGGCTTCCCCGGCCTCGACGCACCGGCCTGCGTTCGTGCCGCCTGGCAGGCCGCCGTCGCGCCGGCGCTCGGCCTCGCCGCGGCGCTCGGCGCCCTGACCGGCTCCTCGGCGCCGCTCGCGGTGGCGGCGATGGCGCTGGTCGGCGCCGCGGGCGGCTACTGCTTCGCCGTCTCGCTGCGGTTCTCGCTGGCCGGCCTCACGGTCGCGCTGGCGCTGCTGGTCGCCCAGGGGCTGCCGCTGACCGCCTCCGACGCGCTGCCGGCGCTGCTCTACGTGACCGCCGGCGGCCTGCTCCAGGCGGCGTTCTCGCTCTTCGTGTACGCGGCCGGCGACCGCACGGAGGAGGGGGGAGAGGCGGCCTGGAGCACCTCCGCCGCGCTCGCCGCGCTGCGCTCGAACCTGACCCTGCGCTCGACCAGCTTCCGCCATGCGATCCGCTTCGGCGCCGCGCTTGCCGCCGGAGTCGCCGCCTACTGGCTGCTGGGGATGCAGGAACACGGCTTCTGGATCCCCCTGACGATCCTCTTCGTGCTGCGGCCCGAACGGGAGAGACCTTCCACCGGCTGGTCCTGCGTGCGGTCGGCACCGTGATCGGCCTGGTGATCGCGACCGCCCTCTCGGAGTGGCTGGCGGGCGACGGCGTGGCGCTCGCCGTCCCCCTGACCGTCGCGGCCGCCCTCGCCTTCGGGCTCTTGACCGTCCAGTACGCGCTGTTCACCGCCTCGATCACCATCTACGTGGTGCTGCTCGCCGACACTTTGGGCGAGCCGGCGCTGCGCGCCGCCGGACAGCGGGCGCTCGGGACGGCGATCGGCATCGCGATCGCCGGGGCGGCGTTCCTGCTCTGGTCGAACCCGGGCGAGAAGCGGCCGCCGCTGGCGTCGCCGGACCCGGCCCGGTAGATTTCCTGGCTACGCAGCCAAACGCCGCCCGCCGCGGCGCAACCACAGGAGA
>CAVVHQ010000003.1:0-8539 GCA_963748075.1 uncultured Solirubrobacterales bacterium | reverse complement strand
GCCGGCGAGATCGAAGCAGCGATCGAAGCCGCAAGCTAGGGGCCGACGGGCCGATTTCGACCGCCGGACGGTCGTTTTCGGCCCATCGGCAGTTGAGTTCACATAACCACCATTATCGTGCGTTGAAAGCACGGCGACCCGGACCGCGGGAGCCTTTTCCCACCCATGGGCGGTAGAAAGCTCCCGCGAGAAGCCCTCAGGCTGGCTTGATGGCGCTGCCCCGCGCCGTCGGCCTGACGATCGGCAGCGCCTTCGGCATCCGTCCCCGCTCGACGCGCTCCAGGGCCAGCGGCGAGGCCTCGATCGTCGCGACCGTGTCGCGGTTGCAGTGGCAGCCGTCGCCGACGAAGCGCCAGGGCCCTTCGAGCCGGTCCTGCCAGCGGGCCAGGCGGGCGTCCCCGGCGCGCACGTGCTCGATGAACAGCATCCGACCCCCGGGGCGCAGCAGCCGCGCCGCCTCGGCCAGCGCCGCCACCGGGTCCGGCACCGTGCAGAGGACGAGGGTGAAGACCGCGGTGTCGAAGCTCGCGTCCTCGAATGGCAGCCGTGCGGCTGGCGCTTCGATCAGCTGCGCTTGCCGTCCGGACTCGGCCAGCCTCTGGCGCAGCCGCTTCACCATGTACTTGTCGGGCTCGCTGAGCACCAGCTCGGTGACCGCCTGCGGGAACAGGCCCAGGTTGACGCCGGTGCCGGCCCCGATGTCGATCGTCCGCCCGCTCGCCTCGGACAGGATCTCCTGCCGCATCTGGCGCAGCCCGGCCTCCTCGGTGGCCTCCAGCAGACGGTCGTAGACCGCCGGGAACAGCCGCCCCCAGGTTGTGTCGTAGATCCGCCCCAACGTCAGGCTGCGTCTCGATGAGTCGCAGGCTCGGCATCTGCCGGGCTCTCCCCGGGCTCGCCCGACCTGCTCTTTGCGGCGCGCTCCTCGTAGCCGCGGCGGGCGCCGTGGTCCGCCTCGAGCATCAGCTTGTCGACACCCATCGCACGGCCGACCCATTCGCGGCCGGCGCGCGGCAGCATCGAGATGACCTTGAAGAGGATGCCGTTGGCGCGCGGCACGAAGACGTCGAAGCGCGGCACTTCCAGCGCGTCGACGATCTCCGCAGCGACGTCCTCGGCCTCGACCGGTTTGATCCAGCGCGAGGAGACGCCGTGGGCCAGTTCGGTGTTGACGACAGTCGGCATCACGCAGGAGACCTCGATGCCGCTGTCGCGCAGCTCGGCGCGCACCGCCTCGCTCACGCCGACCACCGCGTGCTTGGTGCCCGAATAGGTGGCGATGCCGGGGATGCCGGCTTTGCCGGCCTGCGAGGCGAGGTTGACGATGTGGCCGGTGCCGCGCGGCTGCAAGCGCTCCAGCGCCAGCTGCATGCCTGCGACCACGCCGAACACGTTGATCTCGAGCTGGCGGCGGATCGAGTCGACGCCCTCCGCGGTGAACGGCGTCACCGGCATGATCCCGGCGTTGTTGATCAGCACGTCGAGCGGGCCGAGCTGGCGCTCGACCTCGCCGAGGAAGGCGGCGAAGGAGTCGCGGTCGGTGACGTCGAGCGAGATCGCGATCGTCCCGCCCCCCAGCTCTCCGGCGGTCTGTTCGGCCAGCGGTAGGTCGAGGTCGCCGATCGCGACGCGGCTGCCCCTGCGGACCAGCGCCGCGGCGGTCGCCTTGCCGATCCCCTGGGCGCCCCCGGTGATCGCCACGACCTTGCCGCTGAGTGAGCGTCGCTCCTTCGCCATTGCTGTCCTCCTTCTCCGGCGGCTGCTAGGCCGCCGGCTTGTAGACGGTGACCACGGCGGCGCCGCCGAGGCCGATGTTGTGTTGCAGGGCCGTCCTGGCGCCGTCGACCTGACGCCTGTCGGCCTCGCCGCGCAGCTGCCAGGTCAGCTCCGAGCACTGCGCCAGCCCGGTCGCCCCCAGCGGGTGGCCCTTGGAGATCAGCCCGCCGGAGGGATTGACGACGACCTGGCCGCCGTAGGTGGTGGCTTCCTCGTCGACCAGCTTGTGGCCCTCACCCTCCGCCGCGAAGCCGAGCGCTTCGTAGGTGATCAGCTCGTTGGCACTGAAGCAGTCGTGCAGCTCGCAGACGTCGACCTCCTCGGCCGCCACGCCGGCCTCCCCGTAGGCCTCCTCCGCCGCCCGCTTCGACATGTCGGTGCCGACGATCTTCATGCAGTCGGTGTCGTCGGCGAAGGTCGACGAGAGGTCGGTGACCATCGACTGGCCGGCGATCTCGATTGCCCGCTCGCCGAGGTCGTGCTCTTCCACGTAGCGCTCCGAGGCGACGATCGCGCAGGCCGAGCCGTCGGAGGTCGGCGAGCACTGGAGCTTGGTGAGCGGCTCGTGGATCATCCTCGCCGCCTTGATCTCCTCGATCGTGTACTCGTCCTGGAACTGGGCGTAGGGGTTGTTGACCGAGTGCCTGTGGTTCTTCCAGCCGATCCAGGCGTAGTGGTCGGGTTCGGAGCCGTACTTCTCCATGTGGTCGCGGCCGGCGTTGCCGAACATCTGCGGCGCCGGCGGCGAGGACTCGGGGTCGCGGATTTCGAACATCCGCATCGCGTGTTTGTCGATCGCGTTGGTGCGGTCGGTGTACTTGACGCCGAGCGAGCCGGGCTCCATCTTCTCGAAGCCGACCGCGAGCGCGCAGTCGACCAGCCCCCCCTTCACGGCCTGGCGGGCGAGGAACAGCGCCGAGGAGCCGGTCGAGCAGTTGTTGTTGACGTTGAAGACTGGGATTCCGGTGAGGCCGAGCTGGTAGAGGGCCCGCTGGCCGTAGGTCGAGTCGCCGTAGCAGTAGCCGGCGTAGGCCTGCTCGACGTCCTCGTAGGGGATGCCGGCGTCGGCGAGCGCCCTCTCCCCCGCCTGCTTGGCCCAGTCGGGGTAGTCGCCCTCCTTGCTGCCCGGCTTCTCGAACTTGGTCATCCCGACCCCGATCACGAACGTGCGGTTGCTCAAAAGTCTCTCCTGTGGTTGCGCCGCGGCGGGCGGCGTTTGGCTGCGTAGCCAGGAAATCTACCGGGCCGGGTCCGGCGACGCCAGCGGCGGCCGCTTCTCGCCCGGGTTCGACCAGAGCAGGAACGCCGCCCCGGCGATCGCGATGCCGATCGCCGTCCCGAGCGCCCGCTGCCCGGCGGCGCGCAGCGCCGGCTCGCCCAAAGTGTCGGCGAGCAGCACCACGTAGATGGTGATCGAGGCGGTGAACAGCGCGTACTGGACGGTCAAGAGCCCGAAGGCGAGGGCGGCCGCGACGGTCAGGGGGACGGCGAGCGCCACGCCGTCGCCCGCCAGCCACTCCGAGAGGGCGGTCGCGATCGCCAGGCCGATCACGGTGCCGACCGCACGCAGGACCAGCCGGTGGACGGTCTCTCCCCGTTCGGGCCGCAGCACGAAGAGGATCGTCAGGGGGATCCAGAAGCCGTGTTCCTGCATCCCCAGCAGCCAGTAGGCGGCGACTCCGGCGGCAAGCGCGGCGCCGAAGCGGATCGCATGGCGGAAGCTGGTCGAGCGCAGGGTCAGGTTCGAGCGCAGCGCAGCGAGCGCGGCGGAGGTGCTCCAGGCCGCCTCTCCCCCCTCCTCCGTGCGGTCGCCGGCCGCGTACACGAAGAGCGAGAACGCCGCCTGGAGCAGGCCGCCGGCGGTCACGTAGAGCAGCGCCGGCAGCGCGTCGGAGGCGGTCAGCGGCAGCCCCTGGGCGACCAGCAGCGCCAGCGCCACCGTGAGGCCGGCCAGCGAGAACCGCAGCGAGACGGCGAAGCAGTAGCCGCCCGCGGCGCCGACCAGCGCCATCGCCGCCACCGCGAGCGGCGCCGAGGAGCCGGTCAGGGCGCCGAGCGCCGCGGCGAGGCCGAGCGCCGGCGCCACCGCGGCCTGCCAGCCGGCACGAACGCAGGCCGGTGCGTCGAGGCCGGGGAAGCCGGCGAGCAGGGCGCCGGTGGCGACCCCGCCCTTCGTCGGCGCGCCCAGCCCCAGCTCGATGAACAGGGCGATCCCAACCGGGATCGCCACCAGCGCGCCCCGGCGCAGGGCCGGTCCTGGCTCGGCGGGGCCGATCGCCAGCAGCGGCGAGGCGCGCAGCCGTCGCGCCGTGCCGGCGGCGTCGAACAGCGGCGCTGTAGAGCGCTCAAGCAACGTGGCGGCGCAGTCTCCCCCGCAGCGGCCGCCGTTGCAAGAGGAGCCGACAAATCGCCCCGGATACCCTGCAGGGCCGTGATCGTCGCCGATCTGAGCACCGATCCGACTGCCGGAGTCGGCATCCTCGCCGCCCTCGCGGCGGGGATCGTCTCCTTCCTCTCCCCCTGCGTGCTGCCGCTCGTCCCCGGCTACCTCTCGGCGGTCAGCGGCGTCTCCGCCTCCGAGCTGGACAGCGCCGGCTGGCGGCGCGTGCTCGGCCCCAGCCTGCTCTTCGTCGCCAGCTTCTCGGCGATCTTCGTGATCCTCGGCCTCACCGCGACCGGGCTCGGCTCGGCCCTCCAGGACCACAAGCAGCTGTTGACCAAGATCGCCGCGGCGCTGATCGTCGCGATGGGCGTCCTCTTCGTCGCCTCGCTGTTCGCCACCCGCCTCAACCGCGAGTGGCACGTCGACGCCCTGCTCGAGCGGGCCGGCAGGGGCGGTCCGATCGTCGCCGGCGCCGCCTTCGCGATCGCCTGGACCCCCTGCATCGGCCCCACCCTCGGCGCGATCCTCTCCGCCGCCTCGCTCTCCGGCTCGGCCGGCCGCGGCGCCCTCCTGCTCGCCGTCTACTCGGCCGGCCTGGCGATCCCCTTCCTGCTCACCGCCGTCGCCTTCTCCCGCATGACCACCGCGTTCGCCGCGGTGAAGCGCCACTACCAGGCGATCGTCGCCACCGGCGGCCTGATCCTGATCGCGATGGGCGTCCTGATCTGGACCGGAGAGCTGACCCAGCTCAACATCGAAGCCCAGCGCTGGCTGAGCGGCCTGGGCCTCGAATTCTGGAACGTCTGAGAGAGCGCGTCTGACCGGCGCATTTCGGCAAGTCGGTTCCGCGGAACTATTTGCGATACTTGTTGTCAGCAGTCAGCCGTACATCCCTGCGGGTGCAACTGAACGACAAGGCCCCGACCGCATAACTCCGAGGAGTCAGAGGCGGGCCCGGGGCGCTCAGACAAAGAGTAGCTCAATCGAAGGACGCATGACAGGGATGAACGAGCGGCAAGCAGGCACCTGGCTATCCGAGGCGCGATACGGCCGCTTCCGCGATGCTTGCGGCGGGGATCATGCGGCTGCGATCGACCTCTATGAGTGGCACGCCGCCCTCAGCATGGCCTCCTTCGGCTTGATCCATCACTTCGAGGTGCTCGTTCGTAATGCAATCGACGGGACGCTTGGGGAGGGACAACCTCAAACGCCGATCAAGGACACATGGCTCGTCGATTTCGGCGTGCTCCAACCCGAGGGTGTCAGGCAGGTCATCAACGCGATCGGCAGGTTGAAGCAGAGCAAAGTCGTCACTCGTGGGAGGATCGTCGCCGGGCTCTCCTTCTCGTTTTGGACTGACCTCTTCGGCCATCGTTATGAGGCTCTATGGCGCCATCGGCTTCACAGCGCATTTCCCCATCACGGTTTGACGCGCAAGGCTCTCAGCAGTCGCATGAGTCGAGTTCAGCGATTCCGCAACCGGATCGCCCATCACGATTCGCTGCTCGGTCAGGACGTTCCGGCATTCGTCAGCGACATGCTCGAGATATCCAACTGGATCGACCCAGACGCTCGCCGGTGGCTGGAAGCGCAGACAGGCGCTATCGAAATCGCCCGGCAGGTCGAGCGACGGGCAGAGTTTGCGGCTGGCCCAGCGTGACCTAGTTGTTCGCCGGGACGACGGTCTCCAGCTCCTGGCCGACCGCCTCGGTCTCCTCGAGCCCGGCATCGTCCAGCTCGCGCGAGCAGACGATGCGGAAACGGCCGGTCCCGATCGCCGAGTCGGGCACGACCGGCAGCCCGCGGATCTCCTCCCAGCCGAGCCGCTCGACCTCGAACGGGTTCATCCGCACCTCTGCCGCCGGGAACGGGCAGCTGCGGTTGTGCTGGTCGATCGCCTTGGAGATCGCCTCCAGGTTCTTCGCCTCGGGGGAAGCCACGAAAGGATTCTAGGTGTCGCCTACAACCTGCCGCCGGTGTCGTAGGGCTCGCCGGGGGTGGCGCCCACGACGAGGAGGCGGAGGCCTTCGGGGCCCGGGGTGACCTTGCGCTTCACCTCGGGGCCGACGCGGGAGATGTGGTCGGCGTCGATCGGGTACTGCTGGCCGTCGGCTTCGAGCGTGCCGGAGCCCCTCAGGGCGGCGTAGACCTCCTCCTGGCCGAGCTGCTGGGGGCGTTTGGCGAACATCTCGCCGCCGATGCCCTCGGCCGAGTGGTCGTGCTCGGGGTATTCGTCGGCGCCCGGCGCCAAATCGATGATCGCGATGCCGAAGGAGTTGATGCCGAGGCCGGCGCCGGCGCGGTGGAACCTGATCCCCTCGAAGAACCCCTCGATCGCGTCGATCTCCTCGATCTTCGTGTGGGCGACGTCGGCCATGTGGCGATCCTAGCCAAGGCGGTTCCGCGGAACCGCCTTGGATGCCGTCCCTGCCCCGCCCTACGATCGGACCAAATGGCCGATCGGCGGACAATCGCCCACCTCGACATGGACGCCTTCTACGCGTCGGTCGAGCTGCGGCGACGGCCGGAGCTGAAGGGGAAGCCGGTGGTCGTCTGCGGGTCGGGGCCGCGGGCGGTGGTGACGACCGCCAGCTACGAGGCGCGGAGGCTGGCCGGGATCCACTCGGCGATGCCGGCCGCTGTGGCGCGGCGGCAGCTGCCGGAAGCCGTCTACCTGGAGCCGGACTTCGCCGCCTACCGGGAGGCCTCGGCCCAGGTGATGGACGTCCTGCGGCGGAACGCCGAGACGGTCGAGGTGGTCGGGCTCGACGAGGCCTACGTCGACCTGACCGGGCTGTTCTCGCCGAAGGCGACGATGCGGCGGATCGCCGCCGAGATCTGCAAGGGGACCGGGCTGACCTGCTCGATCGGGATCTCCGAGAACCGGCTGCTGGCGAAGATCGCCAGCGAGCTGGGCAAGCCCGCCGGCCTCGCCGTGCTCTCGCGCGCCGAGGCGCTGGAGCGATTCGCCGGCCACCCGCCCGGCCTCGTCCCCGGGATCGGCCCGAAGACGGCGCTGAAGCTGCAGGGGATGGGCATCCGCACCTTGACCGAGCTGCGCGACCACGACCCGCTCGCCCTGGAGCGGGCCTTCGGGCCGCGGATGGGGCGCTGGCTGCCCGCTCGCGCCCGCTTCGAGGACGACACGCCGATCGCCCCGATCCGCGAGACGAAGTCGCAGTCGGCCGAGACGACCTTCGACGTCGACGTCGCCGACCGGGGCGAGCTGGCCGCCCAGATCCGCTCGCTCTCCGAGCAGCTCTGCCGGCGGCTGCGCGCCCGCGACCTCGCCGGGCGCACGGTCGGGATCAAGGTGCGGCTCGACGACTGGACCAACGTCAGCCGCTCCCACACGCTCGACGACCCGACCGACGACCCGGAGGTCGTCGGGCCGGTCGCCCTGGAGCTGCTGCGGGCCTACGCCCCGCCCCGGCCGGTGCGGCTGCTCGGGGTGCGCGTCGCGGGCTTCGCCGCCGACGCGCCGCCCGAGAGGCCGGCCCTGGAGGGGCAGCTCCAGCTCGGCCTCGCCGCCTGAGGCTCAGCGACTGGCGAGCACGACGCCGGTGCTGGGGAAATGCAGCCGCGCCCGCGTTGCCGCGGTGAGGTCGTAGTCGCGGCCGGCCACGTAGGGCCCACGGTCGATCACCGGCACGGTGATCGTGCGGCGGCGGTAGCGCAGGGTCACCTTCGAGTCGCAGGGCAGCGTCTTGTGAGCGACGCCCAGCGTGCCGGGCTGCAGCGTCCCGCCGCAGGCGAGGGCGCCGCCGTAGAGCCCGGGGCCGTAGTAGGAGGCCCCCGCCGGCCGGTAGGCGGTCACGCGGCGGGCGGCGCTGATCGAGCCCCGGACGCGCTTGTCGTGGCGGCCGTAGGCGCGGATCCGGTAGGAGCCGACCCGGCGCGGGCGCCAGCGCAGCGCGAAGCTCCCGTCGCGCCGGCTGCGGGCGCCGGCCACCGCCCCGCGCGGGCCGCGAACGACCAGCTTGACGCGGTGCGAGCCACGCGGCCGCACCCTGCCCCTCAGCACCACCGGGCGGCCGCTGAGCACGGCGTGCCGGGAGACGTGCAGGGAGACGTGGGCGCGAGAACGGTGGTTCGGATGGTGGTGCGGCGCCTTCCTCGCCAGGGCCTGCGCCGTGAAGGTCGCCAGAGCGGCAGCAAGCAGCATCGAGGGGAACAGTCGTCGCATCGTGAGATCACTCGCTTTCTCTTCCGCCTACGGGCGGGCCGCGCAGCGGCCTCGCGTGGGTTGCTCGGCGGATCGATTGCGTGGGTGGATCGCGCACCGTAGGAGCCGCACGCTGCGGTGTGGGTGAGCGCGGTCACAGTTGCAAGACCGCCCCCGCGGCCTCAAACCGCTCCACAGAGCGAAGCGCACGCACG
>CAVVHQ010000002.1:0-12071 GCA_963748075.1 uncultured Solirubrobacterales bacterium | reverse complement strand
TGCGCGAGGCGATGGGCTTCTCGCTGCGCGAGCTGGCGGAGCGCAGCGGAGTCAGCGCGCCGATGCTCTCGCAGGTGGAGCGGGGGGAGACCAGCCCGACCCTGGCGGTCGCCGAGAAGATCGCCGCCGGCCTGGAGCTGACCCTCTCGCAGCTGCTGCGCCTCGACGAGGGCGAGCACGTCGCGGTCAGCCGGGCAGCCGGGAGGCGGCGCTACGAGCGGGGCGGGCATCGCTTCGAGGAGCTGACCCCGCCGCTGCCCGGGCAGCGCGCCGACGTCTCGCTGCACACCTTGAAGGTGGGGGCGAGCACCGGTGGACCGGGCGACCCGCCGATCCACGAGCCGGGCAGCCGCGAGACCGCCGTAAACCTCACCGGGCTTCTCGCCCTGGTCGTCGACGGGACCCGCCACCAGCTGCGCGCCGGGGACAGCGTCACCTTCGACGCCGACCTGCCGCACCATTTCGAGAACGACGGCGAGGAGCGGTCCCGCTTTCTCGCCGTGATAGCCGCGGGTCTGAGGAGGTCCTGATGCCGCAGACGATGTTCGACAAGATCTGGAAGGCGCACGAGGTCTCCGAGGGGCTGCTGTACGTCGACCTGCACCTGGTCCACGAGGTGACCTCGCCGCAGGCCTTCGACGGCCTGCGGATGGCGGGGCGCGGGGTGCGACGCCCCGACAAGACGCTGGCCACGGCCGACCACAACGTGCCCACCGACGGCACGATGGCGGCGCGGCTGATCGCCGACGAGCTGTCCCGCGTCCAGGTCGAGACGCTGGAGCGCAACTGCGAGGAGTTCGGCATCCCGCTCTACTCGCTCGGCTCCGACCGGCAGGGCATCGTCCACGTGATCGGCCCCGAGCTGGGGGTGACCCAGCCGGGGATGACGATCGTCTGCGGCGACAGCCACACCTCGACCCACGGCGCCTTCGGGGCGCTGGCCTTCGGGATCGGCACCTCCGAGGTCGAGCACGTGCTGGCCACCCAGTGCCTGGTCCAGAAGCGGCCGCAGACGATGCGCATCCTCTACTCCGGCGAGCTGGGGGCCGGCGTCACGCCCAAGGACCTGATCCTGGCGACGATCGGCCGGCTCGGCACCGGCGGCATGGTCGGCCACGCGGTCGAGTACGCCGGCCCGGCGGTCGAGGCGCTCTCGATGCCCGGCCGGATGACGATCTGCAACATGACGATCGAGGGCGGCGGCCGGGCCGGGATGATCGCCCCCGACGAGACGACCTTCGAGTGGGTGCGGGGCCGCAGCGCGGCGCCGGCCGACTTCGACGCCGCGCTGGCGCGCTGGCACGAGCTGCCGACCGACGACGACGCGAGCTTCGACGCCGAGGTCGGGATCGACGCCGCCGCCATCGCGCCGATGGTCACCTGGGGGACCAACCCCGGAATGGTGGTCGAGGTGACCGACGCGGTGCCCGATCCGGCGGCGATCGAGTCGCCGGCCGACCGCGAGTCGGCCGAGCGCGCGCTCGCCTACATGGGGCTGGAGCCGGGCACGCCGATGACCGAGGTCGCGCCCGAAAGGGTCTTCATCGGCTCCTGCACCAACTCGCGGATCGAGGACCTGCGCGAGGCGGCGGCGACGGTCGACGGGCGCAGGGTCGCGAGCTCGGTGCACGGAATGGTCGTGCCCGGCTCCCAGCAGGTCAAGGCGGCGGCCGAGGAGGAGGGACTGCACGACGTATTCCGCTCCGCCGGCTTCGAATGGCGCGAGGCGGGCTGCTCGATGTGCCTGGGGATGAACCCCGACATCCTCGCGGAGGGCGAGCGCTGCGCCTCGACCTCGAACCGCAACTTCGAGGGCCGTCAGGGCAAGGGCGGCAGGACGCACCTGGTCAGCCCGAGGATGGCCGCAGCGGCCGCGGTCGAGGGACACTTCGTCGACATCAGGGACTGGAGCTGAGACATCAGCCGCCGGCTGCTCTGCTCCCATGGAACCGAAAAGGAATCAGAGATGGATTCGGTTCCATTCCCGCGTCCGCTGCCGGCGGGCTAGAAATGGAATCGGAGGCAGACCTTGAGACCGATTGATGTCATAGAGGGAGGCGTATCTGTCCTTGATCGGGCGGATGTCGACACCGACCAGATCATCCCCAAGCAGTTCCTGAAGCGGGTCGAGCGGACTGGCTTCGGCGATTTCCTCTTCCACGACTGGCTGCGCTCCGGCGAGGTCGAGCTGGAGCCCAACCCGATCCTCGTCGCCGGCCGCAACTTCGGCTGCGGCTCCTCGCGCGAGCACGCTCCCTGGGCGCTCGAGGACTTCGGCTTCGAGGCGATCGTCGCGCCCTCCTTCGCCGACATCTTCTACGTCAACTGCACGAAGATCGGCCTGCTCCCGGTCGAGCTCGACGAGGAGCACTGCCGCGCCGTGGCCGAGGCGGGCGAGGCGAGGATCGACGTCGACGACCAGACCGTGACCTGCGCCGCCGGGGTCTTCGAGTTCGAGATCGAGCCCGACGTGCAGCACCGCCTCCTGCACGGCCTCGACGACATCGGCATCACCCTGGAGAGCGCCGCCGCGATCGACGAGTTCGAGGCCGCCCAGGGCGCCGCCGGGCCGGTCACGACGGCGCTCTGAGGCCGGGCGAGTGGCCGGCGCGATGAACAGCGGCCCGCGCGAGTGGGACGCCGAGACCTACGACGCGGTCTCCGACCCCCAGTTCGAATGGGGGATCGAGGTGCTGGATCGCCTCGAGCTGAGCGGCGAGGAAACGGTGCTCGACGCCGGCTGCGGCTCGGGCCGGGTCACCGCCGAGCTGGCGAAGCGGCTGCCGGCTGGACGGGTGATCGCGGTCGACGGCTCCGAGGCGATGGTCGAGAAAGCGCGCGAGCGGCTCGGGGAGGGGGCGGACTACCTGGTCGCCGACCTCGCCGAGCTCGAGCTGGACGAGCCCGTCGACCTCGTCTTCTCGACCGCCACCTTCCACTGGATCGCCGACCACGAGCGCCTCTTCCGGCACATGCGCGGCGTGCTCGGGCCCGGCGGCCGTCTCGTCGCCCAGTGCGGCGGCGAGGGCAACGTCGCAGCGCACGCGGAGGCGATCGCGGCCGTCGCGGGGCGGCCCGAATTCGCCTCGCACTTCACCCAGATGACCGGGATGTGGAACTTCGCAGCCGCCGACGAGACCGAGGCGCGGCTGCGCGCCGCCGGCTTCGCGGAGGCGCGCTGCTGGCTGCAACCGAAGCCGGTCACCCCGGCCGATCCCCTCGCCTTCATCTCGACCGTCACCCTCGGCCCGCTCCTCGCCCAGCTGCCCGCCGAGCTTGAACGCCCCCTCGCCGAAGCCGTCATCGAGCAGTCGTCTCGGCCCCTCACCCTTGACTACGTCCGCCTCAACATGGAGGCGCGCGTCTAGAGTGCCCGCCGTGAGCGACGCGCCGCGCATAGTCCTGCTGCCCGGCGACGGGATCGGGCCGGAGATCGTCGCGGCGGCGCGGCGGCTGCTGGAGGCGCTGGGGGAGTTCGAGTTCGACCAGCGGTTGATGGGCGGCTGCTCGATCGACGAGCACGGGGTGGCGCTGACCGACGAGGTGCTCGATGCCTGCCGCGCGTCCGACGCAGTCCTGCTCGGCGCCGTCGGCGGTCCCAAATGGGACACCACCGACCCCGACGCGCCGCGGCCCGAGCAGGGTCTGCTCGGCCTGCGCAAGGGGATGGGGCTGTTCGCCAACCTGCGCCCGGTGCGGCCGAGCCCGGCGCTGGTCGGCTCCAGCCCGCTGCGCGAGGAGCGGATCGCCGGCACCGACCTGCTCGTGGTGCGCGAGCTGACCGGCGGCATCTACTTCGGCGACCGCGGCCGCGACGGGGACGCCGCCCACGACACCTGCGAGTACTCGGTCGGCGAGATCGAGCGGATCGCCCGCAGCGGCTTCGAGGCGGCGCGGCGGCGCGCCTCCGCCGCCGGCGGCGATCCCCGCGTCACCTCGGTCGATAAGGCCAACGTGCTGGAGACCTCGCGGCTCTGGCGTGAGGTGGTGACCCGGGTCAGCGAGGAGTTCGCCGACGTCGAGCTCGACCACCTCCTGATCGACAACGCGGCGATGCAGCTCGTCTCCCGCCCGGCCGAGTTCGACGTGATCCTCACCGAGAACCTGTTCGGCGACATCCTCAGCGACGAGTCGGCGATGCTGACCGGCTCGCTGGGGATGCTGCCCTCGGCCAGCCTCGGCGCCGACGGCGACCCCGGCCTGTTCGAGCCGGTCCACGGCTCGGCCCCCGACATCGCCGGAAGGGGGATCGCCAACCCACTGGCCACCTTCCTCAGCGCCGCGATGATGCTGCGCCACGGGCTGGGGCGGCCCGCGGAGGCCTCCCGCGTTGAGGCGGCGGTCGATGCGGTGCTGGAGCGCGGGCTGCGCACCCCCGACCTGCTCGGGGGCGCCCCGCAGGAGGTCGAGGTCGGCACCGCCGAAATGACCGACACGGTGCTGGCATACTTCTCAGACGATGGAGACGGCTGAGCTGATCTGGCAGAACGGCGAGTTCGTGCCCTGGGACGAGGCGAGGACGCACGTGCTCAGCCACGGTCTGCACTACGGCACCGGGGTGTTCGAGGGGATTCGCTGCTATGAGGCCGAGGGCGGACCGGCGGTCTTCCGGCTCCGCGAGCACCTCGAGCGGCTCGAGAAGTCGGCCGAGCTCTACTACCTGGAGCTCCCCTACTCGGCCCGGCAGCTCCGCGAGGCCACCCACGAGCTGATCCGGCGCAACGGCCTCGAATCCTGCTATATCCGCCCGCTCGCCTACCGTGGCTACGGCGAGATGGGCCTCTACGCGCAGAGCGCGCCGATCGACGTGATCGTCGCAGTCTGGCCCTGGGGCGTCTACCTCGGCGAGGACGGCAACGAGCACGGGATTCGCACCAAGGTCTCCTCTTGGCGGACGATCTCCGGCGAGAGCCTGATCCCGCACGCCAAGGCGTCCGGCCAGTACCTCAACTCGGTCCTCGCCAAGATGGAGGCGACCAACGCCGGCTACGACGAGGCGGTCCTGCTCGACCAGCACGGCTGCGTCTCGGAGGGCTCCGGCGAGAACGTCTTCGTGGTCCGCGACGGGGTGATCTGCACGCCGCCGCACACGGCGGCGATCCTCGACGGGATCACCCGCAACTCGGTCGTGCAGATCGCCCGCGACCTCGGCTACACAGTCGAGGAGCGCGACATCGCCCGCTCCGAGCTGTACCTGGCCGACGAGATGTTCCTCACCGGCACCGCCGCCGAGCTGGTGCCGGTGCGCGAGGTCGACGACCACCCGCTCGGCGAGCCGGGCGAGGTCACCCGGGTGATCCAGGCGAAGTTCGACGAGGCGCTGCACGGCCGCGCCGAGGAGTACCTGGAGTGGCTCGACTTCGTCGAGGCTCCCGCCGGCGCGGACGAACCGAGTAAGGTGAGTTCCTGATGCAGAGGCGTCTCGAGACGATCGGGCGAATTACCGCAGCCGCCTAGCGGCTGGCGCGTCGCCGCGCGCGAGCGGGCCCGAGGGCCCTCTTCCCCGACTCCTCGATACGAAAGGCATCAGATGGAACAGGTGAGGCTCTACGACACCACCTTGCGCGACGGCATGGGCACCCCTGGCATGTCGCTCTCGGTCGGCGAGAAGCTCAAGGTCGTCCGCGCCCTCGACGAGCTCGGCGTCCACTTCATCGAGGCCGGCTTCCCCAGCTCCAACCCGAAGGAAGCGGAGCTGTTCGAGCTGCTGGCGGGGGTGGAGCTGGAGCAGGCGACGATCGTCGCCTTCGGGATGACCCGTCGCCGCGGCCTGGCGGCCTCCGACGACGAGGCGCTGGCCGTCCTGGCCGGTTCCTTCGCCCCGCTGGTCTGCCTGGTCGGCAAGAGCTGGGGACTGCACCTGGAGAAGGTGACCAAGGTCTCGGCCGAGGAGAACCTGGCGATGATCGCCGACTCGATCGCCTACTGCCGCGAACGGGGCAAGCGCGTCGTCTTCGACGCCGAGCATTTCTTCGACGGCTACCGCGACGACGCCGGCTACGCGCTGGACTGCGCGCGGGCGGCAGCCGAGGCGGGGGCGGAGAACGTCACCCTCTGCGACACCAACGGCGGCAGCCTTCCGGGCTTCGTCGGCGAGGCGACCGCTGAGGTGGCCGGAGCGCTCGGCGATCGGGTCGAGGTCGGCATCCACACCCACAACGACGCCGAGTGCGCGGTCGCCAACTCGCTGGCCGCGGTCGAAGCCGGCGCCCGCCTCGTGCAGGGCACGGTCAACGGCTACGGCGAGCGCTGCGGCAACGCCAACCTCGCCTCGATCCTGCCGGCGCTGCAGCTGAAGATGGGATTCGACGTCGTGGCGCCGGGGCGCCTCGCAACCCTGTCGCGCACAAGCTACTACCTGGACGAGCTCTGCAACATGGCGCCGGATCCCGGCCGTCCCTACGTCGGTCGCGACGCCTTCGCCCACAAGGCCGGCATGCACGCCGCCGGGGTCGAGGCCGACGCCCGCACCTTCGAGCACCTCGACCCGGAGGCGCTCGGCAACCGGCGCGAGATCCTCGCCTCGGAGCTTTCGGGCAAGGCGACGATCCGCAGCCAGGCCGAGCGGGCCGGCCTCGACCTCGACGAGGCGGCTGCCGCGCGGGCGGTCGAGGGCCTCAAGCAGCGCGAGCACCGCGGCTACCACTACGAGGCGGCGCCGGCCTCCTTCGAGCTGCTGCTGCGGCGCGAGGCCGGCAGCTACGAGCCGCTGTTCGAGCTGGAGAGCTTCCGGGTGGTGGTCGAGAAGCGCGCCAACGGCCGAGTCGAGACCGAGGCGACGATCAAGGTCAAGGTCGACGGCGAGCGCTACCTGCGGGTCGCCGAGGGCAACGGGCCGGTCAACGCGCTGGACAGCGCCCTGCGCGCGGCGATCGCCGATCGCTATCCCCACCTCGCCGACATCGAGCTGACCAACTACAAGGTCCGCATCCTCGACGAGAGTCACGGCACCGGGGCGGTCACCCGGGTGCTGCTGGACTCCTCCGACGGCGACCGCGAGTGGGGGACGATCGGCGTCTCGGAGAACATCATCGAGGCCTCCTGGGAGGCACTCGTCGACTCGCTCGAGTACGCGTTCCAGCCGCGATGAACGAGGCACCCGACAGCGACCCGATCCCGCTGGCGCGACCGGCGCTCGGCGCCCGCGAGGAGGAACTGGTGCTCGAGGTGCTGCGCTCCGGGCGGCTCTCGCTGGGGCCGATGGGGGAGCGCTTCGAGCGCGCGCTTGCCGCCTGGCTCGGGGTCGGGGACGCGGTCGCCGTCTCCAGCGGAACCGCCGCCCTTCACCTCGGCGTGCGGGCGCTCGACTGGGGACCGGGGGACGAGGTTCTGACCAGCCCGTTCAGCTTCGTCGCCTCCGCCAACTGCCTGCTCTACGAGGGCGCCCGGCCGGTCTTCTGCGACGTCGACCCCGAGACGCTCAACCTCGACCCCGCGGCGGTCGAGGCGGCGCTGGGCGAACGCAGCGCCGGGCTCCTGCCCGTCCACATCTTCGGCTACCCCGCGGCGATGCCGGAGCTGGAGGCGATCGCCGCCGCGAACGGCCTCGGCATCCTCGAGGACGCCTGCGAGGCGCTCGGCGCGATCGACGCCGAAGGACGGCAAGTGGGGACGCGCGGCAACCTCGCCACCTTCGCTTTCTACGCCAACAAGCAGCTGACCACGGGGGAGGGAGGGATGGTGGTGCCGCCGAGTCCCGAGCTGGCCGCGCGGCTGCGCTCCGAGCGCAACCAGGGCCGCGCCGCGGACATGGGTTGGCTCGACCACGGCAGGCTCGGCTTCAATTACCGGCTCTCCGACGTGGCCGCGGCGCTCGGGGTCGGCCAGCTGGAGAAGCTGGACGAGATGCTGGCGCGGCGAGCTGCCGTGGCCGGCCTCTACGAGCGGGGCCTGGCCGGGATCGACGGAGTGGCGGCGCCGCTCGCGGCGCGAGGCGACGAGCGGCGCAGCTGGTTCGTCTACCCGGTGCGCCTGCCCGAGGAGACCGACCGCGACGCGACGATCGCCGGTCTCGGCGAGCGCGGCGTCGCCGCCAAGGCCTACCTGCCCTGCATCCACCTCTTCCCCCACCTGCGCGAGCAGGGCTGGCGCGAGGGCCAGTTCCCGGTGGCCGAAGCCGCCTCGGCGCGCTCGCTGGCGCTGCCCTTCTTCCCGGCGATGACCGAGTCTCACGTCGAGCGCGTGTGCGAGGCTCTGGCCGAGTCGCTCCGGTGATGTCGCGCTTCCGCAAAGACCCCGACCCGCGCTTCTGGCGCCTCAACCGCTCGCTCGGGTTCGATTGGCGCCTCGCGCCATACGACATCGACCAGTCGCGGGCGCACGCCCGGGCGCTGCGCGAGGTCGGCGTGCTGGACGGCGAGGAGCTGCAGGCGATCGTTGCCGGGCTCGACCGCGTTCGCGAGCGGATCGCTCGGCCGGGCTTCGAGTTCGAGGGGGCCGACGAGGACATCCACATGGCGATCGAGCGGCTGCTCGGCGAGGAGGTCGGCCCGCTGGCCGGCAAGCTCCACACCGGCCGCTCCCGCAACGACCAGGTCGCCACCGACATGGCGATGCTGGTGCGGGCGCACTCGCTGCGGGCGATCGAGCTGGCCGGCGCGGCGATGCGCCGCCTGCTCGAGCTGGCCGAGCGCCACCGCGAATGGCCGATGCCCGGCTACACGCACCTTCAGCGCGCTCAGCCCGTCTACCTCGGCCACCATCTGCTCGCTTACTTCTGGATGCTGTCCCGCGATGCGCGGCGCTTCCAGTCCGCGCTCGACAGCGCCATGGTGATGCCGCTCGGCTCCGGGGCGCTGGCCGGCGTCAACTGGGAGATCGACCGCCGCGCCGTCGCCGACGACCTCGGTTTCGAACAGGTCAGCCCCAACTCGATCGACGGCGCCTCGAACCGCGACTTCGTGCTCGACTACCTGGCCGCCGCCTCGACCTGCGCAATGCACCTCTCGCGGCTCGGCTCGGAGATCGTGATCTGGTCGAGCAGCGAGTTCGGCTTCTGCCGGCTGGACGAGTCCTTCTCCTCGGGCTCCTCGATCATGCCGCAGAAGGTAAACCCCGACTCTGCCGAGCTGCTGCGCGCCAAGAGCCCGCGGGTCGCCGCCGACTACGCGTCCCTGCTGGGGACGCTGCACGCGCTGCCGCTCACCTACGGCAAGGACATGCAGGAGGACAAGGAGCCGCTGTTCGATGCGATCGACACGGTCGAAAGGTGCCTCGAGGCGACCGAGGGGATGCTGGCCGGGATCGCGTTCGACCGCGAGCGGCTCGAGCAGGCCTCGGGCGACGAGATGCTGGCGGCGACCGAGATCGCCGATCTGCTGGTCCGCAAGGGGGTGCCGTTCCGCGAGGCGCACGGGATCGTCGGCGGTCTGGTCCGCGACGCGATCGAGCGGGGCAAGTCGCTCTCCGAGCTGACGCCGGAGGAGCTGGGCGAGCGCTCCGAGCAGCTCGACGACTCGGTCTACGAGCTGCTGCGGCGCGAGAGCTGGCTGGAGTCGAAGCGGATCGAGGGCGGCACCGGCTCGGCGGCGCTCCTCGTGCAGATCTCGCTGGCCGGCGAGGCGCTGGCGGCGGTCGAGGCTCGGCTCCCGGACGAGCAGTAGTGAGCGTCGTCGCGGAGGCAGAGCGGCTCGGCGCCGCCTTCTTCGAGCGCTCGGTGCACGTCGTCGCCCGCGAGCTGGTCGGCTGCCGCCTTTTCCACGACGGCTGCGGGGGCACGATCGTCGAGACCGAGAGCTACGAGCGCGACGACCCCGCCTGCCACGCCTACGCGGGGCTGACCGGCCGGACCGAGGTGCTGTTCGGGCCGCCCGGCCGCGCCTACGTCTACCTCTCCTACGGGATCCACAGCCTGCTCAACGCCGTCGCCGAACCGGACGGCGAGGCGGCGGCCGTGCTGATCCGGGCGCTCGAGCCGGACACCGGCCTGGAGGCGATGCGCGAGCGGCGCGGCAGCCGTGCCGACGCCGACCTCTGCTCGGGCCCCGGCAAGCTGAGCGAGGCGCTCGGCATCGGCCTCGACGCCAACGGCGCCGACCTCTGCGCGCCGCCGTTCCTGCTGGCGCCGCGCGAGCCCGGCTGGCAGGGGCGGATCGTCTTCGGCCCCCGGATCGGGATCACCAAAGCCGTCGAACGCCCCTGGCGCTTCTGCCTGGCCGGCAGCCGCTTCGTCTCGCGTCCGCGACCCCCGGGACGGTCTAGCCGGCGGTGATGCCGCCCCCGCTTCCGCCGCCCCCCGATTCGGGGGCGGCTTCGGGCGCCGGCGCCGCTTCTTCCGGCGCGGCGGGTTCCCGTTCGGGCGCCGCTTCCGGTTCCGGTTCCGGTTCCGGTTCGCTCGCTTCGGGCGCTTCGGAGGGCGCCGGTTCGCTCGAGGGTTCGCTCGGGACGTAGGTTTCTTCCCCGCCGGAGGAGCCTTCGGAGCTGCGCGAGCGATTCTGTTTCCTGCTTGCCCGTTCGGCTGCCTCTTCTGCGGCGATGTCCTTCCAGGCGGAGATCACCTTCGCCCAGATCAGCGCCGGGAAGGTGCCCCCCTGCACAGGGCCGCCGTTGTAGAGGGTCGTCATCGGGGTGGTGGTGTCCGCGTAGCCGACCCAGACGCAGGCGGTGACGTCCTCGGTCCCGCCGCAATACCAGGCGTCGCCGCTGTTCTCGGTCGTCCCCGTCTTGCCCCACTGGCCCGCGGCGCCGATGTCGGCGTGGACCCCGGTGCCGCTCTGCACCACCGTTTCGAGGATGCTCCTCGCTTCGCCGGCGGTGCCTTCGGAGATCACCTGCTCGTGCAGTGAGTCGTTGTCGCCGCCGCGGATCGTGTGGCCGTCCTGGTCGGTCACCTGCGTGAAGGCGACCGGGCTGTCGCCGGGATCGGGAGCGAGGGTGCCGCTGACCCGGTCGCCGCCGTTGCCGATCGTCATGTACGCGTAGGCCCAGCCGAGCGGCGAGACGCCTTCGCGAAGGCCGCCCAGCACCATCGCCGGGTTGGTGGAGATCGAGTCGGAGTAGCCCATCGCGTGGATCGTCGCCGCGATCGAGCGGGTGCGATCGTGGATCGTCTTCCCCTCCAGCCCTTCGAGCGCCAGCTGCGCGTAGATCGAGTTGTCGGAGTAGGTCGTCGCGCAGACGATGTCGCAGGAGCCCAGGTAGGAGTCCTCGTCGTTGTGGACGACGAACGTTTCCTGGCCCTGCTTGCCGAAGTGGAATTCCTGCGGGGCGGACTCGTAGACCGTGTACGGGGAGATCCCCTCTTCCAGCGCGGTGACCAGCTCGAATGGCTTGATCGAAGAGCCCGGCTGGCGGCGACCCTGGGTAGCGAGGTTGAATGGCTTGGCCTGGAAGTCGGGACCGCCGACCAGCGCCTTTACGCCGGCGTTCCTGTTGTCGAGCACCACCACCGAGGCGGTCGGCGGCAGGTAGCCGAGGTAGGAGTTGATCGCCTCTTCGGCAGCCTTCTGGAGGCGCAAATCGAGGGTCGTCTTCACCTTCAGGCCGCCGAAGAAGGTTTGCGCGGCGCCGTAGCGTTCGACCAGCTGTTGGCGCAGCCAGGCGGTGAAGTAGGGCGCCCGGGAGTCGAGTCGCGGCGGCTCGATATCAGCCGGGGAGGGCAGTGCCTGCTTGCTGCCTTCCTCGTGCTGGGCCTGGGTTATGTAGCCCTGTTCGTACATCCTCTCCAGCACCAGGTTGCGGCGGGCGAGCGCTTCTTCGGGGTAGAGCTTCGGGTCGTAGCCGTAGGGCGAGGAGATGATCCCGGCAAGGGTCGCGGCCTCCCAGGGCTCGAGCACCGCGGCGCAGGGTTCGCCCCCCGTCCCGCATCCCGGATGCGCGTTGCCGAAGTAGGTTCGGGCGGCGGCCTCGATTCCGTACGCCCCCTCGCCGAAGTAGACCGTGTTGAGGTACTCGGTGAGGATCTTGTCCTTGCTCCAGTGGCGCTCCAGCCTGTAGGCGAGCGCCGCCTCGCGGAACTTCTGGAAGATCGTCCGGCTGCTCTGCGCGGCGAGGGCGTTCTTGACGAACTGCTCGGTGATCGTCGAGGCGCCCTGGGCGGCGCTCTGGCTGAGGATGTCCCTGAGCAGCGCCCG
>CAVVHQ010000001.1:0-59683 GCA_963748075.1 uncultured Solirubrobacterales bacterium | reverse complement strand
GCTGCGGATCGTGCCCGACTCCGTGATGCCGCTGGGCCGCGGCGAGCCCTATGACCGGGAGCTGGCGGTGGCGGGGCTGCTGGCGCGAGCTGGGCCCTAAATTAGCCCTAAAGGGCGTGGAAACGGTCTGGGGGCCGTCTAACATCGCTGGAGATGCTCGCGGCGGAAACGGATCTGGCGGGTGGGCGCGTGCTCATCGTCGAGGACGACGAGGAGATCGCCGACGTGCTGCGGCGCTCGTTGCGCAACGAGGGCTATGAGGTACGGACTTCGGGGGACGGGATCGAGGCGCTCGACCTCGCGGCCGGGTTCGTCCCCGACCTGGTGGTGCTCGACCTCGGGCTGCCGCGCATGGACGGAGTCGAGGTATGCCGCCAGCTGCGTGCCGACAGCGACGTGCCGATCCTGATGCTCACCGCTCGAACCGAGACCGAGGACCGGGTCGGCGGGCTCGACAGCGGCGCCGACGACTACCTGGTGAAGCCGTTCGAGCGCAAGGAGCTGCTGGCCCGGATCCGGGCGCTGCTGCGCCGCCGCCCGCCGCGCGGCTCCGCCTCGCTGCAGGTCGGGGATCTGACCCTCAACCCCGACACGCGCGAGGTGATGCGCGGCGAGCGCGAGATCGAGCTGACCAACCGCGAGTTCGAGCTGCTCGAGCACCTGATGCGCAACGCGCGCCTCGTGGTCTCGCGCGAGCGCCTGCTCGACGAGGTCTGGGGCTACGACCCGATGGCGGCGACCAACACGATCGACGTCTTCATCTCGAACCTGCGCCGCAAGTTGGAGGAAGGCGACGAGGGCCGCCTGCTCCACACCAAACGCGGCGCCGGCTACGTGCTGAAGGAGTAGCCGGTGCCCCGCCCGCGTCGTCCTCGCAACTGGCCGGTTCGCTGGCGCCTCGCCGCCGTCTCCGCCGGGCTGACCCTGGCGATCCTCGTGCTGTTCGGCGCGATCATCGGCAACCTCGCCACGAAGCGGATCCGCGACGACTTCAACCGCGAGGTGAGCACCGCCGTCTCGGCCCTCGCCTCGCGGGTGCAGATCGTCGACACGATCACCAACACGTTGATCGTCCGCGAGCCCGACCTTCGCGACTTCGTCAGCCCCAACGACGCTTCGGCGCGGATCTACGACGCCCGCGGCCGCCAGCTCGACGCCAGCCCCGACGCGGCCGAACTCGGTCCGCCCGCCCCCGGCGTCCACTCGATCGGCAAGATGCGCGTCGTCACCCTCACCCTGCGCAGCCGCCAGACCGGGCGGATCGCCGGCTACGTCCAGTACGGCCGCGACCAGGGGCACGTCGACTCGACCATCGACCGCTTCTGGCTGTTCATCGTCGCCGGGGTGCTCGGCGCGACCCTGCTCGCCAGCCTGGCCGGGCTGGCGATCGCCCGCCGGGCGATGCGGCCGATCTCCTCGCTGACCGCGACGGCCCGCAAGATCGCCGACACCGGCGACCCATCCGGCCACATGCCGGAGCCCAAGGTCGAGGACGAGGTGGGCGAGCTGGCTCGGACGCTGGAGCAGATGCTCCGCTCGCTCGACGCGGCCCGGGCCGAGCGCGAAGCGGCGATGAACAAGCAGCGCGAGTTCGTCGCCGACGCCTCGCACGAGCTGCGCACGCCGCTGACCAGCATCCTCGCCAACCTGGAGCTGCTGCAGACCTCGCTTGAGGACCCGAGCCGGGACGAGGAGCGGGCGATGGTCGACTCGGCGCTGCGCTCCTCGGGCCGGATGAGCCGCCTGGTCGCCGACCTGCTGCTGCTCGCCCGCGCCGACGCCGGCCGGCTCGCCGCACGCACCCGCTGCAACCTCGCCGAGGTGGCCGGCAATGCCGCCGCCGAGGTCGCGCCGACCGTCGGCGAACGCGAGCTGCGGATCGACAACGAGCGGCCGCTGCCGGTCGACGGCAATCCGGACGAACTGCACCGGTTGGTGCTCAACCTGCTCGACAACGCGGCCCGCCACACGCCGCCGGGCTCGACGATCGAGCTGAGCCTGCGCATCGCGGGCAGGGACGCGGTGGTCGAAGTGGCCGACGACGGCCCCGGGATCCCGGCCGAGCTGCGCGAGCAGGTCTTCGAGCGCTTCGCACGCGGCATCGGGCCGGCCGACAGAGCCGCCGGCGGCGGCAGCGGCCTCGGCCTGGCGATCGTCCGCGCCGTCGCCGCCTCGCACGGCGGCACGGTCGAGGCAACCGAGTCGGAGAGCGGCGGCGCCCTGCTCCGCGTCCGCCTGCCGCTGGCGAAGTCTGAGAGAGGAATTAGCCCCGATTTAGACCGGGTTTAAAGCGCCGGCCTACTCTTCTCAGCGGACGAGACACAAAGGCCCGCCGGTTCTCCCCAACGCAGCCGGCGGGCCTCTTTTCTTGGCCTAGACCTCGACGACCACGGGCAGGATCATCGGGCGCCGGCGGAGCTTCTCGTAGACGAGCCCGGCGATCGCATCGTGAAGGTCTTCCTGGATCAGGTGCAGCTCGCGGGTGCCGGCCTCGGCCGCTTCCTCGAGCGAGTCCTCGACCACGTCCTTGAGCTCCTCGACCAGCGCGTCGGCCTCCTCGACGAAGGCGACCCCGCGGAAGATCACTTCCGGGTCGGCGACGACGCTGCCGTCGTCTGAGGCGATCGTCGCGACGACGATGAAGATCCCGTCGGCGGAGATCTCGCGGCGGTCGCGCAGGGCGACGTCGTCGGGCTCGCCGACGTTGACGCCGTCGACGAACATCACCCCGCTGTGGATCTCCTTGCCGAAGCGCGCGCCGTCCCCGCCGACCTCGAGCGGCAGGCCGTTGTGGCCTTGGAAGATGTCCTCACCGGCGACCCCCACCGATTCGGCCAGCTCGGCGTGCAGCCGCAGTCGCTGGAAGTCGCCGTGGACCGGCATCACGTAGCGCGGTTTGGTCAGATTGAGCATCAGCTTCAGCTCCTCCTGCCAGCCGTGTCCGGAGGCGTGGATCGGCGCGTCCTTGGCGGTCACGACCGAGGCGCCGATCTCGTAGATGCGGTCGATCGTCTCGTTCACCGCGCGCTCGTTGCCGGGCACCGGGGTCGCCGAGAAGACGACCGTGTCGCCCGAGTGCAGCTCGAGGTCGCGGTGATCGTTGTTGGCCATCCGCCGCAGCGCCGAGAGCGGCTCGCCCTGGCTGCCGGTTGAGAGCACGACCACCTTCTCGTCGGGGAAGTCCTCGATCTCGCGCGGCTGTATGAACAGCCCCGAGGGCGCATTGGCGATGCCGAGGTTGGAGGCGATGTTGAAGTTCTTGCGCATCGAACGCCCGACCAGGGCTACCCGGCGGTCGAGCTTCACCGCGGCGTCGATCACCTGCTGGACGCGGTGGATGTTGGAGGCGAAGGAGGTGACGACGATCCGCCCCTTGCAACCTGCGAAGGTCTCCAGCAGGGCCGGCCCGACGCTCGACTCCGACGGGGCGATCCCCGGCCGGTCGGCGTTGGTCGAGTCGCCGCAGAGCAGCAGCAGCCCGTCGCGGCCCAGCTCGGCGAGCCGGGAGATGTCGGCCGGACGGCCGTCGACCGGAGTCTGGTCGAACTTGTAGTCGCCGGTCATCAGCATCTGGCCCAACTCGGTGCCGATGAGGACGCCCCGCGCGTCGGGAATCGAGTGCGAGAGGTGGACCAGCTCGAGCTCGAAGGGACCGGCCTGGACCCTCTCGCCGGCAGACAGGTCCTGCAGCGGCGCCTCGCCCAGCTTGTGCTCGTCGAGCTTCGAGCGGACCATGCCCACCGTCAGCAGGCCGCCGTAGACGACCGGCGGCATGCCGATCTCGCGCAGCACGTAGGGCAGCGCGCCGACGTGGTCCTCGTGGCCGTGGGTGAGGACGATCGCCTCGATGTCCTCAGCGCGGTCGCGCAGGTAGGAGAAGTCCGGCAGGACGAGGTCGATCCCCAGCATCTCCGCGGTCGGGAACATCAGCCCGGTGTCGACGACGACGATCCGGCCGCCGTACTCGACCACCATCATGTTCTTGCCGATCTCGCCCAGCCCGCCGAGCGGCAGCACTCGCAGCTTCCCCGCCATAGGCTTACAGGCCGGCGCTTTCCAGCGCCTCCCGGACCACCGCCCGCTGGCTCTCGTCGGCGGGGACCAGCGGCAGGCGCAAGCCGCCACTGGGGATCAGCCCGCGCATCTCCAGGCCCGCCTTCAGCGGGATCGGGTTGGTGGTGACCCCGAGCGCCTCGTACAGCGGCCGCAGGCCGGCGTCGATCTGCCGCGCCCGCTCCAGGTCGCCGCCCTGGGCGGCGTCCCACATCTCCCGCATCCGCTCGCCCGCCAGGTGCGAGGCGACCAGGACCCCGCCCGCCCCGCCGAACTCGAGGGTCGGCAGGAAGGCGTCGTCGTTGCCGGCCAGCACGTCGAGGCCCTCGACCGGGCCCAGCTCCGCGTTGTTGGCCTGCTTGACGGCGACCACGCTGTCGATCTGCGCCAGCTCGGCGAGCTGCTCGGGCGGCACGTTGACCACCACCCGCGAGGGGATGTTGTAGGCGATCAGCGGGATCTCGGGGACAGCCGAGGCGATCGCCTCGAAGTGGGCGCGGATCCCGGCCGGATTGGGCTTGTTGTAGTAGGGGGTGACGACCAGCGCCGCCTCGGCGCCGGCCTGCGCCGCCGCTCGCGTCAGCTCGATCGAGTGCCGGGTGTCGTTGGTGCCGGTGCCGCAGATCACCGTCGCCGCGTCGCCGACCTCCGCGACGATCGCCCGCAGCAGCGAGATGTGCTCGGCGTCGTCGAGGGTCGCCGCCTCGCCGGTCGAGCCGGCGACCACCACCCCGTGCGAGCCGTGCTCGACCAGGTGGGCGGCGAGCCGCCGCGCCGCCGCCTCGTCGACCATTCCTACGGCGTCGAACGGCGTCGCCATCGCGGTTATCACGCCGCGGATCATGCGGCGGCGAACAGGGGTGGCGTGCGATCTGCCCAGGGGACCGCCCGCTCGAGCTGGGAGGCGACCCGCAGCAGCAGGTCCTCGCGGCCCAGCGGGGCGACCAGCTGGACGCCGATCGGCAGCCCGTCCCCGCTCCAGTGCAGCGGCAGCGAGATCGCCGGCTGGCCGGTCGCGTTGAAGGGGGCGGTGAAGCAGCCGTCGACGAAGGCGCGCTCGAAGGCGGCCATCGGCTCGGGGCCGGAGTCGTCGAAGCTGCCCAGCGGCGGCGGCGGCTCGCCCAGGGTGGGGCTGAGCAGCAGGTCGAAACCGGACTCGTGGATGCCGGCGAACATCCGCGACATCACCTGGTGCTGGCCGACCGCCGTCAGGTACTCGCCGGCGCTGTGGCGGCGGCCGATCTCGGCGAGCGCCCAGCTGAGCGGCTCGACGTCTGCGGCGCCGATCACGTTGCCGGTCGCGATCCCGAGCTGGTCGAGCACCGCCGCCTGGCCGGCAGCCCAGCGGACCAGGAACGGCTGCACCAGGTCGACGTTGCGCAGCGTCGCCAGGTCGGGCTCCTCGACCGTGTGACCAAGTCCTTCGAGAGTCTTCGCCGCCTGCCGCGCCGCGGCGACCGTCTCGGGGTCGGCGTCCCGCTCGATCGTCGTCTCCGTCCACAGCGCGATCCGCAGCTTGCCGGGGTCAGCGCCGACCTCCTCGGTGTAGGGGCGCAGCGGCGGCGGCGCCACGTAGGGGTCGCCGGGAGCCGGGCCGTGCACCGCCTCGAGCAGCGCCGCCGTGTCGCGAACCGAGTGCGAGACGCAGAGCTCGCAGGTCAGGCCCGACATGATGTCGCCGACCAGCGGCCCCTCGCTGATCCGCTGGCGACTCGGCTTGAGGCCGACCAAGCCGCAGTTGGCGGCGGGGATGCGGATCGAGCCGCCGCCGTCGTTGGCGTGCGCGAAGGGAACCATCCCGGCCGCGACCGCGGCGGCCGAGCCGCCGCTGGAACCGCCACTCGAGCGGCCGAGGTCCCAGGGGTTGCGGGTCGGGCCGTAGGCGCGCGGCTCGGCGGTCGGCAGGATGCCCAGCTCAGGCGTGTTCGTCTTGCCGATCGTCACCAGGCCGGCCTGGCGGAAGCGCTGTGCCAGGTAGGTGTCGATCGGCGCCCGGAAGTCGCGCTCCTTCAGGTACTGCATGCCCATGTGCATCGGCTGACCCGCGAAGGCGGCACCGAGGTCCTTGAGCAGGAAGGGCACGCCCCTGAAGGGGCCGTCGGGCAGCTCGCCGTTCGCCGCAGCGAGGCCCTCCTCGAAGAGCGGGTGGATGACCGCGCCCACCTCGCCGTTCGTCGCTTCGATCCGCGCGATCGCCGCTTCGGCCAGGTCCGCCGGGCTCGCCTCGCCGCTGCGGACCAGCTCGGCCTGCGCGGTCGCATCGAGGCCTGCCAGCTCTTCCGTCATGCCCGGAACCTACAACAGCTTCTCTAGGCCGACCGTACAGCGGTCCGCAAGCTCGCCCACGCGGCGCACGGCGAGCAGCACGCCGGGCATGAAGGAGCTGCGGTCGATCGAGTCGTGGCGGACGGACAGCGTCTGCCCCTCGCCGCCGAAGACGACCTCCTGGTGGGCGACCAGGCCGGGCAGCCGCACCGAGTGGATCGGCTCGTGGACGTTGCCGCCCGCGGCGCGGATCAGCTCCGCCGTGCGCTTCGCCGTGCCCGAGGGGGCGTCGAGCTTGCCCTCGTGGTGCAGCTCGACGATCTCGCACTCGGGCATGTGGCGGGCGATCGACTGCGCCGCCTCCATCAACAGCACCGCGCCGATCGCGAAGTTGGGCGCGACGAAGCAGTTGGCCTCGCTGCGCTCCGCGATCTCGCGCAGGGCGTCGAGGTCGAAGCCGGTCGTGCCGACGACCGCGTGGACGCCGGCCTCCAGGCAGGCGCGGACGTTGGCCAGCGCGGTGTCGGGGGTGCTGAAGTCGACGGCGACGTCAGCCTCGCCGAGCGCCTCGGCCAGCTCCACGCCCAGAGCCGGGTCGGCCTTCGCGACGAGCTCCATGTCCTCGGCGGCATCGACCGCATCGCAGACGGTCTGGCCCATGCGGCCGGCGGCGCCGGAGACGACGACCCGGATCACGCGACCGCCTTGAGGAAGAGATCCTCCTCGCGGCCGACGCAGGCGGCCGAGAGGCGCTCCGGCCCGTAGAGCTCACCGGCCAGCTCGGCCAGGCCGTCCACGGTCACCGCGTCGATCTTGGCCAGCATCTCGTCGAGGCTTTCGATCGGCAGGCCGAACAGCACGGCGCGCGAGATCCGCATCATCCGCGCCGCGGTCGACTCCGAGGAGAGCACCAGCCGGCCCTTGACGTTCTCCTTGGCGCGGGCCAGCTCCTCGGCCGAGGCCGGCTCTGAGCGCAGCCGCTCCAGCTCGGCGCCGATCACCGCGCAGGCCTCCTCGACGTTGTCCTCGCGGGTGCCGACGTAGGTGGCGACCAGGCCGGAGTCGGTGTACTGCTCGTTGTAGGAGCCGACCGAGTAGGCGAGGCCGCGCTTCTCGCGCACCTCGCGGAACAGCCGCGAAGAGGTCGAGCCGCCGAAGACCGAGTCGAGCACGGCGAGGGCAAAACGGCGCTCGTCCTCGCGGACGATGCCCGGCGCGCCGAAGCAGATGTGGTACTGCTCGGTGTCCTTCGCGTAGAAGCGCAGCCGCGCGGTCTCCTCCGGGGGGCCGCCCGCCGAGGCGCCGTCCCCGCCGGCCGGCGGGGAGACCAGCCGCTCGGCGAGGGCGACGATCGCCTCGTGGTCGAGGTGCCCGGCGGCGCCGACGACGACGTGCGGGGCCGTGTAGCGCCGCTGGTGATAGAGCTCGATGTCCGGCACCGGGATCGAGGCGATCACCTCGGCCTCGCCGAGCACCCGGCGTCCCAGCGGGTGCTCGCCGAAGACGGCGCCGGCGAGGATGTCGTGGACGCGGTCCTGCGGCTCGTCCTCGTACATCGCGATCTCCTCCAACACCACCTCGCGCTCGGAGTCGATCTCCGGGTAGGTCGGCGCGAGCAGCATCTCGGCCAGCAGGTCGAAGACCTCCTCGCTGTGCTCGTCGAGGAAGCGGGCGTGCAGGTGGGTGGTCTCCTTGCCGGTCGCCGCGTTGACCGAGGCGCCGAGCCCGTCGAGGCGCTCGGAGATCTCGATCGCCGAGAAGCGCGCGGTGCCCTTGAACAGCAGGTGCTCGAGGAAGTGCGAGACGCCCGCCTGGGCCGTCGTCTCGTCGCGCGAGCCGGTGCGAACCCAGAGCCCGAGCGCCACCGAGCGCACCGAGGGGACCTCCTCGGTCACCACCCGGACGCCCGAGCCGAGCTCGGTGAGCCTCGCGGCGCTCAACTTCTAGCGTCGCCGCTCGCGCTCGCGCCTGCGACCGCCCCGCCGCTCGCCGCGGTCGCCGCCGTTGCGCCGCGGCCCACCGCCGTCGCCGCCGGAGCCGACCGCGGCCAGCTCCTCGGCCGACTTGCCGGCCACCGAAGGATCGTCGGAGAGGCGCAGGCCGATGCGGCCGCGCTCGCGGTCGACCTCAACCACGGTGACGTCGATCACGTCCCCGGCGCTGAGCACGTCGTCGACCGAGTCGACCCGCTCGCCCGGCTTCACGTTGGAGATGTGGAGCAGGCCGTCGGTGCCCTTGACCAGCTCGACGAAGGCGCCGAAGGTGGTCGTCTTGACCACCTTGGCGGCCGGGTAGGTGTCGCCGACCTCGGCCTCCTTGGTCATCGAGCGGACGCGCCCGACCGCGGCTTCGACCAGTTCGCCGGTCGGCGCGTAGATCCGCACCGTGCCGTCGTCTTCGACGTCGATCTCCGCTTCGAACTCCTCGCAGAGGGCGCGGATCGTTTCGCCGCCTTTGCCGATCACCGCGCCGATCTTCTCCGGGTCGATCTTGATCGCCTCGATCCTCGGCGCGTGCTGGGAGAGCATCTCGCGCGGCCCCTCGATCGCCTCGGCCATCTTGCCGAGGATGAACTGCCGGCCCTGATTGGCCTGGGCGAGCGCGTCGCGCAGAATGTCGAAAGTGACGCCGGTGATCTTGATGTCCATCTGCAGGGCGGTGATCCCGTCCACGGTGCCGGCGACCTTGAAGTCCATGTCGCCGAGGTGGTCCTCGACGCCGGCGATGTCGGTGAGGACGACGTAGTCCTCGCCCTCCTTGATCAGGCCCATCGCGACACCGGCGACCGGCGCCGAGACCGGCACTCCCGCCGCCTGCAGCGCCATCGAGGAGGCGCAGACCGAGCCCATCGAGGAGGAGCCGTTCGACTCCAGCGTCTCGGAGACGACCCGGAGCACGTAGGGGAACTCCTCTTCGCCCGGGATCGAAGGCGCCAGGGCCCGCTCGGCGAGCGCCCCGTGGCCGATGTCGCGCCGCTTCGGGCCGCGCATGAAGCCCGCCTCGCCGACCGAGAAGGGCGGGAAGTTGTAGTGGTGCCAGAAGCGCTTGGTCGTCTGCAGCCCGAGCGTGTCGAGCCGCATGTCCATCCGGGTCGTGCCGAGCGCGACGTTGGAGAGGATCTGCGTCTCGCCGCGGGTGAAGAGGGCCGAGCCGTGCACGCGGGGGGAGACGTCCACCTCGCACTCGATCGGCCGGATCTCGTCCTGGGCGCGTCCGTCGGGCCGCTTCTTGTCGACCGCGATCCGCTTGCGGATGATCTCCTTCTCGAGCTTCGAGAAGGCGGCCGCGACCTCCGCCTTGCGCTCGGCGTCGATCTCGCCGTCCTCGCCGGCCGGGGCGTGGCGCTCGAGCACCGCCTCCTTCGCCGCCTGGCTGGCGTCCTGGCGCTCCAGCTTGCCCTGGATCGAGGTCGCCGCGTCGATCTCGGCGCCGTGCGAGGAGCGGACCTCCTCCAGCAACTCGGCGTCGACCTCGCTCGCCTCGACCTCGAGCTTCTCCTTGCCGGCCTTCTCGGCCAGCTCCTGCATCGCCGCGCAGAGCGTCTTTATCTCGCTGTGGGCGATGTCGAGGGCGTCGAGGATCTCCGCCTCGCTGACGCCGTCGGCGCCCGCCTCGACCATCAGGATCGCCTCCTCGGTGCCGGCGACGATCAGGTCGAGCTCCAGCTCCTCGAGCCTCTCCTCCGGCGGGTTGACGACGAAGTCGCCCTCCAGCTTGCCGATCCGCACCGCGCCGACATGGGCGGCGACGGGGATTGGAGAGATCGCCAGCGCCGCCGAGGCGCCGTTCATCGCGAGGATGTCGTAGGGGTGGACGTGGTCCACCGAGAGCGGGGTGGCGACCAGCTGGGTCTCGTGGTGCCAGCCCTTCGGGAAGAGGGGGCGGATCGGGCGGTCGATCATCCGCGCGGTCAGCGTCGCCTTCTCGCCGGAGCGGCCCTCGCGACGGAAGAACGAGCCGGGGATCTTGCCCGCGGCGTACATCCGCTCCTCGACGTCGACGGTGAGCGGCAGAAAGTCCACGTCGCGCAGGTTGCCCATCGTCGCGGTGCAGAGGACCATCGTGTCACCGGACTGCACGACCACGGCGCCGCTCGCCTGCCTGGCCAGCTTGCCCGTCTCAAAGGAGATCTGGTCCTCACCGACCTCCGCCGAAACGCGGCTTACATCGAACATGCTCATTTAGTTGTCCTACCTCCGGCCGCCCGGATGGCGGCCATTTGCGTTCAGAACTCTCGTTCTCTGTCCCGAAGGAGATTACAGGGCGTCGAGCTCGACCGCCCGTCCGCCGCGGAAGATCGCCAGCGTGTCCGCGACCCCCGCGGCGAGGCCCGAGTCGGTGTCGCGGCGCACCCTGGCCAGGGTGCGCTCGGAGCGGCGGTCGGCCTCGAAGCGCTTCAGGTCGAGGCCGAGCCGCCGAGCCCGCTCCCAGAGGTGGGGGTCGTCGACCCGGGCCTGGTCGGCGAACAGCGACTCGAACATCGCGAAGAAGGCGCCCTGGGCGCCGGCCGCCTCGGCCGCGGCGTGCAGGGCGGGCGAGCGCGGGTGCTTGGCGGCGACCGGGAAGTGGCGGACGATCAGCCGCCCCTCGAGCGCGGCGATCCGCGGCCAGACCGCGGCACAGTGCGGGCAGCGGAGATCGGCGTAGACGATCGTCTCTGCCCCCTCGCCCCGGGCGTGGTCCTCGGGCCCGGCCGGGGCGACCATTTGAGCTAGCGGCGCAGGCCCAGCTCCGCGACCAGGGCGCGGTAGCGCTCCAGGTCGGTGCGCTCCAGGTAGCGCAGCATGCGGCGGCGCTTGCCGACCAGCATCAGCAGGCCGCGGCGCGAGTGGTGGTCCTTGGAGTGCGAGCGCAGGTGCTCGGTCAGCTCGTTGATCCGCTCGGTGAGCAGGGCGACCTGGACCTCGGCGGAGCCGGTGTCGCCGGCGGCGCGACCGTGCTTGCCGATCAGCTCGCTCTTGCGCTCCTTGGTCAGGCTCATGCGCCGGTGAAGCTAGCACAGACCCGCCTGGCGTCCTCGACGTCGATCCGCATCTGGGCGATCAGCTCCTCGACCCCGGCGAAGCGCCGCTCGCCGCGCAGCCGCTCGACGAAGGCGACCCGCAGGGTGCTGCCGTAGAGATCCTCCTCGCGGTCGATCAGGTAGGTCTCGATCAACACCCCGCGGCCGCTGTCGAAGGTGGGTCGGATGCCGACGTTGACCGCCGCCGGCACGCCGTTGGCGAAGGCCGCGTAGACGCCGTGGCCGGGGATCGCGAGGCGGTCGTCGGGAACGAGGTTGGCGGTCGGGAAGCCGAGCGCGCGGCCGCGCTGGTCGCCCTCGACGACCGTCCCCTCGACCATGAACGGCGCGCCGAGGCAGTGGCGGGCGCCCTCCATGTCGCCGGCCGCCACCTGCGCCCGGATCCGGGTCGAGGAGACGGTCTCGCCGTCGACCTCGACCAGCGGCACGACCCGCGTCTCGAACTCGGTTCGCGCCGCGAGCATCTCCGGGTCGCCCTTCGCCTTGGCGCCGAAGCGGAAGTTCTCGCCCACCGAGACCCGCTCGGCGGTCAACCGCTCGATCAGCACCCGCTCGACGAACTGCTCGGCGGAGAGCTTGGCGAACTCGCGCTCGAAGGGAATCACGACCAGCTCGCGCACCCCGAGCCCCTCGATCACGTCGCGCTTCACCTCGAAGGGCATGATCAGCTTCGGCAGCGCCGCCGGGTGCAGGATCTCGAGCGGGTGCGGGTCGAAGGTGAGGACGGTGTCGGCGTCGTCGATCACCGCCTGGTGACCGAGGTGGACGCCGTCGAAGGTGCCGATCGCGACATGGCGCCGGCGCGGCTCGGCGTCGGGCAGCGAGGTGACCTCGATGTTCGCCACTAGCGCAGCGCCTCCGCCGCGGCCGGCACCAGCTCGGCCACCCGCTCGGCGCCGATCTCCGCGCCCGCGTCCTCGACCCGGAAGGGCCCGATCGCGACCCGCCGCAGCTCCGCGCAGTAGGCGTCACCGAGCGTCTCGAGCAGGGTGCGCACGTAGGTGCCGGCCGAGCATTCGATCTCGTAGCGCGCCGTCTCGGCGTCGCTGTCGAGCAGCTCGGCGCGGTGGACCTCGACGTCGCGCTGCGGCGTCGCGACCGTCTCGCCCCGGTGCGCCTTGCGGTAGAGCCGCTCGCCGCCGACCCGCGCCGCCGAGGTCATCGGCACTCGCTGTCGCACCGTGCCGGTCGGCAGCTCGAGCGAATCGGGCAGCCGGCCGGTCTCGGTCAGCTCCCCTTCGGGGTCGCCGGTGCTGGAGCGCCAGCCGAGCCGGGCGGTCGCCAGGTAGGTCTTCGGCAGGGCGGTGAGGAAGCGCTGCAGCCGCGTCGCCCGGCCCAGCAGGACCAGCAGCAGGCCGGTCGCGAACGGGTCGAGGGTGCCGGCGTGCCCGGCCTTGACGTTGCGCTGCCGGCGCACCTGCGCCACCAGGGCGTGCGAGGTCATCCCAGCCGGCTTGTCGCAGAGCAGCACCGTCAAGAATCGAGTTGAGCGGACACCTCGGCGCAGAGGAAGGGGACCAGCTCGTCGATCTCGAGGTCGGTGGAGAAGCCGGCGGCGCGCTTGTGCCCCCCTCCGCCGCGCTTGCGGGCGATCGCCGAGACGTCGATCTCGCCGTCGCTGGAGCGCAGGCTGACCTTGCGGGCGGCGTCGCCGCGGTCGCAGAGGTCGCGGACCAGGGCGGCGACGCTGGCGCCCTCGACCGAGCGCAGGTGGTCGATCACCCCCTCGGTCATCTCCTCGCCGGCGCCGCTCGCCTCGTAGTCGGCGGCGGCGATGTAGGAGAGGACGATCACCCCGCCGCAGTGCCGCTCGATGCCGTCCAGGGCCCTCGAGAGCAGCCGCAGCTTCTCGACCGGCACGTGCTCGTAGAGGCGGCGGAAGGTCTCGTCGACCCGCACGCCTGCGTCGATCAGCTCCGCGGCGATCCGGTGGGTGCGGGCGTTGCAGTTCTCGTACATGAACTTGCCGGTATCGGTGACGATCCCCACGTAGAGGGCGGAGGCGATCTCCGGGGTGATCTCCACTCCGAGCAGAATCGCCAGCTCGTAGACGATCTCCGCCGTGCAGGAGGCGTCGACCTCGACCAGGTTGACGTCGCCGAACAGCGTGTTGTCGTGGTGGTGGTCGACGTTGATCTTGAAGTGGCCGTCCGCGGCGAGGAAGTCGACCGGCATGCGGTCGATGTTGCCGCAGTCGAGGAAGACGACGGCGCGGTCGGACATGTCGGCGGGCGGCTCGTGGAAGACCTCCTCGAGCGGCAGGAAGCGGTACTCGACCGGCAGCGGGAACTCCTTCGCCGCCAGGAACATCACCGAGTCCTTGCCGAGCTGGGTGAGCAGGTGGTGCATGCCGAGCAGCGAGCCGAGCGCATCGCCGTCGGGCCCCTCGTGGGCGGTGAGCAGGAAGCGCTCGCGGCGGCGGATCTCGTTGCCGACCCGCTCCAGCGCGGTGGCGCCGATGTCGGTGGTCTCGCTCACCGCTGCCCGCCCTCCTCGAGCAGGCGGGAGATCCGCATCCCCTGCTCGACCGTGGCGTCGTAGTGGAAGCTCAGGGTGGGAGTGCGCTTCATCCGCGTCTCGGCGGCGATCCTCGACTGGATCACGCCGTGCGAGGAGCGCAGCCCGGCCAGCGCCGCCTCGCGCGCCGCCTCGTCGCCGAGCACGCTGACGTGCACCTTGGCGGTACGGAGGTCTGGGCTGGTCTCGACCGAGGTCACGGTGACGAAGCCGATCCGGGGGTCGTTCAGATCGGTGACGATCGCTGCGCCTACCACCTCACGAAGCACCTCGTTGATGCGGCGCATGCGAGGCGTGGCCATCTTAGTGCCTCACTCCAGCGTCTGCTCGACCTGCTTGGTCTCGAAGAACTCGAGCACGTCGCCCTCCTTGACGTCAGCGTAGCCCTCGAGCACGATGCCGAACTCCTGGCCCTGCTCGACTTCCTGCACGTTGTCTTTGAAGCGGCGCAGGGAGCCGATCTTGCCGTCCCAGATGACGGTGCCCTCGCGGATCAGGCGGACGCTGGCGTCGCGTCTGACGTGGCCGTCGTTGACCACGCAGCCGGCGATGCGACCGACTTTGGACGCTTTGAAGGTCTGTTTGATCTCGGCCTCGCCGAGCGTCTCCTCGACCTCGACCGCCTCCAGCATGCCCTCCATCGCGTTGCGCAGGTCTTCGGTGACTTTGTAGATCACCGAGTAGGTTCGGACGTCGACGCCCTCGCGCTCGGCGGCGCGGCGCGCATCGGCCAGCGGCCTGACGTTGAAGCCGATCACGATCGCTTCGGAGGCCGAGGCGAGCATCACGTCGGACTCGTTGATGCCGCCGGTCTGGGAGTGGATGACGTTGATCGCCACCTGCTCCTGCGGCACCTTGGCGATCTCGTCCTGAAGCGCCTCCAGGGAGCCGGCCACGTCGGCCTTGAGCACGATGTTGAGCTCCTTGATCTCGCCTTCCTGGGCCCGCGAGAAGACCTCCTCGAGGCTGACCTTGCGCGCTTGGCGGCGGGCCAGCGCCTCGGTCTTGAGGCGGTTGGCGCGCTCTTGGGCGAGCTGGCGGGCGCGGCGGTCGTTCTCGACCACGCGCACGTGCTCGCCCGCCTCGCAGACGCCGTCGAATCCCAGCACCTCGACCGGCATACCCGGCACCGCGCGCTCGACCCGCTCGCCGGTGAAGTCGTGCATCGCCCGCACCCGGCCCCAGACCGGCCCGGCGACGAGGGCATCGCCGACCGCCAGGGTTCCGCGCTGGACGAGGATCGTGACCACCGGCCCGCGACCCGGGTCGAGCTGGGACTCGACCACCGCCCCGGAGGCGGGGGCGTCGGGGTTGGCGCCCAGCTCCTCCAGCTCGGCGACCAGCTGCAGCATGTCGAGCAGGTTGTCGAGGCCCTGGTGTGTCTTGGCGGAGACGTCGCAGTAGACCGTCTCCCCGCCCCAGCTCTCGGGCGTGAGGCCGTCGGCGGCCAGCTCGTTGCGGACCCGGTCGGGCTGCGCGTCCTCCTTGTCGACCTTGTTGACGGCGATCAGGATCGGCACGTCGGCGGCGCGGGCATGGTCGATCGCCTCCTTGGTCTGCGGCATGACGCCGTCGTCGGCGGCGACGACGACCACGGCGATGTCGGTGACGCTGGCGCCGCGGGCCCGCATCGCGGTGAAGGCGGCGTGGCCCGGGGTGTCGAGGAAGGTGATCTCCTTGTCGCTGTGGTGGACCTGGTAGGCGCCGATGTGCTGGGTGATCCCGCCCGCCTCGCCGGCGGCGACCTCGGTCTCGCGGATCGCGTCGAGCAGCGAGGTCTTGCCGTGGTCGACATGGCCCATGATCGTCACCACCGGTGGCCGCGGCTCGAGGCTTCCCTCGGCGTCCTCGTAGGAAGGCGCCTCCGTCTCCTCCTCGGCGGCGGTGACGATCTCGATCTTGCGGTCGTACTCGTCGGCGATCGCCCTGATCGACTCGTCGGTGAGGGTCTGGGTGAGAGTGGCCATCTCCCCCATCGTCATCAGCTTCTTGATCACCTCGGCGCTGCCCAGCCCGAGCAGCTCGGCGACCTCGCGCACGGTGGCGCCGGAGTTGACCTTGGTCGCCTCCAGCTCGGCCGGCTCCTCGGCTTTCGGCGGCGGCTCCTCCAGCATCGGCCGGCGGCGCCTGCCCCCGCGCCGCCGCGGCGGTCGCTGCGGCGGCGGTCCGCCCATCTGGTCGCGGCGAGCGGCCTGCGAATCGATCACCACGCGGCGTTTCTTCGTGCCGCCGGCGGGTTTCTTGGCGGCGGGCTTTGCCTCGGCCTTCGGCTTCGGTGGCGCCGCCGGCTTGGCCTCGGTCTTCGGCTTGGCTTTGGTCGCCACGCCACCGCCATCGCCCTTTGCCGCCGAGAGCGCCTTCAGGGCCTCGTTCTCCTCGACGCTGGACGCAGCCGCTTTCGCTTCTACTCCGGCGGCTTTCAGGGCGGCCAGCAGCTCTTTGCTGGCGACGCCCTGCGCCTTGGCGATTTCATGGACGCGTTTCTTGGCCACTAAGCCTGCTCAGCCTCCTCGGCAACCGGCTCCTCGACGGGGGGCTCCTCCTCGACGGGGGGCTCCTCCTCATCGAATTCCGCCTCGGCCTTCGCGACGATCTCGCCGACCTGTCCGCCGTCGGCCTCCGAGTCGGCCAGGATCGCCACCTCGGCCTCCTCCAGCGGCGCCAGCACGGCGACCTGGTTGGTCCCGAAGCGGCTCAGCGCCTGGTGGGCAGGCAGGCCGCAGTAGGAGGATTCCCCGACCGCTGCGTTCGGGCAGCGGCGCCCGTTCGTGAGCACCGCCATGCAGTGCCCGTCGGAGGCCTCCTCGCCCTCGTACTCGACCTCCCCCTCTTCCTGGGAGAACTCGGTCTCGGATTTGATGTCGACCCGCCAGCCGGTGAGACGGGCGGCGAGGCGGGCGTTCTGCCCGTCGCGGCCGATCGCCAGCGAGAGCTGGTCGTCGGGGACGATCACCGTCGCCTGCCGCCCCTCGTCGTCGACGATCACCTCGCGCACCCGGGCCGGCGAGAGGGCCTTGGCGACGAAGCGGGCGGGCTCGTCGTTGTGGGGGATGATGTCGATCTTCTCGCCGCGCAGCTCGGAGACGACCATGCGCACCCGCGAGCCGCGCGGGCCGACGCAGGCGCCGACCGGGTCGACCCCGTCGGCATGGGAGACCACGGCGATCTTCGAACGGTAGCCGGGCTCGCGGGCGACGCCGACGATCTCGACCAGGTTGTCGGCGATCTCCGGCACCTCGAGTTCGAACAGCTTCTTGATCAGCTCCGGGCTGCGGCGCGAGACGACGATCGCCGGCCCTTTGGTCGAGTCGGAGACGTCGGTGATCACCGCCTTGACACGCATGCCGTGGTCGTAGCGCTCGTTGTAGACCTGCTCGGACTTGGGCAGCAGAGCCTCGACCCGCTCGCGCAGCTGGACCAACGTGTAGCGCTTGTCGGACTGCTGGATGATCCCCGTGATCAGCTCGCCGACCCGGTCCTGGTACTCGTCGAACATCATCATCCGTTCCGCCTCGCGGATCCGCTGCAGGATCACCTGCTTCGCGGTCTGCGCGGCGATCCGGCCGAAGTCGTCGGGGGTGACGTCGCGGGTCTCGATCTGGTCCTCGTAGGGCGCGATCATCTCGGGCTCCAGCTCCGGCTCCTCCAGCTCCCTCAGCTCGCCCGTCTCGGGGTCGATCTCGCGCTCCTCCTCCTCTTGGGCTTCGGCTGCCTCCGCCAGCAGCTTCTCCTCCAGCTCAGCCGGCAGGATCAGCTCGAATACCCGGAAGTCGCCGGTCCCGTGGTCGAGGTCGACGCGGGCGTATTTGGCCGCCCCGGGCGTCTTCTTGTAAGCGGACAACAGCGCGTCGGCGAGCGCGTCCATAAGTTTGTCCGCGGAGATGCCCTTCTCCTGCTCGAGCGCCTTGATTGCTTCGACGATCTCTTTGCTCACGGCTGCTCCTTGCGGTATTTGGGACCCGGAGAAGAAACCTCCAGCGAGTACTCGGCGCGCAGCTGGATGAGGTGCCTGGTGACACGCTCGCAGAGCGCCAGGTCGACCCCGCCGGGATGGTCGATGAAGAGGCGCAGCGACTCGGTGCCCGGCTGCTCGAGCGCGACCAGGTCGAGCTCGGAGTCGAGCTCCGAGAGCTGCTGTCGAATGCTGTCCTTGAGATCGTTCATGCCTGATTCGGGCCGAAAAAAAAGTGGGCCAGGCCCACTTCTCGTACGCTGCTTAGGGACAAAAAGCTTGGGGCCAGTATAGCCCGGTTGGTGCGTGGGCTTGGCGGTTGGGACGGGCGGGGGCCCTCTCGCCCGGACAATTGCCGCGCGAGGCGCGGCAACTTTGAGTATCCGCCCGTTCGAGAGGGCCCCCGCCCGTCCTATCGGGCGCTGCCGGTCCTCGCCCTGATCGATGCGACGCTGTCCAAGATCTGTTCGGCTATTTGATCCTTGGGAGCCTGAGGAAGCGGGGTTTCGTCCTGTGAGCTGATCAGGGTTGCGGCGTTTTCGGGGCTGTCGAAGCCGATCTCGGGGCTGGAGACGTCGTTGAGGACTATCAGGTCGGCGCGCTTGCGGGCGAGCTTCTTGCGGGCCCGGTCGATGTCGCTGCCGTGTTCTGCTGCGAAGCCGACGATCGTTTGCTGGTCGGTGCGGGAGGCGGCGAGGGTGGCGAGGACGTCCTCGGTCGGCTCTAGATGGATGTCCAGATCGCCCTGGCGCTTCAGCTTGTCGCCGGCGACCTCGCTTGGGGTGAAGTCAGCCGGGGCGGCGGCCATCAGCAGGACGTGGGAGTCGGGGAACTCGGTGCTCGCCGCCTCGGCGAGCTGGGCGGTCGTCTCCACGTCGATGCGACGGACGCCCGGCGGCTCGGGCAAGGAGACGTTGGCGGCGATCAGGGTCACGTCGGCGCCGCGGCGGGCGGCGGCCGCGGCGAGGGCGATGCCCATGCGGCCGCTGGAGCGGTTGCCGATGAAGCGGACCGGGTCGATCGGCTCCCGGGTGCCGCCCGCGGTGACGAGGACCCGGAGGCCGTCCCAGGGGCGCTCTCCCTGCGGCAGGACCGCTTCGATCCGGGCCAGGAGGCGGGCCGGGTCGGGAAGGCGGCCCATGCCCTGCTCGCCCCGGGAGGCGAGGGCCCCCTCCTCGGGCTCGACCACCTCGATGCCGCGCTCGCCCAGCGTCGCCAGGTTCGCCTGGGTCGCCGCGTCCGCGTACATCCGGTCGTTCATCGCCGGGGCGACGAGGCGGGGGGCCGAACAGGCGAGGAACGAGGTGGTCAGCATCGAGTCGGCGAACCCGGCGGCCAGCTTGGCGAGCGTGTTGGCGGAGGCAGGCGCGACCAGGTAGGCGTCGCAGTTGGCGGCCAAGGCGAGGTGGCCGATCGGGTCGTGCTCGGGAGCCGAGTCGCCGGGGAAGGCGCCGCGCAGCGGGTCGCGCTCGAACTCGGAGGTCAGCGCGGGGGCGCCGACGATGCCCTCGAAGGAGGCGGCGCCGACGAAGCGCGTCGCCGCCTCGCTCATCACGACGCGCACGCCGTGGCCGGCGACCGTCGCGAGCCGGGCCAGCTCGAGCGACTTGTAGGCGGCTATCCCGCCGCTGACGCCGAGCAGGATCCTGGCCATTGGAAGTGCCCTAGGCGCGGTACTCGTACTTGAGCTTGCCCTGAGCGAGCTCGTCCAGGGCGACCGAGAGGTTGTTGCGGTCGGCGCGGGTCTCGACCATCGGCGGCGGGTACTCGCCGAATCCGCCCTCTCCCAGGTTGTGGAAGTAGCTGTTGATCTGGCGGGCCCGCTTCGCCGCGACCACGACTGCGGCGTAGTGCGAGTCGGCGTGCTCGAGGAGTTTGTCGACGCGTGGTTTGATCATCTCGCTCGGGAGTCTAGTGGCAGGCCGAGCTCGGCGCGCACGATCCCCTCCAGGTCGTCCGCGGCGCGCTCCAGGTCGTCGTTGACCACCCGGTAGGCGAACTCGTCCTGCGCGGCCAGCTCCTGCGCGGCCACCTCCAGCCTGGCGTCGATCGCCTCGGCCGAGTCCGTGCCGCGCGATTCCAGCCGCCGCCGCAGCACCGCCGGGTCGGGCGGGCCGATGAAGACCTGGACCGACTCGCGCATCGCCGCCCGCACCTGGCGCGCCCCCTGCACCTCGATCTCGAGCACCACCGAGCGGCCCGCCTCGAGTCGCTTGCGTACCTCGGAGCGCAGCGTGCCATAGCGGTTGCCGCTGTAGGTGGCGAACTCGAGGAAGTCCTCGGCCGCGATCCGGCGGTCGAACTCCGCCGCGGTGAGGAAATGGTAGTCGCGCCCGTCGACCTCGCCCTGGCGCGGTTTGCGGGTGGTCGCCGAGACCGACAGCTCCAAACCGGGGACGCGCTCCAGCAGCGCCGAGATCAACGTTCCCTTGCCGACCCCGGACGGCCCGGTGATGACGAAGACCTTGGCCAACTAGCGGCGAAGCTGGGAGACCAGCTCGCCGCGCTGGCGCTCGGAGAGGCCCCCGATCGTCTTCGATGGCGAGATCCGGCACTGGTTGAGGATGCGGTTGGTCTTCACCCGGCCGTACTTGGGGACCGCGAGCAGCATGTCGAAGACCTTCGCGGTCATCACGTACTCGGGCGGGTCGAGGAGAAGGGCGTGGATGCTGGCCTTGCTCGCCTTCAGATCCTTCTTCAGCTTGGCGCGGGCGGTGCGGATGTCGTTGGCCCGCCTCAGCGCGTCCATCCGCTGGTCCAGCGACCTCTCGGGAGCTGCGGCGGAGGTCTTGACTGGGGCGTGCATCTGGGCGGCGAGTATAGCCGCGGCTCGCCGGCATGCAAGACCGTTTGGGCGAATTCCGGCCAAATTCACCTGGACCTCGACTCGAGGTTGACGTTAGCGTCCCCGGACGTTTCGCTCGAGAACCTCTGCGGCAATGCGATTCCCCGCCCGCGGGTCGCGAAAGCTCTCGGTGCCGACCGCGACCAGGGTCGCCCCCGCGGCGAGCATCCCGAGGGCGTCGTCCCCGTCGCAGACCCCGCCCATGCCGACGATCGGCAGCCCAATGGCGGCGGCGACGGTGCGCACCTGCGCGATGGCCACCGGCCGCACGGCCGGCCCCGAGAGCCCTCCCGTCACCTTGCCTTCGCTCGCCTTCAGCGTGTTGATCAGCGAGACCGCGTCGGCGCCGCCCTCCTCCGCCGCGACCGCGACCGCGGCCGGGTCGGCGACGTTGGGGGTCAGCTTGACGATCAGCGGCTTCGCGGTGAGCGGCCGCAGCACCTCCAGCAGCGCCGCGGTCTCCTCCGGCTGCTCGCCCACGATCAGCCCGGAGTGCACGTTGGGGCAGGAGACGTTCAGCTCGATCGCCGCCACCTCCTCCCTCCCCGCGACTCCTTCCACCAGCCGCGCGAACTGCTCGCGGCTGGTTCCCATCACCGAGACGATCAGCGGCACGGGCAACTCCGCCAACTGCGGAAGGTCCTCGGCCAGGAACCCCTCCAGCCCCTTGTTCGGCAGCCCGATCGAGTTGATCATCCCGGCCGGCGTCTCCCAGATCCGCTGCGGCTCGTTGCCCACCCGCGGCTCCAGCGTGATCGTCTTGCTCACGAATGCCGAGAACGGGAAGTCCCGCAGCAGCTCGTCCCCGTAGACGCCCCTTGCCGCGATCGCGTCGAAGGTGCCCGATGCATTGATGACTGGGTGCCGCAGCTGCAGGCCGCAGAACTCGGTCGGGGTCGGGCCGAGGGGCTGGGAGCCCCCCTCCGAAAGCCCGCATTGGGACGGGCTCTCGGGCTCTTGCCGGGGAGGGCTCCAATGCTTTCTCCGGGGGGCCCCCAGCCCCTCGCCCCCGGCCTGCACCACGGGCCCGTCGACGCAGAGCCGCATGTAGCCGCCGTCCGGCTTCGGCACCGCGCAGCCGAAGCAGGCGCCGTAGCCGCAGGCCATCGGTGACTCCATCGCGAGCTCGCAGGGGACTTCGTGGGCTGAGCAGAGTGCTGACACGGCGTCGAGCATCGGGGGTGGACCACAGGCGTAGACAGCCGCGGACGTCGCGTCGTCGCCGTCGAGCATCGTTGCGAGCAGGTCGGTGACGTTGCCGCGATGGCCGACGTGCCCGTCCTCGCTGGCGAGCCCCACCTCGCAGCAGGCGAAGAGGTCCTCGAGGCCACCCGAGTGGGCGGCATCGCGGAAGCCGAGCAGGACGCGAGCCGGCACGCCGCGTTCGCCGAAGCGGCGGCGCAGCAGGGCGAGCGGCGCGATGCCGATGCCGCCGCCGACGAGGATCGCGCCGGCCGCCCCCGGGGCGAGGTCGCGCGGCGCCGAGAAGCCGTTGCCGAGCGGCCCGTTAGCCCAGACCCTCTCGCCCTTCCGCAGCTCGCAGAGGCGGTCGCTGCCGGGGCCGATCCCCTCGACCAGGAAGTCGAGCCGGGTGCCGCCCCCGCCGCTGCCGGCGTCGGCGACCGATAGCGCTCGCGGCAGGAACGGCCGACCGCCGCTCCGCTCCCAGTGGCGCTCGGCGGCGAGCATGTAGAACTGGCCCGGCGACGGCTCCGGGCCCGCGGCGTCGAGCAGCGAGAAGACCCGGTAGCCGCCCGAGTCGCGGCTCTCGGTCACCTCGCAGAGGCGGCGCCCCCATGGCGCGGTCATCGCTTTTGCTCGGCCCTCGTCGAGCCGTGGATCTCCTGCAGGGAGAGGACGCCCGCCTCGCCCTGCTTCTGGGCGGCGATCGCCCGTGCCGCGGCCGAGGCACCGGTCATCGTGGTCACGCAGGGGATGCCGTGGCGGACCGCGGCTGTGCGGATCGCCTGGCCGTCGGCGCGCGCGCCCGAGCCGGTCGGGGTGTTGATCACCAGGTCGCAGCGCCGCTCGCGAATCAGGTCGACGACGTTCGGCGAGCCCTCCCCCAGCTTGTTGATCCGGGTCGCCGGCACTCCCATCGAGGCGATCGATTGCGCGGTGCCGCGGGTCGCGATCACCTCGAAGCCGAGGTCGTGGAAGCGGGCGGCGATCTGGGTCGCCGCCGGCTTGTCGATGTCGGTGACGGTGATGAACACCGCCCCCTCGTTGGGCAGCGTCACCCCGGCGGCGGCCTGCGCCTTGGCGAAGGCCGTCGGAAAGTCGGCGGCGATCCCCATCACCTCGCCGGTGCTCTTCATCTCCGGCCCGAGCACCGAGTCGACACCCGCGAAGCGGGCGAAGGGCAGCACCGCCTCCTTGACGCTGATGTGGCCGGCCGGCGGCTCCGGCAGGTCCATCTCGGCCAGCCTCTCGCCCAGCATCAGCCGCGCCGCCACCTTGGCCAGCGGCGTGCCGGTCGCCTTGGAGACGAAGGGGACGGTGCGCGAGGCGCGCGGGTTGGCCTCGATCACGAACAGCTCGCCGGCGGCGATCCCGTACTGGACGTTGATCAGGCCGACCACGCCCAGCTCCAGGGCGATCCGCGCGGTCGTCTCGCGGATCTCCTCCAGCATCTCCTCGCCGAGGCTGAGCGGCGGGATCACGCAGGCCGAGTCGCCGGAATGCACGCCGGCCTCCTCGACGTGCTGCATGATGCCGCCGACGTGCACGTCCTCGCCGTCGGCGAGCGCGTCGACGTCGACCTCGATCGCGTTCTCGAGGAAGCGGTCGAGCAGCAGCGGGTGCTCCTGGTCGGCCTTCACGTTGGCCTCCAGGTAGGCGGCGAGGTCCTCGCTCGAGTAGCAGATCTCCATCGCCCGGCCGCCCAGCACGTAGGAGGGACGGACCAGCAGCGGGTATCCGACCCCCTCGGCGATCACCGCCGCCTCCTCGGCGGAGAGCGCGGTGCCGTAGGGCGGATGCTCGATCCCGAGCCGCTGCAGCAGGGCGCCGAAACGCCCGCGGTCTTCCGCCAGGTGAATCGCGTGAACAGGCGTGCCGAGCAGTCGCACCCCGGCCTCCTCCAGGGCCCGGGCCAGCTTCAGCGGCGTCTGGCCGCCGAACTGGACGATCACCCCCTCGGGGCGCTCCCGCTCGCACACCGCGAGCACGTCGGCGGCGGTCAGCGGCTCGAAGTAGAGCCGGTCGGAGGTGTCGTAGTCGGTCGAGACCGTCTCCGGGTTGCAGTTGACCATCACCGCGTCGCGACCCAGCTCGCGGGCGGTCATCGCCGCGTGCACGCAGCAGTAGTCGAACTCGATGCCCTGGCCGATCCGGTTCGGGCCGGCGCCGAGGATGACGATCGAGTCCCGCTCGCCGCGCCGCACCTCGGAGGCGACCGAGCCGTCCGGGCGGGGCCGCTCATGGGCCGAGTAGTAGTAGGGGGTCGCCGCCTCGAACTCGGCGGCGCAGGTGTCGACCGACTTGTAGGCGCGGGACAGTCCGGCGGTGCCGTCGCCCTCGGTCGCCAGGGCGCGCAGCTCGCGCAGGAACCAGCGGTCGACCAGGCAGCGCTCGTGCACCGCCTCGACCTCGGTCCCGCGGCGGAAGGCCTCCAGGATCAGGTCGAAGCGCCCGGCGCTGGGCACGGCGATCGCCTCCAGCAGCTCCTCCTCGCGGTCGGGCGCCCTCGGCGCCTCGTCCAGCTCGCGCGAGCGCATCGCCTTGGCGAAGGACTCCCGGAAGGTGCGGCCGATCGCCATCGCCTCGCCGACGCTCTGCATGTGGGTCGAGAGGCGGCCCTCGACGCCGGGGAACTTCTCGAAGGCAAAGCGCGGCACCTTGGTCACCACGTAGTCGATCGTCGGCTCGAAGCAGGCCATGGTCTTTTGGGTGATGTCGTTGGGGATCTCCTCCAGCGCATAGCCGACCGCCAGCTTCGCCGCCATCTTGGCGATCGGGAAGCCGGTCGCCTTGGAGGCCAGCGCCGAGGAGCGCGAGACGCGGGGGTTCATCTCGATCACCGCGACGTCGCCGCTCTGCGGCTCGACCGCGAACTGGATGTTGGAGCCGCCGGTCTCGACCCCGACCGCGCGGATCACCCGGATCGCCTGGTCGCGCAGCTCCTGGTAGAGGCGGTCGGTGAGCGTCTGCGCGGGCGCCACGGTGACCGAATCGCCCGTGTGCACGCCCATCGGGTCGACGTTCTCGATCGAGCAGACGATCACCACGTTGTCGTTGCGGTCCCGCATCACCTCCAGCTCGAACTCGCCCCAGCCGAGAACCGACTCCTCGACCAGCACCTGGTTGATCGGGCTCGCCGCGAGCCCCTCGGAGACGACCTGGCGCAGCTCGGTCTCGCTCTCCCCCACGCCGCCGCCCTGGCCGCCCAGGGTGAAGGCCGGGCGGACGATCGCCGGCAGGGCGATGCGGCCGTCGGCGAGCGCCGCCTCGACCTCGCCGAGGCTGCTCACGGTCAGCGACCAGGGGACGCGCAGGCCCGCCTCGTGCATCGTGCGGCGGAACTCCTCGCGGTCCTCGGCGCGGCGGATCGCCGCCGCCTCGGCGCCGATCAGCTCGACCCCGAAGCGGTCCAGGGTGCCGTCCTCGTGCAGCGCCATCGCCAGGTTGAGAGCGGTCTGACCGCCAAGGGTGGGCAGCAGCGCGTCGGGCCGCTCCTGCTCGACGATCTTCGCCACCGGGCCGGGGAGCAGCGGCTCGACGTAGGTCGCGGTGGCGAACTCCGGGTCGGTCATGATCGTCGCCGGGTTGGAGTTGACCAGGATTACCTCGTAGCCCTCCTCCAGCAGCACCTTGCAGGCCTGCACGCCGGAGTAGTCGAACTCGGCGGCCTGGCCGATCACGATCGGCCCCGAGCCGACCAGGAGGATCTTGCCGATGTCGTCGCGCCTAGGCATCTGCCAGCTCGAGGAACTGGTCGAACAGGTGGCGGGCGTCGTGGGGGCCGGGGCCGGCCTCCGGGTGGTACTGGACGGTCGCGGCCGCGACGTCGCGCAGCACCAGGCCCTCGACGGTGCGGTCGTAGAGGTTGAGGTGCGAGAGCTCGGCGGCGCCGAAGTCGGTCTGCCAGCGAACCGGCTCGTCGGCCTCGATCCGCGGCTCGCCGCCCGGCCCCTCGACCGCGAAGCCGTGGTTCTGCGAGGTGATGTCGATCCGCCCGCTCGCCAGCTCCTTGACCGGGTGGTTGGCGCCGCGGTGGCCGAACGGCAGCTTGAAGGTCCGCAGGCCGACGGCGCGGCAGAGCAGCTGGTGGCCGAGGCAGATGCCGAACAGCGGCTTGCGGCCGACCAGCTCGCGCACCGTGTCGACGACGTAGCCCAGAGCCGCCGGGTCGCCGGGGCCGTTGGCGAGGAAGACCAGATCGGGGTCCTCGGCGAGCACCTGCTCGGGGCTGCTGTCGCAGGGCAAGAGGGTGATCCGGCAGTCGCGCTCGCGCAGCTGGCGGACGATGTTGAGCTTGACGCCAGTGTCGATCCCGACCACGTGCGGGCCGTCGCCCTCGAGTCGGACCGGCTCGGAGGGGCTGACGGCGGCGGCGAGGTCGGCGCCGTCCATCGGCGGCTCGGCGGCGATCCGCTCGCGCCGCCTCGGCCTCGCTCAGCTCGGCCGGGAAGACGCCGCCGCGCATCGCTCCGCGGTCGCGGATCTGGCGGACCAGGGCGCGGGTGTCGACCCCGCCGATCGCCGGCACGCCGCAGTCGGTCAGCCAGTCGAGCCAGCCGCCCTCGGCGGTGGCGACGTCCTCGCCGTTCTTGGCGTCGCGCATCACCACGCCGCGGGCCTGGGCGCGGCCGGACTCCATCGCCGCGGCGGAGACGCCGTAGTTGCCGATCAGCGGATAGGTGAAGACGATTATCTGCCCGGCGTAGGAGGGGTCGGTGACCGACTCCTGGTAGCCGGTCATCGCGGTGTTGAAGACGACCTCGCCGGTGGTCGCGCCAGGATGGCCGCAGAGCTCGCCGTCGAAGCGGCTGCCGTCCTCGAGGAGGAGGTAACCCGGCATAAAGCGTTCGCTGCGCGGGCCACGCAGGGAATCAGACTGTGATGCGCGCCCCGCTCCGCTCACTGTGCCACCCCCAGGGTGAAGCTGCGCAGCCGGTAGGCGACCCGGCCGGCGGCGACGGTCATCAGCACCCGTCCGGTCAGCCTGCGCCCCGCGCACCAGGAGTTCTGCGAGCGGCTCTCGTAGCCCTCCTCGCCGACCGTCCACTCGGCGCCGAGGTCGCAGAGGGCTATGTTCGCCTCGCTGCCCGGGGCGAGGCTCGGCCGCTCGACGCCGAACGGCTCGGCGCCGCCGCTCAGCCTCTCGACCACGAGGGAGAGGTCGAGGACGCCGGGCAGGACCAGGTCGGTGTGGAGCGCCGCGAAGGCCGTCTCCAAGCCGGTCACCCCCATCGCCGCCTGCTCGAAGGGAACCTCCTTTTCCTCCGGCGCGTGCGGTGCGTGGTCGGTGGCGATGCAGTCGATCGTGCCGTCCCGCAGGCTCTCGATCAGCGCCTGGCGGTCCGCCTCGGAGCGCAGCGGCGGGTTCATCTTGAAGCGGCGCGGGTCGAGGCTGCGAACCGCCTCGTCGGTGAGGCAGAGGTGGTGCGGGCTGGCCTCGCAGCTGATCCTCACCCCAGCGGCCTTGGCGGTCCGCACCGCCTCGACCGACTCGGCGGCGGAGAGGTGCTGGACGTGGATGCGACCGTCCTCGTAGCCGGCCAGGTCGGCGTCGCGGGCGATCATCGTCGACTCCGAGACCGAGGGGACGCCGGCCAGGCCGAGCGCCGCCGAGACCGGGCCCTCGTGCATGACGCCGTCGCCGGACAGCTCCGGATCCTCCTCGTGGAGGGCGATCGTGCCGCCGCAGAGCCGCTGGTACTGGAGGGCGCGGCGCAGCACCCGGGCGCTGACGATCGGCAGCCCGTCGTCGCTGAAGCCGAGCGCGCCCGCATCGCGCAGCTCGGCCATCTCGGTCAGCTCCCCGCCCTCCATGTCGCGGGTCACCGTGGCGAGGAAGCCGACCGCGACCGAGGCCCCCTCGCGGGCTGCCTCGCGCAGGGCCTCGACGTCGGCGGGGGTGGAGACGGGCGGCTCGGTGTTGGCCATCGCGACGATGCCGCAGTAGCCGCCGGCGGCCGCGGCGCGACTGCCGGTCTCGATGTCCTCCTTGTGCTCCTGGCCGGGGACGCGCAGGTGGACGTGGGGGTCGAAGAAGGCGGGAAAGGCGTGCAGGCCCTCGGCCTCGACCTGCTCGGCGCCGTCCGCTGCGGCGGACCCGGGGGCGGCCAGCTCGGCGATTCGGCCGTCGCGGACGACGACGTCGTGGGCGCCCTCGATCCCGGCGACCGGGTCGAGCACGGTCGCGCCGCGTAGAACCACCGCGGCGCTCTCCGCGGAGCGCAGGTCAAGCAGATCGGCGAGGCTCACGCCGGCTGCCCGATCGGGGTTTGCTCCCTCTCATTGGAGGCGGCCAGCAGCTCGTAGAGGATCGCCATCCGCACCACCAGGCCGGAGGCGACCTGCTCGGCGATCAGCGACTGCGGCGAGTCGATCGCCTCGCCGGACAGCTCGACGCCGCGGTTTACCGGGCCGGGGTGCATCAGCAGCTGGCCGGGGCCGAGGCGCCGCGCGTCGATCTGGAAGCGGGCTACGTACTCGCGGAGCGAGGGGACGAAGCTCTCCCCCATCCGCTCTTTCTGCAGCCGCAGCGCGTAGACGACGTCGGCCTCGCCCAGCCGCTCGAGCGAATGCGAGACCTCGCAGCCGAGCTGCTCGATCCCGCGCGGGATCAGCGCCGGCGGTCCGCAGACCGTCACCTCGGCGCCCATCGCAGCGAAGGCGACCAGGTTGGAGCGGGCGACGCGGCTATGGAGGACGTCGCCGACGATCCAGATCCGCTTGCCCTCGAGCGAGTGGATTCGACGGCGCAGGGTGAAGAGGTCGAGAAGCGCCTGGCTGGGGTGCTCGTGCTTGCCGTCGCCGGCGTTGACCACGGCCGCCTCGCTCCACTCGGCGACCAGCTGGGCGGCGCCGGCGTAGGGGTGGCGGATCACGATCGCCGTCGGGTCGTAGGCGGAGAGAGTCGCGACGGTGTCCTTCAGCGACTCGCCCTTGTCGACCGAGGAGCCGGCCGCCTTGACCGAGACGAGGTCGGCGGAGAGCCGCTTGGCGGCCAGCTCGAAGGAGGAGCTGGTGCGGGTGCTCGCCTCGTAGAAGAGGCTGACCACGGTGCGACCGCGCAGGGTCGGCACCTTCTTGATGTCGCGCCGGCCGACCTCGGCGAAGCTCTCGGCACGGTCGAGGATCGCCTCGATCTCGGGGCGCGAGAGCTGCTCGATCGCCAGCAGGTGCCTCATGCCAGAGCCTCCGCGGCCTGCGGCTCGGAGATCGTCACCCGGTCGACCTCGTCGGTCTCCTCGAGGCGGACGTTGACCCGCTCAGCGCGGGCGGTCGGCAGGTTCTTGCCGACGTAGTCGGGGCGGATCGGCAGCTCGCGGTGGCCGCGGTCGCAGAGCACCGCCAGCTGCACCCGCTGCGGGCGGCCGTAGTCGAACAGCGCGTCGATCGCGGCCCGCACGGTGCGGCCGGTGAACAGCACGTCGTCGACCAGCACGACTGTTCGCTCGGCGAGGTCGAAGTCGAGGTGGGAGGAGTGGACGACCGGCTGCGAGGCGGGCGAGATGCCGCCGACGTCGTCGCGGTAGAAGGAGATGTCGAGGTCGCCGATCGGCACCTCCGCCTCGGTCAGCTCGCCGATCAGGGCGTGGAGGCGGCGGGCGATCACCGCGCCTCGGGTGTGGATGCCGACGATCGCCAAGCCGTCCGGCTCCGGATTCTTCTCGGCGATCTCGTGGGCGATCCGCCGCAGCGTTCGCCTCAGGTCGTCGCGCTCGAGCACGACCTTCTCGCTCACTCGGTTGCTCCTTCCTGGCCTCGCGGGACCGGGTTAAAGGACGCCGCAAGCCTAGCAGCGGGCAACGACGATTCGTGAGAGCCTGGGGACGTGAAGGCGGACGTTGCGGAGACGATCGCGCGGCACGAAGCTGCCGGGCGGCGGTTCGAGGCCGGCGGCGTGGGCAGCTTCGCACTCGAGCAGGGCGAGGGCGACCCGGTCGTGCTGATGCACGGGGTGCCGGTGAGCAGCTTCCTCTACCGGAACCTGCTGCCGGAGCTGGCGGGCCGGGGGCTGCGCGGGGTCGCGTTCGACCTCCCCGGGCTGGGGCTGGCGGGCCGCCCCGAGGACTTCGACTACGGCTGGAGCGGGCTGGCGCGATGGACGGGCGAGGCGATCGACGCGCTGGGGATCGAGCGCTGCCACCTGGTCGTCCACGACATCGGCGGGCCGGTCGGGTTCGAGTGGGCGGTGCGGAATCCGCAGCGGGTGCTTTCGCTGACCGCGCTCGACACGTGGGTCGATGCCGCCAGCTTCCACCGGCCCTGGCCGATGCACCCCTTCTCGATCCGCGGGGTCGGCGAGGTCTGGCTGCGCATGCTGCCCCTTCCGTTCAGGCGGGTCCACTACCTGGAGGGGATCGAGAACCGAGCCGCGGTGCCGAGCGCGGAGGTGGACGCCCACCTCGCCCTGCTGAAGCGCGGAGACGGCGGCCGTGCCTTCCTGAAGATCATGCGCGGCTTCGAGCTGACCGAGGCGAAGGAACGCTTCTACGTCGAGGGGCTCGCCGGCCGCCCTTTTCCCGCCCAGATCGTCTGGGGGAAGAATGACCGGATGATCGGCGAGCGGCACCGGCATCCACTGCAGGAAGCGCTCGGCGTCGAGGAGGCGACCCTGCTGCCGGCCAAGCACTTCCTCCAGGAAGACCAGGCGCCGGCGGTCGCCGAGGCGATCGCCTCACTCGCCGCCGGACGGTGAGCCTTCAGCCGTGGATCCAACCGGAGCCGGCGCCTTCCCGTCTCTCCCAGCCGCCCTGTGAATCTCGCTGGCGATTCGATAGAGAACGTCGTCCAAGTCCGAGATACGTGCGTGCGCGGGCACTGAGACCGGCTCATATCCAGTACCGGCGCCATTCTCTTGCCATGCAAAGACACCGGCGCCATCCAGATAGGTGTTGACGACTGACTGGGCGCCAGCGGCCATCCGATCGATTCTGTCGCCCTTGTCGGAATCGAGTCGAGCGGCCCAGAGGAAGAAACACTTCGGCGGCGCGTCCTGCCGCCAGACGTCCCAGTGCTGGATCACCGTCTCCTGCTTACGTCGCGCAAGCTTGAGGTCCGTCGCCGCGAACTTCAGCTCCTTGCGCCGATTTGACCAGTCGCTCATGGCGCCACGTGCGGGCGTCCCGCCAAAAGCCGGTGCGCCGGTGACCTTCGTCTCCGCGCAGACCAACGGGTCGACCTCCCGGGCCGGCCAGGCAAGATCGATTTGATGCAGCTGTGAGAAGCCCTCGACTTTCGTGCGAGAGCCGACAAGCTGGCCCGTCTGATTGTCGATCAGCAGAGCCAACAGCAAGGCAAACCAGTTGCCCTTGCCTCTGTAGACCCCTTCGAACCCGGTGGACCCGCCCTTACCCATACCGGTAGGCGTTAGACCCGCGATACGGAACGCGTCAAGACATCACATCAATTCAATCCACTTATCCTGAACCTCAGAGAATCGCTTGACCGCTCCCTCTTGCACCCAGGCGAACAGCGCATCGCGCAAGGTCTCGGGATGTCCGACTTGGCTCTCCAACTCATGAGACGTCAAGTGACCCACCTTCAAGATCCTGACTGCGACCCATCCTGCGCGCTCGCAGGGCGACTGCCGCACCGCGCAAAGACAGCGCCTCAGACGACGAGAGTCCGAACACACCTCGGAGAAGCACCTCGTCGACCCGCTTGACGACGTTCGTCCACAGGCCCTTCTTCAGCTGTCCCTCCAGATGAGCCCGATCTTTGCTCAGCGCAGCGTGAGCTTCCTTCAACCGGCCGAATGCGGGCACCGGCAACCCCGTCGCCTCCGTCGGCTCCATCTTGAGAACGCCGCCGCCGTAGGATCGCCCGAAGATCTCGGCGCCGAGCATCGTCATCGAGTTCAGGCAAAGTAGAGGCAGAGCCGCCGCGGCCTCCTTCGGCACTCCATCATGGAGGTAAAGTCCGTGCATCGAGTTGAGGAACGAGACACCGGCCGTGTTCCTGATCAGTCTCGAGTAGCGGTGGCTCATATAGGTAAAGAACAGATCGGGGGCAGTCGCGACAGGGGGACGCCACCAAGGATCTCGAATACGGCATTTGTAGGCGTCTGGAACCCCGTCGGCCTCCCCCTTGGCAAGGTACTCGCGAAGCGCTTGCGTGCGGTCATCCACGCGAGGACGCAGCAACCAGACTGCCTCGCCGCTATCCCGCAATGACCTCCATGCCCGGTTACTGAACGACATGCCCTTCAGGTGCTTCGTTCCGGGAGGGCTAATGCGTACTAATTGGTCTTCCGTAAGACCAACATCGCATCGCGTTTCCTCCGAAAGAGCAAAAAATGAGTTCGCGCCCGTAACCGATCCGAGCTCGACCGATCCGTAGTCTCCAAGATCTACGCAGCAATCGGCCACCACGCGCTTGAAGACCTGCCGCTGCTCAGTTGACAGCAGAAGGTCCGACCACTTCCCCGCCTCGGCTGGAGCAACGGTGAAGTGGCTGGGGCCGAACAACTTCAATGATTGGAGGTCAGCGGCATCCGCGACAGGCAGGAGCGAGAAGGCGTTGCAGCCGCCTGACCCGCGAGCGATAACCAGCACAACACGCTCCGACGCATCCTCAAACTGTAGGCGCTCAAACATCACAAGATGGACCGCGGCAAAACGCTGTCGCAGCCATTTGCGTACCGGCTCTGCGTATCCGACGGTAAGCAACTCGGCCGGAAGAACCATTGCCAAGCGTCCGTCCCTCTTGAGAAAGGAGCAAGCGTGCACCAAGAGGGCCGCCCAGGATGAGGCTAAACCCGACAGTCTTACTCCCTGCGCCAGAGCAGCAGCCCGAGATCTCTTGCGAGCGACACCGACGTGCTCTTGATAGCGAATATACGGAGGGTTGCCGATGATCGCATCCATTTCAGGCAGCGTGCAACCGATCTGATTCAGCGCTGGGACCTCAAAGAAGTCTTTGACCGACAGGCTCGCCGAATAGCCGCCAGCCGCCAGGGCTTTCTCCGAACGCAAGATGCTCTCTCGCTCCGTATCCACGCCGAATACCTGGTCGCCCATCCGCCGCTTGCCGGCTCCAACGGCCTCGAGCTCCCTGGCGGCGGCGCAAAGGAATACGGACTCTCCGCAGGTCGGGTCGAGGATCTTCGCATCTGGGTCTTCGTCCACGGCCCACGAGGCGAGGTAGTCCGCGATCGCGGGGGGAGTGAAGAATGCCCCACGGGTCTTTCGGGCAGCCGGATGATCGCTGTCAAGAGGACGCACGCAGGGAGGGTACGGCGGTCCCCGGCGGCTATTCCGCCGATTCCGGCTCGCCGCGCTCGCGGGCGCCTTTGGCGACGAGGGTCGGCTCGCCCCGCTCCGGGAACGGGATCTCGACCAGGTCGAAGTCACGCGGGGCGACCGCTGGCTCGAACGTCTCGCGCGCCTCCTCGAGGATCTTGCCGACGTGATAGCGCGAGGAGACGTGGACGAGGGCGAGCATCTTCACGCCCGCCTCGCGGGCCACCGCGGCGGCCTGGCCGGCGGTCGAGTGGCCGGTGTCGGCGGCCCGCTGCGCCTCCTCCTCGGCGAAGCTCGAGTCATGGACGAGCAGCTCGGCCCCCCGCGCCGCCTCGACCGTGGCGTGGCAGGGGGCGGTGTCGCCGGTGATCGCGAGCGTGCGACCGGGTCGGGGCTCCCCCATCACCTCGCCGGGTTCGACCCGCCCCGCGGCGCCGTCGACGCTCTCGCCTCGCTGCAGCGCCGCGAAGGCCGGCCCTTCCTCCACCCCGAGCCGCTTCGCGGCCTCTGGGTCGAAGCGGCCGGGCCGCTCGGCCTCGACCAGCGCGTAGCCGTGGCCGCGGACGCTGTGCTCGACCGGGAAGGGGCGGATCTCGGCGCCGTCGCGCGCCACGACGTCGCCGGGCTCCAGCTCGACCAGCTCCAGCTTGTACTTCACTTTGCCGATCACCCGGGCGAGGCTCTTCAGCAGGTCGGCGAGCCCGCGCGGGCCGTAGATCGTCAGCGGCCGCTCGCGCTCGGTCAGGTCGTAGGTCTTCAGCAGCCCCGGCAGGCCGAGGAAGTGGTCGGCGTGGAAGTGGGTGAAGTAGATCGCGTCGACCTGGACCAGGCCGAGCGAGCGCTGCATCTGGCGCTGCGTCCCCTCGCCGCAGTCGAACAGCAGCCGTTCGCCGCCGCGCGCGACCAGCACGCTCGCCGTGTTGCGTCGCGCTGAGGGCACGGCGCCGCCCGTGCCCAGGAATGCCACCGAGAGATCCACGGCCCGCGAGGATAAGCTGGTCGAGGAGCGCCCGTAGCTCAGCTGGATAGAGCGCCGCCCTCCGGAGGCGGAGGCCGCAGGTTCGAATCCTGCCGGGCGCGTTCCAGGAACTCGCGGTATTCGTCGAGGCGGCGACCACGCGGGAGAACCAGGTTGAGGTGCTCTCTGGGATCCACTTCGCGGTACCAGGCAGGCTCGTCGCCCTCGGAGGGCTCATGCCACTCGTAGGCGAACGCGCGGCCATCGCCGGTGAGGTGGATGTACCGCCGCGTCCACCGGTGCTTGTAGGCATGCAGGCGAGTGCCGTCGCTCAACTCGACCTCGAACATCCACATGAAGTCCTCGAGGAGGAGATCGATCAGCGGCTGCCAGTCGGGCTCACATGACCCGAGCGTCTTCCCCCTACGTCTTCTGGGCCTTCTCTTTCGTTCTCTGCGCGAGGTCATCGATCGAGCATCCCGGGACCGGAATCACGGAACAAGACGCAGATGTGCCAATCCGGCGGCAGCATTGGAGAAATTCGTCACCGTCGCAGGCCGCCTTGGGGTCGTGTCTAATACGGGCCGATGAAGGAGGCCCTGAAGACTCGGCCGCTGCGGGGGGCGCTTGCCGTTGTCGCGGTCGGCCTCGTCGCCACCGTCGCGGCGGCGGTGCTGGCCACCGACAAGCCGATCGGCAGCGCGGCGGAACTGTTCTGGGAGGCGAAGACGCCGCTGCCCGACTCCGGGCAGGCGGCGCTCCCCGGTGGCGGCACGATCGGGCTCTCGGAAGCCGGGATCCGGGTCACCGAACCGAACTTCAGCGGCTACCGGCTCTACCGCGTCGCCGCGGTGCTGACGATCGGCGCCGGCTCGGCGGTGGGCCAGGGCCGGGTTCGCTGCGCCACGCGGGTGCCCGGCAGCGCGCTCGTCGCCCACACCCCGGGCAGCCGCGCCGCCTACCCGCGCTCCAGCAGCGGCGAAAGCCTGACCAAGCAGGAAGTGCCGGAAGTGGTGCTGGTCGAGTTCAACTCGCACGGCACCGACCTCGCGGTGCTCGGGCTGGGCGACGCGTTCGACACCTTCACCGACCGCCGCGGCGTCGTCGTCAGCTGGGTGCCCTACCGCAAGGGGATCCAGGAGTGGCAATGGGGCCTGCCGCGCGGGCAGCCCGCCCAGCCGCTGGAGCTCGGCTTCGCCTCCTTCTGGCGCACCACCGCCACCCCGGCGGCCCGAATCTCCTGCACGGTCGAGTCCGCCGCCGGCTCGGCCTCGGTGCGCACCGCCGGCGAACTGCCCGTGGGTAACGGTTAGGGAGCGACCAGCAGCTCCGGGCCCTCGGCCGCCTTGCCGACCTTGTTCAGCTCCGGGTTCGCCGGGGTGCCTGCCATTCGCGCTGCCGGCAGCGGCGCGCACATCGCGACCGCGTCCTCTGCCTCGAGGTCGGGACGCAGCCAAGCCGCCTCGGCCTCGGGACTTGGCAGGATCGCCGGCATCCGATCGTGCACCTTTGCGACGACCTCGTTAGGCGTCGTGGTGACGATCGAACAGCTGTAGAGCCAGCCGTCGTCGAAGCCGCGGGCGCCGGCGTCCTCCCACTCCTTACGGGTGCAGATCCCGGCGAAGGCGAAGGGCTCGCCGCCGTCGACGGTGAAGCGCCACGGCTGGCGCGGCTGCTTCGGGTCCTCGGCCCTCATCCACTCGTAGAAGCCGTCGGCGACGATCAGGCAGCGGTGGCGGAACTTGCCGACCAGCGGCGCGTAGGCGCGGCTCGAGGTGAGGTTCTCGGCTTTAGCGTTGATCATCCGGTAGCCGACCTTGAGGTCCTTCGCCCAACGCGGCACCAGCCCCCAGCGCATCAGCCACGCCTCGCGCTCGCCCCGCGCCGCCGCCTCGGGGTCGGGCGAGGAGCGCACCGTCAGCACCTCCTGGGTCGGCGCGACGTTGAAGCGACCCATGCCGGGCGGCGCATCGCCCGGGGAGTTGCGCTCCAGCGAGCGTTCCAGCTCGACCTGGAAGCGGTCGGCGATCTTCTTCGTGTCCTTCGCGGTGACGGTGAAGCGGCCGCACATCAGGGCCTCGCCTCCGGGTGGTCGCGGTACCAGTCGATGGTACGGCGCAGACCGTCCTCCAGTCCGACCTCGGGGCGCCAGCCGGTCAGCTCGCGCAGCTTGGTCGAATCGACGAACTGGCGGTCGATCTCGCCGTCGGGGTTGCCGGTCCCCCGGAAGTCGGGATCGACGCCGCTGCCCGCCGCAGCGACGATCAGCTCGACTACCTCGCGCACCGCGTGGGGACGCTCGCCGCCGGCGTTGAACGCCTCGCCGGCCGCCCCGTCGCCGTCGAGCGCCGCGGCGATCGCCAGGTAGGCGGAGACCGCGTCGTCGACGTGGAGGAAGTCGCGCTCGGGGCTGCCGTCGGAGCGGATCGCGGGGCGGCGGCCGTCGAGCACGGCGGCCACCGTCTCCGGGATCAACCGCGAGAAGTTGAGATCGCCGCCGCCGTAGACGTTGGCGAAGCGGGTCACGGCGAGCGGCAACCCGTAGGCGTGGGCGTAGCTGCGGGCGACGACGTCGGCCGCCGCCTTGCTGGCGTCGTAGGGGTTGGCGGCACGCAGCGGGAAGTCCTCCCGGTAGGGCAGCTGCGGGCTCGGGCCGTAGGCCTTGTCGGAGGAGGCGAAGACGATCCGCTCGACCCCGTGCTCGCGGCAGGCTTCGAACACGTTCCAGGCGCCGCGCACGTTCGCCTCGAACGTCTCGAGCGGGGATCTCCGGGCCACCCCGACGATCGTCTGCGCCGCCAGGTGGAAAACCGCGTCGCAACCGGCCACCGCGCCGGCGACCGCCTCGGCGTCGCCCAGGTCGGCCTCGGCCAACTCGACCTCGCCGCCGATCCCCAGCAGCTCCAGCCCGGAGCGCCGCGGCCCACCGACGTCGGCCTCGCGGGGCGCGGGGCGGTCGAGCACCCGGACCGCCTCGCCACGCTCCAGCAGCGCCTTCGCCAGGTGGGAAGCGACGAAGCCGTGGCCACCGGTGACCAGCGTGCGAGTCACGCCCACGGCGCCTCGCCCGAGGCCCAGAGGTCGTTGAGCACCACCGCGTCCTTGTAGGTGTCCATGCAGTCCCAGAAGCCCTCGTGGCGGTAGGCGCGCAGCTGCCCGTCGGCGGCCAGCCGGGCGAGCGGCTCGCGCTCCAGCACGCTGCCCTCGTCCAGGTAGTCGAGGACGCCGGGCTCGAAGCAGAAGAAGCCGCCGTTGACCCAGCGCTCGCTGCGCGGCTTCTCGACGAAGCCCGCGACCCTGCCGTCGCCGTCCAGCTCGGCAACGCCCCATTGCAGGTGCGGACGGACCACGGTCATCGTCGCCGCCGCGCCGTGCTCGCGGTGGAACGCCAGCAGCGAATCGAGGTCGATGTCCGCGACCCCATCCGCGTAGGTCGCGCAGAACGTCCCCGTCGCCGAGCCGCTCGCCGAGCCGCGCGATCCGGCCGCCGGTCGGGGTGTCGAGCCCGGTGTCGACGCACTCGACCTCGACCCGGTCCGACCAGGACGTCAGCGCGCGGCGAACTCGGCGACCGCCTCACCTAGGTAGCCGGTGGCAAGCAGGAAGCGCTCGAACCCCTGCGCCGCGTAGATCCCGATCACGTGCCAGAGGATCGGCCGACCACCGATCTCGACCAAAGCCTTCGGCACGGACTCGGTTCGCGCGCGCAGCCGCGTCCCGCGTCCCCCGCAAAGGATCACCACGGGCGGTTTCATCGATGGGTGGTCAGTTGTGATGCCTAAGGGTCGTCAATCGACCACTCAGCCGCCGGCGACCGCCGGGAGGATCGTGACCTCGTCCCCCTCGCTGATCTGCGTCTGCAGGCCGTCCTGGAAGCGGATGTCCTCGCCGCTGACGTAGACGTTGACGAAGCGGCGCAGGTCGCCGTCCTGGGTGATCCGCTCGCGCAGGTCACCGTGCGCGTCGAAGACCGCGTCGAGCACCTCGCCCACGGTCGAGCCTGCAACCTCGAGCTCGGCCTCCCCCCCGGTCGCGGCGCGGAGCTGGGTCGGGATCTTCACGGTGACTGCCATCAGGCGATTACCTCCTGCTGCTGCGATTCGAACTCGGACTCGAAGCTGTCGAGATCGGGGTCAATCTCGTGCATGTGAAAACTATCGCGAGTCGCGTCGAGCGTCTTCAGCCCCTCGCCGGTGATGTAGACGACGACCCGCTCGCCGGCGCCGATCTCGCCGCGCTCGGCCAGCTTGGCGAGCACGCCGACCGTCACCCCGCCGGCGGTCTCGGTGAAGACCCCGGTCGTCTCGGCGAGCAGGCGGATCCCGGCGCGGATCTCCTCGTCGGTGACCGCGTCGATCGCGCCGCCTGTGCGCCGCGCCTGCTCGAGCGCGTAGGGACCGTCGGCCGGGTCGCCGATCGCCAGGCTCTTGGCGATCGTCTGCGGCTTCTGCGGCTTGCAGACCTCCCAACCCGCAGAGAAGGCGGTGGCGACCGGGCTGCAGCCCTCCGCCTGGGCGCCGTTGAAGACCGGCTGGGGGCCGGAGATCAGCCCCAGGTCGAGCCACTCCTGGAAACCGCGGCCGAGCTTGGTGAACAGCGAGCCCGAGGCGATCGGGCAGACCACCCGGTCGGGCAGCTCCCAGCCGAGCTGCTCGGCGGTCTCGTAGGCGAGCGTCTTCGAGCCCTCCGCGTAGTAGGGCCGCAGGTTGACGTTGACGAAGGCCCAGGGACGCGTTTCGGCGAGCTGCGTGCAGAGCCGGTTGACGGCGTCGTAGTCGCCGCGGACGCCGACCAGGTTCGTCCCGTAGACACCGGTGGCGAGCAGCTTCTGCTCCTCGAGGTCGGCGGGGACGAGCACGTAGGACTCGAGGCCGGCGGCGGCCGCGTGGGCGGCCACCGCGTTGGCGAGGTTGCCGGTCGAGGCGCAGGCGACCGTCTCGAAGCCCAGCTCGCGCGCCTTGGCGACCGCGACCGCGACGACCCGGTCCTTGAAGGAGTGGGTCGGGTTGGCGGCGTCGTTCTTGACCCACAGCTCGGCCTCGATCCCGAGCCGCTCGGCGAGCCGATCGGCGCGCAGCAGCGGGGTCAGGCCCGGCTCGAGCGGATCCCCGGGGCGCCCCTCGAAGGGGAGGAAGTCGGCGTAGCGCCAGATCCCCTGCGAGCCGGCCTGGATGCGGCGCTTGGCCTCGGCGGCGTCGAGCGAGGAGTGGTCGTATGCGACCTCCAGCGGGCCGAAGCAGTTCTCGCAAGCGAAGCTGGCATTCGGCTCGTACCGCGCCCCGCACTCCTTGCACTTCAAGCTGTCGACTGACATCCGATCCTTCCTTCTTGCCTTGAAAAAAACCTCCGCCTGTGGGGCAGAGGTCCGATCGGACGCCTTCCCCACATCTCCCAGGTCCTCGACGACCTGCTGGACTTGGCACCTCTCCCCGGACCGTTGGTCCGAGGTGGTTGCCGGGGCTTCGATGGGCCAGTCCCTCCACCCCTCTGGATGTGGCGCTTATGTTGGGAAGAACATTACCAGGGGCATTTCCGGACGGCCGCACCGCGCTCGACGGTTAACCTGTTGCAAACCATGGACGCCCTGCCCGACGAGACGATGAGCCAGAACGATGCCGAACCTTCCGAAGCCGAGGCTGCGACGGGCCGGCCGGCGCGGCGAGCTCATCTCCGCAGCGCCGCAGCCTGAGCCGCAGGCGCCCGACGTCGAGCAGATCGACTCCTCCGGCCTGCGCTGGGTGAAGATCGAGCGCCCCGGCGCGCTGGAGCGCGCCTGGCTGGAGAGCCACTTCGACTTCCACGCCCTCGACCTCGAGGACGTCCTCTCCCGCAACCAGCGGCCGAAGATCGACGTCTACGACGACTACCTGTTCATCGTCCTGCACTTCCCGGTCTTCGACCCCGCCGCGGGGCGGCTCGGGGCCGGCGAGCTGGACCTCTTCGTCGGGCCGGGCTACCTGGTGACGATCCCCAACCAGCCGCTGCAGCCGGTCGAGTACCTGTTCGAGCGCTGCCGCGCCAAGGAGGAGCTGCGCGAGCAGCTCTTCTCGCGCGGCTCCGGCTACCTGCTCTACCGGCTGGTCGACGACAGCTTCGACTACTGCTTCCCGATGCTGCGCAAGATCGGCAACAAGCTCGACGCGCTCGAGGACGAGATCTTCGAGGGCCGCTCGGAGGAGGTCGTGCGCGACATCTCCAACGTCAAGCAGGAGATCATCAACTTCCGCAAGGTGATCCGCCCGCAGCGACCCGTCCTGCGTGACCTCGAGAAGGTCAAGCAGCGCTACCTGGCCCCCGACCTCGACCTGGAGATCTACTTCGACGACATCGTCGACGCCCACGAGCGGATCTGGGACCTGCTCGAGAACTACAAGGAGGTCGCGGTCGCGCTGGAGGAGACCAACGAGGCGGTGATCTCCCACCGGCTCAACGACATCCTCCGCGTGCTCACCTCGATCAGCGTCATCGTCCTGCCGCTCACCCTGCTGGCCAGCCTCTGGGGGGCGAACGTCGGGGTCCCCGGCGAACACGAGATCAGCGGCTTCTGGGTGCTGCTCGGCGCGATGGCGGCGATCCTCGTCGGGCTGGTCGCCTACTTCCGCAGGCGCGGCTGGCTCTAATCAAGCGCCGCCTCCTCTGCCGCCCCTGGACGCCAGAAGAATCAGATTCGCGACTGGCCCCCATTCCCGCGTCCGGGGGCGGCTTGGTCTCTCGTAGGATGCGCAGTCAGTGGCCAATTTCGGATTTGGGCGCCCTGGCGCCTCGCCTACGTGAAGGACGCGGCAAAGGACAACGAGGAGCAGTGCATCTTCTGCGCCAAGCCGGCGGCGGACGACGACGAGGCGAACCTGATCGTCCACCGCGGCGAGCGCTGTTTCGTGATCCTCAACCTCTTCCCCTACACCAACGGCCACCTGATGGTCGCCCCCTACGAGCACCTCGGCCGCATCCAGGAGCTGCCGGCGGAGACGGTCGCCGAGATGATGGCGCTGGCGCAGCGGGCGATGAGCCGACTCGAGGACGTCTATGAGCCGCACGGCTACAACGTCGGCTTCAACCAGGGCCGGGTCGCCGGCGCCGGGGTCGAGCACCACATCCACCTCCACGTCGTCCCCCGCTGGGGCGGCGACACCAACTTCATGCCGGTGATCTCCGACACCAGAGTGATGCCGCAGACCCTCGAGCAGAGCTACGAGGCGCTGAAGGGGGCGTTCTGATGACCGCCGCCCCGCTCGCCCCACCCGAGATCTTCAAGGCCTACGACATCCGCGGCGTCTACGGCGAGCAGATGGACGAGACGACGGCGCTTGCGGTCGGCCGCGCCTTCGCCCGGGTGCTCGCCCGGCTGCGCGGCAAGCGGCCCGGCGAGCTGCGGATCGGGCTCGGCCGCGACATGCGCCTCACCGCGCCGGCGATGGCGGCAGAGCTGCGCGACGGCATGGTCTTCGAGGGCGCCACGGTGCTCGACGCCGGCATGGTCGCCACCGAGATGCTCTACCAGCTGGTCGGCTCGCGCCAGCTGGACGGCGGCGCGATGGTCACCGCCTCGCACAACCCGAAGGCCTACACCGGCGTCAAGCTGGTCCGCGAGGGCGCGCTGGCGCTCTCCGGCGACGCCGGGATCGGCGACGTGCGGCGCGAGGTCGAAGCCGGCCTCGGCCCCGCCCCCGGCGACGGCGCCTTCGAGGAGGTCGACGTCTGGGAGGAATACCGCGAGCGAGCCCTCTCCTTCATCGACCCGGGAGCGGTTCGCCCGATGAAGCTGGTGGTCGACGGCGGCAACGGGATGGCCGGGCCGATGGTCGGCCCGATCCTGCGCCGGCTCGGACTCGATTTGGACGAGCTGTACTTCGTGCCCGACGGCGAGTTCCCCGACCACGAGCCGAACCCGCTGCTGGAGGAGAACCGCCAGCTGATCGAAGAGCGGGTGCGGGCGGTCGGCGCCGACCTCGGCATCGCCTGGGACGGCGACGCCGACCGCTGCTTCTTCATCGACGGCGAGGGAAGCTTCTGCGACGGCGACTTCGTCTGCGCCCTGCTCGCCCGAGCCGCCCTGGCGAAGAGCCCCGGGGCGACGATCCTCTTCGACCCGCGCTCCAGCCGCGCCGTCCCCGATCTGGTCGCGGCTGAGGGCGGCCGCTCGGCCCTCTCGCGGGTCGGCCACGCCTACTTCAAGGCACGGATGCGCGAGGAGGAAGCGGCGTTCGGCGGCGAGGTGTCGGGGCACTACTACTTCCGTGACTTCTGGTGCGCCGACTCGGGGACGATCCCGGCGCTGCTGATGCTCGAGCTGCTCTCGGTCGACGGCCGCACGCTGGGCGAGCTGATGGCTGAGTTTCGCTCGCGCTACTTCATCTCCGGCGAGATCAACTCCGAGGTGGCCGACCAGGAGGCGAAAATGGAGGAGATCGCGGCCCGCTATTCCGACGGGGAGATCGACCGGCTCGACGGGATCTCGGTCGACTACCCGAAGTGGCACTTCAACGTCCGCCCCTCCAACACCGAGCCGCTGCTCCGCCTCAACCTCGAGTCGCTCGTCTCACCTGAGGACATGGAGGCGAAACGCGACGAGGTGCTGGGGTTAATCCGGGCGTGAGCCTGACGCCGGAGCAGGCGCTGGAGCAGGCCGCGCTGGCCGGCATCCACCGCCTCCGCATCCCCACGCCGTTCGCGGTCGGGCGGGTCAACTGCTACCTGCTCGAGGACGAGCCGCTGACCCTGATCGACACCGGGCCCAACTCGGGCAAGGCGCTCGACGAGCTGCAGGGCCAGCTCGCCCAGCGCGATCACTCGATCGACGACCTCGAGCTGGTCATCCTCACCCACCAGCACATCGACCACCTCGGCCTGGTCGAGATCGTCGTCGAGCACTCCGGCGCCGAGGTGGCGGCGCTCGGCCTCGCCGCCGGGCGGCTCGCCGGCTTCGGCGAGGAAGCCGAGCGCGAGGACTCCTTCGCGGTCGAGCTGATGCTGCGCAACGGCATCCCGCAGGAGGTCGCCTACGCGCTGCAGAGCGTCTCGCGCAGCTTCCGCGGCTGGGGGGCGAGAGCGGAGGTGACTCGGCCGCTCGAGGACGGCCAGGCGATGCCCTTCCGCGACCGCACCCTGCAGGCGCTGCATCGGCCCGGTCACAGCCCCTCCGACACGGTCTTCTGGGACGAGCAGCGCCGCATCCTGATCGCCGCCGACCACCTGATCGCCCACATCTCCTCCAACCCGCTGATCACCCGGCCGCTCGACGGCTCGCAGCGCGCGCACCCAGGCGCTGGTCACCTACATCGAGTCGATGAAGAAGACCAGGGAGATGCCGGCCGAGATCGTCCTCTCCGGCCACGGCGAGCCGATCACCGACCACGTCGCGCTGATCGACGAGCGACTCGCCAAGCACGAGCGCCGCAAGGAGAAGATCTATGCGCTGATCGCCGAGCGACCCAGCACGCGGCTACGAGGTCGCCCAGGCGATCTGGGGCAACGTCGCCGTCACCCAGGCCTTCCTCACGCTCTCGGAGGTGATCGGCCACGCCGACCTGCTGGTCAACGAGGGACGGGTGCGCGAACTCGACGACGGGGAGGTGATCCGCTATGAGGCGACCGGGTAGGCGCGCCACCAAGAAGCGGATGCTGCTGATCGTCAACCCCTACGCGACGACCGTCTCCGACCGGCTGAAGAACCTGGTCGTCTACGCGCTGCAAGGTCGTTTCGAGGTCGAGACGGTCGACACCGAGGCGCAGAACCACGCGATCGAGATCGGCCGCGAGGTACGCGACCGCGGCTACGACGTGGTCGTCGCCTTCGGCGGCGACGGCACCCTGAACGAGGTCGCCAACGGCCTCGCCGGCACCGACGTGCCGGTCTCGGTGCTGCCCGGCGGCTCGACCAACGTGGTCTGCCGCACGCTCGCGATCCCCAACGACGTGGTCGACGCGACCGAGCACCTGCTCGCCCTGGTCGACGACTGGGAGCCGCGCAAGATCGACCTCGGCAGGGTCGACGACCGCCGCTTCGTCTTCTCCTCCGGGGTGGGGATCGACGCGACCGTCGTGCGCCGCGTAGACGCCCACCCGCGGCTCAAGTCGCGCGCCGGCCACTACTACTACAGCTGGGCGGCGATCTCGGCCTTCTACCGGCAATACATGGTCAATCCGGTGCGACTGCGGGTCGAGGCCGACGGTCGCAGCTGCGAGGGCGTCACCGCCCTCGCCCAGAACTCCGACCCCTTCACCTACTTCGCCAACTCGCCGATCCGCGTCTGCGAGGGGATCGCGATCGACGACGGCACCCTCTCGCTCGCCGTGCTGAAGCGCGCTGCGCAGCGCGACATGCCGACCCTGATCTCGCGCCTGTTCAGCGAGCGGCGCCCCGCCGCCCGCCACCGGCAGGTCGAGCACTTCGACGACGTCGTCGCGGCCAACGTCGCCTCGATCTCGGAGACCAAGGACGGCATCACCCGCCCCTTTCCCGTCCAGGTCGACGGCGAGTACATCGGCGAGCGCACGCGGCTCGAGCTGAGCGTCGAGCCGGGTGCGCTCACGATCGTCGCCTAGGCCCACGGAACGTATTGGTGGGTGTGGGTAGGGGGCAGAGCGTCTTGTACCTTTTTTGCGGCGACAACCTCGGACGGCCGTCCACTGTCTTCAAAAAAAAGTTAAGCGGAGCCCCCTGCCCACACCCCGCCCAACGTTCAGGAAGGCGTGATCCGGTAGGCGTCGAAGACGCTCTCGACGTTGCGCAGGCGCGAGATGCACTGCTTGAGCTGCTCGGTGTCGCCGACCTCGACCACGAAGCGGTTCTTCACCATCGGGTGCCTGGTCATGCAGCTGGCGCCGAGGATGTTGATCCCGGCCTCCGAGAAGGTGCGCGAGAGGTCCTCGAGCAGGCGGGTGCGGTCGTAGGCGTCGATCTGCAGCTCGACCCGATAGGAGGACTCGTTCTCGCCGTCCCAGCCGACCTCGACGAAGCGTTCCGGCGACTTCATCAGCGCCTTGACGTTCTTGCAGTCGGCGCGGTGGATGGTGATGCCGCGGCCGAGCGAGACGTAGCCGGCGATCTCGTCGCCCGGGCACCGGCCGGCAGCACTTGGCGAGCCGCACCGCGACGTTGTCGGCGCCCTTCACCCGGATCCCGTAGTCGGAGGCGTCCTTGGTGCGCCGCGCCTTGTCCTCGCGGGCCTCGCCGAGGCGGATCGGCGCGTCGCTCCTCGACCGCCTCGCCCTCTTTGAGGCGCTGCATCAGCTTGTTGGCGACCGCCTTGGTCGCCACCTTGCCCTGGCCGAGGGCGATGTAGAACTCGGTCGCCTTGCGGAAGCCCATCTCGCGGATCACCTGCGCGAGCAGCGGCGACATCGCCAGCTTCTGCATCGGCAGGCCGCGCTTGCGCAGCGCCTCCTCGAGCGCCTCGCGACCCTTCTGCTCGGCGTCCTCGCGCCGTTCCTGTTTGAAGAAGGCGCGGATCTTGTTGCGGGCGCGGCTCGTCCGCACCAGCTTCAGCCAGTCGCGCGAGGGGCCGCGCTTCTGCTTCGCGGTCAGCACCTCGACGATGTCGCCGGAGCGCAGCTGGTAGTGCAGCGGCACGATGTTGCCGTTGACCTTGGCGCCGACGCAGCGGTGGCCGACGTCGGTGTGGACCGCGTAGGCGAAGTCGAGCGGCGTCGAGCCGGCCGAGAGGTTCTTCACCTCGCCCTTCGGGGTGAAGACGAAGACCTCGTCCTCGAACAGGTCGACCTTCAGCGACTCGAGGAACTCGGCCGGGTCCTGCTCGCCCTCGGCCTCGACCAGCTGGCGCAGCCAGGTCATCTTCTCGCGCTGCGGGTCGCCGCCGCCGCCCTCTTTGTAGGCGACGTGGGCGGCGATCCCGTACTCGGCCAGGTCGTGCATCTCGGCGCGTCCGGATCTGGATCTCCAGCGGCTTGCCCTCCGGGCCCGATCACGGTCGTGTGCAGCGCCTGATACATGTTGGCCTTCGGCATCGCGACGAAGTCCTTGAAGCGGCCGGGCAGCGGCTTCCAGAGCGAGTGGATGACGCCGATCGCGCCGTAGCAGTCCTTGACCGAGCCGACGATCACCCGCATCGCGGTGAGGTCGAAGATCTCGTTGAACTCGCGCCCCTTCTTGGTCATCTTGGTGTAGATCGAGTAGAAGTGCTTGGCGCGGCCGGAGATCTCGGCCTCGATCCCGACCTCCCCCAGCTCCCGCGAGAGGAAGTCGCCCGCCTGGTTGACGTAGACCTCGCGCTCGTCGCGCTGCTGGGCGACGAGCTGTTTGATCTCCTTGTACTTGCGCGGGTGCAGGGTCGCGAAGGCGAGGTCCTCGAGCTCCCATTTGATCGCGTGGATCCCCAGCCGGTGGGCGAGCGGCGCGTAGATCTCGATCGTCTCGCGCGCCTTCGACATCTGCTTCTGCTTGGGCAGCGCGCCGAGCGTGCGCATGTTGTGCAGGCGATCGGCCAGCTTGATCAGGATCACCCTGACGTCGGTGGCCATCGCCACCATCATCTTGCGGTAGTTCTCCGCCTGCCGCTCGTCGCGGCTCTCGAAGGTCATCCCGGTCAGCTTGGTGACCCCGTCGACCAGCTGGGCGACCTCCTCGCCGAACTCCGCCCCGATCTCCTCGAGGCTGGCGCTGGTGTCCTCGACCGTGTCGTGCAGCAGCGCCGCGCAGAGCGTCTCGGTGTCGAGCCGCATGCCGGCGCAGATCTGGGCGACGCCGACCGGGTGGGTGATGAACTCGTCGCCGGAATGGCGCCGCTGGTCGGCGTGGTGGTCGCAGGCGAACTCGAAGGCGCGCGTGAGCGCGGGCCGCTCGACGTCAGCGCCCGAGTCGAACTCCTCGACCACCGCGAAGAGGTCGGCGAGGAGCCCGTGCTGCTCTAGGGATTCTTTCGTCGTTCGAGGTATCGCAGAGCCTCCTGGTGACGGGCGCCGTAGGCGCGGTAGGCCGGCGAGCGCTCGAGTTCTGTCCCCTCGGAGGATACGACGCCGACGCGACCGCCTCCTCCATCGGCCGTTCCCTGCACCAGCTCGAGCTCGCCGAGGACGCGCAGGCAGCGGGCGGCGGTCACGGGAGAGCGGGGAAAGCGACCGCTGCCGCGCAGCGCCGCGAGCAGCTCCTCGCCGCCCGCCTCGCCGGCGTCGCGCAGGTCGCGGAAGGCGGCGATCAGGGTCTCGCGGCGGGCCAGCTGCTCGTCCAGCATCGTGCGGGCGAAGCGATGCTCGGCCTCGCCCCAGGCCAGGTGGACATAACCCTCCCCCGCCGTCGCCAGCTGCTCGACATGTTCGAACTGCGGCGGGTCGACGAAGACCACGTGCTCGAAGCGCGCGGCGAGCTCGGGTTCGCCCTCGAGCACGGCGGCGTCGGCCAGCGTCACCCGCTCGCCCGCGAGCGCCACCCGCCGCTCCGCGCAGGCGACCACCGCCAGCACCTCCCCACCCCCGGCCGAGGCCAGCTCCCCCACCACCGCCGCAGCCGAGCTACGAGGCCGCACCACCTCGCGACCACCCCCGGGCGCGGTAGAGGTTTGAGCCGCTGTGCGGTCGAAAGCTCGACCACGCTCGGGGGTGGCGGCGGGGTCGGCGGCGAGCTCGGCCTCGAAGCGGCGCCACCAGGCCTCGTCGGCGGCTTCGGCCGCGGCCGACTCGCGCGGGTAGAGCTCGCGCAGGACGAGGCGGGGCTCGACCGAGCCGTTCCAGCGGTTGACCTCGAGCCGCACGGCGGCGTCGACCGGGTCGTCCTCGCCGACGCCGAGGCTCGCGCGGCCGAAGGCGACGCCGAGCGCCCGGTGGGCGCCGCTGTGCAGGCTGAAGCGCGCATGCTTTCCTTCGCCCATCGTGCGCACATCGCGCACCCGCGCCGACGGCACCAGCAGCCGCACCCCCGGGTTGCCGATGCCGAACGGCGCCAGCTGCTGAAGCTCTTCCGCCAGGTCGAGGCCCAGCCCGGCGCCGCCGACGACGGCGTCGATCCGCTCCGTGCGCCGCAGGTCCTCCGGGCCGAGCACGGCGGTCGCATGGGCGGCGAACGCCGCCTGGAACGCCTCCAGGTTCTCCGCCCGCAGCTGCAAGCCGGCCGCCGCCCGATGCCCGCCGAATCCCTCGAGATGCTCTGCGCATGCCTCCAGCCCGGCGAGCAGGTCGAAGCCGGGGATGCTCCGCCCCGACCCTCGGCCTCCCCCCTCGCCGTCGAGCGAGACGACGACCACCGGCCGGTGGTGGCGCTCGGCCAGCCGCGACGCCACGATCCCGATCACGCCCGGGTGCCACCCATCCCCCGCGAGGACCAGCCCCGGCGCCTCGCGCAGCTCGTCGGGCAGCTCCCGCCGCGCCGCCTCGGCGGCCGTATCGACCTCGCGCTCCCTCGCCCGCCGCTCGCTGTTCGCCCGGCTCAGCTCGGCCGCGATCTCCTGCGCCCGCGCCTCGTCCTCGGTCAGAAAGAGCTCCACCCCCGCGTCGGCCCGATACAGCCGCCCCGCGGCGTTGATCCGCGGCGCCAACCGAAACGCCAGATCGCTCTCGTCGAGCTGCGTCGGCTCGCATTTCGCCGCCTCCAGCAGCGCCCGGATTCCGGGTCTGCGGGCCCGCCGCACCTCCTCGAGCCCGCGCCGGACCAGCGACCTGTTCTCGCCCACCAGCGGTACGACGTCGGCGACCGTTGCCAGAGCAACGAGGTCTAGGTCGACATCAGATCGTCCCAGGGCTTGAGCGAGCTTCCAGGCGACGGCAGTGCCGCAAAGGGACTCGAACGGGTAGCCATCGACGCTCGGATGCAGGATCGGGCAATCGGGCAAGACCGCGCCGGGCTGGTGATGGTCCGTCACGACCACCTCGATCCCGAGCTCGCGCGCCAGCTTCACCTCCTCGACCGAGGTGATGCCGCAATCGACGGTGATCAGGAGCTCGGTCCCACGCTCGGCGAGCTTCTGGACGTTGTCGGCAGACAGGCCGTACCCGTCCTCGATCCGGTCGGGGATCAGCCAGTCGGCCTGCGCGCCCAGCTCACGCAGCGCGCTGACCAGGATCGTCGTCGCGCAGACCCCGTCGACGTCGAAGTCGCCGTGGACGGTGATCCGGCTACCCGCGTCGATCGCCAACGTGACGAGCTCGACGACCGTCGCCATCGACCCGAACGCCTCGGGCGGGTGCGACTCCTCGGCGGCGAGAAACTCGCGCGCCGCCGCGGGCGTCCGGTAGCCGCGCCGCACCAACGTCACCGCGACCGGCTCGCTCAGCCCGAGCTCGTCGGCGAGCGCCCGCGCCTCCGCGTAGGAGTACGGCTCGGCCTCATATGCATGGGCAGCATCCGCCACACAGCCAGGCTAGGCAGCGCCCGGGACGGATTCGGGCGCGAATCAGGCCGCTTGTTCCGAGCGATTGCCGATCGCCCAGACCACGGCCAGGCCGAGCGCCACGCCCGGGATCGCCGTCAGCGCGGTCAGCACATCGGTGTTGCCCAGCCCGCGGCCGGAGACGAGCTCGACGATCGCGCCGAAGACGATCGCGCCGATCACCGAGCCGAGAAAGGCGCCGACGATGCCCTGCCAGAAGCGATCCGGCAGGAAGACGGTGAAGTGCCAGAGCGCGATCCCCATCGTGAACCAGACGAGCAGTGCCATCAGCGGTTCCTCCCGTGTTTGCGGCGCTGTTTACGGCGTTCGCGGCGGCGCTCGTCGCGAACGCGGCGCTTCTCGTCCGCCGGGTCGCTCGCCGGCGGCGCCGGCTCATCCTCGGCCGCCGGCGCCGGATCGCCGCCGTTGTCGCCGCCGCGCTCGGCGAGCGCGACCGCGGTGAGCTCTTCGGCCCGCTGCTCGTCGGTCTCGTCGTCCTCGCTCAGCTTCGCCAGGGCGACGTCGTCGGCGAATGCCGGCACGCTTCCCTCCACCTCGGCGATCCGCTCGCGGCGGCGGGCGAAGCCCTGCTCGCGTTCCTTCCACGCGGTCAGCACCGGCGAGGCGATGAAGATCGACGAGTAGGTTCCGGAGACGATCCCGACCAGCATCGCGAAGGCGAACGCCTGCAGCGTCGCGCCGCCGAAGACGAGCAGCGAGACGACCGCCAGCAGGGTGGTGAAGCTGGTCGCCAGCGAGCGGGTCAGCACCTCGCTCATCGAGCGGTTGACGATCTGCGAGAACGCCGCCCGCGGCATCCGCGGCATGTTCTCGCGTATTCGGTCGAAGACGATGATCGTGTCGTAGAGCGAGTAGCCCAAAATCGTCAGGAAGGCGGCGACCGTGCCGCTGGTCACCTCTTTTCCGGTCAGCGAGTAGACGCCGGCGGTGATCAGGATGTCGTGGAACAGCGCGATCAGCACCGGCACGGCGAATTTGGGGTCGAAGCGGAAGGCGATGTAGGCGCAGATCACCAGCAGCGAGAAGATCAGCGCGTTGCGCGCGCTCTTCGCCACGGTGGCGCCGAAGGTGGGGCCGACGCTGGTGCTGTCGAAGCCGTTTTCGACGATCCCGAACTCCTTGTCGAGCTCCTTCTGCATCTTGTTGATCTGGCTCGGCTTCAACGTGCTCGACTGGATCAGGAAGGCGTTGTCGCCGAGACCCGGGTTGCTCTCGCGCTGCACCTCGCCGCCCGAGATCCCCGCCTTGTCGAGCGCTTCGCGCACCCCGTCCTCGTCGGTCTTCTTGGTCAGCGCCACCTCGACCCGGGTGCCCGACTCGAAGTCGATCCCGAGGTTGAGCTGGTCGGTCGCCAGGGCCAGGGCGCCGACGATCAGGATGCAGCCGGAGGCGGTGAAGAACCAGCGGCTCGCGCCCATGAAGTCGAAGTGCCAGCGCACCCGCTGCCCGCCGGCGGCGCCGAGCACGCTGGGCGAGCGCAGGAGGCGCGAACGGCTCATGCTGAGCAGCAGCGCCTGGGTGAAGACGACCGCGGTCAGCAGCGAGACGATCGTGCCGACGCCGAGCGTGAAGGCGAAGCCCTTGACCCCGGCGGTCGCGAGGACGAAGAGGATGAAGGCGGTCAGCAGCGTGACGACGTTGGCGTCGACGATCGTCGCGATCCCGCGCCGGTAGCCGGCCGCGATCGCGCTGGCCATCGGTCTGCCGGCGCGCACCTCCTCCTTGATCCGCTCGAAGATCACGATGTTCGAGTCGGCGGCGACGCCGATCGTCAGGATCAGGCCCGCGATCCCCGGCAGCGTCAGCGTGATCGGGATCAGTTTGATCAGGGCGAAGAAGATCACCCCGTAGGCGCCGAGCGCCAGCGCCGCGATCAGCCCGAGGAAGCGGTAGAAGAGGAGCAGGAAGATGACGACGAGGGAGAGGCCGATGATCCCGGCCTTGATCCCTTGGTGCAGGGCTTCGCTGCCGAGCGTCGCCGAGACCTGGGTCTGGCTGATCAGGTTGAGGTTGATCGGCAGCGCGCCGCGCTGCAGGTAGGTGGCCAGGTTCTGGGCGTCGGATATGCCGTTGAAGCCGCCGGAGATCTGCGCCCCGGTGCGGCCGTCGATCCCGTCGGGGTTTTCGCCGAAGTTGATGATCGGCCGCGTTTTGACTTCGTTGTCGAGCACCGCGGCGAAGTGGCCGGAGAGCGCTTCCGCCTGTTCGCCGGAGGCCGGCCCGATCGCCCGCGCCTGGCCGCGCTGGGCGATCTGGCGGGTGACTTCCTGGAAGGCCTGACGGCCGCCGCCGCTGAACTGGAAGGTGACCGCCGGGCCGAATTCCTGCTGTTCGGCCTTCGGGTTGCTGATTTCGGTCCCCGAGAGCGCCGGGTCGTCCTTGAACGCGTACCAGCCGGGCTGCGCGTCTTCGATCGTCTGGCCCTTTTTGTCGCTGGGCTTCTCGGAGATCAGGATCGTCCCCTGCGGCACCTTCACGACCTCGCCGACGTTGTGCGGACGCTTCTTCCCGTTCGGGTCGATGTAGAGGTCTTCCCGGCTGTACTCGGGACCGGAGATCAGCTTGTGCGGCGGCGCCTTCTGGAACAGGTAGTAGGTCGTCGGCTGGCTGCAGTTTTCGCAGTCCGGAACCGGCTTCTGTTCGGCGGCGAGCTTCGCCGCGTTGTACTCGCTGGCATAGGCCCCGGAGGCGACCAGCTGGCCGTTTTCCTGTTTCGAGGGGCTGCGGCCGGCGGCGTTCCATTCCTTTTCCGCTTCTTCGAGCACCGCTTTCGGCGGTTCCCGCCCCGGCGTGCCGCCGATCGCCTTCTCGCGGCCGATCAGGTTCGGTTCCCAGTCGAAGAAATAGAGGCGGGCGGGCTTGGTCGCGCATTCGGTCGCCTGGCCGACGCTGGTCGCGCCGGGGATCCCGACCTGGATCTGGTCGTTGCCGACCCGCGCGACTTCGATCTCCGAGACGCCGAGCTGGTCGCAGCCCGAGCGGATGATGTCCACCGCCCTTTCCATCGAGGCGCTGTCGATCGTCGGCTGTTGCGGCGTCGGCCGCCCCTGCAGGACGAGCTGCACGCCACCCTTCAGGTCGAGCCCGAGCTGCGTCTGCCTGTTGGCGATGACGATTCCGGAGACCGCGATCAGGCCCAGGACGAAGAGCAGGACGAAGATGTTGCGGCGCCGTTTCATCCCCTCATCCCTCCGGCGTCAGGACGATCAGCAGGCCGCCGTCGTCGTCGTAGGCCGGGAACACATCGGCGACCGCCTCGGCGGGCAGGTCGCCCTCGGCGTTGACCGAGACCTTCTTGCCAAGCGAGCGCACGCCCCACTCGAGCGAGGTCTCGATCGGGTCGGTGACGCCGTCGCCGTCGCGGTCGGCCTGCTCGCCGCCGTCGCCGCGGTCGACCCACTGCAGGCCGAGAACGTCCTTCACCGGCCGGCCGATCACATCCTCGTCGGTCAGCCCGGTGAGCTCGAAGCTGCCGCGCCCGGCGTCGATCACCCGGGCCTCCTGGTCGCAGACGAAGAAGGCAGCGTTGGGCGCCGGGTAGTAGTCGTCGAGCAGCTCGAAGACGAAGCCGAAGCCGCATTTCGAGCAGCCCTTCGGGCGGCTGCTGAAGCCCGCCGTCCGATCGCTGCTCAGCTCCCTGTTCCCGCAGTTGGGGCAGATGAAGAAAGGCATCCCGGGCTCAGGTTACTGAGAGTGCGCTCAGAACAGGCTGTGCGTTCGTTTGGGCACCGGCAGGCCGAGGTGATCGTAGGCCCGCTCGGTCAGCACGCGACCCCGCGGAGTGCGCTTCAGCAAGCCCTGTTGGAGCAGATACGGCTCGAGCACATCCTCGATCGTGTCCTGCTCCTCGCCGATCGCCACCGCCAGGGTCGAAAGCCCCACCGGGCCGCCTGAGAACTTCTCGGCGATCATGTCGAGCAGCATGCGATCGCTGCGGTCGAGCCCGCCAGCGTCGACCTCGAGCATCTCCAGGCCGGCGGCGGCGACCGCGGCGTCGACATGGCCGCTGCCCTTCACCTGGGCGAAGTCGCGCACCCGCTTGAGCAGCCGGTTGGCGACCCGCGGCGTGCCGCGCGAGCGCTCGGCGATCGCCTGCGCCCCGGCGGCGTCGATCTCGACCTCGAGGATGCCGGCCGAGCGCTCGACGATCCGCGCCAGGTGCTCGGGGCTGTAGTGCTCGAGCCGGTGGCAGACGCCGAAGCGGTCGCGCAGCGGCGTCGTCAGCAGCCCGGCGCGGGTCGTCGCCCCGACCAGGGTGAAGGGCGGCAGCGGCAGGGTGACGGTGCGGGCGCCGGCCCCCTGGCCGAGCACGACCGGCAGCTCGCCGTCCTCCATCGCCGGGTAGAGCGTCTCCTCCACCGCCCGCCCCAGCCGGTGGATCTCGTCGACGAAGAAGACGCTGCCGGGCTCGAGCGAGGTGAGGAAGGAGGCGACGTCGGCCTTGCGCTCCAGCGCCGGGCCGGCGGTCTGCACCAGCGGCACTTCCATCTCGGCGGCGACGATGTGGGCGAGCGAGGTCTTGCCGAGCCCGGGCGGGCCGGCGAGCAGGACATGGTCGAGCGGCTCGCCGCGCCGCCGCGCCGCCTCGATGAAGATCGCGAGCTGCTCGGTGACCTGCTCCTGGTTGACGAAGTCGGTCAGCGTCGGCGGGCGCAGCGAGCGGTCGAGGTCTTGATCAACCGCCGCCTCCTCTGCTTCCACGAGGACGCGGGAATCAGATATGGACGCGCCCTCGTTCCCGCGTCCGGGGGCGGCGGGCGTGTCCTCGAGCCCTGGGGTGCGAATTCTCTTCTCGCTCATGCGACCCGCTTCCCGCCACCCGCGCCGCCGGCCTTGCGCAGCGCCAGCGCCAGCAGCTCCTCGGCGTCGCCGCCGTCGACTCCGTCGAGCAGCTGCTCGGCCTCCAGCGGCGCGTAGCCGAGGTTGACCAGGCCGTCGCGGGCGAGTGCCCGCGGGTCGCCCTCCTCGGCCTCTCCCAGCGCAACCTCTTCCTCCAGCGCGCCGGCGACCTTCTCGCGCAGCTCGACGATGATCCGCTCGGCGGTGCGTTTGCCGATTCCGGGCGCCGCCTGGAAGCGTTTCGCGTCGCCGGCGGCGATCGCCCGCAGCAGCTCGCGCGCCGGGCCGCCGGAGAGCACCGCGACCGCGACCTTCGGACCGACGCCGCTGACCGAGACGAGCTGGCCGAACAGGTCGCGCTCCTCCTCGGAGGCGAAGCCGAACAGCGCCAGCGAGTCCTCGCGCGCGACCAGCTCGGCGTGCAGGAAGGCCTCGCGGCCGGTCGCCGGCACCGCTTTCAGCGTTTCCGCGGAGACGGTCAGCCGGTAGCCGACCCCACCCGCGTCGATCACGACATGGTCGGGGCGCCGCACCATCACCTCGCCGCGCACCGCGGCGATCATCGCGTCGCTCCCTGCGCCAGCGCGACCGCCTCGCGCCGGCCGGCGCCGCCGCCGTGGCAGATCGCCACCGCGAGCGCGTCGGCCGCGTGGTCGGGGCTCGGCAGCTCGGGCAGCCCGAGCAGCGTGCCGACCATCCGCTGCACCTGCTTCTTGCCGGCGGCGCCGCTGCCGCAGACGGCCATCTTGATCGCCTGCGGGGTGTAGGAAAAGCACTCGACGCCGGCCTCGGCGGCGGCCAGCATCACCACGCCGCTGGCCCGTCCGACGGTCATCGCGGTCTGCACGTTCTTGCCGAAGAAGACCTCCTCGACCGCCATCGCGGCCGGCTGGTGCCAGGCGAGCAGCTCGCCCAGCTCGGCGTGGATCCGCTGCAGGCGCCGCTCGATCGGCACGCCGGCGGCCGTTTCGACCACGCCGCCGTCGAGCGCGACCATGCGGTTGCCCTCGACCCGGACGATGCCGAAGCCGAGGTTGGCTGCTCCGGGGTCGATCCCCATCACGACTTGCATGGGAGGTGATTCTGGGAGTAAGCCCGGATGCCTTTACGCGGCGAGTTTCTCCAGGACGTCGTCGGGGATGTCGAAGTTCGCGTGGACCTCGTTCACATCGTCGTCGTCTTCGAGGTCTTCGATCAGGCCGAGCAGCGATTTGGCCTCGTTGCCCTTGACCTCGACCGTGCTCTTCGGCTCCATCGCGACCTCGGCGGACTGGATCTCGACGCCGCCGCTCTCCAGCGCCTCGCGCACCGCGCCGAGGCTGGCCGGGTCGCAGAGCACCCGCAGCAGCTCGTCCTCCTCGCTGACGTCGTCGGCGCCGGCGTCGATCGCGGCGATCAGGTCGTCCTCGTCGTAGCGGGCGCCGTCGACCGCGAGCACGCCGCGTTTCTCGAAGATCCAGGCGACCGAGCCCGGCTCGCCGAGGCTGCCGCCGCGTTTGCTGAAGGCGTGGCGCACTTCGGCGCTGGTGCGGTTGCGGTTGTCGGTCAGCGCCTCGACCAGAACGGCGGCGCCGCCCGGCCCGTAGCCCTCGAAGACGACTCGCTCGATCGCCGCCGCGTCGCTGCCGACGCCGGAGCCGCGGTCGACCGCCCGCTGGATGTTGTCCTTGGGCATCGAGGCGTCGCGCGCCTTCTGGATCGCCGTGGCCAGCGCCGCGTTGCCCTCGGGGTCGGGGCCGCCGTCACGCGCGGCGACCGTGATCGCCCGCGCCAGCTTGGTGAAGAGCTTGCCGCGTTTGGCGTCGGCCGCGCCCTTCTTGTGTTTGATCGAGGACCACTTGGAATGACCAGACATGCGTTTGCCATTCTATGAACCAGGGAGATGAGCCCGCAGACGGCCACCCGGCAGCGCGCGATCGGCCCGGTTCGGGGGATCACCGCGAGCGCGATCTTCGTCGCGATGCTGCTCGCTGCGCTGGCGCTGTGGACGGCGATCCCGGTCGGCTGGATCTGGATCGGCTCGCAGGTCGCCAGCACGCAGTTCCCGGCGGAGGGGCCCTACGCGATCGTCGCGGTCGGCATCGTGCTGACGATCCTCTTCGACGCCTGGCTGATCGGCCGCCTCAACGCGCTCTACGTCCATGTCACCGGCACCAACCGGCTGGCGCCGATGCGGCCGAACTGGCTGAAGAGCATGCGCGACACCGACGGCGCCCCCGGCACGACCAGCGTGGTCGAGGCGGTGGTGATGGGCTCGGTGCTGCTCGCCTGCGCCGTCTTCGCCGCCTGGTTCTTCCTGCTCGCGGGCTCGCCGCTGCCCAACAACTAAACGACGAATCTTCCGTCTTCCTGCATGACCTCGCCGTCGACTTCGAGCTTGCCGCCGAGGCGCAGGTCGCAGACCAGGTCGGTGTGTACGGCGGACTCGTTGACTCCGCCGGATTCCGGATAGCTCCTGCCGACGGCCAGGTGGACCGTGCCGCCGAGCTTCTCGTCGAGCAGCACCTCGCGGGTGCCGCGGTCGATCGCGTAGTTGGTGCCGATCCCCAGCTCGCCGAGGCGGCGGGCGCCCTCGTCGGTGTCGAGCAGCCCGATCAGGAACTCCTCGCCGCGCTCGGCGCTAGCGTCGACGACCTTGCCGGCCTCGAAGCGCAGCCGCACGCCGGCCACCTCTCGACCGCCGATCGTCGCCGGCAGGTGGAAGCTGACCTCGCCCTCGACCGAGTCCTCGACCGGGCCGGTGAAGAACTCGCCGTCGGGCATGTTGTGCCGCCCGTCGCAGGGGATGAAGGTGCGCCCGGCGATGCCAAGCCTGATGTCGGTCCCCGGCGCGGTCACGCGGACCTCCTCGTGGCCCTGGATCCACTCGGCGAGCCGCGTGGTTTCCGCCGAGGCGCGCTGCCAGGCGGTCAGCGGATCGTCGTCGTCGGCGAGGCAGGCGCCGTAGTAGAAGTCCTCGTAGTCGGCCAGGCTCATCTCCGCCTCGGCGGCGTAGGCGTTGGTCGGGAAGAGCGTGTAGACCCAGCGGAACTCGCCCTTGGCGCTGCGCTCCATCGCCCGGCCGAGCAGCTCGCCGGTCGCCTGCTGGCGGCGCATCTGGCGCTCCGGCGGCACGCCGGAGAGCTCGCGCGTGTTGGTCGAGGCGCCGACGGCGATCCGCACATCGACGTTGTCGAGCAGCCATTCGGAGGTCGGGGAGATCCAGTCGAGCTGCGCGTCGGAGGCGTGCTTGTAATAGGCGGCCCCCTGACCGGGGAGCGAGACGTTCATCACCGGCTGGGCGCCCGCCTTCAGCACCTCCTCGTAGACCGCCAGCAGCAGCGGCGCGGCGGCGCTCTCGCCGTCGATCGAGACGACCTCGCCCTGCTTGACCTTGGTCGAGTAGCCGACCAGGATCTTCGCCAGCCCTTGCGCTCTCGAATCCTTCACGTCCCCGCCCCCTCCGGCGCGCCCTCGCGCGCCTTCGTCGTCATTGCCATGAACAGCGCGTGCAGCCTCGGGTCCTCGGTCAGCTCCGGGTGGAAGGCGCAGGCGAGGACGGAGCCCTCGCGCAGCGCCACCGGATGCCCGTCGTAAGAGGCGATCACCTCGACCCCGGGACCGTAGCGGTCGACCCAAGGGGCGCGGATGAAGACCGCTCGCAGCGGCTCGGCGCCGATTCCCTCGACCGCCAGGTCGGCCTCGAAGCTCTGCAGCTGGCGGCCGAAGGCGTTGCGCCGCGCCGTCGCGTCGAGCAGGCCGAGGTGCTCGTCGTCGCAGACGATCATCCCGGCGCAGGTCCCGAACACCGGCCGACCGGCCCCGTGATGCGCGCGGATCGGTTCCGCCAGCCCCGCCGCCTCGATCCCCTTGACGATCGTCGTGCTCTCGCCGCCGGGGATCACCAACCCGTCGAGGCCGATCAGATCGGCCGGGGAGCGCACCTGCGCGACCTCGGCGCCGAGTCCGCGCAGCATCGCCAGGTGACGTTCGAAGCCGCCCTGGATCGCGAGGACGCCGATGCGCAGCGCCGGGCGCTCAGGCACCGCGGTCCTGCAAGAGCGCGTCGGCGGCGACCAGCTCGGAGATCTCCAGCCCGGCATCGCCTCGCCGAGCCCGACCGAGGCGGCGGCGACCCGCTCGGGGTCCTCGAAGTGCGTGGTCGCCTCGACGATCGCCCGGGCGCGGCGCTCGGGGTCGCCGCTCTTGAAGATGCCCGAGCCGACGAAGTCGCCCTTGGCGCCGAGCTGCATCATCAGCGCCGCGTCGGCCGGCGTGGCGATCCCGCCGGCGCAGAAGAGCGGCACCGGCAGGCGGCCCTGCGCGGCCACCTCGTGTACGACTTCGAGCGGCGCCCGGTGCTCTTTCGCCGCCGCCGAGAGCTCCTCGGGGCCGAGCTGGGCGAGCCGCTTGATCCCGCCGACGATCTCGCGCATGTGGCGCACCGCCTCGACCACGTTGCCGGTCCCGGCCTCGCCCTTGGAGCGGATCATCGCGGCGCCCTCGCCGATCCGCCGCAGCGCCTCGCCGAGCGTCGTCGCGCCGCAGACGAAGGGGACCTCGAAGGCGAGCTTGTCGATGTGGTTGCGCTCGTCGGCCGGAGTCAGCACCTCGGACTCGTCGATGTAGTCGACCTCGAGCGCCTGCAGCACCTGGGCCTCGGCGAAGTGGCCGATCCGCGCCTTGGCCATCACCGGGATCGTCACCGCCTCCTGGATCCCCTTGATCATCTGCGGGTCCGACATCCGGGCGACGCCGCCGTCGCGGCGGATGTCCGCCGGCACGCGCTCCAGCGCCATCACCGCGCAGGCGCCCGCCGCCTCGGCGATCCGCGCCTGCTCCGGCGTGACCACATCCATGATCACCCCGCCCTTGAGCATCTCGGCGAGGCCGGTCTTCACTCGAAAGGTTGCTCGTTCTGCCATCAGGGCATTATTACCGGACGCCTCGCACAACCAATTAGCGAGCGTCACGATCTGATTCTCGCGAGCGGCTCCGATATGGCGCGTGGCCGCCACCCCCGGACGCGAAGCGGAGGAGGTGGCGGTTTATGTCACTTCAGTTTGTAAGCGCGTATCCGGTCTTTGGCGCCGCTTCGTCGCGTGCGTACAGACCGTCCGCCAGGCCCTGTATCAGCGCCATCAGCGCCGTGTTCGAGCGCGCGAAGGAGGAACTGTTGGAGGAGAAGTAGAGGGTTTGCTCGGGGTGCTCGCCGACCTCCGACATCGAGGCGTCGGAGACCGCCAGGGTGCGCGCGCGGCGGTGCAGGGCGAGCCCATCGCCCGCAGCAGCAGCGGGTGCGCACGGCCGCAGGAGAGCACGATCACCAGCGTCTCCTCGTCGATCCGCCCGAGCCGCTGCAACGACTCGCCGCCGGTGCTGGCGACGATTTCGGCGCGGATGTCGAGCAGGCTGAGCATGTGGCGGAAGTAGGTGGGCGAAGAAGGCCATCTGGTCGACGCCGACGATCACCACGCGCTGCGCCTCGGCCAGCG